>NZ_JACCBF010000001.1:1615000-2291434 GCF_013409625.1 Nocardioides kongjuensis
ACCAGCTCGGGGTCGAGGCCGAGGCTCTGGCCGGCCAGGGCACCGGAGCCGTACGGCGAGTCGCCGGCCACGCGCCGGCGCCAGTCGCCGAGCCGCTCGACGTCGCGGAGCAGGGCCCAGGCGTGCGCGAGCAGGTGGTGCGAGAGCAGCACCGGCTGGGCGTGCTGGAGGTGGGTGCGGCCCGGCATGACCGCCGGTCCCCCGTCGACCGAGGTGAGGTGCTGCTCGGCCTGTCCGGCGAGCGCGTCGACCAGGTCGAGGACCAGGCCGGCCACGGTGAGCGAGTGGTCGAGCAGGTAGCACCGGAAGAGCGTGGCGATCTGGTCGTTGCGCGAACGGCCGGCGCGCAGCTTGCCGCCGACGTCGGGTCCGACCTCCCCGATGAGCAGCCGCTCGAGGGCGCCGTGGACGTCCTCGTCGGAGGGATCCGGCTGCAGCGAGCCGTCGGTGAACCGGGCAGCCAGGACGTCGAGGCCGCGGTGCAGCTCGGCCTCCTCGTCGGCGGTGAGCAGGCCCGCGGCGCCGAGCGCCTTGGCGTGGGCGTGGGAGCCGGCGATGTCGTAGAGCCCCAGGCGCCAGTCGAAGTGGGTCGAGCGCGACAACGCGTCCAGCTCCGGCGAGGGTCCGCCCTCGAAGCGTCCGCCCCACAGCTTGCCGGTATTGGTGCTCATTGCGCTGGTTCCGTCCTGTCAGTTCTGCCGGACGTGCGCGATCGCCGCCCGCATCTGGTCGATCAGCCGCGGGTCCACCGCGCGGCCGTCCCGGTCGAGCTCCTCGGGCGTCCACCAGGCCGCGTCGAAGATCGACTGCGACTCCAGCAGGTCCAGGCCCGCGAAGCTGATCGCTCCTGCATCCGACTCCTCCAGCGCCACGGCGAAGAGGGTCGAGTCGTTGACGTAGTCACGCCCGTCCCACGAGAACGCGACCTCGAAGGTGCCGTACGGCTCACCGAGCGCCTCGGGAGACACGACCACGCCGGTCTCCTCGCGCAGCTCGCGGGTCGCGGCCTCGGCGAGGGACTCCCCTGCGTCGGCCGCTCCCCCGACGGTGAACCAGTACCGCACCTCCGGCAGCGCCGGGTCGCACCCGAGCAGCAGCAGGACCTTGCCCTCGCTGCTGACCGGGAGGACCCGGGCCACCGTGCGCCTCGTGGGCTCGTGGTGCATCAGTCGGTCCCGAGCTCCATCGCGACCTCCTCGAGGATGGCCTCGCCCTCGTCGCCGCCCTCGGGGTTGGCGGTGATCTGGTCGTAGCCGCCGGCCGGGAGCTCACCGAACAGGGTGCCGTTCTCGACGAGGACGGTGCCCTGGTCGAGCGGCTGGCCGGCGTACGCCTCGAGCTTGGCGCGCGAGTCGGCGATGTCGAGGTTGCGCATCGTCAGCTGACCGATCCGGTCGGTCGGGCCGAAGGCGGCGTTCTCGACACGCTCCATGGAGAGCTTCTCCGGGTGGTAGGAGAAGTTCTCGCCCTCGGTCTTGAGGATCGTGTAGTCGTCACCGCGGCGCAGGCGCAGGGTGACGGTGCCGGTGACGAGGGAGGCGATCCAGCGCTGGATCGACTCGCGCAGCATCAGCGCCTGGGGGTCGAGCCAGCGACCCTCGTAGAGCAGCCGGCCGAGCTTGCGGCCCTCGAGGTGGTAGTTGGCGAGGGTGTCCTCGTTGTGGATCGCGTTGAGCAGGCGCTCGTACGCCGCGAACAGCAGCGCCATGCCGGGCGCCTCGTAGATGCCGCGGGACTTGGCCTCGATGATGCGGTTCTCGATCTGGTCCGACATGCCCAGGCCGTGGCGACCACCGATGGCGTTGGCCTCCAGCACGAGGGCCACCGCGTCGTCGTAGCGCCGGCCGTTGATCGCGACCGGACGGCCCGCATCGAAGGTGACGGTGACGTCCTCGGTCTCGATCGCCACCGACGGGTCCCAGAACTTCACGCCCATGATCGGCTGGACGATCTCGAGGGAGACGTCGAGGTGCTCGAGGACCTTGGCCTCGTGCGTGGCGCCCCAGATGTTGGCGTCGGTGGAGTAGGCCTTCTCGGTCGAGTCGCGGTAGGGCAGGCCGTGCTCGACGAGCCACTCGCTCATCTCGTGCCGGCCGCCGAGCTCGTTGACGAAGTCGGCGTCCAGCCACGGCTTGTAGATGCGCAGCTCGGGGTTGGCCATCAGGCCGTAGCGGTAGAACCGCTCGATGTCGTTGCCCTTGTAGGTCGAGCCGTCTCCCCAGATGTTGACGTCGTCGGCCTGCATGGCACGGACCAGCATGGTGCCGGTGACGGCACGGCCCAGCGGGGTGGTGTTGAAGTACGCCTTGGCGCCGGAGCGGATGTGGAAGGCACCGCAGGCCAGGGCGGCGAGGCCCTCCTCGACGAGCTGGGGCTTGATGTCGACCGCACGGGCGATCTCGGCGCCGTACTGCTTCGCACGCGCGGGGACACCGGCGATGTCGGGCTCGTCGGGCTGACCGATGTCGGCGGTGTAGGTGCACGGGATCGCACCCTTGTCGCGCATCCACGCCACCGCGACGGAGGTGTCGAGGCCGCCGGAGAAGGCGATACCGACGCGCTCTCCCTGGGGAAGGGAGGTCAGGACCTTGCTCAACTGTGTGAATCCTTTCGGGTGTCGCCCTCGGCGAGTGCGGTGAACTTGTGGGCCAGGGCGTCTCCCCCGGCGGGGTCGCGCCCGATCACGAGCACAGTGTCGTCCCCGGCGATGGTTCCGAGCACGTCGGCGAGCTCGACCTTGTCGATCGCACTCGCCAGGAACTGCGCCGCGCCGGGCGGGGTGCGCAGCACGACGAGGTTGGCGCTGGCCTCGGCGCTGACGAGCAGCTCGGAGGCCAGCCGGGACAGGCGGTGCTGACTGGCGGCGCTCTCCCCCGTCACCGGGCTGCGGTTGCCGCCCTCGGCGGGCACGGCGTACACGAGGGCGCCGGTGGTGGAGCGCACCTTGACCGCGTCGAGCTCGACGAGGTCGCGGCTCAGGGTGGCCTGGGTGACGTGCACGCCCCGGCTGCCCAGCAGGTCGGCGAGCTCGGGCTGGGAGCGCACCTCCCGGGTCTCCAGGAGCTCGACGACGATCGCCTGCCGGGCGCTCTTGGTCATCGGGGTCAGGGCGTGCTCGCTCATCTGGGGTCCCCGACGAGTTGTTCGGGGAAGCGCAGCGGAGGAGAGGAGCTCGGTGGGGTGGTCATCTCAGGACCGCTTGCCCTCGAGCCAGGTGAGGACCGCCTTCTGCGCGTGGCGGCGGTTCTCGGCCTCGTCCCACACCACGCTCTGCGGACCGTCGAGGACCTCGGCGGCGATCTCCATCCCGCGGTAGGCCGGCAGGCAGTGCATCACGATGGCGTCGGCCTTCGCGGCGGCGACGAGCTCGGGCGTGACCGCCCAGGGACCGAAGACCGCGCGGCGGGCGTCGCGCTCGTCCTCCTTGCCCATCGAGACCCAGGTGTCGGTGATGACGATGTCGGCACCGGCGACGGCGTCGCGCGGGTCGGCGACCGCCGTGCCGGATCCGCCGGTGGCGGCGCCGATCTCGTCGGCCCTGGCGAACATCGCCTCGTCAGGCACGTAGCCCTCGGGCCCGCTGATCCGCACGTGCATGCCGGCGGTGGCACCCGCGAGCAGCCAGGAGTTGCCCATGTTGCACGCGCCGTCGCCGAGGAAGGCGGCCGTCAGGCCGGCCAGGTCGCCCTTGTGCTCACGGATGGTGAGCAGGTCGGCGAGCAGCTGGCAGGGGTGGAACTCGTCGGTGAGGGCGTTGACGACCGGCACGCCGGCGTACGCCGCCATCTCGTCGAGGTTCGTCTGGGCGTAGGTGCGCCACACGATCTGCGCGGCCTGGCGGCCGAGCACCCGGGCGACGTCGGCGACCGACTCGCGCTTGCCGATGCCGGCGAGGGTGCCGTCGACGAGCATCGGGTGGCCGCCGAGCTCGGCGATGCCGGCGGCGAAGGAGGCCTGGGTGCGCAGCGTCGGCTTGTCGAAGATCATCGCGACGGTGCGCGGCCCGGCGAGCGGCTGGTGACCGTAGGGCTCGGCCTTGAGCTTGGCCGCGAGGTCGAGGACCTCGGCCTGCTCGGCCGGGGTCAGGTCGTCGTCGCGGAGGAACGATCGAGTCATGCGGTCACTCCTGCCGAGTCGTTGGCGTGGTCGAGGATCGCCGGCCAGGCGGCCGCGAAGGCGGCGACGTCGGCGTCGGCGAGGTTGAGGGGCGGGGCCATCCGGACCCGCTCAGGGGTGGCGGCGTTGAGGAGGAACCCGGCGTCCTGCGCGGCGGTCACGACCTCGGCGGCCTTCGGCTCGGCGAGGGTCAGCCCGACGAGCAGGCCCTCGCCGCGGGTCTCGACGACGCGCGGGTCGGTCGCCGCGGCGGCCTTGAGCGCGGCGCCCTGGGCAGTGGCGTGGGCGAGCAGGTCCTCCTCGACGATCACGTCGAGGACGGCGAGCGCGGCCGCCGCGGCGACCGGGTTGCCGCCGAAGGTGGTGCCGTGGTTGCCGGGGTCGAAGAGCTTGCCGGCGCCGTGGGTGGCCAGGCAGGCACCGATCGGGATCCCGCCCGCCAGGCCCTTGGCGAGCGTGACGATGTCGGGCGTGACCGGGGCGTCGACGAGCGCAGGGTTCTGGTGGGCGAACCAGGTGCCGGTGCGGCCGACGCCGGTCTGGATCTCGTCGAGCCACAGCAGTGCGCCGTTCTCGTGGGCGATCCTCTGGGCGGTCGGCAGGTAGTCGCGCGGCGGCACGATGACGCCGGCCTCCCCCTGCACCGGCTCGACCAGGATCGCCGCGGTGTCGCGGTCGACGGCTGCCTCGAGAGCGGCGGTGTCGCCGTACGGGACGAAGACGACGTCGCCGGGCAGCGGCTCGAAGGGCTCGCGGTAGGCGGGCTTCGACGTCAGGGCGAGCGCGCCCATGGTCCGGCCGTGGAAGGAGCCCTCGGTGGCCACGATCCTGGTGCGCCCGGTACGCCGGGTCAGCTTGAACGCGGCCTCGTTGGCCTCGGCGCCGGAGTTGGTGAAGAACACCCGGGCCTCGGTGCCGAGGAGGTTCACGAGCCGCTCGGCGAGCGTGATCTGCGGCCCGCTGGCGAAGAAGTTCGAGATGTGGCCGAGGGTCTGCAGCTGCCCGGTGACCGCGGCGACCAGGCGCGGATGGCCGTGGCCGAGCGCGTTGACGGCGATGCCGCCGAGCAGGTCGACGTACTCGCGACCGTCGGCGTCCCACACGTGGGCACCCTCGCCGCGGACCAGGACGGTCTTGGGCGGGCCGAAGGTGTTCATCAGCGCACCGGCGTAGCGCTCGGTCCACTCCCGGTTGCCGGGTTCGGTGGCGGTCACGTGAGGGCCTCCCGGGCCTTGCGGGTCTTGGTGGTGACGCCGGGCAGCACCTGGGTGCCGACGCCCTCGTCGGTGAACAGCTCGAGCAGGACGGCGTGCGCCTGGCGCCCGTCGACGACGGTCGCGCGCTTCACGCCGTCGCGCACGGCCTGCAGGCAGGCGCTCATCTTCGGGATCATGCCGCTGGCCAGCGACGGGAGGATCTCCTCCAGCGCCTCGGGACTGATCTCGCCGATCACCTCCTCGGGGTCCGGCCAGTCGAGGTAGAGGCCCTCGACGTCGGTGAGGACGAGCAGCTTCTCGGCGCCGAGCGCGGCGGCCAGCGAGGCCGCGGCGGAGTCGGCGTTGACGTTGTGGACGACCCCGTCGACGTCGGGCGCGACGCTGGACACGACCGGGATCCGGCCGGCCTCGATCAGGTCGAGGACCGCCTCGGGCCGGACCTGGGCGACCTCGCCGACCAGGCCGAGGTCGACCTCCTCGCCGTCGACGACGGTGCCGGTCTGCTCGGCGGTGAAGAGGCCGGCGTCCTCGCCGGACAGGCCGACCGCGAGCGGGCCGTGCTCGTTGATCAGGCCGACCAGCTCGCGCTGGACCTGGCCGACGAGCACCATCCGGACGACGTCCATCGCCTCGGGCGTGGTGACCCGCAGGCCACCACGGAACTCCGACTCGATGCCGAGCCGGTCGAGCATGGTCGAGATCTGCGGGCCGCCGCCGTGCACGACGACCGGGCGGAAGCCGGCGAAGCGGAGGAACGCGATGTCCTCGGCGAAGGCACGCTTGAGCGTGTCGTCGGTCATGGCGTTGCCGCCGTACTTGATCACCACGATCTTGCCGTGGTAGGCCTTCAGCCAGGGCAGCGCGCCGGCGAGGGTGTGGGCCTTGAACTGGTCCGGCTTGCCGGGCTCGTGGGTCTCGGTGGTGTCGCTCATGAGGAGTAGGCGCTGTTCTCGTGGACGTAGGCGTGGGTCAGGTCGTTGGTCCACACGGTCGCCTCGGCGTCGCCGGACTTGAGGTCGATGGTGACGGTGACCTTCCGGTCGGACAGGTCGACGAGCGACGGGTCCTCGGCGGGCGTGCTGTTGCGGCACACCCACACGCCGTTCATCGCGACGTCGAGGTTCGCAGGGTCGAACGCGGCCTGCGTCGTACCGACGGAGGCGAGGACCCGGCCCCAGTTGGGGTCCTTGCCGAACACGGCTGCCTTGAACAGGTTGCTCCGGGCGACGCTGCGGCCGACCTCGACCGCGTCGTCCTCGGAGGCGGCGCCCCGCGTGGTGATCGCGATCTCGTGGTCGGCGCCCTCGGCGTCGGCGAGCAGCTGGATCGCCAGCGAGCGGCAGACCTCGGTCAGCGCGGCGGTGAAGTCGGACAGGCTCGGCGTCACGCCCGACGCGCCGCTGGCCATCAGGGTGACGGTGTCGTTGGTCGACTGGCAGCCGTCGGAGTCGAGCCGGTCGAAGCTGACCCGGGTCGCGGCGCGCAGCGCGGCGTCCAGGTCGGCAGCGGGTACGACGGCGTCGGTCGTGATCACGACGAGCATGGTCGCGAGCGCCGGCGCGAGCATGCCTGCGCCCTTCGCCATGCCGCCGATCGACCAGCCCTCACCCTGCACGACGACCTGCTTGCTGACCGTGTCGGTGGTCATGATCGCCTCGGCCGCGTCGTTGCCGCCGTCGGCGGAGAGCCGCGCGTGGAGGACCTCGACGCCGTCGAGCAGGGTCTGGCGGTGGTTGACCAGGCCGATCAGGCCGGTGGAGCAGACGACCACGTCACCGGCGGCGATACCGGCGAGCTCGCCGACCTTCTCGGCGACCTGGTGGGTGGTCTGGAAGCCCTCGGGGCCGGTGTAGCAGTTGGCGCCGCCGGAGTTGAGGACGACGGCGCGCACCACGCCGTCCTTGACGACCTGCTCGCTCCACAGCACGGGGTTGGCCTTGCAGCGGTTGCTGGTGAAGACCGAGGCGGAGTCGAACGTGGGGCCCTGGTTGACGACGAGGGCGAAGTCCTTCTTGCCGCTCGACTTCAGGCCGATCGCGGCGCCGGCTGCCACGAAGCCGGCGGGGTGGGTGACGCTCATGGGGTTCTGGGTTCCTTCGGGACGGTTCAGACGGGGACGGCGGGGGCGACGGTGTGCCCCGATCGTCGCCAGGCCTCCTCGGCCCTGTCGGCCATCCCGGTCGGGACGAGGATCCAGTCGGTGTCGAAGGTGGAGAGCGTGAACACCGGGATCTCCGCCTCGGCCAGCGGTGTCAGCAGGCCGGCCAGGATGCCGACCGCGGTCAGGTCGAGCTCGCCGTCGACGCAGAACGCGGTGAGCGGCTTGTGGTGGCGGGCCTTCTTGGGCACGCTGCGGCCGGCGCAGACCAGGGAGGTCTCGGTCGCGGTCGCGGTGATCGAGAAGACCGAGGAGGACTCGGCCCACAGCGGGATCTCGGCGCCGGCCGCGAGCCGGACGACGGCGAGGGTCTCCGGGTAGCGGGACAGGGAGTAGCCGCCCTGCTCGGTCTGCTCGGTCTGCTCGGTCTGCTCGGTCTGCTCGGTCTGCTCGGTCTGCTCGGTCTGCTCGGTCTGCTCGGTCTGCTCGGTCTGCTCGGTCTGCTCGGTCTGCTCGGGCTGCTCGGTCACGGGGCCAGTCCTACGGTGCTCAGGCCCGTGGTCTCGTCGAGACCGAGGGCGAGGTTCATGCACTGCACGGCGGCGCCGGCAGTGCCCTTGGCGAGGTTGTCGATGGCGCCGACGGCGACCAGCCGCCCGGCGGCCTCGTCGACGGTGACCTGCAGGTGCACGGCGTTCGAGCCGAGCACCGACTGGGTCTGCGGCCACTGCCCGGAGGGCAGGACGTGGACGAACGGCTCGTCGGCGTACGCCTTCACGTAGGCGGCGTGTGCCTCCTCGGCCGTGACCGGGCCGGCCAGCGGTGCCGAGCAGGTGGCCAGGATGCCCCGCGACATCGGGACGAGCAGCGGCGTGAAGCTGACCTTCACCTCGGCGTCCGTGAGCCGGCCGAGGTTCTGGGTGATCTCGGGCGTGTGGCGGTGGACCCCGCCGACGCCGTACGCGCTGGTGTTGCCCATCACCTCGCTGCCGAGCAGGTGGGTCTTCGGGGCCTTGCCGGCCCCGCTCGTGCCGGAGGCCGCCACCACCACGACGTCCGGGACGACCAGACCGGCGGCGACGGCCGGGGCGAGGGTCAGCGAGGAGATCGTCGGGTAGCAACCGGGGACGGCGACCCGCTTGGCACCCTGCAGCGCCGCCCGGTTGCCGGGGAGCTCGGGCAGGCCGTAGGGCCAGGTGCCGGCGTGCGCGCTGCCGTAGAACTGCTGCCAGGCAGCCGCGTCCTCGAGCCGGAAGTCGGCGCCGCAGTCGATCACGACCACGTCGGGGTTCTGCGCGGTGAGCTCCTCGGCGAGCGCACCGGACTGGCCGTGGGGCAGGCCGAGGAAGACGACGTCGTGGCCCGCGAGCACCTCGACGGTGGTCGGCTCGAGCACGCGGTCGGCGAGCGGGAGCAGGTGGGGCTGCAGCGTCCCGAGGAGCTCCCCGGCATTGCTGGCTGCGGTGACCGCACCGATCTCGACGCCGGGGTGGCCCAGCAGCAGCCGCAGCACCTCGCCCCCGGCGTACCCACTGGCGCCGGCGACGGCGACCCTCACCTTGCTCATGTGCATGAACATACAGGGTCATGCATGAAACCGCGACAGCGGCCCGCTGAAACCGGGATGAAAGCGGTGCCCGGCACGCTCGGCGCCATGAACGACATCCTCCACCCTCCCGCGGCGGGACGCGACCTCGCGGTCGACGCCAGCGGCCTGGTGAAGTCCTTCGGGGACTTCAGGGCCGTCGACGGCATCGACCTGCAGGTCGCCCGCGGCGAGGTCTTCGGCGTGCTCGGACCCAACGGCGCCGGCAAGACCACCACCTTGTCCATGCTCGCGACCCTGCTGCCGATCGACGGCGGCCGCGCCTCGATCTTCGGCGTCGACGTCGCCGGCGAGCCGCACCGCGTGCGGCAGCTGCTCGGCGTGACCGGCCAGTACGCGTCGGTCGACGAGAACCTCACCGCCACCGAGAACCTGGTTCTCTTCGCCCGGCTGCTCGGGCACCGGCGGCAGGGCGCGTACACGATCGCGGCCGACCTCCTCGAGCGGTTCGGCCTCACCGAGGCGGCGACCCGGCAGATCAAGAACTTCTCCGGCGGCATGCGGCGCCGGCTCGACCTGGCCGCCTCGCTGATCGCGCGGCCACCGCTGATCTTCCTCGACGAGCCGACCACGGGCCTCGACCCGCGCACCCGCGGCCAGATGTGGGACACCATCCGCGAGCTGGTCGCCCAGGGCTCGACGATCCTGCTGACCACGCAGTACCTCGACGAGGCCGACCAGCTGGCCGACCGGATCGCGGTCATCGACGCGGGCCGCAAGGTCGCCGAGGGCACGCCGGAGCAGCTCAAGTCCGGCGTCGGGTCCTCGACCCTGCACCTGCGCCTGGCCGACCGCGAGCAGACCGCGGCTGCCGCCGCCGTCGTCGAGCGTGCGCTCGGCGAGGCGCCGGTCCTGACCCCCGAGGCGGGCGGCCTCAACGTGCCGCTGACCCATGCGGACCGGGCCGGTGACGTGCTGATCGCGCTGCGCCAGGCCGAGCTGTCGATCACGACCGCGACGGTGCGCCAGCCCACGCTCGACGAGGTGTTCCTGGCGCTGACCGGGCACCACAGCGAGCCCCACGAGAACGACGACGACACCGAGGAGGTGGCCTGATGACCACGCTCACCGACACCCGGCCCGCGGCCGCCGTACCGCTGTCGCCCGCGGAGCTCCCCGCCCGGCCCACCCTGCGCGACACCGTCGACCAGACCCTGGCGATGGCGTGGCGCTCGACGAAGAAGATGCGCCGCAACCCGGAGCAGTTCTTCGACGTCACGATCCAGCCGCTGCTGTTCACCGCGATGTTCGCCTACATCTTCGGCGGCGCGATCTCCGGCAGCGTCAGCGCGTACCTGCCGCTGATCATCCCCGGCATCCTCGCCCAGACCGCGCTCACCTCGTGCATGGCGATGGGCACGCAGCTGCGCGAGGACATGGACAAGGGGGTCTTCGACCGGTTCCGCTCCCTGCCGATCGCGCGGATCGCTCCCCTCGCAGGGCCGGCGCTGGCCGACGTCATCCGCTACACGATCGCCTCGACGCTGACCATCCTGGTCGGCCTCGCGATGGGCTACCGCCCCGGCGGCGGCGTGCTCGGCACCCTCGGCGGCTGGCTGCTGACCATCGTGGCCGCCTGGTCGCTGGCCTGGATCTTCACCTGGCTGGGCACCGTCGCCCGGTCCGCGCAGGCGGTGCAGGGCATCTCGATGCTGATCATGTTCCCGCTGACGTTCCTGTCCAACGCGTTCGTCCCGGCCGAGTCGCTGCCCGGCTGGCTGGAGGCGTTCGTGAAGGTCAACCCGGTCTCGCACGTGGTCACCGCGTGCCGCGACCTGATCAACGAGGGCCAGGTCACCGCCGAGGTCGGCTGGGCGCTGCTCGGCTGCGCGGCGGTCGTCGCGATCTTCGCGCCGCTGGCGGTGCGGTCGTACTCGCGGAAGTTCTAGGCCGGGACGGCCGGGCCGAACAGCCGGCCGACGACGTCGCGGGCCTCGTCCAGCAGGTCGAGCCCGCGGCGTTCGTCGTACCCGGCATCGACGGTGGCGAGCAGGCCGGGCTCGCGCTCCTCGGCGAGGGTGGCGACGTGGTGCCAGTCGAGGGTCGGGATGAAGCGCGGGTAGGCACAGCGCTCGGCGAGGACCAGCAGGCGTACGGCGTCCGCGTCGGCCAGCGCCCTCTTGCGCAGGGCCCACGTGCCGAGCGCGAACAGCAGCAGCCCGACGACGGGCATGTCGACGAAGCCCCGCTCGCGCGCCAGGACCCGCGGCGCGGCGGCGCCCAGCCAGGCGTAGAGGTCGGCGCCGTCGTCATCGCGGCCGTGGGTGGCCAGGGCGACGGCGGCGACGCCGTTGCCGTAGATGGTCCAGGGCGCCAGGTCGGCATCGCGGCCCATGCCCGGGAACCGCAGGGCGCTCATCGTCGTGGCCGCCTGCCGCACGATCCGGCAGCCCTCGTCGACGTCTCCGCGCGCGAAGGCGATCTCGGCGCGGGTGGCGAGCACGGTGCCCTCGGTGCCGATGCCGCCGCTGTAGTCGCCGTCGGCGTACGCCGCCACGTCGTCGAGCACCCGCTCGGCAGCGTCCGGGTCGCCACGCAGCAGGGCCGCGACCGCCGAGACGGTCATCGCCTGCAGCGCGTCCTCCCGTGCGCCGAGGCGGGCCAGGACCGGGGTCGCGGCCCGCGCGTGCGGCTCGGCCCGGTCGACCATGCCGAGCTGGCTGTAGAGGCCGGCGAGCTGGGTGTGCAGCACCGCGCGGCTCCAAGGGCCGGTGTCCTCGGTGACCACCTCGAGCGCCTGCTCGGCCGCCTCGACGGCGCCCTCGATGTCGCCGGCGTTCTCGCGCGCGTGGCTGCTCCACTGCAGCGCCACGCCCCACACCATCGGGTCGTCGGACTCGAGCGCCTCGACGGCGTCGTGGGTGTTGCCGGAGTCCCGGGCGCCCAGGACCACGGTGACGATCGCGGCGATCCGTGGGCTCGTCGTACCCGGGCCGAGGGCGGCGAGGCGGGCGTGGACCTCGGTGAGCACGTCGAGCTGGGCGACCCACGAGTTCACCAGGGTGAGGGACAGCGCCGCCCGGGTCTGGTCGGCACGCCCGGGTCCCGGCTCGTAACCGGCGACCGCGGCGGCGAGCGGCTCGCACAGCATGATCACGCGGGCGTGCTCGCCGCGGATGCTCCAGAACCCGCCGAGCAGCGCCATCAGCGCGACGACGGCGTCGGGGTCGGGAGCGGCGAGCGCCTTGCGCAGGGCGTCGGCGAGGTTGTTCTCCTCGACGGCGACGGCGTCGATGGTGGCCACCTGGTCGCGGGAGAAGATCGCGGGACCGTACCGGTCGGCGTACGCGACCGCCCAGGCCTGGTGGGCCGCCTGGGCCTCGGCCTGCTCCCCCGCGTCGACCAGCTGCATCCGGCCGAACTCGCGGACGGTCTCGAGCATCCGGTAGCGCAGCGGCGCACCGGGACCGGGGTCGAGGACGGTCAGCAGCGACTGCGCGACCAGCTCCTCGACCGACGCCAGCGCGTCGTCGCCGAGCAGTCGCTCGGCCGCGTCGAGGGTGAAGCCGTCCTGGAAGACGGAGAGCCGGCGCAGGCCGCGGCGGTCGCGCTCGGCGAGCAGGTTCCAGGACCAGTCGATGACGGCGAGCAGCGTCTGGTGACGGTCGGGTGCGCTGCGGTCGCCGCCGCGCAGCAGGGCGAACCGGTTCTCGAGGCGGGCTGCGATGTCCTCGACCGACATCGCGCGCACCTTCACCGCCGCGAGCTCGATCGCGAGCGGCAGGCCGTCGAGGCGCTCCACGATCTCGTCGACCGCCGCCGTGGGCAGCACGACGCCGGGTCGCGCCGCGAGCGCGCGCTGGCGGAACAGGTCGGCGGCGTCGGTCGGACCGAGCCGGCTGAGCTCGAAGACGTGCTCGGCCGCGATCGCGAGCGGGGCGCGGGTGGTGGTGAGCACCCGCAGCGCCGGGGTGACGGCGACCAGGAAGGCGACCAGGTCGGCGACGGCCTCGACGAGGTGCTCGCAGTTGTCGAGCACGAGCAGGGTCGGCGCCTGGTCGAGCTGTTGGGCGATCCGCGAGCGGATGTCGCGCTGCTGCTCGGCGGTCAGGCCGTGCCGCCCGATGAGGGAGTCGCGGACGCCGAGTGCCGAGCCCACCTCCGCGACGACGTCGGCCGGGTCGACGACGCCGACGAGCTCGACGACGTGGACCACCGGCTGGTCGGCCTCGGCCGCGACCAGCTGGGCCAGGCGGGTCTTGCCCAGCCCGCCGGGGCCGAGGATCGACACCACGCGGTGGGAGCCGACCAGTCCGCGCAGCCGGGCGAGGTCGTCGGTGCGGCCGACCAGGCTGCTGGCGTAGTGGGCCAGGCCCGAGCGGACCGGGCGGTCGAGGAGCAGCAGCTCGTGGTGGAGCGCCTGCAGCTCCGGGGCGGGGTCGACGCCGAGGCGGTCGGCGAGCCGCGCCCGGTGCTCCTCGAAGCGGGTGAGCGCCGCCGGCACCCCGCGGACGGCGGCCTCGCTGCGCAGCAGGGCGGCGAGGGCGAGGTCGTCGCCGTCGGTGCCGCGCGCCTCGAGCAGCGGCAGCGCCTCGTCGTGGCGGCCGAGGGCGGCGAGGATCCGGCCGGCGAGGGCGGGGTGGTCGCCGAGCTGTGGGAGGTACGCCGCCGCCTCGCTCCAGGCGCCGGCGGCGACGCAGCGGCGTGCGGCCTCGAGTGCCTGGTCGCTGGCCCACAGGTCGACGTCGCCGGTGCCGAGGGCCAGGCGGTAGCCGTGGCCGGCGCGCTCGACGACACCGGGCGCGGTCGCGGCCCGGGCGCGGGACACGACGACCTGCAGTGCCTTGGTCGGGCTGACCGGCGGGTCGTCGCCCCAGATGGCGTCGATCAGGGACTCCTCCCCGACCGTCTTGCCGCGGGCACCGGCCAGGGCCGCGAGCAGCGTGCGCGTCCGGTCACCCGGAACGGGGACGCCGTCCCAGGTGATCTCGTCGGACAGCCGCAGCCGCGGCCCCGGCCTCCCGGACGTCAGCGTTGCACCGCTCCGGTCAGCTCCGCGGCACGGGCCACGGCGGCGTCGCGGGCGGCACCGGTCTCGGCCTCGGTCAGGGTGCGGTCCGGAGCCCGGAACCGCAACGCGAACGCGAGCGACTTCTTGCCCTCGTCGATCTGCTCACCGGTGTAGACGTCGAAGAGCCGGATCGACTCCAGCAGCTCGCCCGCGCCCTCGCGCAGTGCGGCCTCGACCGCCGCGACGGTGACGTCGGCGTCGACGACCAGCGCGACGTCCTCCTTGGCCAGCGGCATCGTCGAGAACTCCGGGCCCGGGACGACGTCGGTGGCGGCGGCCATCAGCGCGTCGAGGTCGAGCTCGACCGCGGCGCTGCGGGCCGGCAGGCCGTAGGCGCGGCACACGTTGGGGTGCAGCTCACCCGCGTGGCCGATCTCGACGCCGTCGATGCTGATCAGCGCGCAGCGACCGGGGTGCCACGGCATCCGGCCGGCCGAGGCGACCTGGACCGTCACGCCGAGGTCGGCGGCGAGGCGTCGTACGACGGCCAGCGCGTCGGTCCAGCCGGCGTCGGTGCCGGCACCCCACCAGCCGGCCCGGCGCCGCTCGCCCGCGAGGACGACGGCGAGGTGCTGGGGCTGGACGGGCAGGGCCTCGACCAGCTTCTCCAGCTCGGCCTCGGACGGCCTGGTGTGCACGCCGTAGATCGGCGCCGGGCCGTTGTCGGCGGGGAACGCGACGGTGCCCGTCTCGAACAGCGCGACGCCGGGCGCACCGCGACCGACGTTGCGCGCGGCCGCCTCGAGCAGGCCGGGCAGCAGCGTGGTCGTGTAGGCCGGCTCCTCGCTGGACAGCGGGTTGGCCAGGCCGACGGTGGCGCGCAGCGGGTCGTCGGCGGGCAGGCCGAGCTTGTCGAAGGTCGCCTCGCCGACGAACGGGAAGCTGACCACCTCGACGAGCCCCGCACCGGCGAGGGTGCGACCGATCCGGCGGCGCAACCGCTGGGTGCGGGTCAGGCCGCGCCCGGTCGCCCGACGCGGGAGCACGCTCGGCACCTGGTCGTAGCCGACGATCCGGACGACCTCCTCGACGAGGTCGTAGGGGTCGTTGATGTCGGGACGCCAGGTCGGCGGGACGACCTCGATGGTCTCGGCGTCCTGCTCGGTGACCGTCGCGCCGATGGCGCGGAGGTTCTCGACCGTGGTCATCGCGGTGATGTCGATGCCGCTGAGCCGGGCGGGCAGGTCGGTGGCGATGGTGATCGCCGGCCGCTCGGGCGCGGTGCCGACCAGGGTGTAGCCGGGCTCGGCGGTCGCACCGCCGTGCTCGACGAGCAGCTCGACCACACGGTCGGCGGCGATGCCGGGCAGCAGCGGGTCGACGCCGCGCTCGTTGCGCTTGCCGGCCTCGGAGGTCAGCTTGTGGCGCTTGCCGGTGCGGAACATCGAGACGGCGTCCCAGTGGGCGGCCTCGACGAGGATGCGCGTGGTGGTCTCCGACATCTCGGTGGTCGCCCCGCCCATCACGCCGGCCAGGCCGATCGGGCCGGAGTCGTCGGTGATGACGAGGTCCTCGGTGGAGAGCTCGCGCACGGCGCCGTCGAGCGTGGTGAGCCTCTCGCCCTCCCGGGCCCGGCGGACGCCGAGGGCTCCCGCGACCTTGTCGGCGTCGTACCCGTGGATCGGCTGGCCGAGCTCGAGCATGACGTAGTTGGTCACGTCGACGGCCAGTGAGATCGAGCGCATGCCGGCCTGCTCGACGCGGCGCTTGATGAACTCCGGCGTCGGGGCGGCCGGGTCGAGACCGCTGACGAGGCGGGCCGCGAAGACCGGGCAGCCGGCCGGGTCGTCGACGACGACCTCCCACGCCTTGCCGTCGACGTCGGGCAGCTCGCGCTCGGCCGGGTCGGCGAACGGGACGTCGAAGCCGAGCGCCGCCTCGCGGGCGACGCCACGCAGGGAGAGCGCGTAGGCGCGGTCCGGGTTGATCTCGAACTCGATGACCTCGTCGTCGAGGCCGAGCAGCGCGAACACGTCGTCGCCGGGCTGACCGGCGTCGGGCGGCAGCACGATGATGCCGTCGTGGTCCTCGCCGATGCCGAGCTCACGGGCCGAGCAGATCATCCCGGCCGAGACGTGGCCGTAGGTCTTGCGCGCGGAGATCTCGAAGCCACCGGGCAGCACGGCGCCCGGGAGCACGACGACGACGAGGTCGCCGGGACCGAAGTTGTGGGCTCCGCAGATGATGCCCTGGGGCTCGCCCGTGCCGTTGGCGTCACCGACGTCGACGGTGCACCAGTTGATGACCTTGCCGTTCTTCTGCGGCTCCTTGTCCTGGGTGAGGACACGGCCGATGACGAGCGGACCGGTGATGTCGGCGCCCTCGATGGCCTCGAGCTTGAGACCGAGCGCGGTGAGCCGGTCGGTCAGCACCTCGGTGGTGACCGACTCGGGCAGGTCGACGAGCTCCCGGATCCAGGAGACGGGGGCCTTCATGTCAGAGCTCGCTTCCGAATGCGGTGGTGAAGCGCACGTCGCCCTCGAACAGGGTGCGCAGGTCCTCGAGGCCGTGCCGGAACATCAGGGTCCGGTCGATGCCCATGCCGAACGCGAACCCGGAGTAGCGCTCCGAGTCGACGCCGCAGGCCTGGAGCACGCGCGGGTTGACGATGCCGCAGCCGCCCCACTCGATCCAGCCCTCGCCCCGACAGGTGCGGCACTGGTCGGAGTCGACGCCACGGCACACGAAGCACACGAGGTCGACCTCGGCGGACGGCTCGGTGAAGGGGAAGTACGACGGCCGGAAGCGCGTCGTGATGCCCTCGCCGAACATCTGCGTCGCGAAATGGTCGAGGGTGCCCTTGAGGTGCGCCATCGAGATGCCCTCGTCGATGGCGAGGCCCTCGACCTGGTGGAACATCGGCGAGTGGGTGGCGTCGTACTCGTCGGTGCGGAAGACCCGACCGGGGCACACGACGTAGATCGGGGGCGTGCGGGTCAGCATGGTGCGGGCCTGGACCGGGCTCGTGTGGGTGCGCAGCACGACGTGGTTGTCGGCCGGCTCGGTCCAGAAGGTGTCCTGCATCGTGCGGGCCGGGTGGTCCGGACCCAGGTTGAGGGCGTCGAAGTTGAGCCACTCGGCCTCGATGACCGGCCCCTCGGCGACCTCCCAGCCCATCGCGACGAAGATGTCGGCGATCAGCTCGGCGCCGGTGGTCAGCGGGTGGCGGCCGCCGAGCGGGAGCTCGTCGGTCGGCAGCGTCACGTCGACGGCCTCCTCGACGAGGATCCGCGCCTCGTGCTCGGCCTCCAGCACCTCCTGCCGCGCGGCGAGCGCCTTGCTCACGGCGCCGCGGGCCTGACCGACGCGCTGGCCGGCCTCCTTGCGGGCCTGGGGAGGCAGTGCACCGATCTCGCGGTTGGCGAGGGCGAGCGGCGAGCGGTCGCCGGCGTGCTCGGTGCGCACCGCCTTGAGCTGCTCCAGGTCGGTGGCGGCGGCGATCGCGGCCAGGGCGGCGTCGCGCGCCGCTTCGAGCTCGGCAGGGCTCACGGCGGCGACCTCCACGGGGTCGTAGTCAGTGTTCGGGCCAGACATATCGGCGCCAGTCTAGGAACCCGGGCCGCTCCCCCGCGAACCGGTATTGCTACGTGGGGAACTGCTCGGCGATCGCGGTCAGCCGGGCGACGTACGACGGCCAGTCGACGCCGTCCGGGACGTTGGTCACCGCCGGGCGCAGACCGGCGGCTCCGTCGAGCTGCTCGCGGAGTATGTCGAGCTGGCCGGCGTGCCGGTGGAGGTCGCACAGGACGTGGACGGCGATGTGCTGCAGCGTGGTCTGCGCGCCCTCCTCGGGCCACCACGGCACCCGGCCCGGAGCGTCGAGGGGCAGCTGCGCCAGGGCCGCGTCGGCGAACGCGCCGACGCGGCCGTAGAACGCGATCAGGTCCGCGGCCGGGATCGTGGCGGGGACGGTCCAGTCGGCCTGCGGATCGGAGTCGTAGGCGTCCAGCGGGATCACCGCGGGGTGGTCGGGCTCCGGCCAGACCCGGCCGAAGGTCGGGCCGAAGTAGCCGATCTCGACGTTGGCGCAGTGCAGCACCGTGCCCAGGAAGGAGGTGCCGGTGGGAGTGCGCGGCAGCCGCAGCTGCCGCTCCTCCAGGCCCTCGAGCTTCCAGAGCAGCGCCTCGCGCGCGGCCCCGAGGTAGCGGCGGAGCACGTCGCCGTGGTCGGCCTCGGTCATGGGGTCATGCTGCCACGGACCGCGCGACCGGCCAGGTCGTGGTGATCCGCGCACCGCCGCCGGGGCGGTCGTCGACCACGATGGTGCCGCCGTGGGCCCGGACCAGGCCGCGGACGATGTAGAGGCCGAGGCCGGAGCCGCCGCCGGTGCCCTCGGTCCAGAACTTCGTGAAGATCCGCTGGCGCAGCTCGGGGGCGATCCCGTTGCCCTCGTCGGCGACGGTGACGGCGAGGTGGTCGTCGTCCTCGCGCCAGCGGCCGACGTGGACGCGGACGGTGCCGCTGCCGTGGCGCACGGCGTTCTCGACGACGTTGGTGAGCACCTGCATCACCTTGTCGGGGTCAGCGTCGACCGGTGGGAGGTCGGGCTCGACCTCGAGCTCGATCGGGGTCGAGGTGACCACGGTGATCGACTGGTGGACCAGCTCGGCCTTGCGTCCCAGGTCCGTGGGACGCCGGTGCAGCTGGAGCCGGCCGGTGTCGATCCGCGCGACGTCGAGCAGCTCGGTGATCAGCCGACTGAGCCGGTCGGCGTCGGCGCTCGCCGTGGTGAGCATGAGTCGCTTCTGCTCGTCGCTGAGCTTGTCCCAGCGGTTGAGGAGGGCCTGCACGAAGCCCTTGACGCCGGTGAGCGGGGAGCGCAGCTCGTGGGCGAGGGTGGCGACGAGGTCGGACCGGTCGCGGTCGAGACGGGCCCGGCCCCGGCCGGAGCGCAGGTCGACGGCCACCGCGGTGACCGGGCCGTTGCGCACCTCGCGGTGCAGCCGCGCGGTGACCAGGACCTCCGTGCCGTCGGGCAGCAGCCAGGACTGCTCGGGAATCCCGCTGCGCGTCGAGAGCCCGCGGTACGGCGCGTTCGCGTCGGTCCAGGTCTGGGCGTCGTGGTCGGTGAGCGCGAGGACCTCGGCGAACGGACGTCCGAGGGCCTCCGACGGGTCGACGCCGAGCATCGCGGCCGCGACCGCGTTGACCGCGCTCACCGTGCCGTCGGCGTCGGCCAGGACGACGCCGTCCGGCAGGAGGTCGAGGGGGTCGGTCACGCCCTCATCATGGCGCGGGCACTGGCGTAGAGACAGACCGCCGCGGCGGTGGCGAGGTTGAGCGACTCGGCTGCGCCGAGGATCGGGATGCTGACCCGGTGGTCGGCCAGCGCGGCGAGCTCCTCCGGCAGGCCCCAGGCCTCGTTGCCGAACAGCCACGCCGTGGGCCGCGCGAGCAGCTCGTCGGCGCCGAACAGGTCGACCTCTCCCCCGCCGTCGGCGGCGAGGACCGTGAGGCCGGCCGCCTGCGCCCGTCGGACGGCGGCCGCCGGGTCGCGCTCGACGACGACGGGCAGGTGGAACAGGCTGCCCACGCTCGCCCGGACCGTCTTCGGGTTGTAGGGGTCGACCGAGTCGCCGGCGAGCACGACCGCCTCGGCACCGGCCGCGTCGCTGGTGCGGATGACCGTGCCGGCGTTGCCGGGGTCGCGCACGTCGGCGCAGATCGACAGGAGCCGCGGCGCGGGCGGCAGCTCGCCGTCGAGGAACCGGCACACGGCGACGAGGCCGGCCGGGTTGACGCTGTCGCTGAGGCCGCCCATGGCGCGGTCGTCGACCAGGGTGACGGCGGCGTCGCCGAGCAGGCCGGCGTACTGCTGGGCGGCGTCGGCGGTCGCGAAGACCTCGACGACGACCCCGGCACCGAGGGCGCCTTCGACGGCCTTGGGGCCGTCGGCAAGGAAACACCGCCGCCCGGATCGCTCCGGACGGCGGTGCAGCTTGCGTGCTTCCTTGACGCGAGTGTTGCCCGCGGTCAGAGGAGTCATGCTCAGGCGGAGACCTTGGGCGCGTTGACGTCCTCGGGCAGCGCGGCCTTGGCCTGCGCGACGAGCGCGGCGAAGGCGGGGGCGTCGTTGACGGCGAGGTCGGCGAGGATCTTGCGGTCCACCTCGATGCCGGCCAGGTTGAGGCCCTGGATGAAGCGGTTGTAGGTCAGTCCCTCGGCGCGGGCAGCGGCGTTGATGCGCTGGATCCACAGGCGACGGAAGTTGCCCTTGTTCTTCTTGCGGTCGTTGTAGCTGTAGACCAGCGAGTGGGTGACCTGCTCCTTGGCCTTGCGGTACAGCCGCGAGCGCTGGCCGCGGTAGCCGCTGGCCCGGTCGAGGGTCGTACGACGCTTCTTCGCCGCGTTCACTGCGCGCTTGACGCGTGCCATCTTCTTACTCCTTGTTGCTCAGGTTCAGGGGCGGACGGCCGGTCAGAGACCGAGCATCTTCTTCGCGCGCGGGACGTCGTTCTTGGCGACCTCGACCGTGCCGGTGAGGCGACGGGTGACCTTGGAGGCCTTCTTCTCGAGGTTGTGGCGCTTGCCGGCCTTCTCGCGAAGGATCTTGCCGCTGCCGGTCACCTTGAACCGCTTGCTGGCGCCGGAGTGCGTCTTGTTCTTGGGCATCTGATGTGTCCGCTCTGTCTCTGAGTTCGTCTTACAGGTCGATGTCGGGGTCGAGCGCCTCGTTGGCGCGCTTGGCCTTCTTGGTGGTCGAGGGCTGCACCGCGGTCCGCTCGGCGTGCTCGGCGGCCTGCTCGGCGGCGCGCTCGGCAGCGGCCTCCTGCTTCGCGGCCTTGACCTCGAGCTTCGCCTCGGCCTTCTTCTTGTGCGGGCCCAGCACCATGACCATGTTGCGGCCGTCCTGCTTGGGGTTGGACTCGACGAAGCCCAGCTCCTGGACGTCCTCGGCCAGCTTCTGCAGCAGCCGGTAGCCCAGCTCGGGGCGGTGCTGCTCGCGGCCGCGGAACATGATCGTGATCTTGACCTTGTCGCCGGCCTTGAGGAAGCGAACGACGTGACCCTTCTTGGTCTCGTAGTCGTGCGCGTCGATCTTGGGCCGGAGCTTCATCTCCTTGATGATGACGTTGGTCTGGTTCCGTCGCGCCTCACGGGCCTTCTGGGCGTTCTCGTACTTGAACTTCCCGTAGTCCATGAGCTTGCAGACGGGGGGCTTGCCCATCGGGGCGATCTCCACCAGGTCCAGGTCGGCCTCCTGCGCGAGCTTGAGGGCCTGGTCGGTGGGGACGATGCCGACGGTCTCGCCGTTGGGTCCCACGAGACGGACCTCGGGAACCCGGATCCGCTCGTTGATGCGCAGCTCGGTGCTGATGTGTCCTCCAAACTAGGTGTGTCGGGAGGTCTTCAGCCCTGCAAATGAGAAGAGGCTCCCGCTGGTGCAAGCGGAAGCCAGTCATGGGCCCCGTGAGCCCGGTGTCGTCGTACGACGGCCCCGGCAGGGCTTTCCACGGACCGGACCCGACGACCTGGTGGCCGCCTGGGTGGGAGACGATGGTGCTGGTCCCCGCTTGTGGATCCGTCATCCCCACTCGCGCAGGCATGACGGATCGGTCAACGCCCGATGCTATCTCGTTTGTTCCGCGCAGTGCTAATCCGCGGTGCCCAGCCAGGCCCAGTCTCCGTCCTCGAGCCGGACGGGCGTCCAGCCGGAGGCGATCCGGTGCAGGTCGTCGTCGGCGAGGACGAAGGTGTGCGGGCCCGCGACGTCGACCACGAGCGCGTGGGCGCCCTCCTGGACGGCGGTCGCGGCGGCGAGGTGCGCGGCGACCGGGACCGGTCGCGCCTGCGGGTCCCAGGCGGCCAGGGCGGCGAGGTCGGTGAACGCGAGCAGAGCCAGCCGGCCGTCGGCGCCGGTCAGCAGCACCGCGGCCATGTCGCTCGACTTGTCGCGGGCCAGGCCGTCCTCGCCGACCTCGGCCTCGCCGAGGATCGCGACGACCGGGACGAGCAGCCGGGACGGGGCGAGGGCCGCCAGCGCCTCGGGGTACGCCGCCGTGCCGGCCGCGTGGGCCGCCAGCGCCGCGGCCAGTGCGGCGTCGGCGGTGCCGTCGTCGTCGACGTACTCCGAGCCCTGGAGGCGGCGGGCGTCGGGGCGCTCGTTCGGCGATGCGGTCACGTGGCCATCCTTTCACTCCGCCCTACCAGCCGTGGAACGATGACCCGATGCAGCACCACCCCCCTGCGCCGTCGTCGGTCGCGCGCAACAAGCTCGCTGCGCGCCTGCGCGAGGCGGTCGCCGCCTGGGGCGAGCCCCTGTCCACCCCGGTGTTCGTCGTCGACCTCGACGCGTTCGACGCCAATGCGGCCGACCTGGCCCGCCGCGCCGGCGGGACGCCGATCCGGGTCGCGTCGAAGTCGATCCGGGTCCCGGCGCTGGTGAGCCGGGCGCTGGCGGCGGACGGCTTCGCCGGGGTGCTCGCCTACACCCTCGCCGAGGCGCTGTGGCTGGCCGACGAGGACGTCTGCGACGACGTCGTGGTCGCCTACCCGAGCGTCGACCGGGGTGCCCTGGCCACCCTGGTCGCCTCGCCGCGGGCGGCCTCGCGGATCACGATCATGGTCGACGACGTCGCCCACCTGGACCTCGTCGACAGCCTGCGGGCCTCGACCGCGGTGCCGGTGCGGGTGGCGATCGACGTCGACGCCGGGCTGCGCTGGGGCGGGCAGGCGGTCGGTCCCAAGCGCTCCCCCCTGTACGACCTCGGCGCGATCACGTCGCTGGCCCGGACCGTGATCGACCGGCCCGGGTTCCAGCTGGTCGGCGTGATGACCTACGAGGGCCAGGTGGCCGGCGTACCGGACGCGGTGCCGCACCAGCGGGCGAGGTCGGCGATCGTGCGCAGGCTCAAGCAGCTCTCCGTCGCCCAGCTGCACGTGCGCCGCGCGGCGATCGTCGAGGCGCTCGACGCGCTCGAGGGGTACGGCGACTTCACCGGCCTCGGGTTCTGGAACGCCGGTGGCTCGGGCTCGATCGAGTCGTCGGCGGCCGACCCGGTCGTGACCGAGGTGACCGCCGGCTCGGGCCTGCTGGCGCCCACGCTGTTCGACCACTACGAGTCCTTCTCCCCCACCCCGGCAGCCTTCTTCGGCCTCCCGGTCACCCGACGACCCTCGGCGGACGTGGCGACCGTGCACGGGGGCGGGCTGATCGCGTCGGGTCCGACGGGCGCCGACCGGGCGCCGACGCCGTGGGCGCCGGCCGGGTTGAGCCTGACCGGCCTCGAGGGCGCCGGTGAGGTGCAGACCCCGCTGGTCGGCGCCAACGCCGGACGGCTCGCGATCGGGGACCTCGTGTGGTTCCGGCACGCGAAGTCCGGCGAGCCCTTCGAGCACGGCCGCACCGCGCTGCTCCTGCAGGGCGAGCGGTTCGTCGAGGAGGTCCCGACCTACCGTGGCCACGGCCTCGCCTTCTGACGTCCTCGCCGCCGCGCTGTCACGGCCACCGACGCTCGGCGAGGGGCGGCTGATCTGCATCGACGGGCTCGCGGGATCGGGCAAGACGACCCTGGCGCGCGCGCTGGCGTCGCTGGCACCGGAGGCGGTCGTGCTCGGCACCGACGAGATGCTCGAGGGGTGGCGCGGGCTGCCCGGTCTCGGCGCCTCCGTCGACGCGCTGCTGCGCCCCCTCTCCGCCGGGCGGCCGGGGCGCTGGCGGCGGTGGGACTGGTACGCCGACGCCTGGGACGGGACCTTCGTCGTCGACCCCGGGCCGCTGCTCGTGCTCGAGGGGGTGGGGAGCGCAGCGGCGTCGTACGCATCCCTGGTGACGCTGGCGGTGTGGGTCGAGGCGGACCTCGACGTGCGGCTGGCGCGGTGGCTGGAGCGCGACGGGGAGGAGATGCGTCCGCACTGGGACGCGTGGCTGGCCGACGAGGAGGCACTGCACGCCAGGGAGGGGACGCGGGAGCGCGCGGACCTGGTCGTGCGGACATAGGGTCGGGCCCGTGACCGCACCGACCGGCGAGCAGCACGTCCTGTCCTCCCACGGCTACCGAGCCGTCGTCACGCAGGGCAGCGGCGCTCTGCGGTCGCTGACCCACGACGGCCGTGAGCTCGTCGACGGCTTCGCGGAGGACGCGATGCCGTCGGGTGGGCGCGGGCAGCTGCTGGTGCCGTGGCCGAACCGGATTCGGGACGGGCGCTACACCTTCGAGGGGACCACCCAGCAGCTCGCGCTGACCGAGCCGAAGCGGGGCAACGCGTCGCACGGGCTCGTGCGGTGGGTCTCGTGGACACTCGTGTCGGCCGCCGACGACCGGGTGGAGCTGTCGTACTTCCTGCCCGCGCAGACGGGCTACCCGTGGGCGCTGGCACTGACGACGACGTACGCGCTGGGGCCCGAGGGACTGACCGTGACGCAGGCCGCGACGAACCTGGCGGCCACGGCCGCGCCGTACGCGTCGGGAGCGCACCCGTACCTGCTGGCGGGGCCGGGCCCGTGCGACGGCTGGACCGTCGGGCTGGACGCAGCGACGGTGCTGGAGGTGGACCCTGACCGGCTGCTGCCGACCGGGCGCGCGCCGGCAGACGGACTGGTCACCTCCCCGCTCGGGAGCACCGTCCTCAACCACGCGGTGACCGACCTGGCCCGTGACGCCGACGGCCGGGCGACCGTGACGCTGCGATCCGGGCAGACCGGCGTGGCGCTGTGGGTGGACGAGAACCACCGGTGGCTGCAGGTCTACACCGGCGACGACACCCCGACCCCGCGGGTGAGCGTCGCCGTCGAGCCGATGACCGCTCCGCCGGACGCGTTCAACTCCGGTGACGACCTGGTGGTGCTGGCCCCCGGGGCGTCGTACGCCGCCTCGTGGGGGATCCGGGCGCTCTAGCCCTGGTGGGCGGCCACGACCGCGCGCAGCTCGCGGATCGCGGTGGCGGCACGCGCACCGTCGGAGGCGTGGATGCCGAGCAGGGAGACCCGCTCGTCGTCGCCGAGGTCGAGGTGCGGCCACGGTGCGCCCTGGGGGAACCGGACCGTGCCGACCTCGCTCCAGGCGAAGCGCCGGGTGCGGTAGCCGTTGACGACGGTCAGCCCGTCCTCGCGGGCGACGACCCGGGACCGGGCCAGCGCGTTGAGCAGCGCCAGGCCGATCAGGATGAAGAAGATGACGGTCGCCTTCTCCAGGTCGTTGACCGCGGCCCTGGTCTGGTCGTCGAAGCTGACCCACAACCAGGCGAAGGCGCCCACGAGGATCACCGCGAAGACCGCGGCGGCCATCCGGGGACCGAACGGCCGCCAGGTCCGCGGCAGGGTGGGCAGGCCCGACCGGTCGGGATCGGCCATCAGAGCCGGCAGGCGTGGATGTCGGTGGTGAGGATCGCGCGGGCGCCCAGCGCGAACAGCTCGTCCATCACCCGCTGGGCGCTGGCCCGCTGCACCATGGAGCGGACCGCGACCCAGCCCTCGCGATGCAGCGGGCTCACGGTCGGGCTCTCGATGCCGGGGGTCAGGGCGATCGCCTGCTCGACCTTCTCGGCGCGGATGTCGTAGTCCATCATCACGTACGCGCGGGCGACCAGGACGCCCTGCAGGCGGCGGGTGAAGACCTCGAGCGCGCTCGGGTCGGCACCCTCGCGGGTGATCATCACGCCCTCGGACTCGAGGATGACCTCGCCGAAGACCTCCAGGCCCGCTGCGCGCAGGGTGGAGCCGGTCTCGACGACGTCGGCGATCACGTCGGCCACACCGAGCTGGATGCTGGTCTCGACCGCGCCGTCGAGGCGGACGACCGAGGCCTCGATGCCACGCTCGGCGAGGTAGCGCTTGACCACGCCTTCGTACGACGTCGCGATCCGCATGCCCGCGAGGTCCTCGATCTTCTCGGCGGTGCCGGGGCGCGCAGCGAAGCGGAACTTCGAGCGCCCGAAGCCGAGCTGGAGCGACTCGGCCGCAGCCGAGTGCGAGTCGAGGAGCAGGTCGCGGCCGGTGATGCCGGCGTCGAGGGTGCCCTCGCCGACGTACAGCGCGATGTCGCGCGGACGCAGGTAGAAGAACTCGACCTCGTTGTCCGGGTCGATCTTGGTGAGCTGCTTGGAGTCCAGGCGCTGGGCGTAGCCCGCCTCGCGGAGCATGCCGGAGGCAGCCTCGGACAGGGCCCCCTTGTTGGGGACGGCGATCTTGAGCATGTGCGTTACCTCAGAGGTGTGCGTAGACGTCGTCGAGCGAGAGGCCGCTCGCGATCATGAGGACCTGGGCGTGGTACAGCAGCTGGCTGATCTCCAGGGCCGTGGCGTCCTTGCCCTCGTGCTCGGCGGCCATCCAGGACTCAGCGGCCTCCTCGATCAGCTTCTTGCCGATCGCATGGACGCCGGCGTCGAGCTGCCGGACCGTGCCGGATCCCTCGGGCCGCGTCTGTGCCTTCTCGCTGAGCTCTGCGAACAGCTCGTCGAACGTCTTCACGGGAGGTCAGCCTACGGCGTGGCCGCAGCCCGACCGCCGCCGGTCTCAGCCCGTGTAGCCGCGCGAGCGGATCCTCTTCAGCGTGGCCGCGGTCTGCAGGGCCGCCGAGGCGGCCTCGTAGCCCTTGTCCTCGCAGGATCCCTCGAGGCCGGCGCGGTCCAGCGCCTGGGCCTCGTCGTCGCAGGTGAGGACGCCGAACCCGATCGGGGTGTGGTGGTCGAGCGAGACCCGGGTCAGGCCGTCGGTGGCGGCACTGCAGACGTACTCGAAGTGCGGCGTGCCGCCGCGGATGACCACGCCGAGCGCGATCACGGCGTCGTACGACGGCGCGAGGGCCGCCGCGGTGACGGGCAGCTCGAAGGTGCCGGGGACCCGGACGACGACGGGCGCCTCGACCCGATGGTCGGCGAACGCGCGCTGGGCGCCGGCGATGAGGCCGTCCATGACCTCGGTGTGCCAGCTCGCCGCGACGACCGCGACCCGCAGGTCGTGGCAGTCGGTGGGGGCGATGTCGGGGGCGCCGTGTCCGGCCATGTCAGTTGACTCCTTCGAGGTCGAGGTCGGGCAGGTCGTGGCCCATCCGGTCGCGCTTGGTCAGCAGGTAGGCGAGGTTGTGGCCGTTGGGGTGCGGCGTGAGCGGGACCCGCTCGGCCACGGTGATCCCGTAGTCCTCGAGCGAGGTGACCTTGTCGGGGTTGTTGGTCAGCAGCCGCACGTCGGAGACGCCGAGGTCCTTCAGGATCTGGGTGGCCGCGCCGTAGTGGCGGGCGTCGGCGGGCAGGCCGAGGTCGAGGTTGGCGTCGACGGTGTCGCGACCACCGTCCTGCAGCTGGTAGGCCTGCAGCTTCGCGACCAGGCCGATCCCCCGGCCCTCGTGGCCGCGCAGGTAGATGACGACACCGCGGCCCTCCTCGACGATGCGGTCCATCGCCTCGTTGAGCTGGGGACCGCAGTCGCAGCGGCTGGAGCCGAACACGTCACCGGTCAGGCACTCCGAGTGCACGCGGGTGAGCACCGGGCCGCCCTCGGCGAGGGTCGCCGGGTCGCCGTACACGAGGGCGACGTGCTCGCTGCCGTCGACCGTGATGGTGTAGCCGATGGCGGTGAAGTCACCGTGGCTGGTGGGAAGGCTGGTCTCGGCCTCGCGGACGACGTGGGTCTCGACGCGGCGGCGGTAGCGGACGAGGTCCTCGATCGAGATCATCGCCAGGCCGTGCTCGTCGGCGAACGCACGCAGCTCGGGGGCGCGCTTCATGGTCCCGTCGTCGTTGACGACCTCGACCAGGACACCGGTCGGGGTCAGTCCGGCGAGGCGGCACAGGTCGACGGCGGCCTCGGTGTGGCCGCGGCGGACCAGCACGCCGCCCTCGCGGTAGCGCAGCGGGAACACGTGGCCCGGGCGGGTCAGCTCCCACGGCTCGGTCGCGGAGTCGGCGAGCACGCGCACGGTGTGCGCGCGGTCGGCGGCGGAGATGCCGGTGCTGACGCCGTCGCGGGCGTCGACCGAGATGGTGTACGCCGTGCGGTAGGCGTCCTTGTTGTGCGGGGTCATCAGCGGGATCTCGAGCCGGTCCAGCATCGCGCCGGGCATGGGCGCACAGATGACCCCGCTCGAGTAGCGGATCGTGAAGGCCATCAGCTCCGGCGTCGCCTTGCTGGCGGCGAAGATGATGTCGCCCTCGTTCTCGCGGTCCTCGTCGTCCACGACGACGACCGCCCTGCCCGCCGCGATGTCGGCGATCGCGCGCTCGACCGGGTCCAGTCGCACCGACATGTCAGTTCTCCTCGCTGCTGGCGCTGCTGGCGCTGGGGGTGCTGGTGTAGGCACGGACGAGCTTCTCGACGTGCTTGGCGATGACGTCGACCTCGAGGTTGACCTGGTCGCCGACGGCACGGAAGCCGAGCGTGGTCCGGGCCAGGGTCTCGGGGATCAGGCTGACCGTGAAGGTGTGGTCTCCGGCCTCGACGACGGTGAGCGAGGTGCCGTCGACGGTGATCGAGCCCTTGTCGACGAGGTAGCGGCCGAGCTCGGCGGGCATCTTGATCTCGACGAGCTCCCAGTGCTCGCTGGGCGTGCGGGCGACGACCTCGCCGACGGCGTCGACGTGGCCCTGCACGACGTGGCCGCCCAGGCGCTTCTCGGCGGTGACCGCCCGCTCGAGGTTGACCCGGTCACCCACGTCGAGCCGACCGGTCGTGGTCTTGGCGAGGGTCTCGGCCATCACGTCGGCGGTCCAGGTCGTGTCGGTGCGCTCGGCGACGGTCAGGCAGCAGCCGTTGACGGCGATCGAGTCACCGAGGCCGGCGTCGGACAGCGTCACGTCGGAGGCGATGGTGAGCCGGATGGCGTCCCCCTGGTCCTCGACGGCGGTGACGGTGCCGAGCTCCTCGACGATGCCGGTGAACATCAGGCGGTTCCTTCCTTGTCCCGGCCCTTGGTGGGCCTCATGATCATGCGCACGTTGGCCTCGGCGCCCTCGCCGACGACGGTGGTGTCGACGAGCCGGAGGTGCAACGCGTCGGCGATGGTGCCGATTCCGAGGTCGCCGACAGCCGAGCGGCCGGAGCCGAGCAGCATCGGGGCGACGTAGGCGACGACCTCGTCGACGAGCCCCGCCTGCAGGAAGGCAGCAGCCAGGGTCGGCCCGCCCTCGAGGAAGACGTGGTGGCGGTCGTGGTCGGCGTACAGGGTGCGGAGTGCCTCTGCGGGGTCCTGCGTGCGCAGGTGCACGGTGGGCGCGGCGTCGTCGAACACGCGGCGGTCCTCGGGGAGGTCGCGCTCCCCCATCACGACGCGCAACGGCTGCTCGCCGACCGGCTGGTCGTCGTCGCCGCGGACGGTGAGCTGCGGGTCGTCGACCTCGACGGTGTTGGTGCCGACGAGCATGGTGTCGCACAGGCCGCGCAGCAGGTGCGTGTCGCGGCGCGCGGCCGGCGAGGAGACCCACCGCGACGTGCCGTCGGCGGCGGCGCTGCGCCCGTCGAGGGTGGTCGCGAACTTCCAGGTGACGAAGGGCCGGCCGTTGCGGTGCGCGAACGTCCAGGACCGGTTGACCTCGGCGGCCTCGTCGGCGAGCAGGCCGGCGTCGACCTCGATGCCCGCCTCCAGCAGTGTCTCCATGCCGCCCGCGGCCTGAGGGTTCGGGTCGCGCTGGGCGATGACCACACGCGCGACGCCGGCGGCGATCAGCGCCCGGGAGCAGGGCCCGGTGCGCCCGGTGTGGTTGCACGGCTCCAGCGTCACGACCGCGGTCGCACCGCGAGCCAGCTCGCCGGCCACCTTCAGCGCCTCGACCTCGGCGTGCGGCGTACCGGCGCCGTGGTGGTAGCCCTCGCCGACGATGCTGCCGTCGGGTCCGAGCAGGACGCAGCCCACCCGCGGGTTGGGGTGCAGCGGCACCCCGGGGGTCACTGCCAGCGCGAGCGCACGACGCATCGCGTCGTACTCACGGGTGAAGCTCTCCGTCACCGGCCACCGCCTCTCGTCGTCCTGGACGCGGACTCCGGGGCTTGCCTGGCGTACGGCGGGCGCCCACTGCGGGGCGTCCGTCGGACACTCGTGCGTGCACTTCCCATCCGGACTTTGACCGTCGGTCCAGGAGTTCCACCTGGTCAACCGATCACTGGCTGCGATCGGGTCGCGGACTGTCACCGCCGGTTCGGATTTTCACCGACCCCAGAGCACGCGAGCTCTTGGGATCCATGGTGGCACACCGCGACACGCCGTGCGCCGTGGGTCCGGTCACTGGGACCTCCTGGCGGCCTCGGTAGCGTCGCTGCATGTCGTATCCCCCACCCCTCCACGACGGCGACGGCGAGGTCTCGGCCCGGGTGCGTCCCGGCACCGACGGCCCCGACCTCGTCTACCCCAACGGCAACCGGGTCCACTACCTGGCCCGCGGCGAGGCGACCGGCGGCCTGTTCGGCCTCTACCGCTGGGAGTTCTCCGAGGCGGTCAGCGGACCGGGCCCGCACTTCCACCGCAGCATGGCGGAGTCCTTCTACGTCCTCGAGGGCGAGGTCCGGATCCACACGGGCGCCGAGTGGGTGACGGCGCGGCCGGGCGACTTCCTGCACGTGCCGCCCGGCGGGATCCACGGCTTCCGCAACGAGTCCGGCGCCCCGGCGTCGATGCTGCTGCACTTCGCGCCGGGCGCGCCGCGGGAGCCCTACTTCGAGGGTCTCGACCGGCTGGCCCGGGGTGAGGAGTGGACCCCGGAGGAGTACGACGCGTTCATGCGCGAGCACGACAACGTGTGGGTCGAGGAGTCGTAGGGCCCTCAGGCCGACAGGATCAGCCCGCTCGTCGGCACGCCGGTGCCGGCGGTGACCAGCACGTGGTGCGCGTCGGCGACCGGGTTGACCGAGGTGCCGCGCACCTGGCGCACGCCCTCGGCGATGCCGTTCATCCCGTGGATGTAGGCCTCGCCGAGCTGGCCGCCGTGGGTGTTGACGGGCAGCCGGCCACCGAGCTCGATGGCGCCGTCCTTCACGAAGTCCTTGGCCTCACCGCGGCCGCAGAACCCGAGCTCCTCGAGCTGCATGAGGACGTACGGCGTGAAGTGGTCGTAGAGCACGGCCATCGGCATGTCGGCGGGGGTGAGGCCGGACTGCTTCCACAGCTCACGACCGACGACGCCGATCTCCGGGATCCCGATGTCGTCGCGGTAGTAGGACGTCATCACGAACTGGTCCCTGCCCGAGCCCTGTGCGGCGGCGGTGATGTACGCCGGCCTCTGGGCCAGGTCGCGGGCCCGCTCCGCCGAGACGACGACGAGGGCGACCGCGCCGTCGGACTCCTGGCAGCAGTCGAGCAGGTGCAGCGGGTCGGCGATCATCCGGGACGCCTGGTGGTCCTCGAGGGTGATCGGCCTGCCGTAGAAGAACGCGGCCGGGTTGGTGGCGGCGTGCCTGCGGTCGGCGACGGCGACGCGGCCGAAGTCCTCGGAGGTGGCGCCGTACTCGTGCATGTAGCGACGCGCCTGCATGGCGACCGTGGCGGCCGGCGTCGACAGGCCGAGCGGGTAGGTCCAGGCGTTGTCGAGGCCGTTGGTGTTGACCTGCGCGGCGGCCCAGCTGGACACCTGGCCGAACCGGTCGCCGGAGCGCTCGTTGAAGCCGCGGTAGGCGACGACGACGTCGGCGACGCCCGTGGCGACCGCCATCGCGGCCTGCTGGACGGTGGCGCAGGCCGCCCCGCCGCCGTAGTTGATCCGGCTGAAGAAGCGCAGCTCGGGGATGCCGAGCTCGCGGGCCACCGCGATCTCGGACGAGGTGTCCATGGTGAAGGTGACCAGGCCGTCGACGTCGGCGGGCGTGAGGCCACAGTCGGCGAGGGCGTGGCGCACGGCCTCGACGGAGAGCTGGAGCTCGGAGCGGCCGGACTCCTTGGAGAACTCGGTCGCGCCGATGCCGGCGATGGCGGCCTTGCCGGAGAGGGTGCGCTCGCTCATGCGGCCACCTTGACCGTGCCGATGACGTGGTCGCCGAGCGAGACCGAGCCGACGACCTCGATCGTCGCGACGCCGTCCTCCACCTCGGTCACCTCGCCGGTGAAGGTGAACGTGTCGTAGGGGTACGCCGGCGCGCCGAGCCGGATCGCGATGCCCCGGATCTGGACGTCGGGTCCGGCCCAGTCGGTGACGTAGCGCTCGCACAGCGCCGTCGAGGTGAGGATGTTGACGAAGATGTCCTTCGAGCCGGCCGCCTGGGCGATGTCGCGGTCGTGGTGGACGTCTTGGAAGTCGCGGGTCGCGATCGCGGTCGAGACGACCAGGGTCGGCGTGATGGGCAGGCTCCACTCGGGAAGCCGCTCCCCCACCTTCAGCTCGGCGCTCATCGGTCCACCTTCGTCCAGATCGGGAGGGTCAGGTCGTCGTCGATCACGTTCCAGCCGACGACCGCGCGGTCGCCGATCTCGACGGGACCGGTCATCTCGGCCACCATCCGCACGCCCTCGTCGAGGTCGAGCAGCGCGATGACCAGCGGCAGCTCCTTGCCGGGCACCTGCGGGGCGTGGTGGACGAGGTAGGAGAACACCGTCCCCTCGCCGGCGGAGACCACGTAGCCGCGGTCGAACGCGCCGCAGTCCGGGCAGGCCGGCCCGGGCGGGTGGCGCAGGACGCCGCACTGGTTGCACTTCTGGATCCGCAGCTCGCGGTTCGCCGTGCCCTCGAAGAAGTAGGCGTTGTCCCGGTTGACGACCGGGCGCACCGGGCCGCTCACGCGTCGGCCTTCGCGCGGGGGATGAACTTGAGCACCCGGAAGAGCATGGTCGCGACCCGCTCGTCGCCGACGTACCAGGTGTTGCGGGAGGTCACGAAGTAGCCGACTCCCATGCCGGTGACCTTCGGGCCGACGACCGAGTCGAGGGCGGTGGTGACCCGCACCTTCTCCCCCACCGTGAGGTAGCGGTCGTAGGACTGCTCGCAGTTGGTGCCGAGGACGGCGGTGAAGCCGGCGTCGGTGAGCACCCGCATCATCGAGTGCAGCGGGTCGTCCTCGGACGGCTTGCCGCCCAGCCCGTACATCGTCCACACCTGGGCCATCGACGGCGGCGCCTCGCCCGCCTCGAAGCGCGGGTTGTCGAGGCCCATCGCCTCCAGCCAGTTGTTGATCGTCGGCTGGTTGACCTCGTCGCGGGCGACCCGCTCGGCGGCCTCTCCCCAGCCCTTGATCCGCTCGGCCTCGGCCATCACCTTCTCGTGGACGGCGGCGGGAACGATCTCGACACGCTCGCTGGCGCTCGCTGCTCGATCACCGGCGGGGGCGCTCATCGCGGCACCCGCGGCAGGCCGAGGCCGAACATCGAGATCAGCTCGCGCTGGACCTCCTGGACCCCGCCGCCGAAGGTCAGCACGAGGTTCCGCTTGGCCTGCGCGTCGAGGTAGTCGACCAATTCCTTCGTCTCCTGTTCTCCTGCGTCACCGTGGCGGTGCACGAGCGAGATGAGGTCGGCGAGCAGGTGCTGCACCTGGTCGGAGGCGAACACCTTCGACGAGGACGCGTCCGCGACCTTGATCTCGCCGGCGGCCGCGGCCCGGGCGACCTCCCAGTTGAGCAGCTCGTTGACCCGGAACACCGCGGTGGCCCGGCCCAGCACCTCCCGCACGTCGGGAAGCTCGAGCACGCCGGCGGCGCCGGCCCAGCGCACGACGCGGTCGCGCAGGCCCTCGATCCGGCCCGCGGGGCCGAGCATGACCCGCTCGTGGTTGAGCTGGGTGGTGATCAGCCTCCAGCCCTGGTTCTCCTCGCCGACCAGCATGTCGGCGGGGACCCGGACGTCGTTGAAGTACGTCGCGTTGACGTGGTGGGAGCCGTCGGCGGTGATGATCGGGGTCCAGCTGTAGCCGGGGTCCTTGGTGTCCACGATCAGGATCGAGATGCCCTCGTGCTTCGGGGCGTCCGGGTCGGTCCGGACCGCGAGCCACAGGTAGTCGGCCTGGTGGCCGCCGGTGGTCCACATCTTCTGGCCGTTGACGAGGTAGTAGGGCTCGCCGTCGCCTTCGACGAGCCGCGCGGTGGTGCGCAGCGAGGCGAGGTCGGTGCCGGCGTCGGGCTCGCTGTAGCCGATCGCGAAGTGCACGTCGCCCTTGAGGATGCGCTCGAGGAAGAGGTCCTTCTGCTTCTGCGTGCCGTAGCGGATCAGGGTGGGGCCGACGGTCTGCAGGGTGACGGACGGCAGGTGCACGTCGGCGTACTGCGCCTCGTTGGCGAAGATCGTCTGCTCGATCTCGCCGAGCCCGTGGCCGCCGTACTCCTTCGGCCAGCCGACGCCCATCCAGCCGTCGGTGCCGAGGCGGCGGATCATCCGCTCGTACGTCGGCCCGTGCCGGTTCCACGCGCCCTCGACCGGGTCGGGGTCGTGGATGCCGTCGAACTCGGCCGCGACGCCACCGAAGTACGCGCGCAGCCGGGCCTTGAGGGCACGCTGGTCCTCGGTCAGCTCGAGGTTCTTCGCGCCGGCACCCTCGACGGGGACGTCGGCGGCCGTCGTGTCGAGCGCGTGGGCGAGGTCGGTGCCCCACGTGGTCAGCGCGACGAGGGGGTAGGTGATGTCGACGCCCATGCCGCCGTGGAGGTGGTGGCAGGTCCGCAGGGCGTACGGCGCGACCTGGCTCACCCAGTAGCCGGCGACCGCCAGGTCGTCCTCGGCCGGAAGTCCCTCGGCGACCCGCCACACGGCGTTGTCGGCAGCCAGGTCGAGGGTGCGCGAGGCGACGTAGACGTCGGCCATCTGCAGCGAGACGGCCTGGAACTCGGCGAGCGCTCGGCCGAACTGCTGGCGGCCCTTGACGTAGTCGGCCGTCAGGTCGCGCGCACCGGCGAGCACCCCGGCCGCGGTCACGGCGAGCCCGGCGCGGGCCAGGTCGCGCAGCCGCGCGGCGGCGCCGTCGGCGAGCGGCTCGGCGGGAGCGCCGTCGAGGACGACGGTGTGCTGCGGGGTGGCGCTGGACGCGCTCGCGGGCAGCAGGGTGACGCCGGGGCCGGTGGGGTCGACGAGCACGACGACCTCCTCGTCCCCGTCACGGGCGGTCACGAGCAGGCGTGCGGCCCGCTCGGCGTGGGTGACGGCGAGCTTGCGGCCGCTCACGGTGCGGTCGGCGTAGCGCGCCTCGCCGCGCAGCGCGGGCGTGACGACCAGCTCGCCGGCGGCGATGCCCGGGAGCAGCTCCTTGCGCTGGGCGTCGGTTCCGTGGTCGGCCAGGGTGAGCGCGCCACAGCACAGGGTCTCCCAGACCGGCACCTGGACGGCCGCCCGGCCCGTCTCGCGGAGGAGGACGGCGACCTCCGCGAGCCCGAGTCCTTCGCCACCATGCTCCTCGGGAACCGGCAGCGAGGTGAGTCCGGCTCCGGCCCAGGCCGCCCAGGCCCGGGCGTCGGAGTCGCGCTCGAGCACCTCGCCGACGACGGCACGAACTGCGTTGATCGCCTCTGCATCCACAGGGAAACTGTAACGTGTTCTAGTCTGGCCCGCATGGGTGCCGTCTCACTGATCGACGTCGCGCGCCGCCGCGTGGAGCTGCCACAGACCCGGATCCCGTCCGGACGGATGGTGGAGCTGCCCGGGCGCGGCGGGTCGACGTACGTGACCGACACGCCGGGGCCGCACCCGGAGTCGCCGACGATCGTGCTGCTGCACGCTCTCGGCACGACCGGCCTGCTGACCTGGTTCCCCGCGATCGAGCCGCTGTCGCGCCGCTTCCGCGTCGTCACGCTCGACCAGCGCTGGCACGGGCGCGGCATCCACAGCGAGCAGTTCAGCCTCGTCGACTGCGCTGACGACGTCGCCGCACTGATCGACGTGCTGGGCCTGCACGACGTCATCGTCGGCGGCTACTCGATGGGCTCGATCGTCGCCCAGCGGGTGTGGCGCCAGCACCCGTCGCTCGTGCAGGGCCTCGTGCTCGGCGCGACCACCGACCGCTTCCAGCTCACCCCCGCCGAGCGCGGCTTCTTCCTCGGGATGGGCTCCACGATGGTCGCACTGCGCGGCGTGTCGCGGTCGCGTACGGCGGTTCGCGCCGCCCGGGCCGCCGCGCGCGGCGTCGACCTCGAGGTCTCCGACCTGCACGAGTGGGCGCTGCGCGAGTTCCGCTCCACCAGCCCGTGGGCCGTGGGCCAGGCGCTGGCCGCGCTCGGCCAGCACCACTCCCGACCGTGGCTCTCGCGGATCGACGTACCGACCGCGGTGGTCGTGATGATGCGCGACCGGGTGATCCCGACCCCGCGTCAGCTGGCGCTGGCCCGGGCGATCCCGGGGGCGACCGTGCACGAGGTCGACGACGGGCACGCGGGCTGCGTGCTCGGCGCCGAGAGGTTCGTGCCCCGCTTCGTCGAGGCGGCCGCGACCGTCAACGCGCGGCGTCGGGACTTCCAGCGGCATCGACCGCCGCGCTGAGCCGGGCCAGCTCGGCCGGGAAGTGGCGCACCAGTGCGTCGGTGTCGGGCATCGACTCGCGGCAGGCGATCGCACCGACGTGCATCTGCCCGGCGTTCGACATCACCGTGACGTTGAGGCCGGCACCGTGGAAGACCGGGCCAAGGGGGCACAGGGCCTCGATCCTGGCGCCCATGAAGTAGAGCGGGATCGGCGGGCCGGGGACGTTGGAGATGACCAGGTTGTGCACGACCGGGTGCTTCTCGGCGAGACGCAGGTTGGCGTAGGCGCGCACGGCGAGGCCGAAGGTGCGGGGCGCGGCGAACTCCGCCCAGTCCTGGAGCGCGTCGGCGCTGATCGCGTTGTGGTGCTCCTTCGCGTGCTGGTTGCGCTCGGCCAGCATCTGCAGCCGCTCGAGCGGGTCGTCGATGTCGGTGCCGAGCTTGGTGAACAGCGCGGAGACCTTGTTGGCGCCGGTCGAGCGGCGCGAGCTGTCGCGCACGCTGACCGGGACCGTCGCGAGCAGCGAGGAGTCGGGCAGCTCGTCGCGCTCCTCGAGGTAGGCACGCAGGGCGCCGCCGGAGACGGCGAGGACGACGTCGTTGACCGTCGTGCCGGTGACCTTCTTGATCCGGCGGATCTCCTCGAGGTCGAGGTCGGCCATCGCGATCGAGCGGTGCGAGGTGATGGTGCCGTTGAAGGAGGTCCGCGGAGCCGAGAACGGCGCCGCCATGGCGGTCCCCTGCCGGGCGCGGCCGATGCTCTTGGTGACCAGCTGGGCCGAGGGCTTGAGCACCTTGGCCAGCGTGACCGGGCGGGTCGCCGTACCGATGACGGCGCGGCCGAGCAGCTCCCCACGGCCGGGGTCGCGCGGGTGCGGGGCGTGCTCGGGAACCAGCGGCGGCGAGTCCGGCTCGAGCGAGCACAGGTGCGAGATCAGGTTGGAGCCGGAGACCCCGTCGACGGTCGCGTGGTGCATCTTGGCGAAGACGACGACCTTCTCGTCCTCGGGCTCGCCGTCCTCGCCCGCCGGCCGGTAGCCCTCGATGACCCACATCTCCCACAGCGGGCGCGACCGGTCGAGCGGCAGCGACGCCAGGTGGGCGCACAGGTCCATCAGCTCGGCGTACACGCCCGGCGTCGGCAGCGCGAGGCGGTGGACGTGACGTTCGATGTCGAAGCCCTTGTCGCGCACCCAGACCGGGTGGTCGAGCCCGAGCGGGACGCCGCGGACCTTGCGGGTGAACCCGGGGACGTCGCGGACGCGGACGTCGATCTCACGCTGCATCGCCCCGAAGGTGTACGGCGTCGTCATGGTCGCCGGGTCGAGCACCATCACCGCGCACACGTGCATGAGCTGAGCGGGCGTCTCCAGGTAGAGGAAGCTCGCATCCAGTCCCGACAGCCGATCCATTGCTGACCCCCATGAAAACTAGAACGGGTACCAGTTTCTCACAACGAGCCGGATACCCTCGCGTCATGGGATTCGTACGGCGCCAGCTCGTCACCGCGGCGCTGACTGCCAACGCCATCCGCCCCGTCCCCGGCTTCCGTGCCGGCATCCCGGCCTTCTTCGCGGGCTGGCTGACTGGTGAGCTGGCCCCGCACGTGCTCGGCCTCACGGTCGCCGACGCCGCCGCCCACGCGACCGGGTCGCGACGCGACTGGCGCGGGCTGGCCCTGGCCGGCCTGTCGAGCGCGGGGCTGGCCTACCTCGTCAGGCAGAGCCGGCAGGCGGTCGACGACGCCGAGACCGCGCTCGTCGAGGGTCTCGGGGTCGAGTACGTCGAGCAGCTCGACGCGCGCCCGACACCCGCCGACCTCGCAACCCCGTGGCGGCGTCTGGCCAACCCGTTCGCGTTCGGCCGGGCGGCCCGCAGAGCGGGGATCGAGGTGCACCGCGACATCCCCTTCGCGCCGTACGGACGGCGGGGCCTGCTCGACGTCTACACCTCGGAGGTGACCCCGGCCGCCGGCGCGCCGGTCCTGCTGCAGGTGCACGGCGGCGGCTGGACGATCGGCAACAAGGACCAGCAGGGCCTGCCGCTGATGCAGCACATGGCGGCCAAGGGCTGGGTGTGCGTGGCGATCAACTACCGCCTCGCACCGCGCGACCCGTGGCCCGCGCAGATCGTCGACGTGAAGGCCGCGATCGCGTGGATCCGCGAGCACATCGCGGAATTCGGCGGCGACCCGTCGTACATCGCGATCACCGGCGGGTCCGCCGGCGGCCACCTCACCGCCCTCGCGGCGGTCACCCCGAACGCCCCCGAGTTCCAGCCCGGCTTCGAGTCCGCCGACACCGCCGTCCAGGCCGCGGTCCCCTACTACGGCGTCTACGACCTCGCCGGAGCGAGCGGGCTGCGCACCGCCGAGCTGATGCGCGACAAGTTCCTCGCCCCGATCGTGTTCAAGAGGTCGCCGCGCTCCGAGCGCGAGGTCTTCGAGGAGGCCAGCCCGCTGCTGCGGGTCACCGCCGACGCGCCGGACTTCTTCGTGATCCACGGCTCGCGCGACACCCTCGTCGACGTCGGTCAGGCGCGTGCGTTCGTGGCGGCGCTGCGGTCGACGTCCAAGCGCACGGTGACGTACGCCGAGCTGCCGGGCGCCCAGCACGCCTTCGACATCTTCCCGTCGATCCGCTCGCAGCACCTCGTGCGCGCCACCGACCGGTTCCTGCACTGGCACTGGAACGGGTGGCGGCGGGAGCGGCACTCCTCACCGCGGTGAGCGGCGCGGCGCCCCCAGGCCAACTGGTCAGGAACGAAGAAGCAACCGCACCATCCGTCCTCCTACGCTCGTGGCGAACCCGATCGAGAGAGGAAGACCGATGGCGAGCAACAGCACGTTCAGCGACGAGGAGAAGGCGGCCATGAAGGAGGCCGCCGCGGAACGGCGGGCGGCCGCGAGCCGCGGCACGGGCGCCAAGAAGGCCCAGGCCGACCTGGCGGACTGCCTGGACAAGATCGCCGCGATGGACGACGCAGACCGTGCCATCGGCGAGGCGCTCCACGGCATCGTGACCACGCACGCGCCCGACCTGGCCCCGAGGACCTGGTACGGGATGCCGGCGTACGCCAATGCCGACGGCAAGGTCGTGGTGTTCCTCAAGAGCGCGGGCAAGTTCAAGATGCGCTACGCGGAGGTCGGCTTCCAGGAGTGGGCGCACCTCGACGACGGCGACATGTGGCCCACGGTCTTCGCCGTGGCGACGATGAGCCCGGGCGTGGAGGAGAGCCTCACCGCCCTCGTGAAGAAGGCCGTTCGCTAGCGCGGCAGCCCGAGGATCCGCTCGCCGGCCACGTTGCGCAGGATCTGGGTGGTGCCGCCCGCGATGGACAGGCAGCGCGTGTTGAGCTGCTCCCAGACGTCGGCCGCGAGCGGGTCGCCGGCCTCCTTGCCGATGGCGCCCAGCAGCGCGAGGTCGTCGCCCTGGAGCTTGACCACCAGCTCGGAGGAGTCCTGGCGGCTGCGTACGCCGAGGAGCTTGGCGACGCTCGACTCGGCGCCGGGACCGTGGCCTCCGAGGGCGCGCAGCGTGGTGCGGACGCCGAGCAGGGCGCAGACGGTGGCGAGGGCCACCTGGCGGCCGACCTCGACGCGCCCGACCGGGCCGAGGTCGCGGGAGGCGGCGAGCTCGACGGCGCGCTCGACGCTCTTGGTGAGCCGGGCGCTGGCCATGGCGACCCGCTCGTTGGCGAGCGTCGTGCGGGCCAGCCTCCAGCCGTCGCCCGGCTCGGCGACGACGCACTCGTCGGGGACGAAGACCTCGTCGAGGAAGACCTCGTTGAACAGCGCCTCGCCGGTGATCTCACGCAGAGGGCGGACCTCGATGCCCGCTGCCCGCATGTCGACGAGGAAGTAGGTGATGCCCTTGTGCTGCGGGACGTCGGCGTCGGTGCGGGCCAGGCAGATGCCCCAGTCGGCGCGCTCGGCGACCGAGGTCCACACCTTCTGGCCGGTCAGCGACCAGCCGCCGTCGACCTTCACCGCGCGGGTGCGCAGCGAGGCGAGGTCGGAGCCGGAGCCGGGCTCCGAGAACAGCTGGCACCAGGTCAGCTCGCCGAGGAGCGAGGGCCGCACGAACCGCTCGCGCTGCGCGTCGGTGCCGTGGGCGAGGATCGTCGGGACGGCCCAGCCGGCGATCACCAGGTCCGGGCGCACGACGCCGGCACGGGCGAGCTCCTGGTCGATGACGATCTGCGTGGTGGGGTCGGCGCCCAGGCCGTAGGGCGTGGGCCAGTGCGGCGTCAGGTAGCCGGCGTCCACGAGCGCCGCCCGCTGCTCCTCCGTGGGGAGGGCCGAGATCCGCTCGGCGGTGGCGCGGGCCTCCGGGCGGACCGCCTCGTCCCGTCCCTCCAGGTCCACGTCGACCCGGCGCCGTACGCCGGCCACGGCGGCCGCCGTCACCCGCTCGGCCGCGGCGTCGGCGGAGCCGACGAGGGCGCGCAGGGTGAGGGCGCGACGCAGGTAGAGGTGGGCGTCGTGCTCGTAGGTGAAGCCGATGCCGCCGAGCACCTGGATGCAGGCCTTGGCGACCTCGACGGCACCGTCGAAGCAGGTCACGTGGGCGACGTCGACCGCGAAGGCCCACTGCTCCTCGTCGGCCGCCCTGCCGTCGAGCACCGTCGCCGCCGAGGCCGCATCCCAGGCCGCCGCGGTGACCGCCTCTGCTGTCTCCAGCATCTGGGCGCACAGGTGCTTGATCGCCTGGAACGCGCCGATCCGCTGACCGAACTGCTCGCGGACCTTGGCGTAGTCGACGGCGGTCTCCAGGCACCAGCGGGTCACTCCGGCCGCCTCGGCGGCCGCGAAGGTGATCGCGGTGCGCCGCGCGGCCGGGTCGGCGAGTCCGGGACCGGTGCCGCGGGCGTGCCGCGCGGAGAGGTCGATGCCGGGCTCGGGGGTGCCGCGGCCCGCCGTACCGCCGTCCCACACGACACCGTCGTCGTCGAGCTGGACGCCGTGCCGCGCGGGCGTGCCGGTCAGGGTGCTGCCGATCGCCGCACCGAGCAGTCCGCCGGGCAGCAGCTCGTGGGCGCAGGCCTCCAGCGCGACCGCCTGGTCGAGCACGGTCCCGCCGCCACCGCCGGCCGCCTCGGGGACGGCGATCGCGTGGACGCCCATCTCCTCGATCGCAGCCCAGATCGTCGCGAAGTCCGCAGCGACGTCGCCCTCGGCGGCGCGGACCGCCTCCACCGGGGACAGGCTCGTGGCCCACTTGCGCAGGCTGTCGGCGAGCTCGACCTGCTCGTCGGTGATGCCGATCGACATTGATGTCCTCCCGCCGGTACGAAAACTAGAACGCGTTCTAACTCTACTAGAGTGCACGGGTGACCGACACCATGCCGTCCGACCTGCTGGACCACGCCCGTGCCGCGAAGGGCTTCATGCCCGAGGACGAGGGCGCGTTGCTCCACCGGATCGCGCTCGAGCGACTCCCCCACGGGCCTGCGCTCGAGGTCGGCACCTACTGCGGCAAGTCCGGCATCTACCTGGGGGCGGCGGCACAGCAGGTCACTCGCGAGACCGGTGGGACGGCCGTCGTGTTCACCGTCGACCACCACCGCGGCTCCGAGGAGAACCAGGCCGGCTGGGAGCACCACGACGCCAGCGTCGTCGACCCGGAGCTCGGCCTGATGGACACCCTCGGGCAGTTCCGCAGGAACATCGCCCGCGCCGGCCTCGAGGACCACGTGATCGCGGTCGTCGGCCAGTCCACGACCGTCGCCAGCCACTGGCGCACGCCGCTCTCGCTGCTGTTCATCGACGGCGGCCACGGCGAGGAGCCGGCCCGCGCCGACTTCGCCGGCTGGGCGCACTGGGTCGAGGCCGGCGGCTACCTCGCCATCCACGACGTCTTCCCCGACCCCGCGGACGGCGGGCGGCCGCCGTACGAGCTGATCTACCTGCCCGCACTGGCCTCCGGCGCGTTCACCGAGGTCACCCACACGGGCTCGCTCCGCGTCCTCCAGCGCACCGCGGGGTCAGCGGGCGCCCCGTTGTGATCTGGCGCTTGATCTCGCGCGCGGCGAACCGCCGCGCGCGAGGCCGGCGCGTCAGCGAACCGAGGTCGAGGTGCAGTCGCACTCCAGTGCGATCTCGTCGAAGTGCGGGGCGAGCGAGGTGCCGCGCATGATCCCCGAGCCCGGGGTGGCGTGGCCGTAGGTCTCCCCCAGCGCGTCGACGGCGAGGACCACCGCGGCGGCGGTGTAGGTCGTGTGCTCGTGCGGCCAGTGCACGTCGCGCGGCTCGTCAGCGGGCCCGGGGCGGGCCGGGTCGTCGTAGACCCAACCGGTCCAGTAGCGGCCGTCGTCCTCGCGCAGGTGCTGCATGTCGGTGAGCAGCGCGAGGGCACGCCTGCTGGAGTCGGGGTCGCCGAGGACGTCGAGGGCCATGGCCAGCTCGCAGGTCTCGGCGCCGGTCACCCAGGGGTTGGTGTCGACGCAGTGGATGCCGAGGCCGGGCACGACGAAGTCGTCCCAGCGCCGGGCGAGCAGCTCGCGGGCCGCGTCGCCGCGGACGGCGCCGCCGAGGACCGGGTAGTACCAGTCCATGGAGTACGTCGACTTGTCGGCGAACCGGTCCGGGTGGGTGCGCACGGCGTGGCCGAGGCGACCGCCGGCGAGCTCCCACTCGGGCTGCGGGTCGTCCATCAGGTCCGCGAGCGCGACGCCTGCGCGCAGCGAGTGGTAGATGCTGGAGCTGCCGGTCAGCAGGCAGAAGTCGTCCTCGGGCGTCCAGCGGATGCCGCCGAAGGGGTCCTGCAGGGACACCACGAAGTCGAGCCCTGCGCGGACCGAGGGCCAGTAGCGCTCGACGAAGCGGATGTCGCGGCGCACCAGCCAGTGGTGCCACAGGCCGACGGCGAAGTACGCCGACATGTTGACCTCGCCGCGCTCGTCGTCCGCGACGCCGCCCACGATCTTCATCGGCCACGAGCCGTCGGCGCGCTGCATGGTCGGGATCCAGGCGTAGGCACGCTCGGCGGCCTCGACCTGGCCGCCGACGAGCATCGCCATGGCGGCCTCGACGTGGTTCCAGATGTCGACGTGCTCGCCGGTGGTCCACGGCACGGCGCCCCACGGCTCCTGCATCGCCGCGATCGCCGCGGCGGTGTCGGCCACCTGCTGGGCCGAGAGCACGCCCTCGACGTACGGCAGGCGGCTCAGCGGCACCTCGGGCGTGGTGCCCCGCGTCATGCGGCGTCCGGCTTGCGGAAGTACAGCACCATGCTCTTGCCGATCACCGGGTCGAGGACCTTGCCGGCGAGCTGCAGCGCCTTGGGCTGCTTCATGATCTCCCAGACCAGCAGCTTGTGGTACGCCTTGGCGAGGGGGTGGCCGTCGTTCTCCACGCCGACGGCGCACTTGATCCACCAGTACGGCGCGTGCAGGCCGTGCGTGTAGCTCTTGCCCTCGAAAACCATCGCGTCGCCGGGGGTGCCGTCGTTGGAGCGGCCGCCCTTGGTGACCTTGTCGACCAGCTCGTGGTCGGTGTAGATCCGGATGTGCCCGCCCTCGGCGTTGTGGTAGTCGGCCGACAGGCGCCAGTTGATGACCTCCGGCAGCCACCGGGGCACGGTCACGGCGAGGGTGCCGCCGGGACGGAGCACCCGGATCAGCTCGCGGATCGCGGCGACGTCGTCGTGGATGTGCTCGAGCACCTCGGAGCACACGATCCGGTCGAACTCGCCGTCGGCGAAGGGCAGCGCGAGGGCGTCGCCCTGCTTGACGTCGGCCTCGGCACCCTCGGGCACCTCGCCGGCCTCCTTCATCGCGACGAAGAGGTTGCGGACGTTCTCCAGCTCCTCGGCGTCGAGGTCGAACGCGATCACGTCGGCACCGCGCCGGTACATCTCGAAGCTGTGGCGGCCGGCACCGGCACCCATGTCGAGGACGCGGTCGCCGGCCTGCAGGCCCAGGCGGTCGAAGTCAACGGTCAGCATGTCTGTCTCTCCTCAGGCCTTCTCGGCCTTGTACTCGGCGATCACGTCTTCCAGCACGTCGGCGGTGCTCGCCGCGACGGCACTCCAGCTGAACAGCTCCTTGACCCGACGGCGGCCCGCGGCCCCCATCTCGGCCCGGCGCGTCGGGTCGTCGAGGAGACTCGCGAGAGCAGCGGTCAGCTGACCGACGTCACCGGGCTCGACGACGTCGGCGCACAGGCCGTCGGGACCGACGACCTCGGGGATGGCTCCGGCCCGCGAGACGACCAGCGGCGTCTCGCACGCCATCAGCTCGGCGGTCGGGAGCGAGAAGCCCTCGTAGAGGGACGGCACGCAGGCCAGCTCGGCGGAGCCCATCAGCGCGACGAGCTCGTCGTCGGTGAGGCCGTTGGCGAAGGACACGCGCTCGGCGATGCCGAGCTTGTCGATGAGCTTCTCGGTGACGCCGCCCTCCTTGGGCTTGGTGACCAGCACCAGCTCGAGGTCGCGCTCGACGACGAGCTTGGCGAAGGCCTCGAGCAGCACGGAGATCCCCTTGAGCGGCGCGTCGGCGCTGGCCATGGCGAGGATGCGGCCGGGCACGCGGGGCTCGGTGGGCGGCACGAACCGGTCGTCGACGCCGAGCAGGATCGTGTCGATCCGCTCCGGGTCGACCTTGAACTCGCGGACCACGTCGCGCTTGGACGACTCGGACGGCACGATGACGCGGCGCAGCTGTGGAGCGGTGCGCTTCTGCTCGTTCAGGAACGAGTACCAGCGCCACACGCCGATCTTCGGCAGCTCGAAGCGCCAGCGCGAGCCGTGCTTGCGCTTGGCCCAGACCGCCGAGGCGAGCTCGATGCGGCGGTCCATGGTGATCGGGTGGTGGATCGTGGTCGCCAGCGGCAGGCCCACCACCGAGGGGTCCTCGATACCGAGCAGCGGGGTGGCCAGCGTCTGGTTGTCGAAGACGATGTCGAAGTCGTCACGTCGCCGCTTGAGCAGCTTGACCACGCGCTTGCTGAAGGTGAGCGGCTCGGGGAACGCACCGCTGCGCATCGTGAGCCACTCCTCGACGTCGACCAGGTCGCGGAACTCGCTCGGGCGCGGGTTGCGGAACTCGTCGCCCGGCCGGTACAGGTCCAGGCTCGGCACCTTGGTGAGGGTCACCCCCTCGTCGAGCTCCGGGTACGGCTGGCCGGAGAACACCTCGACGGTGTGGCCGAGCGCGACCAGCTCCCTGGTGAGGCGGCGGATGTAGATCCCCTGCCCGCCCACGTGGGGCTTGCTGCGGTAGGACAGCATTGCGATTCGCATCAGGTACTTCTCCCCTTTTCAAGCTCCCGGGGAGCAGGGCCGAAACAAAAACGTAGTGGAACGTGTTCCATTTTATGCGCTACCTGCCGGTAGCCTATCGACTGGGTCCACAATGACCCGTCTTGTCACACCACCGCAGGGGGAACTTCCGTGAGCATCGCGAACCCGTCCACGTCCGAGGACCTCGGCTCGGCCGCGCAGCGGGAGCGCCGCAAGCGAATCCTCGACGCGACGTACGAGCTGGCCAAGTCGGGCGGCTTCGACGCCGTGCAGATGCGCGCCGTGGCCGAGCAGGCCGACGTGGCGCTCGGCACGCTCTACCGCTACTTCCCGTCCAAGATCCACCTGCTGGTCTCCGCCCTGGGCCGTCAGTTCGAGGACGCCTCGGCGCGCCTCAACGAGCGCGACATCCCCGGCGACACCCAGGCCGAGCGTGTGCTCTACGTGCTCAAGCGGATGGCCCGCGGCATGCAGGGCGACCCCAAGCTGACCGAGGCGCTGACCCGGGCCTTCATGTTCGCCGACAGCAGCGTGACCAACGAGATCCACGTCGTCGGCATGGCGATGACCTCGATCGTCACCCACGCGATGCACGGCGGCGTGCCCGCCGAGGACGCCCTCACCGACGAGGACGTCGCGATCGCGCGGGTCATCGGCGACGTGTGGCTCTCCGCCCTGGTGGCCTGGGTGACCGGCCGCTCCACGGCCGCGGAGACCGCGGCGCACATGGAGAAGGCCGTTCACCTCATCCTCCGCGACTGACGACCCCGTCGGGGGCCGTCAGGCCCCGAACGCGTGGGTCGAGGTCACGCCGCCGTCGACCGCGATCTCCGCGCCGTTGATGTACGACGACTCGTCGCTGGCGAGGAAGACGTAGACCGGCGCGATGTCCTCGGGTGTGCCGACGCGACGCAGCGGCACCTTGCTGGCGCCGTACTCCATCGCGGCGTCGCCGCCGTGCACCCGCGTCATCGGGGTGTCGATCATGCCGGGGTGCACGGAGTTGACCCGGATCCCCTTGGGGCCGAGCTCCATCGCCGCACACTTGGTCATGCCGCGGATCGCCCACTTGGTGGCGGCGTACGCCGTGCACGACGGCATGCCGGCCAGTCCCTCGACCGACGAGGCGTTGATGATCGAGCCGCCACCGTTCTTGCGCATGGTGCGGCTGACCGCCTGCATGCCGAGGAAGACGCCGAGCTGGTTGACCCTCCAGAGCAGCTCGACCTCCTCCGCGGGCATCCGCTCGATGTCGCCGAAGCGGAGGATGCCGGCGTTGTTGGCGAGCACGTCGACAGTGCCGAAGCGGGTGGTCGTGTCCTCGACCAGGCTCGCCCAGGAGGCGGCGTCGCTGACGTCGTGGTGCACGAAGTGGGCAGCCGCGCCCAGCTCGTCGGCCAGCGCCTGGCCCTGCTCCTTGGCGACGTCGGCGATGACGACCGACGCGCCCTCGGCGACGTATGCGCGGGCGATCTCCGCGCCCTGCCCCATCGCGCCGCCGGTGACGATCGCGACCTTGCCGTCGAGGCGTCCGTTCGTGTCGGCCATGCTCACACCGTCAGCTTCATGATCGAGTCGGCGGCGAAGCCGACGTGCGGGTCGCGGCCGGCGAAGAAGCCGCCGAGCTGCTTGTCGAGGTCGTCGGCGGTCCACAGGTCACCCGAGGCGTCGAAGCGCTCCTCGACGACCGGCGCCGCGACGACGGCCACCATGCCGCCGTAGACGACCATGACCTGGCCGGTGATCCGCTCGGCGGCCGGCGAGGCGAGGTAGGCGACCACGGGCGCGACGTGCTCGGGCGAGTAGGGGTCGACCGCCTTGCCCGACTGGTCCTCGCCGAAGACGTCGGCGGTCATCGCGGTGCGTGCACGGGGGCAGATCGCGTTGGCGCGAACGCCGATGCGGGACAGGCCGCGCGCGCTCGACAGGGTCAGCGCGGCGATGCCGGCCTTGGCTGCGGCGTAGTTGGCCTGGCCCGGCGAGCCGCCGAGGAAGGCCTCGGACGCGGTGTTGACGATGCTGCCGTAGACGGTGCCCGACTCGCTCTCCTTTGCCTTGCCGCGCCAGTAGGCGGCGGCGTTGCGCGAGAGCAGGAAGTGGCCGCGCAGGTGGACCGCGATGACGGCGTCCCACTCGTCGTCGCCGAGGTTGAAGAGCATCCGGTCGCGGGTCATGCCCGCGTTGTTGACGACGATGTCGAGCCCGCCGAGCTGGTCGACGGCGGCCGCCACCATGGCGTCGGCCGTCTCGCGCCGGCTCACGTCACCGGCGACGACGACCGCCTCGCCACCGAAGGCGCGGATCTCCTCCGCGGCCTCCTCGCCGGCGCCCGGCAGGTCGTTGACGACGACGCGGGCACCCGCGCGGGCCAGGGCGACGGCCTCGGCGCGGCCGAGGCCCGCGCCCGCGCCGGTGACGACGGCGACCTTGCCGTCGAGGCTGGTGGTGCTCACGCGTCGTCCTCCACGAGGGTGATGGCGGCGCGCGGGCAGGCCGCGACGGCGCGCTTGACGTTCTCGATGTTCTCGTCGGTGGTGTGCTCGGTGTGCAGCTGGAGGAAGTCGTCGTCGTCCAGCTCGAACACCTCGGGAGCCATGGCCTCGCACAGGCCGTTGGACTCGCACAGGTCGAAGTCGACCTTGATCTTCATCGGTTCATTCCCTCTCAGGTCATCTTCCGGTGGTCCCAGGACGCGACCCGCTCGGGGTGGATGATCACGCCCACCCGCTTGGTCGCCTGCTTCTGCACGGCCTGCATGCCGATCTCCCCGAGCGACTCGAACGAGTCGGCGCCGACCATGCGGGTCGCGACGGCCGAGCCGATCTCGAAGATCGTCTCCGGGTCGCGCACGATCTCGGCGCGGCCCTCGATGGAGACGCCACGGAGCTCGAAGTAGTCGGTGCCGTCCTCGACGAGCGCGGTGACCCGCGGGTCGCGGTCGAGGTTGAGGATCTTCTGGCTGCGGCCGTAGGTCCAGAACGCGATCTTCCCGTCGCGCACGACGTAGAACAGCGTGGTCAGGTGCGGGAAGCCGTCGCGACCGTTGGCCGCCACCTGCACCTTGAGGTTCTCGCCGAGCAGGCCCTGGACCTCCTCCTCGCTCAGCTTGACCTTGTCACGTCCAGAGCTCATGGGGGTCGTCAGCTTCCTTCCGAGGAGTGGCCGGGAAACACGTGGGCGGTCGGGTCGATGACGACCGCGGCGTTGTTGACGGCGGTCGCGGCCTCGCCGAAGCCGACCGCGATGAGCCGGACCTTGCCGGCGTACTCGGTGATGTCGCCGGCCGCGAACACCCGCGGCAGCGAGGTGCGCATCGAGGAGTCGACGACCACGTGGCGGCGGTGCGTCTCCAGGCCCCACTGCTGGAGCGGGCCGAGGTCGGCGACGAAGCCGAGCGCGGCCACGACGGCCGTCGCGGGTACGACGCGGGACTCGCCGTCGACGACCAGCTCGAGCTCGGCGAGCGGTCCCGTCGTCCCGCCGCCGGCGTCGCGGAGCGCGACGACCTCGGCCTTGGTGACCACCTGGACCGAGGAGGCCAGGACCTGGTCGACGGTGCGCTGGTGGGCACGGAAGGCGTCGCGGCGGTGCACGAGGGTGACCGAGCGCGCGATCGGCTCGAGGTGGATCGCCCAGTCGAAGGCGCTGTCGCCACCGCCGACGATGACGACGTCCTGGTCGCGGTAGGGCTCGAAGCCCGGCACGAAGAACTCCACGCCGCGGCCGATCCAGCCCTCGGCCGCCGGGAGCGGGCGCGGGCTGAACTTGCCGATGCCGGCGGTGATGACCATCGCCTTCGCGCGCACGGCGGTGCCGTCGTCCAGCGTGAGGGTCAGGCCCTCGTCGTCGGTGACCAGGTCGGTGGCCGTCCGGCCGAGGAGCTGCTCCGGCTTCGCGGTCAGGGCCTGCGCGACGAGGCCCTCGACCAGGTCACGGCCCTTGACGTCCGGGAAGCCGGCGACGTCGAGGATCGCCTTCTCGGGGTACATCGCGGTGATCTGGCCGCCGAGCTCCGGCAGCGAGTCGACGAGCGCGACCCGCATCCCCCGGAACCCGGCGTAGTAGGTCGCGAACAGTCCGCTGGGACCGGCGCCGACCACGACCAGGTCGCAGTCCACGATGCTCTCTCCCGGTGTGGCCACGACCGAACTGTAACGTGTTCTAGTTGGTCTTGTCTTGGGTCGGCGCGCCTTCGGACGGCGCGTCGCTGCTGGGGGCGTCGCTGCTGGGAGCGCCGGAGGGGGCGTCCTGCCGGGCCGCCGCGGACGGGTCGTCGGTGTCGAGCCGGTCGACGAGCCAGCCGTGGTCGGTGTGGACCATCGTCACCAGCACGCGGTACGGCGTCACGACGGTCTCCTTCTTGCCGTCGCGCACCCGCTCCACGACCTGGTTGAGGAAGACCAGCGCCTCGAGCCGGGTCCGGTTGGCCCGCACCACGCCCTGGGCGACGACGCTCGCCTGGACCTTGAGCTGCTGCGCGATGCCCTGGTCCTTCACGTCCCCGATCGTCTTGAGGTAGTCCTTCTCGTAGCGCGACGTGGTGAGCGCGACCGCCTTCTTCACCTCGTCGTCGTACTTGCTGTAGTCGACCGAGACGAGCTCCTGGGCCGCCTTGGCGGCGGCCTCGACGCCGTCGCGCCACTGCAGCGCGGACGCCACGACCGGGCGGCCCTTGGGCACGACGAGGCTCCCGGTGGCGACGTCGTCACGGGCGGTCGCCTTGTCGTCGTCGCCCAACCGGTCGACGACGAGCAGCGCGAACTCGGCGACCAGCGCGATGGTCACCAGGGCGAGCACCGCGATCAGGATCCGGGTGGTGCGGGGACGCGCCAGCAGGCCCGGCCCGGCGTCGGTCGGTGTGGTCGGGTCGAGCGGTGCGGTCGGGTCCGCCAGAGAGTCGGCGGCCGCAGCCGCGTCCACCACGTCGACCGCGTCGTCCGGGTCGTTCGGGTCGTTCGTGTCGTCGGTGAGCGGACGCGGGGCACCGGCCTGTCCGGCGATCCGGCGCGGCCGGGGGGTCTGTCCGCGGGAGCTGGCGGGCTTGCGGGGGGTGGGGCGGGTCATCTGTTCCTCGTCCTGCGCAGCCTCAGCCCAGCGCGACGTACTGGAGGTCCTTGGTCAGCCAGCGACCGCCCTCCCGCACGAGCTCGAGCTGGATGCGGTAGTTGCGGGCCTCCGGCTGGAAGTTCGTCGTCTTGTTCTTCACCGTGCCGCTGGTCGCGACGATGGCCGTGGCCGTGTCCTCGTCACCGGCGACCAGGCCGGTCCAGACGACCTCGGCGACCATGTTCGACTGCGCCTCGGTGGCGAGCTTCTCGAGGTCCTTCGCGCCCTTGGAGTACTGCGAGAGGAAGGTGCCGGTCGCCATCGACTTGACCGCCTCGATCGTGCGGTCGGGGTCCTGGTAGTCGAAGTTCACGAACGCGGTGACCATCTTGCTCGCGGCCTCGAGCTGGGCGGCGGTGCGCTCCTGCTCGGCGTCGTCCGCCAGCGGGACCGCCTCGACCAGTCCCCGGCCCACGTCCTGTCCCGCACCGGGGACGACGTCGGTGCCGTTGACCTCGTTGTCCGAGGTGGAGACGTGGATGTAGAGGAGCAACAGCGCCACGCAGCCGCAGACCACCGTGGCGGCGTAGAGGGCGATGTTGAGGCGGACGCGGCTCCTGTCCTGCGCCACGGGTGGGGTCACTTGCTCGCCACCGGACCGACCAACAGCCACTTCCACGCATCCCCTCCCAGGACGGAAAGGTCCTCCGGCTGCCGCAGCTCGACCGGAGTCCCCTGGTTGTCGACCAGCCCGGGCACCTGACCGGTGGACGGGTCGTAGGTGCCACTGTAGACGCGACCCGGCGAGGCCCGGTTCTTGCGGTACGCCGGCGCGTACTTGCTGCCGCGCATCGAGTACGGAGCCCCCGCGGTGCAGCCGACGTCGGCCGGCTTCTTGTCGGTCAGGTCCTGGGTCGAGCGCCACTCGGACGGCGGCAGGTAGCCCTGGGTGCACGGCGGCACGCTGTAGTCGAACTGCAGGTTGACGTGACCCCAGCCGTCCGCGGTGCTGCCGGTGGGTCCACCGGAGATGAGCACCGGGTAGGTGACGAGCAGCTGCTCGATGCCGTCGAGCTCGGTGACGAGCACCTGGTCGACGGTCACCAGGTCGCCCAGGAGCACCGGGACGGTCGGCGAGAGCTCCTTGAGCAGCCGGGTCAGTGCCTTCGCGGCCCCGGGGGTCGCGCTCAGCACCGTGCGCAGGTCGCCGTCGCTCCCCCGCAGCGCGCTGGTGAGCGTGTCGAGGTCCTCGGCGAACCGGCGGATGTTCTCCTTCTGCCCCTGCTGGGTCTTCAGGACGGCCAGGCCGCTGTCGAGCAGCTGGATCGTCTCGTCGGTGTGGGCGTTGGCCTCGGCGATGAACGCCGAGCCGCCGTCGAGCAGCTTCTGCAGGTCGTCACCGGTGTCGGTGAACATGGTGCCGAGCTCCTTGACGACCTTCTCGAGGCTGTCCTTGTCGACCGAGTCGACGAAGCGGTTGAGGTCGACCAGCAGGTCACCCTCGTCGACGGGCAGCGACTTGTCGTCGCCGGCGAAGCTCGAGCCGTCCTCGGCGTACGGCCCCTTCTCGTCGGGCGGCTGGAAGTCGAGGTACTGCTCGCCGACGGCCGAGAGGTTGTGCACGAACAGCCGCGAGTCCAGCGGCAGCCGGGTGTCCTCCTCGAGGTCGAGGGTGAGGTCGACGCCCTTCTCGGTGGTGTCCATCCTCGCCACCCGGCCGATCTTCACGCCCCGGTAGGTCACCTCGCTGCCCTCGAAGAGGCCGCCGGAGCCGGGCAGGCTCGCCGTGACCGTGATCCCCCGGCCGGTGATGCGGTCGACGACGCCGAGGTAGCTCGCCGCGATGTAGGTGATGCCGACGGCGCTGAGGACGACGAACGCCATCAGCCGGATCCGTACGCCCCTGGTCATCGGGGCCCCCGCGAAGTCGTGCGCTGGAGGAGCGCAGCGGGGGAAGCGGAGAACGTCGTGGGGTGGTTCATGCCAGTCCCCCGCCCAGCAGGCTCTGTGTCGATGTCCGGTACGACGACGGTCTCGCCCCGCCACCGGTCAGGCCGTTGAGCAGCCCGCCGAGCAGGCCGTTGGGCCCGAGCACGCCGTTCGAACCGCCGAGCAGGCCGCCGAGGTCGAGGTTGGGCAGCGAGGTCAGCAGCTTGCAGACCGGGCTGCCGCTGATCTTGGGGTCCTTGCACTTGGTCTGCAGGTCCTGGAGCAGGTTGACGTCACTGAGCACCTTGAGGCAGGACACGCTGGTGAGGCTGCCGCTCTTGAGGCACTTGGTGACCGAGTCGAGGACCTGGCCCAGGTCGGGCAGCTCGATCTCGGGCAGGCCGAGCGTCTTGTACAGGTTCTCGAGGTTGAGGTCGGCACGGATGATCGTGTCGGCGTAGTCGCCCTGCACGATGTTGTTGGCCGCCTGCGGGAACGGGAAGCTCACCAGCAGGTTGAGACCGGGCGCGAGCTGCTCGTCGGCCTCGGTGAGCCGGCGCAGGATCGGGCTGAGGTCCGCGAGGATCTTCAGCACGTCCTCCTTGCTCGCGTTGATCACGCGCGTGCCGACCACGCCGAGCTCGTCGAGGGAGCCGAGCATCGCGACCAGCTCGTCGTGCTGGGCGGCGAGCACGTCGACGGCCGGACCGACGGCGTCGAGCGCGTCGCCGATGGTCTTCTTCTCGGCGTTCAGCGTCGAGGTCAGGTTGTTGAGCGACTCGAGCGCCTGGATGATGTCGAGCTTCTGCTGGTCGATGGTCCCGACCACCGAGTCCAGCGACGACAGCAGGCTGCGCAGGCGGTCCTCACGACCGGACATCACCAGGTTGGCCTCCTTGGTGATGGTGCCGAGCTGGGCGACACCGCCTCCGCTGAGCAGGAAGGACAGCGCGCCGAGCACCTCCTCGACCTCGGGGTTGCGGCCCGTCTTGGCGAGCTCGATCTGGTCGCCCTGACCGAGCCGCCCGGTGGGCGCCTCCTGCTGGGGCGCCTGCAGCGAGACGTACTTCTCGCCCAGCAGGGAGACCTGCCGGATGTCGGCGATCGAGTTGTCGGGCAGCTTCACGTCGTCGCGCACCCGCAGGGTGACCTTGGCGTTCCAGCCCGAGCGCTCGACCTCGGTCACCTCGCCGACGACGACGTCGTCGACCATCACGGGAGAGCGCGGGACCACGTTGAGCACGTCGCGGAAGTACGCCGTGACCTCGAACGCGTCGTCGGCGTCGACCGGGTGCCCCGGCAGCGGCAGGTCGTAGGCACCGCTGAAGCTGCTGCACCCGGTGAGCAGGGCGGTGCCGAGCAGCAGCGCCACCAGGGCGTGCCACCTGCGGCGCAGCGACGGGCGCAGCGTGCTCACGAGCCACCTCCGAGCAGGTTCTGGACCGAGACGTCGTCACCGGTGGAGTAGGACACGTCGGAGATCGACGGCACCTGGACGCCCTTCTTCGAGGCCGCCTGCTTCGGCAGGTACTGCTTGTAGCCGGGCGGCAGCCACGGCAGCTTGGTGACGATCGGCTCGATCAGCTTCTCGATCAGCTCGCAGGCGGTGTCCTTGAGCGCCGGCGGCATCGCCGGATGCTGCTGGATCAGACCGCAGATGAAGCCGTCGGCGTCCCACACGTTGCCGCCGATGGCGAACCGGGAGTTCTGGCTGTCGCTGACGTGGTCGAAGCCCATCGCCAGGTTGCCCATCGCGACCGGCGCCACCTCGACGGCGGTCTGGATGTTCTCCTTCTCCGACGCGATCGTGCTCATCACCTCGGTGAGCTTCTGGATGTCGGCGACGAAGGCGTCGCGGTTGTTCTTGACGAACCCCTTGACGCTGCCGACCGCCTTCGCGACCGCGGCGACGGCCTTCTGCAGCTCGTCGCTCTCGTCGGCGAGCATCGCCGAGACGCCGGTGAGGTCCTGCATGAAGCCGCGGACCAGCGAGTCGTTCTCGGCGAGCGTGGTGGTGAACTTGGCGAGCTGGGTGACCGACTCGAACAGCGGCCCGGCGCCGTCGCCGAAGGTCTGCGCCGCGTCCGCGAGGTCCTGGATCATCTGGTTGCCCTTGGCACCCTGGCCGCTGAAGGCCTTGTTGCCTGCCTCGAGCAGGTGGTCGAGGGTGCCGTCGGCGTTGACGCCGTTGGGCCCCAGCGCCCGGGTCAACGCCTGGAGGCTGCCGTAGATGCGGTCCAGCTCGACCGGCACCGCGGTCTCGGGCAGCGCGATGTCGGCACCGTCGGCCATCACGTCGCCGCCCTGGAACACCGGGGTGAGCTGGACGAAGCGGTCCGCGACCAGCGTCGGCGTGACGATGACGGCCTGGGCCTTCGCCGGGACCTTGTAGGAGGCGTCGTACTCCATGTCGACCCGCACCGAGTTGCCCTCGGGGGTCACGGCGGTCACTTTGCCGACGTTGACGCCGAGGATCCGCACGTCGGTGCCCTTGTAGACGCTGACGGCCCGCGGGAAGTGCGCGGTGACGGTCTTCATCTGCGCCGGTGAGCGGACCAGGTTGACGCTCACGGCGAGCAGGAGGACGACGGCGACGAGCGCGATGACGCGCCGGTCGATGCGCTTGAGGACGGTGGACACCATGGCGATCACAGCCCCGTTCCGGGGACGAACTCACCGGTCGGGATCGCGAGCACGTTCGCGGCGTACGCGTCGAACCAGGGCCCGGTGCCGATGATGTTGCTGAGGATGGACACATAGGGCCCGAGCGCGGCGAGGGTCGCCTTGAGCTTGTCCTTCTTGGAGACCAGGAAGCTCACCAGCCCGTCGACCTCGGCGAGGGCGGGGCCGATCTGCTGCTCGTTGTCCTTGACCACGCCGCGCAGCTCCTTGGCGAGGGTGCGGGCGTTGACGAGCAGTGCGTGCACGGCGTCCTTGCGCTTGGTCAGCTCCTGGAAGACGAGGTCGCTGTTCTTCATCAGGTCGACGATGTCGTCGCTGCGGTCGGCGAGGACCTTCGTGACCTCCTTCGAGCTCTCGAACAGGGTCTGGATCTCTGCGTCGCGCGACGCGATGCTGCGCGAGAGCCGGGAGATGCCGTCGAAGGAGGCCTGGATCTCGGGTGCGGACTCGTCGAGGGTGTCGGCGACGGTGTCCAGCGCCGTGGCGAGCTGCTGGGTGTCGATCTCCTCGGTCGTGGTGGTGAGGTCGCCGAAGACGCCGACGATGTCGTAGGCCGCCTGCGTGCGCTCCAAAGGGATGGTGCCGCCCTCGGCGAGCTGGCCCTTGCCCCCGGGGGTGAGGTCGAGGAACTTCTCGCCGAGCAGGTTGAGCACCTCGATCGAGGCGCTGCTCTCCTTGCCGAAGTCGACGTCGCCGTCGATCTCGAACTTCACCCGGACCCGGTCGCCGGCGAGGGTGACCGCGGCGACGCGGCCGACGCGGATGCCGCCGACCTGGACGATGTTGCCCTTGTGGATGCCGCTGGCGTCGCTGAACTCGGCGTAGTAGGTCGTGCCGCGGAAACCGGGGAACTTGCCCAGGTTGAAGGTCGCGGCGGACACCACGGCCATCACCACGAGGGTGATGACGCCGAGGCGGAGGACGCGGGCGTCGCGGGCGCGCTGGTGCTTGTTCATCGGTCCTGACACCTCGGCGCCTTGGACTTGAAGGAGAAGTTCGTGAGGTAGTCCTCGATCTCCTTGAGGATCGGCAGGTCCTTGATGATGGGCAGCCGGATCCGCGCGGAGACGCCGCAGACGTAGTACTGGTACCAGGAGCCGTACGTGCCGGTGCGGGTCTGGTCGGTCATCATCTCCGGCATCCGGTTGAGGAGGCTGGCCAGGTTGTCCCGGTTCTCCTTCTTGTTCAGCAGCTTCGCCAGGTCGCGCAGCGCGGCGATGTCCTCCTTGACCAGCGGCCGGCCACGGCGCAGCAGGTCGGCGACGGCGACGGTCAGCTCGGAGATGTTGTCGAGCGAGGAGCCGATCGTGTCGCGGTCCCTGGCGAGGTCGGTCATCCAGTCCTTGAGCGAGACGATGAGCGAGCTCAGCTGCTGGTGCCGGTCGTCGACCGTCTTCAGGGTCTGGGTCAGGTTGGTGATCACGTCCCCGACCAGCTGGTCGCGGTCGGCGAGGGTCGAGGTCAGCGACGCGGTGTGGTCGAGCAGGCTCTTGACCGTGCCTCCCTCGCCCTGGAGCACCTGGACCAGGTTCATGCTCAGCTCGTTGACCTGGTCGGGCGTCAGGGCCGCGAACAGGGGCTTGAAGCCGTCGAAGAGGACCGTCAGGTCGAGCGCCGGCTCGGTGTTGCCCACCGGGATGGTGGCGCCGTCGGCCAGCGGCTCCGCATCGGCCGCACCGGTGCCCTGCTCGAGCGCCATGTAGCGGTCGCCGACCAGGTTGAGGAACCGGATCTTGGCCTGCGACGCCGTGGTCATCTTGACACCGGAGTCGACCTTGAAGGTCACCTTGGCCATGGTGCGGTGGTAGTGCTCGACCTTCTTCACCTCGCCGACGTTGACGCCGGCGACCCGGACGTCGTCGCCCTTCTCCAGCATCGTGGCGTTGGTGAAGATCGCCTGGTACTCGTTGCGGTCGCCGAAGCCGACGTTGCCCATGATCACGGCCAGCAGGCCGGTCACGAACACCGACACGAGCGTGAAGATGGCGAGCTTGATCGCCGCGGCCCTGGTGGCCGCGTTGCGCTGGTTCCCCCCGGGGTTCATCCGGCTGCCTTCCCTTCCCGGACGACCGGCCCGTAGAGCAGCGTGCCCAAGGAGCCGTACGACGCCGGGTCGTGGCCGCTGTGACCGGCGAGCATCGCGTTGACGACGCGCTGCTCGGCCTCGGTGCCGGCGTACCCGCTGTCGATGGCGGACGGCCGGCCCAGCAGGCCCTGCAACGGGAGCGGCGAGAAGCCGCCCTTCTCGTCGATGTCGGAGCCCTGGTCGAGCGGGTGCGCGGGCGCCGGGATGGTGAAGTTCGGCAGGCCCAGGCACCACGGGCCGTGCCCGACCTCGCCGTACGTCGGCAGGTCGCGCTCGTCGTAGGGCCGGAACTGCGGCTGGAAGAACTCGATGTACTGCTTGACCACGTTGCCCTCGAACGTCTTGGACAGGATCGGCGCGTAGTTGGCGGCGCCGCGGATCAGGCAGGGGAACTCCGGGGAGTACTCGGCGAGCAGGTCGAGCACGGGAGCGGTGACCTGGCCCATCCGGATCAGGTTCTGCTCGTTGTCGGCCAGGAACTTCGTCGCGGTGTCGGACAGGCCGGTCAGGTCGGAGAAGAAGACGTCGAGGTCCTTGGCCTTCTCGGTGACCGTCTTGCTGGTGACCGTCACGTTGTCGAGCACGTCGAGCAGGTCGGGCGCGGCGACGTCGTACGCGTCGGCGACGTCGGCGAGCGCGACCAGGTCCTTGCGCAGCGTCGGCAGGTGGTCGTCGATCGCACCGATGTAGTCGCCGAGCTGGTCCATGGTCTCGCCGAGCTTCTCGCCGCGGCCCTCGAGCGCGGTGGCCAGGGCGTGCAGCGTGGCGTTCAGGTCGGCGGGACGCACCGCACGCAGCAGCGGGAACAGGTTGGCGAGCACCTGGCTGAGCTCGACGTTGGTCTCCACCCGGTCGGCGGGGATGACGTCCCCGTCCTGCAGGTGCCCGCTGGCCGCCTCGGGACGGACGAGCGCGACGAACTTCTGGCCGAACAGCGTGGTCGGCAGGATCCGCACGCTGACGTTGGCCGGGATCTTCCTCGCGGCGTCGTTGTCGATGGCCAGGGTGATCTCGGCCTGCTCGCCGTCCTGGTCGATCTTGTCCACCCGGCCGACGAGGACGCCGTTGATCCGGACGTCGCCGAACTTGGCCAGCTGCAGGCCCGCCCGGTCCGCCTTGACGGTGACCACGGTCGAGCTGTCGAAGGTCTTGTTGTAGATCGCGATCGAGAGCCACACCAGCAGCGCGATCACGGACAGGAACACGACCCCGGCGACGAGGAGCCGGTTGTGCTCCTTGGCGCTGTCGTGGTGGATGTTGATCAGCATCGCCGGCTCACCCCGTGATCCGCACGGTCGTCGTCGAGCCCCAGATGGCGAAGGTCAGGAAGAAGTCGGCCATCACGATCGTCACGATGCTGGTCCGGATCGCCTTGCCGACGGCCCGGCCGACGCCGGCGGGACCGCCCGACGCGGTGTAGCCGTAGTAGCAGTGGATGAGGATCACCGCGACGGCGAGGAAGAGCAGCTTGAAGAACGACCACACCATGTCGATCGGCGGCAGGAACTGCAGGAAGTAGTGGTCGTAGGTGCCGCCCGACTGGCCGTAGATCATGGTGACGATCAGCCGGGGCGAGAGGTACGACGCGCACAGGGCCACGATGTAGAGCGGGATGACCGCGACGAAGGCGGCGATCATCCGGGTCGTGACGAGGAACGGCAGCGACGGGATGCCCATCACCTCGAGCGCGTCGATCTCCTCCGAGATCCGCATCGCGCCCAGGCGGGCGGTGTAGCCGCAGCCGACGGTCGCGGCCAGTGCGATCGAGGACACCAGCGGCGCGACCTCGCGGGTGTTGAAGTAGGCGGAGATGAAGGCGCTGAACTTCGCGACGCCGATCTGGCTCAGCGACGCGTAGCCCTGGATGCCGACCTCGGTGCCGGCGAAGAAGGCCATGAACGCGATCACGCCGACCGAGCCCAGGATCAGGCTCAGGCCGCCCGCACCGAAGGCGACCTCGGCGAGGGTGCTCAGGATCTCGCGCGGGTAGCGCCTGACCGCCCGCGGCGCCCAGGCCAGGGCCTTGACGTAGAACAGCAGCTGGTCGCCGTACCCCTCGAGGGAGGAGCGCCCGCTCCTGTAGGTGTTGGAGACGAAGTCGGCGGCTGCCATCACAACCCCACCGGCGGAGCGACCTGGAAGTAGATCGCGGTGATCACCGCGTTGAGGAAGAACAGCGCCATGAACGCGATGATCACCGACTCGTTGACCGCCCGGCCGACACCGCTGGGTCCGCCGCCGGCGTTGAGACCCTTGTAGGCACCGATGATCGCGGCGAGCCAGCCGAAGATGATCGCCTTGATCATGGCGATGTAGAGGTCGGGCAGCGAGGCCAGCGCGGTGAACGACGACAAGAACGCGCCGGCCGACCCGCCCTGGACGATGACGGTGAAGAAGTAGCCGCCTCCGATGCCGGTGCCGATCACGATGCCGTTGATCATGAAGGCGACGAACATGGTCGCCACCACCCGCGGCGCGACCAGCCGCTCGAGCGGGTCGATGCCGAGGACCTCCATCGCATCGATCTCCTCGCGGATCTTGCGCGCGCCGAGGTCGGAGCAGATCGCCGAGCCGGCTGCGCCGGCGATGATCATCGCGGCCGCCATCGGTGCCGCCTCGCGCACCGTGGCGAGCACGGCCGTCGCACCCGCGAAGGACTGGGCGCCGAGCTGGCCGGTCAGGTTGCCGACCTGGAGCGAGATGACCGCGCCGAACGGGATCGAGACCATGATCGTCGGCATCAGCGTCACGCTGGTGACGAACCAGGCCTGCTCGAGGAACTCCCGCACCTGGAAGGGCCGGGTGAAGATCCGCTTGGTCACCTCGACGACCATCAGCGCGATCTCGCCAGGGCCACGCACGACCGCCATGGCATTGAAGGCCACGCCCCGACTCCTCTCCCCACATGTCCAAAGCCGGTCCCGCTCCAGGGACCCGGCGATATTAGAACACGTTCTCGTTGTGACCAAGGTGACTTGGCCAGCCCTCGGTCTTTTTTGCTCCTCGTCCCGCTCAACGCCGTCGTGGTGGCGGGGGTCACGCCGAGGGGTCCCTAGGATCGGCCCGTGCAGTCCTCCGCCGCGCGGCCGTCCCGGCCACTGGAAGTGATCGGCCGCCACCCCTCGGCGCTCCTGCTGGCGGCACAGCTGGTGGTGGTGCTCGCCTACCCCGCGCTCGAGGGATCGGCGGCCGGGCGCGCGGTGGTCGGCGTGGTCCAGATGGTCGTCGTGCTCTCGGCGGTGTGGGCGGTGCGGCGGACGGCGACCCTGCGCTGGGTGGTCCTGTTCCTGGGCGCACCGGCCGTCGTCCTGGCCGTGCTGGAGGCGGTGCAGCCGGACGTGGAGTGGATCGTGCTGGCCTCCGCCGCCTTCCACGTCCCGTTCTACTTCTTCGTGTCGTACGCCATGATCCGCTACCTCTTCCACGACGACCGGGTGACCGCCGACGAGATCTTCGCGACCGGCGCCGCGTTCACTGTCGTGGCCTGGGCCTTCGCCTACCTGTACGCCGCGGCCCAGGTCCTCTGGCCGGGTTCGTTCGTCGGCTTCAACAGTCCCGACGGCAGCGCGCCGCTGACCTGGTTCGAGCTGCTCTTCTTGTCCTTCACCACGCTGACCAGCGTCGGGCTGTCGGACGTGTACCCGGTCGTGAGCCAGGCTCGGTCGTTCGTGATGGTCGAGCAGGTCGCGGGCGTCTTCTACGTGGCGCTCGTCGTGGCCCGCCTGGTCGGCCTCAGCGCGCGTCGGGCGTGAGGTCCACCATCGAGGACCCGCCGGCCACCTGCTCGCGGGTGGTCAACGAGCGGATCCGGCGCCGGTAGCGCAGCACCTGCACCACGCCGAGGGTCCACAGGACGTACTGGGTGGCCATCGCCCAGCGGAACGCCTCGGGCGTGTAGTCCTGCGCGCCGGGTGTCAGCGCGTCGAGCACCGCACCGACGGCAAGGACGGCCAGCAGGCCCGAGGTGAAGCCGCCGACGTTGATGATCCCGCTCGCACTCGCCGTGCGGTGGTCGGGGTTGCTCGTGCGCGCGACGTCGAAGCCGATCATCGACCCGGGCCCGCCGGCGCCGACCACGACGATCAGCAGGACCAGCAGCAGGAGCGGGGCGTCCCCGGGCCACAGCAGCACCAGCGCCCAGACCGTCGCAAGCGCGCCGACGATGACCAGCGCCGTCGTCGAGCGGTGCCACGGGTGCCGCCCGACCAGCCAGCCGAGCAGCGGGCCGTAGCCCACGGAGGTCGCCACGAGCAGCGAGAGCAGCGCGCTCGCCGTCCCGGCGGAGACGTGCTCGGCCGTCACCAGGAACGGGAAGCCCCACAGCAGGCCCATCAGGGTCGTGCTGAACGGCGTCGAGAAGTGCACCCACAGCCCGAGCCGGGTCCCCGGCTGGGCCCACGAGGCGGCCAGGCTCGCCGCGAGGGCGCGCGCCGTCATCGGTACGCCGCGCAGGTGCGCCTGCGTCGGCGTGTCGTGGAGCAGCACCCGCAGCAGGACGAGCGCGACGAGCCCGACGAGCGCGCCGCCGAGGTAGGCGCGGGTCCACCCGAGGTGGCCCAGCGCCCAGGTCATCGGCGCGGCCGCGGCGAGTGCGCCGAGCTGGCCGAGGTTGCCGGTCAGCTGGCTGACCAGCGGCACCTGGCGCCGGGGGAACCACGAGGTGACCAGGCGCAGCACGCAGATGAACGTCATCGCGTCACCCGCACCGACCAGCACCCGGGCGCCCAGGGCCAGCGCGTAGCTGTCGGCGAACGCGAACGCCGCCTGCCCGGTGCTGACCACGGTGACGGCGGCCGTGAGCACGGTCCGCGAGCCGAACCGGTCGACCATCAGCCCGACCGGGATCTGCATGGAGGCGTAGACCAGCAGCTGGAGCACCGTGAACGACGCCAGCTGGCTGGCCGAGATGTCGAAGCGATCGGTCGCGGCGAGGCCGGCGACGGCGAGGCTGCTGCGGTGGAAGACGGCGAGGGCGTAGACGAGGAGGCCGACGACCCACACGGTGTAGCGACGCCCGGGGACCGACCCAGGCTCGTTGCTCACACCAGCAGGGTATCGGCTTCCTGTGGCCCAGACCGCCTCGGCAGGGACGTGCGACGGCTCACTTCGTCGCCTGCGCTCGCGCGCTCGTCGGGAGCGCTCCGAGCTCGTTCCTCGCTCGGCGCTCCCTCCTCACTTGGTCGCTTCCATCATCTGGCGCAGCTCCTTCTTGAGCTCGCCGATCTCGTCGCGCAGCCGCGCGGCCAGCTCGAACTGCAGCTCGGCGGCCGCGGCCTTCATCTGGTCGGTGAGGTCCTGGATCAGCTGGGCAAGGTCCGAGCTCGGCAGTCCGGCCAGCTCGGCGGCGTGCCCGCCGATGTCGGTCGAGCGCAGCTGGGGCGTGGGCGACTTCTTCGGCTTCACTCCCCCGGCGCGCCCCTTCTGGCCGACGTCGGCCCAGGTCTGCAGCAGCTCCTGGGTGGTCTCGTCCTCGCGCGCCAGCATCTCAGTGATGTCGGCGATCTTCTTGCGCAGCGGCTGCGGGTCGATGCCGTGGGCCTCGTTGTAGGCGACCTGCTTGGCCCGGCGCCGGTTGGTCTCGTCGATGGCCGACTCCATCGACGGGGTGATCCGGTCGGCGTACATGTGGACCTCGCCCGACACGTTGCGCGCCGCGCGGCCGATGGTCTGGATGAGCGACTTGTCGGAGCGCAGGAAGCCCTCCTTGTCGGCGTCGAGGATCGACACCAGCGACACCTCGGGCAGGTCGAGGCCCTCACGGAGCAGGTTGATGCCGACGAGGACGTCGTAGGCGCCCAGCCGCAGGTCGCGCAGCAGCTCGATCCGCTTGAGGGTGTCGACCTCGGAGTGGAGGTAGCGGGTGCGGATGCCGGCGTCGAGGAGGTAGTCGGTGAGGTCCTCGGACATCTTCTTGGTCAGCGTGGTGACCAGGACGCGTTCCTGCTTCTCGGCACGCTGGCGGATCTCGTGGATCAGGTCGTCGATCTGGCCCTTGGTCGGCTTGACCACGACCTGGGGGTCGACCAGGCCGGTCGGGCGGATGATCTGCTCGACGACGTCGCCCTGCACCTTGTCGAGCTCGTAGTCGCCCGGCGTCGCGGACAGGTAGACCGTCTGCCCGATCCGCTCGAGGAACTCCTCCCAGCGCAGCGGGCGGTTGTCCATCGCGCTCGGCAGCCGGAAGCCGTGCTCGACCAGGTTGCGCTTGCGCGACATGTCGCCCTCGTACATCCCGCCGATCTGCGGGACCGCGACGTGGGACTCGTCGACGACGAGCACGAAGTCCTCGGGGAAGTAGTCGAGCAGCGTGTTGGGCGCGCTGCCGCGCGAGCGGCCGTCCATGTGCATCGAGTAGTTCTCGATGCCCGAGCAGGAGCCGACCTGGCGCATCATCTCGATGTCGTACGTCGTGCGCATCCGCAGCCGCTGCGCCTCGAGCATCTTGCCCTGCCGCTCGAAGGTCTGCAGCTGCTCGGCGAGCTCGGCCTCGATGCCGTTGATCGCCCGCTCCATCCGCTCCGGGCCGGCGATGTAGTGGCTCGCCGGGAAGACGTAGAGCTCCTGGTCCTCGGTGAGCACCTCGCCGGTGACCGGGTGCAGCGTCATCAGCCGCTCGATCTCGTCGCCGAAGAACTCGATCCGAACCGCCAGCTCCTCGTAGACCGGGAAGATCTCGAGGGTGTCGCCACGGACCCGGAAGGTGCCGCGGGTGAAGGCCAGGTCGTTGCGGGTGTACTGGATCTCGACCAGGCGGCGCAGCACGGAGTCGCGGTCGTGCTCCTCGCCGACGCGCAGCCGGACCATCCGGTCGACGTACTCCTGCGGGGTGCCCAGGCCGTAGATGCACGACACGGTCGAGACCACGATCACGTCGCGGCGGGTGAGCAGGCTGTTGGTCGCCGAGTGCCGCAGCCGCTCGACCTCCTCGTTGATCGAGGAGTCCTTCTCGATGTAGGTGTCCGTCTGGGGGACGTAGGCCTCGGGCTGGTAGTAGTCGTAGTAGGAGACGAAGTACTCGACCGCGTTGTCGGGGAACAGCTGGCGCAGCTCGTTGGCGAACTGCGCGGCCAGCGTCTTGTTGGGCTGGAGCACGAGCAGCGGCCGCTGCACCTGCTCGGCCACCCACGCCACCGTCGCGGTCTTGCCGGTGCCGGTCGCGCCGAGCAGGACGACGTCCTGGACGCCGTCATTGAGACGCCTGGTGATCTCGGCGATCGCGGCCGGCTGGTCGCCCGAGGGCTGGTAGTCGGACTGCACGTGGAAGGGCGCGACGCGACGCTCGAGATCGGTGACCGGACGCATGGCTCCAGCGTACGAGGGGGCGCCGACACTCCCCTCACCGTGGCTGGTCGGGCTGGACCCGCAGCGCGTGCAGCGCGGTGGCGAGCATCGCGTAGTGGCCCACGAGCATCACGATCTCGATCCGCTCGCGGTCTTCGAAGGACTCCCCCAGCGCGGTCCACAGGTCGTCGGACAGGTCCTGGTCGGCGAGCAGCTCGTCGCTCGCGCGCAGCAGCAGCCGCTCGCGCTCGCTCAGCCCCGGGTGCTCGCCGAAGGCCTCGACCACCGCGACCTCCTCGCGCGACAACCCGGCCCGGCGCGCCAGGCGGCGGTGCTGCTCGAGCTCGTACGCCGAGCCGCGGCGGGCCGCGACCCGCACGATGACCAGCTCCGACTCGCGCCGGGACAGCCGGCCGCCGGGCATCAACCGGCCCGCGAAGTGCAGCCAGCCCCAGAACAGCCGGCGGTGCCGGCCCAGGGTCAAGAAGACGGCCGGCGGCTCGGTGCCCTGCACCCTCCCCGCGATCCGGGCGAAGGCCGCCACGAACGGACCGACCTCGCGCCAGCCGCCGGGCGTGATCCGCGCGCCGCTGACCGGGCGGTTCACGCCGCCTCCGTCCGACGGGCCTGCTCGACGGCGGGCAGCACCCGGTTGGCGCCGTAGTTGAACGCGCGCATCGCCACGGCGTACCCGGGCGGGAACCAGCGCTGCAGCCAGTGGACGAGCCGGATGTCGGACGAGGTGTAGACCCAGTAGCGGTTGCGCAGCGCGCCCTTCCAGATCGCGGTGGCGGCCTGCTCGGGCGAGACCGCCCGCTTCTGGAAGCGGCGACGGGCGCGGACGAACGCCCTGCTCTGCTGGTCGACACCGGCGATCCGGATGGTCTCGACCAGGCCGGTGTCGACCCCTCCCGGGCAGACCAGGCTGACCCCGATCCGGTGCTTGCGCAGGTCGTAGCGCAGCACCTCGGAGACCCCGCGCAGGCCGAACTTGGTCGCGCTGTAGGCGGCGTGCCACGGCATCGCGATGATGCCCGCGGCGGAGGAGACGTTGACCAGCTGCCCACCGCGGCCCGCGTCGATCATCGGCGGCACGAACTCCTCGATGACGTGGATCGGGCCCATCAGGTTGACGTCGACCAGGCGCTGCCAGTGCTCGGGCTCGAGACTGCGGACCGTGCCCCAGATCGCGATGCCGGCGACGTTGAGGACGACGTCCATCGCGCCGGCCCGTTCGGTGACGTGGGCCGCGAGGCGGCGCACCTGCTGGTGGTCGGAGACGTCGGCGACCTCGGCCGTGCCGACCGTGCCGCCGCGTGCGCGGATCGCGTCGGCGACCTCGGCGAGCCGGTCGGGCTGCACGTCGGTGAGGTGCACCACGGCACCGCGGTCGGCGGCCTGCTCGGCGACGGCGCGACCGATGCCGGAGGCGGCACCGGTGACCAGGACCTGCTTGCCGGCGAGGTCACGGACGGGAGCACGGAACCACATGGACTTCTCCTGATCGGTTGTCAGCTCGAGAACAGCGACGCCGCGAGGGCGACGAGCGGCCGGTGCAGCCCTGCCAGGGACGCCGGCTCGTCGAGGGTGATCCGGGTGGTCACCATCTGGACGACCGCGGCGAGCAGGGCCTCGCAGGCGAACTGCGCCTGCGCGTCGTCCGCCGAGAAGATCTCGGCGAGCACCGCAGCGGCCTCCCGCTGGACCTCGACCCGCCGCCGCATCGCCTCGGGGCCGGCGGCGTAGACCTCGACGAGGAAGAGCCGGGCCCGGCCGGGGTCCTCGGCGAGGGCGGCGAGGTAGCGGCCGAGCAGGTCGGAGAACCGGTCCAGCGGCGTGCCGGAGCCGGCGATCCCGGCCGCGAAGCCGGTCCTCAGCGCGTCGGTCGCCCAGGCGTACGCCGCGATGAAGCACTCCTGCTTCGAGCCGAAGTGCTGGTAGAAGGTCTCGCGCGAGACGCCGGCTCGCCTGATGATCTCGGCGACCGGGGTCGCGACGTACCCGCGCTCGGTCATCGCCGCCGCGAGGGCGCGGAACATCCGCTCGCGCTGGTCGGCCGCCACCTCGGCACGGCTCAGCCCGTGCCGGCCGCGGGGCAGGGTCGCCATGCGCCGCAGAGTTTCACGAACAGTGGTGTTCGTCAATGCTGTATGGCGCTCGCTGCGCTCGCGCATGTCGCGCGCGCTTTTGCGCGTCGCCTTCCTCCGCTCCGCTCGCTGGCGCTCGCTCCGCTTCGTCCAGGCAACGCGGCGCGCGCGACGAGTCTCAGCCGAACGTCATGCGCACCCCCACGACGCACAGCCGAAGGCCGTCGGGCGCCCCACGTGGTCTGGACCGAGCGGAGCGAGCGAGGAACGAGCGAGCGCAGCGAGGGAAGACCACGCGCCAAAGCGCTCGCATGTCGCGCGCGCTTTCGCGCGTCGCCTTCCTCCGCTGCGCTCGCTGGCGCTCGCTCCGCTTCGTCCAGGCAACGCGGCGCGCGCGACGAGGCTCAGCCGAACGTCATGCGCACCCCCACGACGCCCGACATGCGCGAGCGAAGCGCACCAGCCCCGACCCGCCCCTACAAGAGCGGCCGCAGCGGGGCGAGCACCGCCTCGGTGAACTTGCGGTGCACGTCGCGTGCCTCCCACTCGCCGCTGGTCAGCTCGAGGCAGTTCGACTGGTCCACCTCGAAGATCTCCTCGAGCTCCCGGGCGAAGCCCTCGTCGATGATCTCGACGTTGATCTCGAAGTTGCCCGTCAGGCTGAGCCGGTCGATGTTGGCGGTGCCGACCGTCGCCCAGGTGCCGTCGACGGTGGCGGTCTTCGCGTGCACCATCGCGTCGCGGTAGCGCAGGATCCGCACGCCGGCGTCGAGCAGCTGGGTGAAGTGACCGCGGGAGATCCAGTCGGCCACGATGTGGTTGGACTTGAGCGGAAGCAGCAGGCGTACGTCGACCCCGCGCCGGGCCGCGGCCTTCACCGCGTCGATGAAGTCCTCGTCGGGCAGGAAGTAGGCCTGGGTCATCCACACGTTGCGGCTGGCCCGGTTGATCGCCTCGATGTACATCGCGCGGATCGGGAACATCCACAGCCGCGGCACGTTGCGCTGCACCCGGACCCGCGGCTCCCAGGTGGAGGCGGTCTCGAGCAGCAGCGGTCGCTCGGAGGTGCGTAGCCGGCGGCGCCGGTTGAGGTTCCAGAAGTCGGCGAAGGCCCGCTTGAGGTCCCACACCGCGGGCCCGGTGATCCGGACGTGGGTGTCGCGCCACTCCGACTCGTAGGCCGAGCCGATGTTGTAGCCGCCCACGAAGCCGACGTTGTCGTCGACCACCAGGATCTTGCGGTGGTCGCGCCCGTAGCGGCGCAGGTCGAAGAACCGCCAGCCGGCCGTGTAGACCGGGTAGCGCAGCACCTTCACGCTCGACGGGAAGCGCTGGAAGGCCGGTGAGACCACGAGGTTCGCGAAGCCGTCGTAGATGCAGTAGACGTCGACGCCGCGCTCGGCAGCCGCGATCAGCGCGCGCTTGAACCGCTCCCCCGTCGCGTCGCCCTTCCAGATGTAGGTCTCGAAGAGGATCTGGCGCTGGGCGCCCTCGATCGCGGCGAGCATGTCGTCGTACAGGTCGCGACCGAAGGTGTACGTCGTCACGTCCCCGTCGCCCACGGCGACCGTGCGCGGGGCGGTGGTCGGGAACGGCTTGGGCCGCTTGCCGCGCCGCCGGTAGGAGTCGACGAGCGACATCGCGATGGCGACGACGAACGGGATGCCGACCAGGGTCAGCAGGACGCGCCGCAGCACGGTCCTCAGGCCGGCCAGCGAGTCCCCGTCGTCGTTCGCCACGCGCGTCAATCTAGTGGGTGGGTCCCGACGCTACTGCGCACCCTCACCGCCGTTGGTGCCGCTGAGCAGGTCCAGCCGGTCGACCAGCCACTCGCCCTTGACGAGCTTCATGGTCATGCTGACGCGCTGCTCCTCGATCTTGACGTCGGTGTTCTTGTCGTCGGTGATCGCCTGGTCGACGAACGCCAGCACCTCGACCTGGGTGTCGTCCACGACCCGGCCGGCCGCGTCGACGACCTGTCCCTTCGCGGTGACCTTGCCGTCGACGATCGCCTTCTGCAGGTCGCCGACGTTGGGCGCCAGCTTGTCCTTGAGCTCGGCGTTGGCGATCTTGTCGACCCAGGCGAAGTCGTGCTCCCCGTCCTTCCAGGAGTACGACGTGATCTCGACCAGGAGCTTCTTGGCGGCATCGAGCGCAGCCTTCTCCGCGTCGTTGCGTGCGGTGAGCTCGTCGACCTTGGCCAGGGCGTCCTTCAGGGCCTCGTCGTCACCGCTGGAGCCGCAGCCGCCGGCCAGGAGGCCCACCGCGAGCAGCAGGGCGCACAGCAGGGCCAGCGGACCTCGGCTGCGCAGGGTTCGCTTCGTTCGCACCACGCGGGTCACCGTACCGGGCCGGGCGCGTGCGCCGCGCCGCGCTGCAGCGTGGCGAAGGAGGCCGCGCAGCGACCGTCCTTCTGCAGCGGCCGCCGCTCGGTCCGCTTCGGGTCGAGGCGGGTCGTGCCGTAGTCGCAGCGCGGGTCCATGTCGGGGATGATCTCGATGCGCAGCTCGCCGTTCTGGACCTTCGAGAGCAGGGACTGCAGGCCCGGCGAGTAGTTCTGCAGCAGCGCGCGCAGGTGCGGCTCGTAGGAGCGGAACACGTCGGTGAAGCTGACGCCGGTCGACAAGAACCCGGGCAGCACGGCGTCGGCGTCCTTCACCAGCTTGAGCAGCTCGTCGACCTGGCCCGGTCCTCGCTTGAGGAGGTCGCGCAGCTCCGGGTCGTAGTTGCGCAGGAACCTCGCGAACTGCTTGGCCGAGGTCGCCAGCCGGCGCAGGGAGTCGGCGTTGTCGGTCGCGATCGACAGCACGTCTCCGGAGTTGCTGATGATCCGGTCGGTCTCGGGCCACACCTCGTCGAGGGTCTGCAGGATCGCGGTGCCCTGGTCGAGGATCTGGCCGAGGTCGTCACCGGTCCCCTTGAGACCGGTGCTGAGCTCGCCGAGGACGATCCTCAGCTTCTTGTCGTCGATCTGGCGCAGCACGTTGTTGACCGCGACGACCGTTGAGCTCAGGCTCTTCGGCAGGTCGGTCGACGTCGCGGGGACGACGTCCCCGGTGGCGAGGTAGGGCCCCTTGACCTGCTTGGGCTGGAAGTCGAGGTACTGCTCACCGACCGGCGAGAGGCTGCGCACCCGGGCCAGCGAGTCCTTCGGGACCTGGGTGCCGTCGGTGATGCGGACGGTGGCCTCGACGCCCTCGGCCGTGGGCACGATCGACTTGACCTTGCCGACCTTGATGCCGCGGTAGGTGACGACCGAGCCCTCGAACAGGCCGCCCGTCTGCGCGAGCTGGACCTTGACCTCGACCGGTCGCGACGTGAGCGGCTGGTCGAGGACCGCCGAGAAGATGTACGCCGTCGTCACGATGAGCACGACGATGATGCCCGCGAGGCTCAGGTAGAGCTTGTTGCCCAGCAGCTTCAGCACCTCAGGCCCCCCGTCCGAAGAGGCCTCCGAGGAGGCCGTTGAGTCCGAGCGGGTCGGTGTTCGTGGTTCCCGTCCCGCCACCCGTGCCACCGCCCGTGCCGCCGGTGGCCGGCGTACCGCCGCCCTTGGCGCCGGCCTTGGCTCCTGTCTTGCCACCGCCGAGGAGGGGCAGGTTCGGGAGCAGCTTGTCGAGCCCGATCAGGCCGAGCAGGTCGGTCACGATGCCGTTGACGGTCCCGGTGAGCAGGCCGTTGACGTTGAGGTTGTCGACGTGCAGCTCGAGCGCGATGTTGAGGTAGTCGGTCCCGATCACGGCGTCGGCCGAGCCGGACGCCTTGATCACGGCCTGCAGCGACTTCTCGAACGTGCCGTTGTTGGCGGCGAACTCGGCCAGCACCGGCTCGAGCTCGCTGAGCATGGTGAGCAGCTGCTGGCGGGTCTTGGTGACCGTGTCGTTGGCAGCGCCGCTGAACTTCTCCACCTCGGCCAGCAGCTCGGTGAAGGCCGGGGTCTTCTCCCGCAGCACCTTCGCCGCCGGGCGGATGTCCTTGAGTGCCCGGTTGATGGTCTTCTTGCGCCCGTTGAGCGTGGTCGAGAGCGAGTTCATCGAGGTCAGCACGCTGTCGATGGCCTGGGTGGTCGAGTTGGCCTGGGTGAGGAACACCGAGGCCTTGTCGAGCAGCGCCCGGTAGTCGGCCTCGTTGCCGTTGAGCGCGGTGTTGAGCTCCTCGGTCACCGTCTGCAGCTGGTCGAGGCCGCCGCCGTTGATGAGCAGCGAGGCCTGGGCCAGTGCGTCCTCGACCGAGGGGGCCGTCGTGGTGTTCTCCCGGGCCAGGACGGCCTTGTCGGCCAGCACGGTGCCGTCGGCAGGGTTGGTCACGTCGACGAACAGCTCGCCCAGCGGCGTGGTGTAGCGAAGCCGCGCGTGGGCGCCCTCACGGACCTCGGCGTCCTTCTTCACCGTCAGCGTCGCGCGGGCGGTGAAGTCGTCGGCCTCGATCGACTTCACCTTGCCCATGTCGACACCGTTGACCTTGACCGGCGCGCCGACGGCGAGATTGAGGGCGTCGTCGAACTGGGCCTGGATCTCGATGGTGTCGCCCGAGACTCCCGTCCCGGGGATCGGCAGGTCGCGCATGGTGGTGCCGCACGCGGACAGCAGGCCCAGCGCCAGCGCGAGGAGCGCGACCAGGGCGGTCCGTACGGCGGTCGTGCGTGCCGTCAGCTTCATCGCAGTCATCGCTCCCCTCACGCTCCCGGCTGCGTGCCGTTGATGACGCTGCACAGCGGTCCGAGCAGGCCCTTGCACAGCTGCTGCAGGACGCCACCCAGCGGGTCGAGGATCAGCGGGTCGATCCGGACCGGGAGCCGGTCGCCCTGGATCATCCGCAGGTTCTGCAGGGCCAGCGGCATGACCCGCAGGATCTCGGCGAGCTGGTCCTGCTTGCTCAGCAACGTCTTCATCAGCGTGGTCGAGCCGTCCAGGCTGTCGACGATCGACTGACGGTTGTCGACGGCGAACTTCGCGACCGTGGTGACCGCCTCGTCGAGCGAGCGCAGCGCCTGCTGGAAGTTGCCCCGCTCGTCGGCGAGCAGCTGGGAGGCCTGCGACACCTGCTGGATGAAGGTGCGCGCGGTGTCCTCGTTGGCCGAGATCGTCGTGAGCAGCACGTCGAGCGACTTCAGCGTCGCCGCGATGTCCTCGCGGTGGGTGGCGATCCCGTCGACGCCGTTGGCGAGCGAGTGGATCGTCTGGTTGAGCAGCGGTCCGCGGCCCTGCAGGGCCTGGGTGCCGGCGTCGATGAAGCGCTGGACGGCCTTGGTCGTCTCCGCATTGCCGCCGATGCCCGTGGCGAAGTCGTTGAGGGACTCCAGCACCTGGTCGAAGTCGACCGGCGTCTGCGTCTTGTCGAGCGCGATCGTCGCGTCGTCGGCGAGCTTCTCGTCGCCCTCGTGGTAGACGGGCGTCAGCTCGACGTAGCGGTCGGTCGCGACCGAGCGGGCCACGACGACCGCGCCGGCGTCGGCCGGCACCGGCTGGTCGGAGTCGACCTCCATCGTGACGAGCACCTTGTCGCCGTCCGGCTTGATCGAGGTGACCTTGCCGACGGTGACACCGAGCACGCCCACGTCGTTGCCGACGAACAGGCCCGCGGAGTCGGCGAAGTACGCCTTGACGGTGATCGTGTCCGATCCACCGACGACGCCGCACCCGGTGGTGAGCAGGACCGCGAGGGCGGCAACGGCCGCCCCGGCGGCACGCACGGCGCGCCTGGTCTTGGGTGCCCGGTTCATCGCTGGCACGTCCCTTCCAGCTTGCAGGTGGTGTCGTCGGCCGGGATCGCGGGGGGCTTCAGGTAGAGCGGGAGGTAGGGACCGCTGCCGGTCGCGTTGGCGACGTACCGGACGGCGGGCGCCATGTTCTCCAGCAGCGTCGTCAGCTGCTTGTCCTGGCTGTTGAGGGTGTCGAGCACGGCCTTGACGTCCTTGAGCGCCGGCTTGAGCTTGCCGTTGGTCGACTTCACGATCGCGGTCAGCGCCTTGGACAGGTCGGTGGTCTCCACGAGCAGGCGGTGGATCGCCTCGCGCCGGGCGGTGATCTCGCTGACGACCAGGTTGGTCTGCTCCATCAGCCCGACGATGTCCTGGCTGCTGGCCGAGAGCTGGTCGGTCACCTTGCGGGTCGAGGCCAGCAGGTCGCCGACCTGGTCGGAGCGCTTCGAGACGACCTCGGAGAGCCGCGCCACGCCCTCGAGGGCCGGCCCGATCTCGTCCTGGCTGGCGCCCAGGGTGCCGGCCATCGCGGTGAGGGCCTTGGCCAGCAGTTCGGGGTCGAGCTCGTCGAGGGCGTCGGTGCCCTTCTCGATCACGTCCTGCAGGTTGTAGGGCACCGAGGTCCGGTCGAGCGGGATCCGGTTGCCCGCCAGGCTGCCGGTGCCGTTGGGGTCGACCTCGAGGTAGTGGGTGCCCAGCAGGGTCGCCACCTTGACCGTCGCGGTGGACCGGTCGCCCAGCGAGATGTCCGAGTCGAGGGCGAAGGTCACCTGGACGTGGTCGTCCTGGATCTCGATGCCGGTGACCTTGCCGGAGATGACGCCGTGCACCTGGACGTCCTCGCCCTTGCGCAGCCCGGCGGTGTGCTCGAGCAGCGCGGTGTACTTCTTCGTGCCGAAGGTGCTGACACTGAGGAAGATGACCAGTCCGGCCACCAGGCCGATGACGACCAGGGTGACGATGCCGACGCGCAGCGGGTTGCGCTCGTTCATGGGCTTCATCGGCACGCCGCCGACCACGGGCCGTTGTTGCCGACCGGGTTGATGCCCGCGCTGTTCGCCGTCAGCGCCACGGAGAGCGAGCAGACGTAGACGTTGAGCGCGTTCTCGTACGACGTCGCCCGGCCGAGCGACTCGAAGACGGTCGTGAACGCCGGGATCGCTTGCACCAGGCTCCCTCGGGACCTCTCGAACATGTCCGCGACCGTGACCAGCTGGTCGGTCGTCCTGGTCAGGGGCACCTTGACCTCCTTGAGCAGGGAGCTGGTCGCGCCGACGAGCCGGCTGACGCCGTCGATCGAGGCACCGATGGACTTGCGGTCCTCGGCGAGCCCGGTCATCAGCTTGCGCAGCTCGACGACCGTCTTGGAGAGCTCGTCGCCCTGTCCGGCGATGTTGTCGAGCACGGGCTTGAGGTTCGTCATCACCTCACCGATCACGGTGTCGCGGTCGGCGAGGAAGTTGCTGAGCTGGCCGGTCTGGGCGAGCAGCTGCTCGACCGTCCCGCCCTCCCCCTGGAGCACCTTGACCAGGGAGGTCGCGAGCTTGTTGACGTCGCCGGGCTGCAGCACCTTGAAGAGCGGCCGGAAGCCGTTGAGCAGACCCGTGAGGTCGAAGCCCGGGTCGGTGCGCGCGATCGGCACCGTCGCGCCGTCCTTCAGCTTCGCGCCGCGCTGGGCTCCCTGGATCAGGGAGATGTACCGCTGGCCGAGGAGGTTCTGGTAGCGCATGACCAGCTTCGTGGTGTCGAGCAGCGGCTGCTCCTTGACGAGCTCGACCTTGATCTCGGCACCGTCGGCCGTGGCCCTGATGTCCTTGACCTGGCCGACCCGGACACCGGCCGCCTTGACGTCGTCGCCGACGCGCAGACCGCTGACGTCGGCGAACTCGGCCTTGAACTCGTGGGTCCCGCCCGGCACGCCGTTCTGCATGGTGTTGACCAGCAGGAGCAGCATCAGCCCGCTCACCACGGCGAACGCGGTGAACTTGATCGCGATGGAGCGCAGCCCGGTCATCGGCCCTCCCCCCAGAGTCGCCCGACGCCCGCGGGGTCGGTGCTGCCCGTGCGGTACGACGGCTGCTGGCCACTGGTGTAGTAGGCCGGCGGCGAGAGGCGCAGCGTGCCGTCGGTCTTCACGAAGCCACCGCGGACCGCCTGGGGCAGGTTGGTGCCGAGCAGGATGTTGACCGCGAGCGCGTCGGTGATGCCGGCCTTGCGGTTGTCGTAGACCGCGTCGAGCAGCACCGCCGAGCCGTTGATGAAGTCCACCAGGTTCTTCTCGTTCTTGTTCAGGAAGGCACGCGAGGTCTTCGCAAGGTTCGTGCCGCCGCTGATGAGCGCGGTGATCGCGGCCTCCTGCGTGACGATCGTGTGCAGCGTGACCAGGACGTCGTCGGTCGCGTCGAGCAGGTCGGGCGCGATCTGGTTGACGAGCTGGGTCGTCGAGGCGAGCGCCTGGAGGTCGGCGCGGACCTGCGGCATCCGCGGGTTGATCCGGTCGAGGTAGTCGTTGAGCGTACGGACGGTCTGCCCGATCTGGCCGCCACGACCGTCGAGCGCCTCGGCCGCCGAGCCGATCGCCGAGGCGAGCTCGGCCGGGCCGAGCGCCTTGACCAGGCGGTCGATGTCGTCGAGGGCCTGCTGCAGCTCCAGGGTCTCCTGGCTGCTGTCGGCCCGGACCTTGGCACCCGCCTTGAGCTCTCCGGACGGCTTGCCGTGGACGACGAGGTCGACGAACGTCGTACCGAACACCGTCGCGGGGAGGATCCGTGCCACGACGTTGCCGGGGACGACGTCCAGGTCCTGCTTCGACATCTCCATGTCGACGGTGACGCCGCCGGAGGCGGCGCGGCTGATCTGGGTGACCTTGCCGACGATGACACCGTTCATCTTGACGTCGGACCCGGAGCGCAGCGCGCCGCCGGCGTTGGCGACCTCGGCACTGACGTGCGGCTTGGAGCCGAACGTGCCGTTGCTGCGCAAGGTGATGAAGGCACCGATGACGGCGAGCGCGACGATCGCGATCAGGCCGCGCCGGGCCAGCTGGTTGCGGGAGATCTCTCGTGCCATCTCGTCACCTCACCCGGAGATCCGGAAGCCCGGGTCGCCGCCCCAGAACACCAGGGTGAGGACCATGTCGAGCAGGACGATGGAGACGATGCTGGCCCGGATGCCGGTGCCGGTCGCCTCGCCGACCGCCTGCGGACCGCCGCCGACCCGCATGCCGTACCAGCAGTGGATCAGGGCCACGGTCAGGGCGAAGATCAGGATCTTCACGATCGAGAAGACGATGTCCCTGCCCTGGATGAACGTCGAGAAGTAGTGGTCGTACTGACCCGGTGACTGCCCGAACAAGATCACGACCGAGGCCTGCGAGGCGATGTAGGAGCCGATCAGCCCGATCAGGTAGAGCGGCAGGATCGCGACCATGCAGGCGATGACGCGGGTGGTGCAGACGTAGCGCACGGCGCTGACCGCCATCACCTCGAGGGCGTCGATCTCCTCGTGGATCTTCATCGAGCCGATCTGGGCGGTGAACCGGCAGCCGACCTGGGCGCCGAGCGCCAGGGCGGCGATGAGCGGCGCCAGCTCACGGGTGTTGACGCTCGCGGAGATGAAGCCCGTCAACGGCGCCAGGCCGACGATCTCGAGGCCGTTGAAGCCCTCGATGCCGATCGACGTGCCGGCCGCGACGGACAGCAGGATCATCACGCCGACCGTGCCGCCACCGACGAGGAGGGCACCGCTGCCCCAGGCGATGTCCTTGATCTGGCGCAGCACCTCCTTGGGGTAGAGCGCGATGGTCGCGGGGACCTCGCGGAAGACCTTGCCGGAGAAGCTGACGAACGAGCCGAGCATCGCGAGCGTGCTCATCACCGAGTCGGCGATGCCGACCAGCGCGTCGGAGAACCGGGCTCCGACGCTGCGACCGAGCTGCACCCCGGACATCAGGCACCCCCGGGGAAGAGCATCACGTAGGCCTGGGTCAGGCCGACGTTGATCACCGCGAGGATGATCACGCTGAGCACGACGGCCTGGTTGACGGCGTCGGCGACGGCCTTGGGGCCGCCGTGGGCGCTGAGTCCCTTGTGGGCGCACACGATGATCGCGACGAACCCGAACAGCAGGCCCTTGAACTCGGCGAGCACGAGGTCGCCCGGCTGGGCCAGCCCGACGAAGGAGTCGAGGTAGGTGCCCGAGGAGATCTGGCCGCCACCGACGACGATCACGAACGCGGTCGTCATGGCGGTCATCGCCACGATGATCGTCAGCAGGACCGAGACCAGCAGGGCCGCGAGGATGCGGGGCGCGACCAGGCGCTGGATCGGCGAGATGCCCATGACCTTGAGGGCGTCGATCTCCTCGCGCACGGTGCGGGCCCCGAGGTCGGCACACACGGCCGAGCCGACCGCGCCCGCGATCATCAGCGAGGTCACGAGCGGCGCACCCTGCCGGAGCACGCCGATGCCGTTGACCGCACCGATGAAGGACTGGGCGCCGATCTGGTTGGCGGCGGCACCGATCTGCACGGAGGTGATCACGCCGAACGGGATCGCGACCAGGATCGTGGGCAGCAGCGACACCCGGGTCATGAACCAGCACTGCAGCAGGAACTCCGACCACGAGAACCTGCGCGCGACGATGTCGGAGAACCCCCACTGGATGGACTCCACGGCGAGCTTGACCAGCTCCCCGGTGGTGACCACCCCGGCCCGGAACCGACCGGTCATGTTGTCGAGGAGGGATCGTCCCCCGGCGACCACGGCGCTCATCCGGGCAACCGCCTCTCGTGCATAACCACCCCTGCCTGTCTCACCGGCGGAACCGGTAGCAGCCTGCCCCCCGTGACTGACTGTTGCTCGGTGTAACACCTATCACGCAATTTGGTCACGGCCCCCGAGATGTTCACGTGGCGCCATCCGCGGACCACGACGGGGACGGTGCAGCCCGGCGGCCGCCACGAGGAACGGGATCCGGCCCCGGTGGCCCTGCCAGGGGCGGAGGTACCGGGCCAGCTCGGCGTCGTCGAACAGCCGACCCTCCAGCGCCCAGCCCACGTCCTTCGCGACGTGGTAGTCGCCGTACGAGACGGCATCGGGGTCGCCGAGCGCGCGCTGGCGGACCTCCGCGGCGGTCCACACGCCGATACCGGGCAGTGCCCGCAGCCGCGCCTCGGCCTGCTCCCCCGGCAGGCCGGCGGCCCGCTCCAGTGCCTCGGCGTGCCGGGCTGCGGTCACCACCGCACGGCTGCGGGCGGGGTCGATGTGCAGGCGCAGCCACTCCCAGGACGGGACCCGGCGCAGCGCCTCGGCGTCGGGCTGGACCATCAGGCCGAGCGCTGCGCCCGGTCCGGGTGCGGGGGTGCCGTGGCGCCGTACGAGGGCACGGAAGCCGGCGAAGGCCTCCTGGCCGGTGACCTTCTGCTCGATGATCGCCGGGACCAGGGCCTCCATGACCAGGCCGGTGCGACCGAGCCGCAGGTGCGGGTGGTGGCGCCGGGCCTCCTCGAGGACCGGGTGGCGCGGCTCGAAGCCGGACCAGTCGTCGAGCTCGCCGAGCAGCGCGGGCAGCTGGGCGATCGCCCAGTCCGCGCCCGGCCCCCAGGCCTGTGCAGTGATCGCCCCGGTCGCGTCCTGGTCGGTCACGGCGAGGGTCGCCACGCCGTCCGGCGTACGGGAGGCCCGCCAGTGCCGGCCGGCGAGCGCCAACCGGTGCGTCGGGTCACCGCCGCCGTGGCGCTGCTGACGCACCAGTGCGCCGACCGGAACGGGCCGGCCCGGGAGCCACACGCGCTCCGCGTCCGCGGCGACCGGTTCGTCCGGGGAGGTCACGGGAGCACTGTAGGGCTCGGGCAGGTCGCTGCGCTCCGAGTCGCGAGAGACTAGGCTCTCTCACCCGAGGACGAATACCTTTCGTTCTCCACCGACATTCTTCTCCAGGCTCCGGAGGGCAGTTGAGCATCGACACGACCCGCAGTCGCCGGGCCCGCCTCGACCAGGAGGCGGTCCTCCAGGCGGCAGAGGCACTCGTCGACCGTGACGGTTACGACGCCCTCACGATGACCTCGCTCGCCGCCGAGCTCGAGGCCCGGGTCTCCTCGCTCTACAACCACGTCGCGAACCTCGAGGACCTGCGCGCGCTGATCCAGGTCCGCGCGATGCGCCTGCTCGGTGACCACGTCCGCGGCGCGGCGATGGGACACGCCGGCGTCGCCGGCCTGCGCGCGCTGAGCCACGCGCTGCGCGCCTTCGCCCGCACCCACCCGCAGCGCTACGCCGCCCTCACCCGGCCGCCGATCGACCGCGAGGCGTTCTACGCCGCCGCCCTCGACGCGATCGAGGCGCTCGCCATCATGGGCCGCTCCGCCGGCCTGCCCGACGAGAGACTGCTGCAGAACGCGATGGCACTCTTCGCCTGCCTGCACGGCTTCGTGTCCCTCGAGGTCGCCGGCTACTTCGGCGACCTGTCGGGTACGAACGCCGACCTCGACCTCGACGAGGTCTACGAGCACGTCATCGACGGTGCCGTCACCGCCGCCTCCCTGGACGCCACGCGCTAGGTGTTCTGACCACGGACGTTAGGTACGGCGGGTCGGCTGGACCATGACGAAGACCTCCGGGTGAGGTGTGGAGCTACCACGCACCCACACTCACCACGGAGGTCTTCATGACCCACGCTAACGCCACCCTCACTCCAGCGGGACGCCTGCGTCTCGCCAAGCTCATCGTCGACAAGCGCTGGTCCCATGCCCGAGCTGCCGAACGGTTCTCGGTGAGCATCACGACCGCCCGGCGGTGGGCCAGCCGCTACCGCGAGTCCGGCAAGGCCGGGATGGTCGACCGCTCCTCCCGCCCGCACCACAATCCGAACCGGCTACCCCAGCGCACCGAGCGTCGGATCGTGAACCTGCGGGTGACCCGACGCTGGGGACCGGCCCGGATCGCGTACCACCTCGGCCTCAACCCATCGACCGTCGGTCAGGTCCTGCGCCGCTACGGCTGCCCACGGTTGAAGTGGACCGACCCGGCCACCGGCACCCGGATCAAGACCTCCTCACGCGACAAGAACCGCTACGAACACCCTGCGCCCGGTGACCTGGTCCACGTCGACATCAAGAAGCTCGGCCGGATCCCCAACGGCGGTGGATGGCGCGCCCACGGCCGCGGCTCGGCACAAGACCAACGCGCCGGCGCGGCGCGTGATCGCGCAGCCCGCGCCGGTGCATCGCCCTCGCGTGGCTACGCCTACCTGCACCACGCCGTGGACGACCACTCCCGGCTGGCCTACTCCGAGATCCTCACCGACGAGCGCAAGGAGACCGCAGCAGCGTTCTGGAAACGTGCCACGGTGTTCTTCGCCGCGCACGGCATCACAGTCAAGGCCGTGCTCACCGACAACGGGCCCTGCTACCGCTCACGCCTGTGGGCAAAAGCCCTCGGCAAACAGACCAAGCACCGCCGCACCCGCCCCTACCGACCGCAAACCAACGGCAAGGTCGAGCGGTTCAACCGGACCCTGCTCGAGGAATGGGCCTACGCCCACCCCTACACCTCAGAGGCCGACCGCGCGGCGACCTATCCAGAGTGGCTGCATCACTACAATCACCACCGCGGCCACACCAGCCTCAAAGGCAAGTCACCCATCGACCGCGTGCCCAACCTGCCCGGTCAGAACAGCTAGGCCTCGATCCCATGCTGCTCCGCGACCTCGTCGACGTCTCCCGCCAGGTCGCCGCGACGCGCTCGCGCAAGGAGAAGACCCGGCTGATCAGCTCGCTGCTGGTGTCTGCGGCCGCCGACGAGCGGGCCCTGGTCGCGCACTACCTCAGCGGGCGGCTCCGGCAGCGTCGTACCGGGCTCGGCTGGCGCGGTCTCCAGGCCCTCCCCTCCCCCGCGCCCGCGTCGTCGCTCGAGGTGCGCGAGGTCGACGCGGCCTTCGAGGCGATGTCGCTGCTGGCCGGCCCGGGCTCGGTCGGGCTGCGCGCGGCAGCGGTGGCGGACCTGTTCGGTCGCGCCACCGCCGTCGAGCAGGAGTGGCTGCGCGCCGTCGCCGTCGGCGAGGTCCGCCAGGGTGCGCTCGAGGCGGTCGTCACCGAGGCCCTCGCGGTCGCCGCCGACGTGCCGCTCGCCGCGGTGCGGCGTGCCGCGATGCTGGCCGGCGGGTCGACGTACGTCGTCGACGCGGCGTTCCTCGGAGCTGACGCGCTCGCCGACGTCGGCCTGACCGTCGGCCGCCCGGTGCTCCCGATGCTCGCCTCCTCCGCACCCGACGTGGCCGCGGCCATCGCCAAGGCGGGCTCGGGGACGGTGGGTGTCGACGCGAAGCTCGACGGCATCCGGATCCAGGTGCACCGCGACGGCGACGACGTCGTGGTCGCCACCCGCAGCCTCGACGACATCACCCAGCGCCTGCCCGAGGTCGTTGCCATCGCCCGCTCCCTGCCCGCCTCCCAGGTCGTGCTCGACGGCGAGGCGCTGTGGCTCACTGCGGACGGTCGCCCCCGGCCCTTCCAGGAGACGGCCTCGCGCACGTCCTCCTCGACCGTCCCCGCCGAGTCGGTGGTGACGCCGTACTTCTTCGACGTGCTGCACCTCGACGGCACCGACCTGATCGACCGTCCCGCCCACGAGCGTTGGCAGGTGCTGGAGGACCTGGTCCCCGCCGCGCACCGGGTCCAGCGCTGGATCGGCTCCGACGTCCCCGCGGCGAGCGCTTTCACCGAGTCCGTGCTGGCGTCGGGACACGAGGGCGTCGTCGTGAAGTCCCTCGACGCGCCGTACGACGCCGGCCGCCGCGGCTCGGCCTGGGTCAAGGTGAAGCCCGTCCACACCCTCGACCTGGTCGTCCTCGCCGTCGAGCACGGCTCCGGTCGCCGCCGCGGCTGGCTCTCCAACATCCACCTCGGCGCCCGCGACCCGTCCTCGCCCACCGGCTTCGTCATGCTCGGCAAGACGTTCAAGGGCATGACGGACGAGATGCTCGCCTGGCAGACCGCCCGCTTCCGCGAGCTCGAGGTCGAGGACGACGGCTGGGTGGTCACCGTCCGCCCCGAGCAGGTCGTCGAGATCGCCTTCGACGGGTTGCAGCGTTCCACCCGTTACCCCGGCGGGCTGGCGCTGCGGTTCGCCCGGGTCGTGCGGTACCGGGACGACAAGTCCGCCGACGAGGCCGACACGATCGAGACGGTGCGCGCGCTGGCGACCCCCTGACCGCGGCACCGTCTCGGTCCCGCGGAGATGTTGCAACACCGAGTTGCACGTCTCGTACACTTCCGTCATGGCGACCAACGCACCAGCCACCGATGGCCGTCGCAAGGCGGCGGCCGCGCGTCGGAAGGCACGGCAGGCGGAGATCATCGCGGCGACGCGGCAGATCTTCGACTCCAAGGGCGTGCGGGACGTCCAGATCGAGGAGATCGCGAGCGCGGTCGGGATCAACCGCGCGATCGTCTACCGGCACTTCACCGGCAAGGAGGAGCTGTTCGCGCTCACCCTGGTCGGCTACCTCGAGGAGCTGCACGACGCGATGGCGGCGGCCGCGGCGAGCGGGAGCGCCCCCGGCGAGCAGCTGGAGCGGATCGTGGGGGCGTTCGTCGACTACGGCGTCGCCCATCCCGCGTTCGTCGACTGCGCGCAGGCGCTGATGGTGCGGCCCGGTGACGAGCTGCTCGACGAGATCGCCGAGGGGCCGCTGTTCAAGCTCGGGCGCGGGATCACCTCGTGCCTGACGGTCCTGTCCGACACCCTGAGCCACGGGGTCGAGGAGGGCGCGTTCGACCTGAGCGACGACCCGGTGCTGCTCGCCAACGCGCTCTACGCCAGCGGCCTCGGCGCCCTGCAGCTGGCCCGGCTCGGGATCCTGGTCAGCGAGGCCGCGCCGGGGATCCCCACGGTCGGGCAGATCTCGGCGGCCCAGGTGCGGTCCTACATGGTGCGCTCGGCGCTCGCCCTGGTCACCGCCTGACCCGGCACGCACGAACGAACGGCCCGTCCCCCACGAGGGAGGACGGGCCGTCTCGACGAGCTCGGTCCTCAGCGCTCCATGATCGCGACGACGCCCTGGCCGCCGGCCGCGCAGACCGAGATCAGCGCCCGGCCACCGCCGTTGGCCTTGAGCAGCTTGGCCGTGTTGGCCACGATCCGGCCGCCGGTGGCGGAGAACGGGTGACCCGCGGCGAGCGAGGAGCCCTTGACGTTGAGCTTGCTGCGGTCGATCGAGCCCAGCGGCGCGTCGAGGCCCAGGCGCTCCTTGCAGAACACCGGGCTCTCCCACGCAGCGAGGGTCGAGAGCACCTGCGAGGCGAAGGCCTCGTGGATCTCGTAGAAGTCGAAGTCCTGGAGGCTCAGGCCGTTGCGCTCGAGCATCCGCGGGACGGCGTACGCCGGCGCCATCAGCAGGCCCTCGGCACCGTTGACGAAGTCGACGGCAGCGACCTCGGAGTCGACGAAGTACGCGAGCACCTCGAGGCCGTGGGCCTCGGCCCACTCGTCCGAGCCGAGCAGGACGGCGGAGGCGCCGTCGGTCAGCGGGGTCGAGTTGGCGGCGGTCATCGTGGCCGCCTCGCCCTTGCCGAAGACCGGCTTGAGCTTGGCGAGCTTCTCCAGCGAGGAGTCGGCGCGCAGGTTGTTGTCGCGCTCGAGGCCGCGGAACGGCGTGATCAGGTCGTCCTGCCAGCCCTCGTCGTAGGACGCCGCGAGGTTGTGGTGCGAGGTGACGGCCAGCTCGTCCTGGGCCTCGCGGGTGATCTGCCACTCGAGGGCGGTCAGCGCCTGGTGCTCGCCCATGGAGAGCTTGGTGCGCGGCTCGCCGTTGGACGGGATCGCGAGGCCGATGTCGCCGGGGCGGATGGTCGAGAGGATCGCGAGGCGGTCCTTGGTGGAGCGCGCGTTGTTGAGCTGGATCAGCTTCTTGCGCAGCTTCTCCGAGATCGCGATGGGCGCGTCGGAGGTGGTGTCCACGCCGCCGCCGATGCCGGAGTCGATCTGGCCGAGCTTGATCTTGTTGGCGATGTAGTTGATCGCCTGGAGGCCGGTGCCGCAGGCCTGCTGCAGGTCGATGGCCGGGGTCTCGGGGGCGAGACGGGTGCTGAGCACCGACTCGCGGACCAGGTTGAAGTCGCGGCTGTGCTTGAGCACGGCGCCACCGGCGACCTCGCCCAGGCGCTCGCCCTCCAGGCCGAAGCGCGCCACGAGGCCGTCGAGGGCAGCGGTCAGCATCTCCTGGTTGGAGGCGGTGGCGTAGGCGCCGTTGGAGCGGGCGAACGGAATGCGGTTACCGCCCAGTACGGCGGCCCGGCGAACAGTCTCGGTCATGGATCAATCCTCACGCAGCGGGGCCCTGTCGGAGAACCGATTGAGGGCGAGATCACGAAATGTGGACTCAGAGTTACACATCTAGTTACATGGTGTCATGACTGACAAGTACCAGGGCTTCGTGAGCTCCCCGATCGGCAAGCTCCTCGTCAAGAACCTCGGGCTGCCGAACCCCACCAAGCTGGACCGCTACAAGGCCGGCGACCCGCTGGTCAGCGGCACCGTCCTCGTCGGCGGTCGCGGTCGCCTGATCGAGTCCCTGCCGGGCCTGCTCGACGTGCTCGGCATCGACTCGGCGAGCGCGCAGGCCGAGGGCGAGAAGTACAAGGGCCTGGTCTTCGACGCCACCGGCATCACGACGGTCGAGCAGCTCGTCGAGCTGCAGGCGTTCTTCACCCCGGTCATGCGCAGCCTGAAGAGCTGCGCCCGCGTCGTCGTCATCGGTACGCCGCCCGCCCTGGTCGAGGGCAGCGAGGAGATCGCGCAGCGCGCCCTCGAGGGCTTCACCCGCAGCCTCGGCAAGGAGATCGGCAAGGGCGGCACCGTCCAGCTGGTCTACGTGGCCGACGGCTACGAGGACTCGGTCCTGTCCACCCTCGGCTTCCTGCTCAGCCCGAAGTCGGCCTACGTCTCGGGCCAGGTCGTCCGGATCGGCACCCACGCCGAGACCCACGGCTCGGCGCTCGCCGACTGGACCCAGCCGCTCGCCGGCAAGGTCGCCTTCGTCACCGGCGCCAGCCGCGGCATCGGCGAGGAGATCGCCCGGGTGCTGCACCGCGACGGCGCCAAGGTCGTCGGCCTCGACGTCCCGCAGGCCGCCGACGAGCTGGTCAAGGTCATGAACGAGCTCGACGGCGACTGGCTCACCCTCGACATCACCGCGGCCGACGCGCCGCAGCGGATCGCGCACCACCTCAAGGAGAAGCACGGCGGCGTCGACATCGTCGTGCACAACGCGGGCGTGACGATGGACAAGAAGCTCGCCAACCAGACGCCGGAGCGCTTCGGCAAGGTGCTGCAGATCAACCTCGAGGCGCCCGAGCGGATCACCGCCGAGCTGCTCGACCAGAAGGTCGTCAACGCCAACGGCCGGATCATCGGCGTCGCCTCGATCGCCGGCATCGCCGGCAACCTGGGCCAGACCAGCTACGCCGCGTCGAAGGCCGGCGTGATCGGCTTCGTCGACTCGCTCGCCGACAGGCTCGAGGACGGCATCACGATCAACGCCGTCGCGCCGGGCTTCATCATCACCCAGATGACCGCCGCCGTGCCGTTCGCGACCCGCGAGGTCGGCCAGCGTCTCAACGCGATGGCCCAGGGCGGTCTGCCGGTCGACGTCGCCGAGACCATCGCCTGGTACGCCTCCCCCGCCTCGACCGCCGTCAACGGCAACGTCGTGCGGGTCTGCGGCCAGATGATGCTGGGGGCCTGACCATGGCTGGCATGGCCCTCCCCGTGATGCTGAAGGCCGCGCTGCCCGCGGTCCCGGGCGTGAACCAGCTGCCCGGCATCAAGAAGACCGGCGGTGCGCTGCCGGACCTCACGCTGTCGCGCAACGACGTGCTGGTGGAGCGCTCGGCCGTGGAGCGGTACGCCGACGTGTGCGGCTTCCCGAACCGCGACGTCGCGCCGGTGCCCTACCTGCACATGCTGGCGTTCCCGCTGCACATGCAGCTGATGACCGACGCGACGTTCCCCTTCCCGGCCATCGGCTCGGTGCACCTGGAGAACACGATCGTCCAGCACCGGCCGGTCGCGATCGGCGAGACGGTGTCGCTGTCGCTGAAGGCCGACAACCTGCGGGCGAGCACCAAGGGCCGCGCGTGGGACATGAACGTCACCGGCACCGTGGGCGACGAGGTCGTGTGGGAGTCCGTGTCGACGTACCTGCGCGTGGGCAAGGGCGACAAGGAGAACGGCGACCCGGGCATGCAGCTGGAGGCGATCACGGCCAAGGGCCCCGTGTGGAGCATCCCGGAGAACATCGGCCGGACCTACGGCGCCGTCTCCGGCGACCGGAACCCGATCCACCTCTACCCGCTGACCGCGAAGGCGCTGGGCTTCCCTCGCCACATCGCGCACGGCATGTGGAGCAAGGCCCGCTGCATCGCGGCGCTGGAGAACCGGCTGCCCGACGCGGTCAAGGTCGAGGTCGCGTTCAAGAAGCCGATCTTCCTGCCGGGCAAGGCGCAGTTCGGCGCCGAGGCCAACGCGGCGGGCTACGACTTCACGCTCGTGAACCCGAAGAACGGTGCGCCCCACCTGCTGGGCCGCACCACCGCCCTGTAGGGAGGCCGTCAGTCAGCCCTGGTGGTGCAGGCGCGGCGTGACCTGCCGCGCCTGCTCCTCGGGCATCGGCTCGTAGTGCGCGAAGGTGCGGGTGAAGGTGCCCGCACCTCGCGTCGAGGCCCGCAGGTCCACGGCGTAGCGGACCAGCTCGCGCTGCGGGACGTGGGCGCGCACCAGGGTCCGGCCGCCGTCGACGTTCTCGTTGCCGAGCAGCCGGGCCCTTCGTGCACTCAGGTCGCTCATCACCGGACCGACCAGGTCGTCGGGGACCAGGACGCCGACCTCGTCGTAGGGCTCCAGCATGGACACGCCGGCAGCCTCGGCCGCCTCGCGCAGCGCCAGCGCCCCGGCGCTCTGGAAGGCCATGTCGGACGAGTCCACGCTGTGTGCCTTGCCGTCGGTCAAGGTGACCCGGAGGTCGACGACCGGGTAGCCGTGGCGCAGGCCGCGCTCCATCTGGGCGCGGACCCCCTTCTCGACGCTGGGGATGTAGCTGCGCGGCACCGCACCACCGACCACCTTGTCGACGAACTCGAAGCCGCTGCCCTCGGGGAGCGGCTCGATCTCGATGTCGCAGATGGCGTACTGGCCGTGGCCACCGGACTGCTTGACGTGTCGGCCGTGCCCCTTCGCCGGTCCTGTGACGCACTCGCGCAGCGGGACCAGCAGCTCGCGCTGCTCGACGGTCACGCCGTGCCGCTCGGCGAGGCGTTCCAGCACGACGTCGGCGTGCGACTCCCCCATCACCCACAGCACGAGCTGGCCGGTCTCGGCGTTGTGCTCGACGCGCAGGCTCGGGTCCTCCGCGGCCAGCCGGGCCAGGGCCTGGGACAGCTTGTCCTCGTCGGAGCGGGTGGCCGCCTCGATCGCGACGGGCAGCAGGGGGTCGGGCATCGACCAGGGTCGCAGCACCAGGGGCTTGTCGACGGCCGAGAGCGTGTCGCCCGTCTCCGCGCGGGACAGCCGCGCGACCGTGGCGAGGTCGCCGGCCACCACCCGGGCAGCCGGGACCTGCGCGGCGCCGAACGGATGTCCGACGGCGCCGATCCGCTCGTCCTCGTCGTGGTCCTCGTGACCGGCGTCGGCGGAGAAGAACGACGAGAAGTGACCGGACACGTGGACGGCGGCGTCCGGCTCGAGGGTGCCGGAGAAGACGCGGACCAGGCTGATCCGGCCGACGTACGGGTCGCCGGCGGTCTTCACGACCTCGGCGACCAGCGGCCCCGTCGGGTCGCAGGACACGCGGCCGACGGACGCTCCGGCAGGGGTGAACACCTCGGGCGAGCTGTGCTCGAGCGGCGAGGGGAAGCCGTCGACGCAGAGGTCGAGCAGCTCGCCCAGCCCGACCCCGGTGGCGGCGCAGACCGGGACCACCGGGTGGAGGCTGGCCCGGGCGACGGCGGTCTCCAGGTCGGCGACCAGGACGTCGAGACCCACCTCCTCGCCACCGACGTACCGGTCCATCAGGTCCTCGTCCTCGGACTCCTCGATGATCGCCTCGATCAGCTCGCCGCGGCGCGGGTCGTCGGTCTCGCCGGTGAGCAGCCCGGTCAGGCCGTCGGGCCCGGCGAGGTAGACCGGCAGCACCTTGTCGCCGAACGCCTCGCGGGCCTGCGCGACGACGGCGTCGACGTCGGCGCGCGGGTGATCGAGCTTGGTGACCACGACCGCACGGGGCATGGCGACCTGCTCGCACTCGCGCCACAGGGCACGGGTGGCCTCGTCGACCTCCTCGTTGGCCGCGACCACGAACAGCGCGCAGTCGGCTGCGCGCAGGCCGGCGCGCAGGTCACCGACGAAGTCGGCGTACCCGGGGGTGTCGACGAGGTTCACCTTGACGCGCCGGTGCACCAGCGGGGCGACCGCCAGCGAGATGGAGCGGCCGTGGCTGCGCTCCGCGTCCTCGGTGTCGCACACCGTCGTCCCGTCGGCCGTGCTGCCGGCCCGGTTGATCGCGCCGGTGTGCAGGAGGAGGGCCTCCACGAGGGAGGTCTTGCCCGAATGGGAAGGCCCGACCAGGACCACGTTGCGTACCTGGTCGGGCCCGGTTACCGCGAGGTCGTGCTCACCTCGCCTCTCTGCGCGCTTGTCCGCCATGGGTTCACGTAACTCCTGTGGCGGCCCGGAGACAAGCCCCGAACGCGGGAGGTCAGCGCGACGGGCGGATCAGGCCTTCCTGGGCGACCGTGGCGACGAGGGTGCCGTCCTGGGTGAAGATCCGGCCCAGGGCGAGGCCACGACCGCCGCTGGCCGACGGGGACCACTGGTCGTAGAGCCACCACTCGTCGGCGCGGAACGGGCGGTGGAACCAGATCGTGTGGTCGAGGGACGCCATCTGCACCTTGTGCGGCCCGTGCTCCGGGTGCGCGGCGAGGGTCGCGCCGAGCAGGGAGACGTCGCTGGCGTAGGTGAACGTCGCGAGGTGCTCCATCGGGTCGTCGCTGAGCCGGCCGTCGACCCGGATCCAGACCTGGGTCTTCGAGGGGTGCATCGGGTCCGGCTCCATGCCGTGCGCCGAGCTGCCGAGCCAGCGCACGTCGAGCGCGGCCCACTCCTTGCTCAGCCCGTCGTCGGTCCCGCGCTCGGCCATCAGCGCCATCAGGTCCAGCCCGTCCTCAGGCGGCCGGACCTCGGGCATCACGTCCTGGTGCTCGAGACCCTCCTCGGCACGCTGGAAGTTGAGCGACTGGTAGTAGATCGGCCGGCCGTGCTGGCGCGCGAGCACCCGCCGGGTGGCGAAGGACTTGCCGTCGCGGATCCGCTCGACGTCGTAGATGATCGGGACGTTGTAGTCGCCGGGCAGCAGGAAGTACGAGTGCAGCGAGTGCACGTGCATGCCCTCGTCGACCGTCCGGGACGCGGCGATCAGGGCCTGCGCGGCCACCTGGCCGCCGTAGACCCGCTGGCGGATGGTCTCCGGCTGCTGGCCACGGAACAGGTCGGTGTCGAGCCGCTCGAGGTCGAGCAGGGCGACCAGCCGCTGGGTGGCCTCCCCCATCACCCGCTCGCTCGTCTGGTCGGTCATGACCCGCCTCCGTTGTCCTCGGGCCCCTCGAGGCCGGCCAGGAACTGCTCGAACTGCCGGCCGATCTCCTCACCGGTCGGCAGCGGCTCGTCCTCGGCAAGGAGGCTGCTGCCCTCCTCCTCGGCGCGCGCGAAGGTGTCGTACTGCTGCTCCAGCGCGGTCACGACGTCCTGCACCTCGTCGTTGGCCGACAGGTAGCGACCGATCTCCTCCTCGCGCTCGTCGGCGGACTCGCGCAGCTCGGAGAGGTCGACGGTGATCCGCGCGGCCAGCTCGACCTGCTCCAGCAGCGAGACCGAGGCGCGCGGGTAGTCGAGCTGGGCCAGGTAGTGGGGCACGTGGGCGACGAAGCCCTGCGCGTCGTGGTCCCACTCGCCGAGCCGGACCTCCAGCAGCGCCTGTGCGCTGCTCGGCACCCGCAGCTCGCCCCGCCACGGGCTGGTGCCGGTGAGCAGGTCGGGGTTGTTGGCGTGGTGGGTGATCGCGATCGGCCGGGTGTGCGGCACCGCCATCGGCACCGAGCCCATCGAGACGACCAGCGTGACGTCGAAGCGCTCGACGACCTCACGCACGCCGCGGCAGAACGCCTCCCAGCGGATGTCGGGCTCCGGCCCGTGCAGCAGGAGGTACGGCGTACCGCCGGCGTCGCGCAGCATCCGCACCACCAGCCGCGGCGCCTCGTAGCCCTCGTAGTGGTCGCGCGCGAAGGTCATCGGGGGGCGGCGGGCGCGGTAGTCGTGGAGCTGGTCGACGTCGAAGGTCGCGACGACGACTCCTCCGCCGTCGCTCGAGAACGCGCCGGACCGGACCAGGTGGCGCGCGGCGAGCGCACCGGCGTTGCCGGCGTCGAGGAAACCCTCGAGCGCGACCACGAGCGCGAGGTTCTCGACGCCCTCCAGCTCGGGCACCTCGTCGACGATGTGGACGAGACGGGGCGATGAGGTCACACGGAGAGCCTATTCGGTCGCCCGTTGCTGCTGCAGGCGGCTGTGGCTGCGGCCGTAGGCGAAGTACACGACGAACCCGATCACCATCCACACCCCGAACCGGATCCAGGTGTCGCCGGTCAGGTTGAGCATCAGGTAGAAGCACATCAGCGTCGACACCGCGGCCACGACCGGCGCGGCCGGCGTGCGGAAGCCGCGGGGCAGGTCGGGGCGGCTGCGGCGCAGCACCACGACGCCGATGCTGACCAGCATGAACGCGAACAGGGTGCCGATGTTGACCAGGTGGGCCAGGGTGCTGAGGTCGACGAGGCCGGCCATGGCGGCGACGGCGATGCCGGTCAGGATCGTGATCCGGTACGGCGTCCCCCAGGTCGGGTGCACCTTGGCGAGGCTGCGCGGGAGCAGTCCGTCGCGCGCCATCGCGAAGCCGACGCGGGACTGTCCGAGCATCAGGATCATGGCCACGACGACCAGGCCGATGCAGGCGCCGATCGAGATCAGGTTCGGCATCCAGTCGACGCCGGAGGCCTGGAACGCGTCGGCGAGGGGCGCCGCGCTGTCGGGGTCGATGTCCTTGTAGCTGCGCAGTCCGGTGACCACGAGGCTGACGGCGGCGTACAGGACCGTGACGATCGCCAGCGAGCCGAGGATCCCGATGGGGACGTCACGCTGCGGGTTCTTCGTCTCCTCCGCGGTGGTGGCGACGATGTCGAAGCCGATGAAGGCGAAGAACACGATCGCCGCGCCGGAGATGACGCCGGCGAGCCCGAAGACCGCGGGCTCGAGGCCGAGCAGGCTGGTGATCAGCGGGACGTCGGCGAAGCCGCCGCTCGACGCGGGCGCGGGCTGGGCGTCGGGGATGAACGGGGTCCAGTTGCCCACGTCGATGTGGGCGATGCCGACCACGATCACCGCGGCGACCACGACCAGCTTGAGCGCGACGACGACCTGGTTGAAGCGGCTGGAGAACTTCGTGCCGCGGATCAGCAGGAACGTGACGAGCAGTGCGATCACCACGGCCGGCAGGTCGATCACGCCGGTGGCGGCGGAGCTGATCTGCGAGGGCAGCGTGACGTCGACGATGCTCAGCACCTCCTGGAGGTACGCCGAGAAGCCGGTCGACAGCGCCGCGGCACCGACGGTGAACTCCAGCACCAGGTCCCATCCGATGATCCACGCGACGAGCTCGCCGAGCGTGGCGTAGCTGAACGTGTAGGCGCTGCCGGCGACCGGCACCGTCGAGGCCAGCTCGGCGTAGCAGAGCGCGGCGAGACCGCAGGCCACGGCCGCGATCACGAAGCTCAGCGCGAGGGCCGGGCCGGCGTTGCTGGCGGCCACGGTGCCGGTGAGCACGAAGATGCCGGCGCCGATGATGACGCCGACGCCGAAGACGGTGAGGTCCAGCGCCGAGAGGTCCTTGCGCAGCCGGTGGTCCGGCTCGTCGGTGTCGGCGATCGACTGCTCGACGGACTTGGTGCGGAAGAGGCTCATCAGCCCTCCTGTCCCGAGTAGGTGCGTTGCATCAGTCCTACACCCCGCTGGGCCAGCTGTGCGGGAGTGACACCGAGGACCTCGGGCAGGACCTGGGCCTGGTCCGCGCCGTCGGCGAGCCGGTCGAGCAGCAGGAGGAGCACGGGGCGGCCGTAGACGCTGGCGACGTACTCGCAGACCCACCAGGACACGGCGTACCACGCCTCGGCGTCGGGGCCGCCGAACTGGGCCGCGCCCGGGAGGTCGGTCACGGTCGCGGCGAGGTCGAGCGCGCGGGCCGGGAGCCGGCGGCGGCTCGGCGCCATCGGCTGGACCGAGACGTACTCGGCGACGCCCTCGCTCAGCCACAGCGGCGCGCCGCGGCCGCGGGAGCCGAGGGTGGCGTGGGTGAGCTCGTGGCGGACCAGCCGACCGAGAACGCCGAGCGGCTGGTCGAGGACCCGCGGGTTGAGGAGGATCCGGTACGACGCGACGCCCTGGCTCGCGTCCGTGCCGTCGACCGGCACCGCGATCGTGAGCCCGTCGGCGCGGTCGGGGTCGCCCACCGTCTGGTCGGCGAGGCCGCGCAGGAACGCCGGGTCGCGCAGCGAGTAGACGACCACGCCCGTCGGCGCGCTCGTGCCGGTGGAGCCGATCACGCTGCGCACCTCGGAGCGGCCGCTGCTCGCGGCGTCGAGGACCTTGCCGGCGTTGCGCACGGTGGTGTCGTCGAAGATGCCGAGGACGCCGACGGCGCGCTCGACCCGGATCGGGCCGACGTCCCAGGGCTGGACGTTGCCCGGGTGCCCGGTCTCCCACGAGTAGTCGGTGGTCGAGGTGATCAGGAGTCGGCGGCCGTCGGGCGAGGGCGTGAAGAGGAACCGGTCGCGGGTGCGGGTGGGCGTGGCGTCGTACCCGTCGAGGCCGAGGCTCAGCACCACCTCGACCCAGTAGTCCTCGCTGCCCTCGACGGGCGTGATCGTGTCGGCGGCGACCTCGTAGTGCAGCTCACCGACGGGCAGCTGGGCGAGGTTGTCGAAGTAGGCCTGCTGCTCCTCGACGAGCCCGGCATCCCCGCGGTCCAGCGCCTTGCGGAACCGCGCGACGTCGTGGGTGCGCAGCCCGCGCGCCCGCCTGTTGAGCGTCTTCTGCATCAGGGTCGCGACGTCGTCGTACCCGGTGCCGGAGTACGTCGGCGGGGGCGGGTCGTCGGAGCAGGCGGTGAGCGGCAGCAGGACCAGGGCCAGGGCCGGGATGAGGGCCCTAGCGGTCACCACTAGCGCGAGCCGTCGACATCGAGGAGCGCCCGTCCTTCCGGGGCGGGCTCCGCGCTGTCCCGAGCGATGTCGTGGAGCACCTCCAGCGCGATCGCCGAGGGGGTCAGGCCGATCCGCTCGAGGATCGCGGCCCGCTTGGCGTGGTCGAGGAACTCCTGCGGGATGCCGTGGATGCGCACCGGGGTGCGGACGTCGGCGGCCGCGAGGGTCTGCAGCAGCACCGCGCCGACGCCGCCCACGACGCCGTTGTCCTCGAGGGTGACGACGCGGGTGTGGGTGCGGGCGAGCTCGACCAGGGCGGGGTCGACCGGCTTGACCCAGCGCGGGTCGACGACCGTGACGCCGATGCCCTGGTCGACCAGGCGCTGGGCGACGTCGACGGCGATCGGAGCCATCGAGCCGACCGAGACGATGAGCACGTCGCGGGCGCCGTTGCGGACCAGCACGTCACAGCCGCCCTCGGTGCCGATCGCCGGGACGTCCTCGGGCGGCGGGCCCTTCGGGAAGCGGACGACCGTGGGCGCGTCGGCGACCTCGACCGCCTCGTCGAGCAGCTCGCGCATCCGGGTCACGTCGCGGGGCGCCGCGAGGCGCAGGCCCGGCACGACCTGGAGGATGGACATGTCCCACATGCCGTTGTGGCTGGCACCGTCGTCGCCGGTCACGCCGGAGCGGTCGAGCACGAAGGTGACCCCGCACCTGTGCAGCGCGACGTCCATCAGCACCTGGTCGAAGGCCCGGTTGAGGAAGGTGGCGTAGACCGCGAAGACCGGGTGCAGGCCGCCCATCGCCAGGCCCGCGGCGGAGGTCGCGGCGTGCTGCTCGGCGATGCCGACGTCGAAGGTGCGCTCGGGGAACCGGGCCTGGAACTTGTCGAGCCCGACCGGGTGCATCATCGCCGCGGTGATCGCGACGACGTCGGGCCGGCGCTCACCGATCGCGACGACGTGGTCGGCGAAGTGGTCGGTCCAGATCGGCCCCTTGGGCTTCTCGGCGCCGGTCTGCACGTCGAACGGGCCGGGTGCGTGGAACTGGTCGGCCTCGTGCCGCTCGGCGGGGTCGTAGCCGAAGCCCTTGCGGGTGATCGCGTGCACGATGACCGGTCCGCCGAAGCGCTTGGCCTGGGCGAGCGCCTGCTCCATCGCCGGGCGGTCGTGGCCGTCGACCGGGCCGACGTACTTGAGCCCGAGGTCCTCGAAGAGGCCCTGGGGGGCGAGCGCGTCCTTGATGCCCTTCTTCATGGCGTGCAGGGCGTCGTAGGCCGCCGCACCGACGCCGGGCACCGCGTTGAGGCGACGCTTCACGATGTCGAGGACGTGCTCGTAGCGCGGGTTGGTGCGCAGGCTGGTCAGCGCCGTCGCGAGGCCGCCGATGGTCGGCGTGTAGGAGCGGCCGTTGTCGTTGACCACGATCACGAGCTTCGAGTCGTGCTGGATCGCGATGTTGTTGAGCGCCTCCCAGGCCATGCCGCCGGTGAGCGCGCCGTCGCCGATCACCGCGACGGTGTGCCGGTCCTCGCCGCGGATCCGGAACGCCTTGGCGATGCCGTCGGCGTAGCTCAGCGCCGTGGAGGCGTGGGAGTTCTCGACCAGGTCGTGCTCGGACTCGGCCCGGCTCGGGTAGCCGCTCAGCCCGCCCTCGCGACGCAGCGTGCCGAACTCGCCGGCGCGGCCCGTGACGAGCTTGTGGACGTAGGACTGGTGGCCGGTGTCGAAGACGATCTTGTCGCGCGGCGAGTCGAAGACCCGGTGGATGGCGAGGGTCAGCTCGACGACGCCGAGGTTGGGCCCGAGGTGGCCGGTGTTGGTCGCGACGGTGCGGATCAGCAGGTCGCGGATCTCGGCCGCCAGCTGGGTCAGCTCGTCCTCGGACAGGGCCCGCAGGTCGCGCGGGGTGCTGATGCGCTCGAGGACAGACATGGCGGCCAGTCTAGGCGGTCACAGGTCGGTGAACGCGATCGCGGGTTCGTGCAGGCTGCCCAGCCAGACCCGGCCGTCGTGCTCCCGCACGCCGGTCACCATGTGGTACGCCGCGCCCTGCTCCCCCGGCGGCAGGTCGAGGTCGTGCACGAGGGTGCCCTGCTCGTCGTACGCGACGACGCGGACGGTCTGCTTCGGCTTGGGCTGGAACTCCTCGGGCAGCTTGGTGGCCAGCTTGCGCAGCACCATCGGGCCGCGCTGCAGCCGCTCGACGAGCGGGTCGGTCGGGCTGGCGATGGTGATCCAGATCAGGCCGTCGGAGCCGCGGGCGATGTTGTCGGGATAGCCCGGCAGGTCGGTGGCGAGGAAGTCGCGGGTGCCCTGCTTGTCGCCGCTGATCCAGTGGCGGACGACCGTGCGGGCGCCGGTCTCGGCGACGCAGACGAAGTCGCCGGCACCCGAGAGGGCGACACCGTTGGCGAACGCGAGGCCGTCGAGGACGACCGTGATCGTGCCGTCGGGGTCGCGCCGCACCAGCCGGCCGGTGCGGGTGTTGCGGACGAAGTCGTCCTTCCAGCGCGCGATCCCGAACTCCGTCGAGGAGTCGGACCACCAGATGGTGCCGTCGGCCGCGATCGCGGCGTTGTTGCAGAACACCATGGCCCGGCCCCCGACCTCGGCCGTGATCAGCTCGACGGCCCCGCTGGCCGGGTCGACCCAGAGCAGGCCCCGCTGCGCGTCGCACACGAGCAGCCGCCCGTCCGGCGCGAACTCGATGCCGAGCGGGCGCCCACCCGTGTGCGCGACGCGGTCGACCTTCGCGCCGTCGGGGCTGACCCGGAAGACGGCGCCGTCCTCGGTGCCGGTGAAGACGCAGCCCTGGTCGGGGCCGGACGTCGCCACGACGACGTCCTCCGCGCCGTGGCCGGGAACAGGGATCACGGTGAGGGAGGTCACGTACCGACCCTAGTCGCCGGCCTCACGGCGTGAGCACGTAGAACCTCATGACGTCGTGCTCGATCGGCGCGATCCGTACGTCGGAGAAGCCGGCCTCGGCGGCGTACTTCCTCAGCACCGAGGGCCGGAACAGGGCACCCGTGCCGGCCGAGTCCGGCTCGGCCAGTCCGACCGGCAGGCAGTGCAGCACGCTCGCGGCGCCGAGGAGCCGCTCGACGGGTGAGCCGTCGGGGGCGAACTCCTCCTCGGCGGCCTCGTCCATGACCACGACCAGCCCGTCGGGACGCAGCGCCCGGCGTACGGCCCGGAGGGCCGCGACCGGGTGCGCCATGTCGTGCAGGCTCTCGAAGAAGAACGCGACGTCGTAGCGACCGGTGCCGTGGTCGGCGTCGGAGGCGACGACCTCGAACCGGGCGTGGTCCGCGACCCCGCTCTCGACCGCGTGGGCGCGGGCGTCCATCACCGAGGCCTCGTCCAGGTCGACGCCGTCCGCGGCGAGACCGGGATACCCCTGCACGAGGGAGATGGTCGACCAGCCGACCCCGCAGCCGAGGTCGAGCGCCCGGGCGCCGTCGCGTCGCAGCAGGGCGTCGACGTCGGGCAGGGACGGCAGCCAGTCGGCGACCAGGCGCTGGGTGAAGTCGGCCTTGTTGAACAGGCCCTGCCCGTCGCGCACGTCGTCGCCGTAGGCGCCGAACGACAGCCCGGTGCCCGAGCGCCAGGCCTCGAGGACCTGCGGCAGGACCGCGCCGCAGCCGCCGGCGAGCAGCGCCAGGGCGCCGCCGTAGAACGGGCTGTCCGGGTCGGCCAGCACCGCCCGCTGGTCCTCGGCCAGGTGGTAGCGGCGCAGCTCGGGCGCGGCGGACGGGTCCGCGACGGACACGAAGCCCGCGATGGCCTGCTGCTCGAGCCACTCCCGCACGTACCGCTCGATGACACCGGTCCGTGCGGCGATCTCCGCCGGGGTGCCGGGCTCGCCGAGCGCGTCGTACAGCCCCAGTCGGTGGCCGAGCCAGACCGTCGCCATCTCCAGCGAGCCGAGCGCCTGCCCGAACAGGCGCTCGACGAGGGCCTCGGCGCTCACGACGACGCCCCCGTGATGGCTGCCTCGGCGGCCGCGTCCCACGAGCCCGCGCACGTGCACAGCACCCGGCTGATCCGGCCGCCGGTGACCGTGGCGAGGACCGTCCCCACGGACAGGTACGACGGCGACCCGGTCGTGCGCCAGGCGTACTCGGCGACGAAGCCGGTGGGCGTCGGCTGCACGTCCCAGGTGTCGAAGGTGTGCCCCGGGCCGTCCTGCGCGAGCAGTCCGCCCAGCTCCCCGGCGCCCGTCGCGTGCACCAGGGCGTTGGGGAACATGCCGGTGAAGACGACGTCGTCGGTGTAGGCGGACGCCGTGGTGGCGGACCGCTCGACGTCGGCACGGAAGGTGGCGGCGAGCTCGGTGCGCTCGTCGGCGGCGGGGACCTGGTCGAGGTCGAGGAAGGCGACCTCCCCGGTCACGAGCGGGCCGAGCTTGGCGGCGAAGGCGTCGGTCTCGGGCAGGGCCGAGTTGACCATGGCCGACTCGTAGGAGTCGAAGGCCGCGACCACGACGTAGTGCGTGGGGTCGGTGCGGTCGACGTAGACCTGCTCGCTGCGCAACGTGCGCCGACCGACGGTGTCGGCCCTCCACTGCGCGGCGAGCTCGTCGATCTCGGCGAAGCGGTCGGTGTGCAGGTCCTGGATCTGGATGAACGACATGGCGGGCCTCCTGGGTCCTCGGGATGGGTGGAGCTGACGACCAGGAGGCGTGAGGAAACGCCTCACGGTGGGAGGTCAGGTCTCCCAGGTCACCGGGCGCTCGGGGTCGTAGCGGCAGAACGTGCCGGTGCGCACCGAGCGGCGCAGGTGCTCGCCGAGGTCGGGGTGGACCTCCTCGATCCGGCGGATGGCGTCGCGGATCCGCCAGGTGACGGCGCTGCGGGCGCGCTCGGCCGCGGCGCCGGTACGACGGGCCCGGCCCCCCAGCCCGTAGGCCGCGCCGAGCTCGGCGAGCAGGAACGAGCGCTCCTCCTCGGCGCGGACCTGACGTTCGCGGTCGTCGTCGAGCGCAGCGCCGTCGATCTCCTCGTCGAGCTCCTCGAGCCGGACCTTGTACGCCGCCCGCGCGCGGTCGTCGAGGACCGGCCCGGTGTCGGCCTCGCGTGGTGCGGCCGGCGCGCCGGCCAGGTCCAGCGCGTGCACCTCGGCACCGGGACGGGCGAGCAGCACGCTCAGGTCGGTCATGCCCTTGACGTGCCGGACGACGCCTGAGGCGCCGCCGAACGCGACCTGCCAGAACTGTCCGTCGCGGCTGAAACGGGCCACCGACGCCGACGGCGCGGAGGCGGCCTGCTCGCCCCGGAGCCGGGCGAGCCGCGCCTGCGCGGCGCGGACGTGGTGCCCGGAGCGGGAGGCACCAGCGGCGGCGGCCGCGCCGGCCGCCCTGGCCAGGTAGGACTCCGCCCCGTCGAGGTCGCCCTCGAGCAGGGCCAGCTCGCCGAGGTAGCGCGTGACCGGACCGATCGCACCGGCGACGATCCCGTCGACCGCGAACCGGTCGGCCCAGGGCTCCAGCGCGCGGCGTACGACGGCCGCCGCCCAGGGCGGGTCGTCGTTCATGACCGCGGCCACCGCCATCAGGCACAGGTTGGAGATGAGCTCGGCATCGTCCGGGAGGGAGGCGACCGCCGCCTCGATCCCCGGCAGGGCGGCCTCTCGGACGGCCCGGGGCTGTCCCGGGAACAGGCCGACGAAGCCCTGGCCGGCAGGCGCGGTCTCGGCGAAGAGGTCGATCAGGCCCGCGAGCTCGCGCAGCACGTCCTCCTCGTGGCCCTCCTCGATCGCGATCCAGCTGCGCTGCACGGCGGCCAGGATCACGGCGTTGTGGCTGCCGGCGCGTCGGCCGACCTGCTCGGCCTCGTCGGCACAACGTCGCACCTGCGCGATGTCGCCCTCCAGGTGGGCGATGAAGCCGCGGAACAGCGGCACGTACCAGCTGTAGAGGGGCTGGCCGACGGTGCTGGCGGCCGCCTCGAACGCGGCCATGTCCGAACGGGCGGCCAGGAGGTCGCCCTGCTCGGCCCGGGCCACGATCCGCAGCCGCAGCCCCAGCAGCTCCAGGCCGCGGTCGCCGACCTCGCGGGCACAGGCGATCACCTCGGCGGCGTCGGCCTCCCGGCGCTCGGACCAGGCGGGACCGGCCATCGTGTCGCAGCGCGCGGCCAGGGCGTGCGCGACTGCGCGCGGGTCGCCCAGCCGCCGGGCCAGCGCGACCGCGCCCTCGGCCAGCTCGCTCCGCCGTTCGGAGGATCCGGCGAAGGACAGGGCCACCGACAGCCGTGCCATCACGTCGGCACGGGCGACGCTCTCGCGCTCGCCGAGCATCAGCAGCGCCTCCTCGAGGAGGTCGAGCTGGGCGCGGTCCCACAGCCGGACCTCGAAGCCCGAGATCCCCGCGGCGAAGCCGAGGGCCGCATCGGCCATGCCGTCCGCGTCGCCGGCGACGCGGGCAAGTCGCGCTGCCTCCACGAAGTCGGCCCGGGCGGCGTCGAGGTCCTCGTGGGCGAGCACGGCCGCGCCACGCTCGAGGAGCACCTGGCGCCGCACGTCGCCCGAGGTCGGCGCCACCGCAAGCGCCGTCGTGAGGTGCTCGGCCGCGTCCTCCCAGGCGTGCCGGGCCATGGCGGCGGCCGCGGCCCGCCGGCTCATGGCGACGGCCTCGGCCGGGTCGGCGAGGGGCAGCGCGCGGTGCAGGTGCTCGGCCACCTCCGCGGCCGCGGTCGGGTCGTCGTCCAGCCGTCCGCAGAGCAGGTCGGCCACGGCGCGGTGCAGCTCACGGACCCGGCCGGCGGGTGCGGAGCCGGCGACGGCGGCGCGGACCAGGGCGTGGGGCAGCTCCACACGGCCCGGTACGTCGCGGGCGAGGCCGGCCGCGACCGCCTCGTCGACCAGCGCGACCACCTCCTCGGGTGAGCGTCCGGTCAGCCGCTGGACGACGTCGACGGTGCTGGCGGTGCCGGCGACGGCCGCGGCCACGAGCAGCTCGTGGCAGTCCTGCGACACCCGGCCGAGCCGGCGGCGGATCACGGCGGTGGCCGAGCCCGGCACCTCCGCCAGCACCGCGCCACTGCCCCGGTCGGCGGCCAGCCGGGCCAGCTCGGCGACGAACAGCGGGTTGCCGCCGGAGCGCTCGCACACCTGCCGGGCCTGCTCCGCGGCGAGCTCGACGCCCGACTCGGCCCGCACCAGCAGGCCGACCGCCTCCGGGTCGAGCCCCACGAGCGCGATCCGCTCGGCCCGGGCGGCGAGGCCGTCGGCGAGCTCGGCGAGGCCGGGGTCGCCCGGCTCGTGGTCACGCCACGCCGCCAGCACGAGCAGCGGCCGGTGGGCGAGCACGCGCTCGACGAAGCCGAGCAGCCGCAGCGACCCGGCGTCGGTCCAGTGCACGTCGTCCAGCACGACGAGGACCGGGCCCTCGCCGGCGAGCCGCTCGAGCACGGAGCAGACCGAGTCGAAGAGCGTGAACCGGTCGCCGCCCGCCGGGTCCGCGGGTTCCGGGCCGGGACGGGCGCCCGGGAGCAGGGCGAGGGCCGGTGCGGCGCGCGGCCCGAGGTCGTCGTACTCCGTCGCGGCGTCGCGCAGCACCTGCGCCCACAACCAGAACGGTGGGGTGCCGGTGTCCTCCCAGCCGCTTCCGAGCAGCACCCGGAACCCGAGGTCCTCGGCGAGTCGGCGCGCCTCACCGAGGATCCGGGTCTTGCCGATCCCCGCTTCGCCGCTGACCCACACCAGTCCGCCCTGGCCCCGAGCAGCCCTGGCGAGCCTCTCCGAGAGGCGTGCTCGCACGGCGTCGCGGCCCAGGAGCAGGGGCTCCCCCGCGGTCGCCATGCGGTTCAGGCTACTCGCGCAGCGCCTGCTGCGGCAGCGCCCAGGCGGGCAGCGGCCGCGGGTCCGGGACGGGGAGGTGGTCGGCGTCGTACGTCCACCGGGGCCCGGTCGTCAGCAGCTGCCGGAGCCCGTCGAGCAGCCGGTCGACGTCGGCACTGCTCGTCCCGAGTCCCACGCTCGCCCGCACGGCCGGCGCCCCGCCGGTGAGGCGGGCGAGCAGCGGGTGAGCACAGAACCTGCCGTGCCGTACGCCGACACCGTGCTCGGCGGAGAGGAACTGCGCGACCAGGTCGGCCGGGTGTCCGTCCACGACGAACGTGGCCAGGCCGAGGACGTCGGTCTCGTCGTCCCACAGGCGCAGCAGCCGGACGCCGGGCAGCGCGGCCAGACCGTCGCGCAGCCGGTCGCGCAGGTCTGCCTCGTGCCGGACCTGGGTGGTCTCGGAGAGGGAGGCGAGCGCCTCGCAGGCCGCGGCGAGCGCGACGGCGCCGACGACGTTCGGGGTGCCGGCCTCGTGCCGGGCGGGGGTGTCGGCCCAGGCCACGTCGTCGAGGGTGACCGAGCGAACCGCTCCCCCGCCCGCGAGGTACGGCGGCGCCGCGGCCAGCCAGTCCGGGCGTCCGACGAGCGCTCCGGCGCCGTACGGCGCGTAGAGCTTGTGCCCGGAGAAGGCCAGGTAGTCGACGTCGAGGGCGGTCAGGTCGACCCGGCGGTGCGGGACCAGCTGGGCGCCGTCGACCGCGATCCGGGCCCCGTTGCGGTGGGCGATCTCGACCAGCGCGGCCAGCGGCAGCACCTCGCCGGTGACGTTGGAGGCGCCGGTGACGGCCAGCAGGGCCGCCGGGCGGCGCGCCAGCTCGGCGTCGAGCGCGGCCAGCGTGGCGGCCAGCGTGGGCCGGGCGGTGACGGTGCGGCGCCCCGGGCCGGCCCACGGCAGGAGGTTGGCGTGGTGCTCGACGTCGAGCGTGACGACCTCGCCGGGAACCGCCGTGGCGAGCAGGTTGAAGGCATCGGTGGTGTGCCGGACGAGCTGGACGACGTCGTCGGGGCGGGCGCCGACGAAGTCCCCGACGCTGCGTCGGGCGGTCTCGTGGGCGGTCGTGCTGACCGCCGACGCGTGCCCGGCGCCGCGGTGGACGCTGGAGTAGTACGGCAGGAACTGGGTCACCCGCTCGGCGACGCTGCCGAGGGCCGGGGCGCTGGCGGCGATGTCGAGGTTGGCGTAGGGGACGGTGCCGCCGGTGACGAGCGGGACCCGGAGGTCGCCGCCGACGACGGGGAGCAGGGAGGTGGTCACGGGGGTCTCCGATCAGGGGTTGGGACGGGAACGGACCGGGTCCGGCAGCGGTGCTGCCGGACCCGGTCGAGGGAGGGATCCTCGTGCTACTTCGTCACCTTGATCGCCTTCGCGGAGGCGGTCAGCGGCAACCAGGTCGCGTCACCGGAGTAGGCGATGGTGACCTTCCACTTGCCCTTGGCGAGCTTGGGCAGCTTCACCGTCGCGACGCCGTTGACGACGACGGCGTTCTTCGCCGTGCGCTTGGTGCTGCCCTTGGTGAGCACCACCTTCACGGTGCCGGTGGCCGCGGCCTTGCCGGTCGGGACGGAGACGGCCACCTTCGCCGCACCGGCCTTCTTCGAGGTCGGCTTCTTCGTCACCGACAGCGTCGCGCCCGAGGCCGCCACGGGTCCGGCGGGCGTGGCCGTCGAGGCCTGGACCGTCAGCGGCTGGGTCCGCTCGGCGCCGCCGACGAGACCGGCCGCGCCGCCGCCGTACACGTAGCGGACGGTGTGCTGCCCGACGGTCAGGGCCGGCAGCGGGAGGCTCACGTCGACCACGCGGTCGGCGTCCACGTCGACCTCGCCGAGCTTGGCGTCGTCGACGAAGACCTGCACCGAGCCGCCCAGCGGGCGCAGCCCGGTGAGCGGCGCGAGGGTGGCGCCGGCGGTCCGGTCGGAGAAGAAGCCGCTGAACCTGGTGCCGACGCTGACCTGGGCGGTGAGGTTGCCGGGCTGCGTCGCGGAGACCGTCGCCGGGGCACCGGTGACGGTGACCTGGCTGTCGTAGCCACCGGCGACACCGGCGATCACGTCGCGCACCTCGTCGATCGCCTCACGGGCGAAGTTGCGCTGGTTCTGCAGCGAGTTCTGCCCGGCTTCGGCACTGACGTTGACGTTGCCGCGCAGCTTGTCGGGGTCGCCGGCGTCGTACGACGCGTCCTTGCCCTTGGTGAACCAGACCTCGGTCATGTACTCGACGTTGCCGGCGAACTGCGGTGCCGCCGGGTCGCCGACGGCCGGGTTGGTCCAGTCGTCGCGGATCGCCTGGTCGAGGACCGGCGCGGGCTGGCCGCCGGCGGTGGCGTCCTTGTCGTAGGACAGCAGGTGGCCGACCTGGATCTTGCGGGCGAGCTTCTCCTGGCCGTTGACGACGTACTTCACCGGGCTGGTGCTCTGGGTGCCGGGCTCCTCGGCGAGCACCTTGTACTGGGTCTTCGCGTTGGAGAGCTTCTCGAGGATCCGGCCGTAGAGGTACGACGGGCGGGTCTGCAGCGAGGATCCGTTGACGGTGCGGAACGCGTTGTCACGGATGTGCTTGTCGAGCGAGCCGGAGTTGCCGGTCGAGTCGAGCGAGAAGTCGAAGTTGTAGACCTTCTTGATCCCGTAGCGGCGCGCGTACTCGGCGGTCTGCTTGATGATCGCCGCGGTGTTGTGGCACCAGGTGCCCCCGAAGAGGATGAGGAAGTCGCCCTCGCTGTCGAGGATGTCGATCAGCTCCGGGTAGGTGATGGCCTGGATCCGGAAGTCGTCCTCGTCGCCGTTGGTGAGGTCCTCGGCGGCGTCGAAGATGTCTCCGCCGAACCGCTTGAGGTTGAGCGCCTCGGTCGCCGGGTCGGCGTTCTTGACGTAGCGCTCGTAGTGGCGGCGGTTGTGCTCGGTGCTGAGGAAGTCCCACTGGGTGTCGACGTCGAGGTCGGCGGAGGTCAGCACCCGCTTCACGTCCGTCTTGTACGACGCCAGCGCGGCCGGCGAGGAGAGGTCGGCCGGCGGCGTGACGAGCGCGTCGACGATGCGGTTCGTGTCGCCGCCGGCGGCGTCGTACACGAAGAGGTAGGGGTGCTGCGCGGAGACCCGCTGGTCCGGCTTCGCCGGGTCGGTGGCGAGGGTGAAAGGCGTCTCGGCGTCCTTGCCGAGGTAGCTGGTCACGAGCCGCTCACCGAGGTCGAGGAACTGGTCCTTGCCGGCGTTGTCGGCGGTGGCGAGGTCGAACCCGGTGAGGTCGAAGACGCTGAGCGCCTCGCCGTCGAGGTTGGGGTCGAAGTTGTAGATCCTCTCGATGCCCTCGGCCTTCGCGACGTCCTGGATGGCACCGATGGTGTCCTGGAGGTAGTCGTCCTCCGGGCCGCCGATCACGAAGGCCCACTTGCCGGTGTTCTTCTTCAGCAGGTACTCGAAGCGCTCGAAGGTGACCGTCTCGAAGACGCTGCCCTTGTCGAGCGCCGGGAACTCGTCGTCGAACCAGTCGACGGTCGCGCCGTGCGTGGCCGCGGGGTAGGTGGCCGGAGCCGGGTCGGGGTCGGCGGCGCGCGCGGGTGCGTCGATGCCCAGGAGGGGCGACGCCGCGAGCGCGGCGACCGTGGCGGCCGCGGCGGTGCGCCTCAGGTGGGTGCGGTGCTTCATCAGGGGGATCGCTCTCTTGTTCTCGGGATGGGTGATGCGGGCTGTCGGGAGGTCAGGCGGGGACGAGGACGCGACGCGGACGGCGGCGACGCCCGCGCAGGACGTGCCAGGCCAGCGCGAGCGCGCCGGCACCGGCGAGCCCGCCGAGGATCGCGAGGCCGGCGTTGTCCGGGATCGGCGCCGGCTCCTCGTCCGCTGCGGCCTCGCTCTCGGCCTTCGCGGGCGCACCGCCGGCGGCGGCGACGGTGACCGGCGTGGTGGCGACCTGGGTGCCGCCGAAGAGGACGACGAGCTCGTGCTCGCCCGCGGCGACGCCCGCGGGGACGACGACGTCCGCGGTGAACCCGCCGTTGTCGTCGGTCTTCACGGTGCCGAGCGGGACGGGATCGGAGTGCAGCTCGAGGGCATAGCCCTCGATCCGCGGCGCGAAGCCGGTGCCGGTGACGGTCACGGTGGCGCCGGGCGTGAGGTCGCCCGTCACGGTCACGGTGCCGGCGACCGTGGTCGGGTCGACGCCGACGACGACCGGCTCCGACGGCGGCGAGCCCGCCGACTCGCCGGCGGCGTTGCTGGCCCAGACCGCGGCACGGTAGCTGCCGGGGGGCACGTCCTCGAAGACGTACTCCAGGGTCGAGGCGTCGGTCTCGACGGCGGCCTGTCCGGTGAAGCGGACCAGGTAGCCGGTCACCTGCTCGATCTCCGCGTTCGGCGAGGCCGCCCACGAGACGGTCACGGTGTCGCCGTCGACCGTCAGGGTCGGCGCGGCGAGCGCGCTCGGCGCGCCGGGCGCGACCTGCTCGGAGGCGGTGTCGGTCGGGTCGACCACGGCGCCCGTCGTACCGGTGGAGCCGCTGGTCCCGGTGCTGCCCGTGCCCTTGCCCGGGCTCTTGCCGCCGCTCGCCTTGCCGCCCGATCCCGTCGTACCGCCGCCGGTGCTGGGCGTGTTGGGCGTCGGGGTCGCCGTCGGAGTGGGCGTCGGCGTGGGCGTCGTGGTCGGCTTGTCGCCCTTGTAGCTGTAGCTGCCGGCCGGGTACGACGTCTTGCCGTTGCGGTTGGGGTAGATCGGGTGCTGGTTCTCGTCGAGCTCGCAGTCCTGGATCCACAGGCAGGTCACGTCGTCGAGGCAGGGGAACTCGTCGCCCCCGTCGACCCAGCCGTCGGCGTGGGCGGCCGGGGCCGGTCCGATCGAGACGGCCAGGGTGGCCGCGATCGCGGCGACGGGCAGCAGGGCGAGGATCCGGTGGGATCGCCGGACGGTCATGCGTTCACTCCTTGGGGGATGGGGGTGGAGACGGGGGCGGAGACGGGGGCCGGCAGCGCGCAGGCGCCGACGGGGACGCCGGGGTCGAAGAGCGCCCCGCCCGGGTCCTCGGTGACCTCCCCGGCCAGGTCGTCGGGGACGACGAGCCCGTCGAAGACCGCGTCGTCGAGGCGTCCCTCCTGGCGGGCCACGATGGTGGCGGCGACGGCGGCGGACGTGACGTTGTCGAGCGTGCGCGCCATGTCGGCGACCATGCTGACCGGCAGCGTGATCGCGACGAGCTCGAGCGGGAGACCGGCCGCGGTGAGCACGGTGGTGGCGGTGATCGTGGCGGTGCCGGGCACGCCCGCCGTGCCGACCGAGACGATCACGCCGAGCAGCACCAGGACGAGGTAGTCCTGCACGCCCCACGAGATGCCGAGGGCGTTGACGCCGAAGACGGCCAGCAGGACCGGCCACACGCCCGCACAGCCGGGCATGCCGATGGTGGTGCCGAGAGGCGCGGTGAAGCCGGCGATGTCGGACGGGACGCCGATCCGCTCGCGCAGCAGCCGCGTGGTCACCGGCAGGGTGCCGGCGCTGCTCTGCGTGGTGAACGCGGTCAGCTGGGCGGGGGCGATCCGGCGGAAGAAGCGCACCGGGTCGACGTCGGCGAACACGCGCAGCAGCACGCCGTTGACGAGGAACGCATGCACGAAACAGGCCGCCCACGCCAGGCCGAGCACCCCGAGCAGCGAGACCATCTGCGACCACTGCCCCGCGGCACGAGCGGTGGCGACGGCGGTCAGCGAGAGCACGGCGTACGGCGTCAGCGCGATCACGAAGCCGACGGCGCGGTAGATGATCTCGCGCAGCGCGTCGATGAACGCCTTGAACGGCGCCACGGTGGCCGGTGCGCGGTCGGCGACGAGCGAGTAGGACACCGCGATCAGGACGCTGAACAGGATGATCGGGATGATGTTGTTCTCGGCGATGTCGGTGACGATGTTCGTCGGGAAGAAGTCGATGAAGACCTCGGTGAACGGCTTCTTGATGTTCTCCAGCGCCGAGGTGTTCGTCTCGCCGAGCGTCAGGTCGGCGCCCTTGCCGATGCCCAGCTGGAGCGAGAGGCCCAGGGTCAGCAGCACGGCGAGCGCGTTGAGGGCGAGCAGCCAGCCGACCGACCGGGCGCCGATGGTGCGCAGCTGGGCGGTGGTGCCGAGCGAGGTGATGCTCGAGAGGATCGAGACGATGATCAGCGGCGCGACGATCGCGAGCAGCAGGTTCAGGTAGACCTTGCCGACCGGCTCCACGTAGTCGAGGTGGCCCTCGAAGACCACGCCCACCGCCACTCCCAGCCCCAGTGCGCCGATGGTCAGCACGCTGAAGTTCACCCGCATCCGGCCCAGCACGTGGATGCCGGCGAACAGTCCCAGCGTCACCAGCAGTGCGGCGACGGCGTACCCGCCCATGAGTCCCTCTTCTTCTTTAGTCGACTATTTCGATCGACTTAAAGACTAGGGGATTGGTGAGGGTGCTCCATGCCAGATCGCCTGAAATGCGGTCAGCCATCCCGGATTCCGGGATGGCTGATCGGTGGGGCCTATCAGGGGGTCAGACGACGGGGCCTCCGGCCGGCGGCAGGTCGGCGGGGTCGACTCCCCCGTTGCACGACGCGAACGGCTCGGGCGCGGTGTCGCCGGCACCGAACTGCGCGACGAACAGTGCGATCCGCGGGTCGTCCGGGCCGGTGAGCTCCAGCTGGCGGCCCCAGACGGTGATCACGACGGGCGCCGCCTGGTCGTCGTACGGCGACAGGATGCCATTGGCCGGCAGTGCCTCGGTGAGTCGTCGGACGCCGGCGGCGTCGACGTCGTCGGTGCGATAGGTCAGCCACACGGTGCCGTGCTCGAGGTCGTGCACGGCGTTGGCCTCGGGGACCGGCTCGTCGTACGCCCCGCACTCGAGCCAGGACGGCGCGTGGTCGCCACCCACCGGCGGGGACTGCGGGTAGTCCGGCTCCTCCCCCGGAGCGACGTGCTGGTTGGTCAGGCCGTCGTACTCCTCGACGGCGGCGAGGCTGCTGGTGTCGGGCTCCGCCGCGGTGGCCTGGTCGTCGGCCTCGGCGTCGTCGTCGGTCGCGAGCACGACAGGGACGACGATCGCGACCGCGAGCACGAGGACGGCGGCCAGCACGGCGAGCACGATCGGCACCGCTGAGCGCTTCCGCGGAGGCGGGAAGCCGGGCGGAGGGAACGCCGGGGGCGGGGAGGGTGGGGAGGGCGGCGGGTAGGGCGGCGGCGGGAAGAGCGGCTCGCTCACTGCTCGAGTGCCCGCTCGACCCGCTCCACCTTGGCGCTCAGCTCACCGGTGAAGCCCGGCCGGATGTCGGCCTTGAGCACGAGCCCGACCCGCGGCGAGGTCGCGGCGACGACGTCGACCGCCTGCTTCACCACGGCCATCACCTCGTCCCACTCGCCTTCGATCGTCGTGAACATCGACGTCGTCTCGTTGGGCAACCCGGACTCGCGGACCACCCGGACCGCGGCGGCCACGGCCTCGGACACGCCACCGGTGTCGTCGGAGCTGGAGGGGCTGATGCTGAACGCGACGAGCATGCGCCCACCGTAGCCAGCATCCGGACAGCCGAACGGCCCGCCCCCGTGCGGGAGCGGGCCGTCCGGTTGGACCAGCGTGCTGCGTCAGCCGCGGAGCAGGTTGCGCAGGACGTACTGCATGATGCCGCCGTTGCGGTAGTAGTTCGCCTCACCGGGGGTGTCGATGCGGACGACCGCGTCGAACTCCACACCCGTGTCGGTGGTGACCTTCACCGTCGACGGCGTGGTGCCGTCGTTGAGCTCGGTGATGCCGGCGATCGAGAACGTCTCCTCGCCGGTCAGGCCGAGCGACTCGGCATTCTGGCCCTCGGGGAACTGCAGCGGGATGACACCCATGCCGATCAGGTTGGAGCGGTGGATGCGCTCGTAGCTCTCGGCGATGACCGCCTTGACGCCGAGCAGCGAGGTGCCCTTGGCCGCCCAGTCGCGCGAGGATCCGGAGCCGTACTCCTTGCCGGCCAGGACGACCAGCGGGATGCCCGCCTCCTGGTAGTGCACCGAGGCGTCGTACACCGTGCTGACCGGACCGCCCTCGACCGTGAAGTCGCGGGTGAAGCCGCCCTCGGTGCCGGGCGCGATCTGGTTGCGCAGGCGGATGTTGGCGAACGTGCCGCGGATCATGACCTCGTGGTTGCCGCGGCGCGAGCCGTAGGAGTTGAAGTCACGCGGGGCGACGCCGTGCTCGGTGAGGTAGATGCCCGCGGGCGAGTCGGCCTTGATCGAGCCGGCCGGCGAGATGTGGTCGGTGGTGACCGAGTCGCCGAGCTTGAGCAGCACACGGGCACCGGAGATGTCGGTGACCGGGGCCGGCTCGTCGGGCATGCCGTCGAAGTACGGCGCCTTGCGGACGTAGGTCGACGCCTCGTCCCAGGTGAAGGTGTTGCCCTCGGGAGTGGGCAGCGAGCGCCAGCGCTCGTCACCCTTGAAGACGTCGGCGTACGACTCGGCGAACATGTCCGAGTTGATCGCACCGGCGATGGTCTCCTCGACCTCGGCCGGCGAGGGCCAGATGTCCTTGAGGAAGACGTCGTTGCCGTCGGCGTCCTGGCCCAGCGCGTCGTTGAACAGGTCGACGTCCATCGAGCCGGCCAGCGCGTACGCGACGACCAGCGGCGGCGAGGCCAGGTAGTTCATCTTGATGTCGGGGCTGATCCGGCCCTCGAAGTTCCGGTTGCCCGAGAGCACCGAGACGACGGCGAGGTCGTTCTCGTTGACCGCGGCGGAGACCTCGGGGATGAGCGGGCCCGAGTTGCCGATGCAGGTGACGCAGCCGTAGCCGACCAGGTTGAAGCCGAGCTTGTCGAGGTACGGCGTGAGGCCGGCCTTGTCGTAGTAGTCGGAGACGACCTGCGAGCCGGGCGCGAGGGTGGTCTTGACCCACGGCTTGCGGGTCAGGCCCTTCTCGACGGCCTTCTTGGCGAGCAGCGCGGCGCCGATCATGACCGACGGGTTGGACGTGTTGGTGCAGGAGGTGATCGAGGCGATCGTGACCGCACCGTGGTCCAGCGTGAAGGTCGTGCCGTCCTCGAGGGTCACCTCGACCGGCGTGGAGGCGCGGCCGCCGTCGGTCGCCGCCGCGGAGAGGTGCGTGTTGGGCGCGTCCTCGCCGTTGGACTGCGCCGGGTCGTGCGAGGGGGCGTCCGAGCCCGGGAAGGACTCCTCGACGGCCTCGTCGTAGCCCGTCGTGTGCTGCACCTCGCCGGCGTAGTCGACCAGCGCGGTGCGGAAGGACTCCTTGGCCTCGGAGACGAGCACGCGGTCCTGCGGGCGCTTCGGGCCGGCGATCGACGGTACGACGGTCGCCAGGTCGAGCTCGAGCTTCTCGGAGTAGCGCGGCTCGGCGGCCGGGTCGAGCCAGAGGCCCTGCTCCTTGGCGTACTTCTCGACGAGCGCGATCTGCTCCTCGGAGCGACCGGTCAGGCGCAGGTAGCTGGTGGTCTCGCCGTCGATCGGGAACACCGCGATGGTCGAGCCGAACTCCGGCGACATGTTGCCGATGGTGGCGCGGTTGGCCAGCGGCAGCGCCGCGACGCCGGGGCCGTAGAACTCGACGAACTTGCCGACGACGCCGTGCTTGCGGACCATCTCGGTGATCGTGAGGACCAGGTCGGTGGCGGTCGAGCCCTCGGGCAGCTCGCCGGAGAGCTTGAAGCCGACCACGCGCGGGATCAGCATGGAGACCGGCTGGCCGAGCATGGCGGCCTCGGCCTCGATGCCGCCGACGCCCCAGCCGACGACGCCGATGCCGTTGACCATGGTGGTGTGGGAGTCGGTGCCGACGCAGGTGTCGGGGTAGGCCAGCAGCTCGCCGTCGACCTCGCGGGTGAAGACCGTGCGGGCGAGGTGCTCGATGTTGACCTGGTGGACGATGCCGGTGCCCGGCGGGACGACCTTGAAGTCGTCGAAGGCGCCCTGGCCCCAGCGCAGGAACTGGTAGCGCTCGCGGTTGCGCTCGTACTCGATCTCGACGTTGCGGGCGAAGGCCTCGGGCGTGCCGAAGACGTCGGCCATGACGGAGTGGTCGATGACCATCTCGGCCGGCGCGAGCGGGTTGATCTTGGTGGCGTCGCCGCCCAGGTCGGCCATGGCCTCGCGCATGGTGGCGAGGTCGACGACGCAGGGGACGCCGGTGAAGTCCTGCATGATCACGCGGGCGGGCGTGAACTGGATCTCCTTGTCGGGCTGGGCGGTCTCGTCCCAGCCGGCGAGGGCCTTGATGTCCTCGGCCGTGATGTCCGCGCCGTCCTCGGTACGGAGCAGGTTCTCGAGCAGCACCTTCAGCGAGAAGGGCAGGCTCTCGACGTCGAGGCCCTCCCCCTTGACCGCGTCGAGGCGGAAGATCTCGTAGGACTTGCCGTCCACGTCCAGGGTGCTCTTGGCGCCGAAGCTGTTCTTGCTGGCCATCGCGTCTCCGTCCTCATCGACTTCATCGTTGTCGCTAGGTCTCCTGTTGCATCCTGCCGCCGCGAGCGGCCGATCGGATAGTGAGGCTGACCTAAGTCCTGCAGGACACCGGACTCCCGATATCTCTTGACGTCAAGATACACGATCCGCGGGCAGATCTCCACGCAGGTCCGCCACCGGCGCGTCCTCGGCGAACTGCGTCCGGTAGAGCTCCTCGTAACGGCCACCGGCGGCCAGCAGCGCGGCGTGCGTGCCGCGCTCGACGATCCGGCCGTCCTCGACGACGGCGATCAGGTCGGCGGCCCGGATCGTCGAGAGCCGGTGCGCGATCACCAGGGCGGTCCGCCCGGCGAGGGCCTCGCCCAGCGCCGCCTGCACGGCGGCCTCCGAGGTGGAGTCGAGGGACGCGGTCGCCTCGTCGAGGATGACCACCTGCGGCTGCTTGAGCAGCAGCCGGGCGATGGTGAGCCGCTGCCGCTCCCCTCCCGAGAGCCGGTAGCCGCGCTCCCCCACCACCGTGTCGAGACCGTCGGGCAGCCCGCGCACCAGGTCGGCCAGCCGGGCCCGGGACAACGCGTCCCACAGGTCCTGCTCGCTGGCCTCCGGCCGGGCGAGCAGCAGGTTGCCGCGGATGGTGTCGTGGAACAGGTGCCCGTCCTGGGTGACCATGCCGACCGCGCCCCGGATGGAGGCGGCGGTCAGGTCCCGCACGTCGACCCCCGCCAGGCGTACGGCGCCCCCGTCGACGTCGTACAACCGGGACACGAGCTGCGCGATGGTCGACTTGCCCGCGCCCGAGGAGCCGACGAGCGCCACGACCTGGCCGGGCTCGGCGCGCAGGGAGATGCCGTGCAGCACCTCCTCGCCACCACGGGTGTCGAGCGTGGCGACCGCCTCGAGCGAGGCCAGCGAGACCTTGTCGGCCGACGGGTAGGCGAACCGGACGTCGTCGAGCTCGACCGCGACCGGGCCGTCGGGCACCTCGCCGGCACCGGGGCGGTCCTTGATCAGCGGCTCGAGGTCGAGCACCTCGAAGACCCGCTCGAAGCTGACCAGTGCGCTCATCACCTCGACCCGGGCGCTGGCCAGGGCGGTCAGGGGCGCGTACAGCCGCGTGAGCAGCAGGGACAGCGCGACCACGTCACCGGCGTCGAGCGTGCCCTGCAGGGCGAGGGCGCCGCCGAGGCCGTAGACGACGGCGACCGCGAGCGCGGAGACCAGCGTCAGCGCGGTGACGAAGGTGGTCTGCACCATCGCCGTGCGCACCCCGATCTCGGCGACCCGCCGCGCCCGCGCGGCGAACTCGACGGACTCCTGCTCGGGCCGGCCGAACAGCTTGACCAGGGTGGCTCCGGGAGCGGAGAAGCGCTCGGTCATCTGGTTGCCCATCGCGGCGTTGTGGTCGGCAGCCTCGCGCTGGATGCCGGCCAGCCGGCGCCCCATCCGCCGGGCCGGCACGACGAACACGGGCAGCAGCACCAGCGCGAGGAGGGTGACCTGCCAGGAGATGCCGAGCATCACGACCAGGGTCAGCACCAGCGTCACCAGGTTGCCGACGACACCGGACAGGGTCTGGCTGAACGCGCGCTGCGCGCCGATCACGTCGTTGTTGAGCCGGCTGACCAGCGCGCCCGTCCGGGTGCGGCTGAAGAAGGCGACCGGCATCCGCTGCACGTGGTCGAACACGGCGGTGCGCAGGTCGAGGATCAGGCCCTCGCCGATGCTCGACGAGAGCCAGCGCGACACCAGCCCGAGCGCGGCGTCCAGGACGGCCAGCACCGCGATCGCCAGCGCCAGCCGTACGACGACCGAGCGGTTGTCGCCCGCCACGATCGCGTTGACGACGTCGCCGGCCAGCACCGGCGTCGCGACCGCGAGCCCGGCCGTGACGACGCTGAGCACCACGAACCCGATCAGCTTGCGTCGGTGCGGACGCGCGAAGCGCAGGATCCGCTTCGCGGTCGCGGTGCTGAACTCCCGCTGCTCGTCGGGCCCGTGCATCCCCCGGTACACCTGGCTCCAGGCGATCGACTCCATGCTCATGGTTGCGACCGTAGAACCTCAAGCCGACATGAGGACAAGCCGACGGGACCCCACGCCGCGGAAATCGCCGGAAAAAAGATCCGCCCGGCCTGTCGTACCGGTTCTCCCCCGTTCGTGGAGAGGATGTCAGCGCCCCAGTCCCGACCCCGGAGGTCACCCATGCGCACCCTGATCTACACCGCCTTCGTCTCCGTCGACGGCGTCGTCCAGGCCCCCGGCCCCGAGAACGGCTACCGCAACGGCGGCTGGACCTTCCAGGGCCTGGACTTCCTCCCGGAGGTCTACGAGCTCAAGGGTCGCGAGCAGGAGGAGGCGGGCGCCCTGCTGCTCGGCCGGGTCAGCTACCAGGCGTTCGCGCCGGTCTGGCCGTCGATGACCGAGGAGTTCCCGAGGTACAACGCGATGCCGAAGTACGTCGTGTCGTCCACGCTCGAGGACGAGGACCTCGTCACCGACTGGGGCGAGACCACGATCCTGCGCTCCCTCGACGACGTCGCCGCGCTCAAGGAGACCGACGGCGGCCCGATCTCGATCCACGGCTCGGCGAGCCTGGCCCGTGGCCTCGCCGACGCCGGGCTGCTCGACCGCTACCACCTGCTGGTCTTCCCGTGGGTCCTCGGCGCCGGCAAGCGGATGTGGAGCGAGACCGACAAGGACCGCCAGAAGCTGGAGCTGGTCGAGAGCGCGTCGTACGCCAACGGCGTGCAGAAGCTCTGCTACGACGTCGTGCGCTGACGCCTCCTACAGCACCACCGTCGGCTTGACCCGGCTCGGCGTCCACACCCTGTGCCGGCGCGCGACCAGCGAGGTGAGCACCAGCGCACCGACCAGGTACGCCGCCAGCACCAGCACCGCCGTGGACGCGCGGGCCGGGTCACCGCCGTACATGAGCTGGCGCAGGCCGTCGACGGCGTAGCTCATCGGCAGCACCTGGTGCAGCCAGTGCAGCGGCTCGGGGATCGTCTGCCACGGGAAGGTGCCGCCGGCGGTCACCAGCTGGACCACCATCAGGACCAGCGCGAGGAACTGGCCGGGCGTGCCCAGCAGGGCGTTGAGCAGGTGCACGATCGCGATGAAGGTCGCCGAGATCAAGATCATGAACAACCAGGTCCGCAGGCACTCGACGATCCCGACGTCGAGGGTGAGCGCCACCACCGCGAAGGCCAGGGTCATCTGCACCGCGCCGATGAGGGCGGGGGGAAGCCAGCCGCCGAGGGCGATCCGCAACGGCTGCTGGTTGGCCGCCAGCGCCCGGCTGGACAGCGGGCGGACCAGGAGGAAGAGGACGTAGCCGCCGATCCAGGCGGCCAGGGCCAGGAAGAACGGCGCGAGGCCGGCCCCGTAGTTGCGGGCCGCCGCGTCGCTGCGAGCCCGGACGTCGATCGGGTTCGCGATCGTCTCGGCGATCTGCCGGCGCGAGTCCTCGGTGGTGTCGGGGACCTTCTCGACGCCGGCAGCGAGCCCGTCGCGCAGCGTGCCGGCGCCCGCGGTCAGCTGCCGCAGGCCCTTGCGCAGCTCGACAGTGCCGTCGTGCAGGGTGCCGGCGCCCTTGTCGAGCCGGGCCGCCCCGGTCTCCAGCTTGCCGGCGCCGTCGCGCGCCTGACGGATCCCCTCCACCAGGGCGGGCGCCGAGCGGGCCAGCTGCTCGGCGCCGTCGGCGACCTGGTCCGCGCCGCTCGCCAGCTGGTTGAGCTGCTTGCGCACGTCGGCGGCCTTCGTGTCGACGGCGTGCACCTTGCCGCCGACCCGGTCGTAGACCCCGAGCAACCGGTCCTGGGCTCCCTGGTCGAGGCCGAGCTGGTTCATCTGGGCGACGAGGTCGGCCCGGCCGCCGTCGTACGCGACCCGGGCGTCGTGGACCGCACCGGCGATCCTATTGCCCGCGCCTGCGACCTTCTGGTCGCCGGACGCGACCTGACGGGCGCCGTCGGCCAGCCTCCGGGCCTGCCGGGGCAGGGGCGCGGTACGGGTGGCGAGTGTGGTCAGCCCGTCGTGCAGCTGGGTTGCTCCGGTGTGCAGCTGCCCGGTGCCGTCGGCGAGCTGGGCGCTGCCGTCGACGAGCCTGCGCGAGCCCGTGCGGGCCTGCTTCAGCCCGTCCTGCAGCTGGCCCGCCCCGTCGGCCCCCTGCTGGAGCCCCTGGCGGACGTCGGCGATGCCGAGCAGGAAGGTGCCGACCGCCTCCTGGGAGACCTTCTGCCCGATCGCGTCGCGCACCTTGGTGGCGACGGTGGTGGCGATGGTGGTCGACAGGTAGGAGTTCGCGTCGTTGGTGAGCATGGTGATCCGCGCTTGCTCCGGGTCCCCGCCCGAGCTGCTGGTCAGGGCGGCGGAGAAGTCACGCGGGATGAGCAGTGCGAAGTCGTAGGTGCCGTCGTCGACCCCGGCCTTCGCGGTGGCCCGGGAGACCTCGTGCCAGCCGAAGTCGGCGGAGTCCAGGAGCTGGTCGGCCACCTCCCGCCCGGCGTCGAGCTCCTTGCCGTCGAGCCCGGTCGCGCCGGTGTCCTCGACGACCAGCGCGGTCGGGACCCGGTCCAGCGCGGCGTACGGGTCGTGGTTGGCGTAGAGGTAGAGCCCGGCATAGATGGTCGGCACCGTCACCAGCGCCAGCACGGTGATCCGGCCCATCCGGATGCTCAGGAGCCGGGAGAGCTCGCTCCACGCGATGCGCAGGGTGTTCACGCCGCACCTCCGATCGTGGCCGTGCGGACGACCTCGCCGGCCAGGTCCACCGCCTCGCTCACGGTCACCAGGACCCCGAGCCCGCGGTCCGCCGCTCCCCGGGCGACCGGCCACCAGTCCCGCCGGTGCAGGCCGTGCCGGTCGGGCGAGACCAGCACCAGGAACCGGGCATCCGGTCGCGCCGCCCCGAGCTCGGTCAGCGAGCGGATCCGGTCCGCCGGCGGCACGTCCTCGGTCCGGAGCCCGGGGCCGGTCGCGAGCCGGTGCTCCCGCAGCCACGCCGACACCGCCCGCAGCCCCGCCGGACGCCCGGCGAGGGCGAGCTCCTCGGCGACCACCACCCGGAACGGCACGCTGTCGTCCGGCTCGGTGACCCCGGGTACGTCGACCAGCACCACCGCCGCTTGCAAGGCCCCGGGCGAGGGGTCCTCGCCGAGGGCGACGGTGCCGCCGGTCAACCGGAGCCGTCCGGCCAGCGCGAGGGCCAGCGCGACGTTGCCGTGCCCGGGCCGCCCCACGGCGACGACCACCTCGCCGGCGACCAGCTCCACCGAGGTGGGTTCGAGCAGCCCCGCGACCGCACCGTCCGTCATGACCAGGTTCGCCATGACCGTCAGTCTGCCGTGGCGGCGCCGCGACCCTGCGGAGGACCGGCCTGCCGCGCCCTAGCGTGCGTGGTTCGGTCTGGGGCTCCGGGCAAGGATCCGCGAGCGGATCCTGTGCAGCTGCGGCATCAGGCCGTAGACGACGATGGGGACGGCGATGGTGGCGAGCACGAACGTGCGCAGCACCGGGGACATCGGGCGCAGCCAGTCCGCAAGGGTCAGGTTGATCAGCGTCAGCGTCGGGAAGACGCACAGCCAGATCATCAGGGCGAGCTGGTGCTTGGTCGGCGGGCCGGCGGGGCGGGCGGGGCGGTCGGGTGTGGCGGTGTCCTGGTCGGGCACGGCGGGCTCCTCTGCTTCTCGGTGGGTGGGTCAGGTGGCGGATCGGACGGGCAGGCCCGCGCGGAACGCATCGACGGCGTCCCGGACGTCCTCGTCCGTGAGGTCGTTGTTGATGGCGATGGCCGCCGCAGACCCCTCGCCGGCGGCCGTGATGACCTGGGCCCGCGGGTTCGACGCGTTCCCGGCGGCCCAGACGCCGTCCACGGTCGTCCTCCCGCCGGCGTCGACGAGGGGCCATCCGTCCTCGTCGGCCTGTCCCCCGAGGCCACGGACGAAGTCGTCGTTCCCGGCGAGCCCGGGACGCACGAAGACCGCCGACCTCGCGACGAGCCGGCCGTCGGCGAGACGTACGCCGCTCAGCCGGTCGTCGTCGACGACGAGCCCGCCGACCGTGCCCTCGACGATGCCGATGGCCCGCGCCGTGAGCTGTTCGCGCTCCACGTCGGTGAGCCGGGTCGTGTGGGCGAAGAACACCACGTCGTCGCTCCACTGGCGCACCAGCTGCGCGTGCGCGACGGCACCAGGCGTGCCGCCGAGGACACCCAGCGGCTGGTCGCGGACCTCGTGACCGTGGCAGTACGGGCAGTGCAGCAGGTCCTTGCCCCAGCGTTCGGCGACGCCGGGCAGGTCCGGCACCCGGTCGGTGAGGCCCGTGGTGACCAGGAGCCGCCGGGCTGCGAGTCCCCGGCCGCTGCCGAGCAGCAGGCCGAAGCGGCCGTTCGCCGAGGTCATGAGCCCGGCGACGGTGTCGGTGACGAGCTCTCCTCCGTACCGTGCGACCTCGTCGCGGCCGGCCGCGAGCAGGTCCGCCGGCGCCATGCCGTCGCGGGACAGGAATCCGTGCATCCGGGAGGCGGGTGCGTTGCGCGGCCGGCCGGCGTCGATGACGACCACGCTGCGCCGCGCGCGGGTGAGGACCAGGGCGGCGGAGAGCCCGGCGGGTCCGCCGCCGATGACGGCGACGTCGAAGCTGCTGGTGGGGGTGCTCATGGCGACGAGCCTGCGCTCCTCGTCCCGATACCGGCAACATTCGTTGCCGAAACCGGGACAGACGCGGTTTCATGGCCGCATGGACGACCCGACCTCCCGGATCTCGGCGGCCCTCGAGGCGGTCGGACCGCGGCTCAGGCGCATCCGGTCGATCCGCGGCACCAGCCTCGCCGACCTCGCCGCGGCCACGGGGATCTCCACGAGCACGCTCTCGCGCCTCGAGACGGGACAGCGCAAGCCCAGCCTGGAGCTCCTGCTCCCGCTCGCCCAGGCCTACGGCGTACCGCTCGACGAGCTCGTCGGCGCTCCCGAGGTGGGCGACCCACGCGTGCACCTCCGGCCACGGACCGTCAACGGGCGGACCGTCATCCCGCTCACCCGCCAACCGGGCGCCGTCCAGGTGTGGAAGATCGTCATCCCGACGTCCAAGCACGAGGTCGACCTCAAGGCCCACGAGGGCTACGAGTGGATGTACGTCATCAGCGGCAGGCTCCGGGTCGTCATCGGCGACCACGACCTCGAGCTCGGCCCCGGGGAGGTCGCCGAGTTCGACACCCGCGTCCCGCACTGGTTCGGCAGCAACGGCCGGGTCCCGGTCGAGGTGCTCTCCGTCCTCGGCCGGCAAGGGGAGCGCATGCACGTGCGTGCCCGGCCGAAGGGGACGAAGGGGACGAAGGGGTCGGTCACTCCCGCGTGAGCAGCGCGACGCACTCGACGTGGTGCGTCATCGGGAACAGGTCGAAGGCGCGAAGCGACCCGAGCCGGTAGCCGTGCTCGGCGAAGATCGCGACGTCGCGGGCGAGCGCGGAGGGGTCGCAGGCGACGTACGCCACCGCGCGGGGGCCACGGGCGACGACCTGCTCGACGACGGCCCGCTTGGCGCCGACCCGGGGCGGGTCGAGCACGACGAGGTCGGCGTGGCCCCAGGCTGCGGGCAGGCCGGTGGCGAGCACGGAGGCCACGTCGCCGGGGACCGCGGTGATCCCGGGGCAGTTGCGCTCGGACAGCGCCGACGCGGCCTGGTCCCCCTCGACCGCGGCGACGCGGCCGGTCGGGCCGACCGCCTCGGCGAGGAAGCGGCTGAACAGGCCGACGCCGGCATAGAGGTCGAGCGCGCTCTCGCCCGGCCGGGGGTCGAGGGCCTCGAGCACGGCCCCGACCAGCGCCTCCGGGGCGCCGGGGTGGACCTGCCAGAAGCCACCGTCGGCGACCTCGAAGGTCCTCCCCCGCACGACGTACGACGGACCGCCAGGCGCCTCGAGCAGGCACTCGTCGACCGGGACGACGTCGTGGGAGCGGTGCTTGCGCATCCCGCGCCCACCGTCGGGCAGCGGCACGTAGCGCTGGCGGGTGCGCCAGTGCAGTCCGTCCTCGTCGCCGGGCACCGCCTCCACGGTGACGTCCACGTCGAGGCGGGCCAGGCGACGCAGCTGCTCGCGCACCACGGCGGCCTTCAGGGACCGCTGGGCCGGGACCGCGACGTGCTGGAAGTCGCAGCCGCCGCACAGTCCGGGGCCGGCGTACGGGCAGGGGGCGGGCACGCGGTCGGGCGAGGCCGTGAGCACCTCGACGGCGTCGGCGCGCCAGAACGTGTCACCCTCCGTGCCCTCGGTGATCTCCAGGACCACCCGCTCACCGGGCAGGGCGTGCCGGACGAAGACGACCCGGTCCTCGACCCGGGCGACGCAGTGGCCGCCGTGGGCGACCGGACCGACCTCGGCCTCGAACCTGCGCCCGGCGACGGAGGCACCGCGGGTGGTCCGGGCCCGGGGCCGACGCGAGGGTCGGCGGGCGGGCCGGCTCACCGCGGGGTCTGCCGGTCGTCGCCGACGACCCGGCCGCGGCGCAGGTCGCCGGCGTGCACGCGGTGCTCCTCGCGCTCCTCGCGCTCGAGCGCGATCTCGGAGGACCGCAGCTGGTAGGGCACCGAGATGACCATGACGCCGGGCGTGAACAGCAGCCGGCCCTTGAGCCGCAGCGCGGTCTGGTTGTGCAGGAACTGCTCCCACCAGCGGCCCACGACGTACTCGGGGATGTAGACGGCCACGACTCCGCGCGGATTGGCACGGCGGATCGCGGAGGCGTACTCCACGATCGGCTTGACCACCTCGCGGTACGGCGAGTGCAGCACCTTGAGCGGGATGCCGGTGTTGCGCTCGTCCCACTCCTCCAACAGCCGCACGGTGTCCTTCTGGTCCACCGACACGTAGACGCCCTCGAGTGCGTTCGGCCGGGTCGCCTTCGCGAACGCCAGCGCCCGCAGGGTCGGCTTGTGCAGCTTGGAGACGAGCACGATGGCGTGCACGCGGGTCGGCAGCGCCTTGTCGGTCTCGTCGGCGGCGAGCTCGCGCTCGACGTTGTCGTAGTGCTTCTTGATGCCCCTCATCACGATGAAGAAGAACGTCATCGCCAAGATCGTGATCCAGGCTCCGGCGAGGAACTTGGTCAGCAGCACGACGACCAGGACGACGGCGGTGAACGACAGCCCGATCGCGTTGATGGTCCGCGAGCGGATCATCCTGCGCCGTTCGCCGGCGTCGCGCTCGGTCGCGAGGTGGCGGGTCCAGTGCCGGATCATGCCGAGCTGGCTGAGGTTGAAGGAGACGAAGACGCCGACGATGTAGAGCTGGATCAGCTTCGTGGTCTCGGCGTCGAACGCGATGATCAGGACGATCGCCATCAGGGCCAGGAAGACGATGCCGTTGCTGTAGGCGAGCCGGTCGCCGCGGGCGCCGAGCGCGCGCGGAGCGAGACCGTCCTTGGCCAGGATCGAGCCCAGGACGGGGAAGCCGTTGAAGGCGGTGTTGGCGGCCAGGACGAGGATGATGCCGGTGACCGTGACGACGAAGTAGAAGCCCGGGCTGAAGTCGCGGAAGACCGCGTCGGCGATCTGCGCGATCACCGCGTGCTGGTCGTAGCCGTCGGGCACCGGCTTGCCGTCCATGGTCAGCCGCTCGAGCTCGTGCGGGTCGACGTACTTCAGGCCGATCTGCTTGGCCAGCACGATGACGCTGATCATCATCGTGATCGCGATCAGGCCGAGCATGAGCAGCGTGGTCGCCGCGTTCTTGCTCTTGGGCCGCTTGAACGCCGGGACGCCGTTGGAGATCGCCTCGACACCGGTCAGCGCCGCACAGCCCGACGAGAACGCACGGGCGAGCAGCACGACCAGCCCGAAGGTCGTCAGCGGCTCCTCCCAGCCCTCGCGGGGAGCGATGTCGAGCCCGGCGCTCTCGGCCATCGGCAGCGACCCGCCGAGCGCCTGGACCAGGCCGAAGGCGCACATGCCCAAGATCGCGACCATGAACAGGTAGGTCGGGATCGCGAAGAACGTGCCCGACTCCCGGATGCCGCGCAGGTTCATCGCCATCAGCAGCAGCACCAGGACCACGGCGATCGTCGCCTCGTGGTCCTGGAACGCCGGTATGGCCGCCGAGGCGTAGTTCGCCCCGGACGAGATCGACACCGCCACCGTCAGCACGTAGTCGACCAGCAGCGCGCTGGCCACCGTCATGCCCGCAGTGCGCCCGAGGTTGACGGTCGCCACCTCGTAGTCGCCACCACCGGAGGGATAGGCGTGCACCGTCTGGCGGTACGACGCGATCACCGCCGCCATCACGATCGCGACGGCGATGCCGATCTTCCACGACCAGATGTACTGCGAGGCGCCCGCGATCGCCAGCATGATGAAGATCTCGTCGGGTGCGTACGCCACCGACGACAGCGCGTCGCTGGCGAACACCGGGAGCGCGATCCGCTTGGGAAGCAGTGTCTCCCCCAGCTGGGCGCTGCGCAGCTTGCGCCCGAGGAGGATGCGCTTCGATACGTCTCCGACACCCACGAGCGACAACGGTAGGGCATGCCTGCCGCTATCCCAGCGTTCGCTGCACCACCAGGTCGAGGACGACCGGCTCCCGGTGCCCCGCCAGCTGGTCGCGCGAGGCCGGCGTCGCCCAGATCTTCGCCAGTGCGCCCCGGAAGGCGGTGGCGGTCGCGAGGTCGTCGAAGTCGAGGTCGACCCGGACCTGACGCGGGTCGTCGGCCGCCCGGACCACGCGGTAGGAGCGGACCCCGCTGCCGCGGCGGAAGTCCTCGTAGCGGTTGAAGACCTCGAACCACGTGTCGAAGTCGTGGACGGTGTTGTCGACGCTGAGAGTGATCATGAGGCCAGCGTCGTCGGCCCCGGGCTCGCGGAACATCCCCGAGCCCGGGGGGTTCGCCGCCCTACCCTGACGACGTGGACCTGCTCGTCCGCGTCGAGCGCACCTGTGCCGCCGACTGCTCCGACCGCGAGCTGCGGGAGCGGCTCGTGGCGCTGCTGCGCGAGCGGTTGCCGTTCGAGGGGCACATGTTCGCGATGACCGACCCGGTGACCGGGGTGGCCAGCTCTCCGCACGCGACCGTGCCGATGCTCCCCTGGCCCGAGCTGCCCGGACTGGTCCGCACCCGGCACCTGACGCCCGAACGGACGGCGTGGAACACCTACCTGTCCCGGTTCGGCGTGACCGACACGGCCCACGTCGCCTTCGCGGACCGGCACGGCCGCTGGGGCTGGCTGGAGCTGTGGCGCGTCCGGGGCCGGTACGACGACCGAGAGCGCCGCCTCCTCGCGCAGCTGGCGCCCACGATCACCCGGGGCCTGCGTGCCGCGTCGGCCCGGACCTTCGCCGCCCGCGACCCCGCCCTGTCCCCCGTGCCGCCCGGCGTCGTCCTCCTCGACGACGGGCTGCGGGTGCTCGACCAGACCGACGCCGCGGCGCAGGCGCTGCTGCGTCTGCTGCCACCGCCGGGGGCCGATGCCTCGATGGCGCCGATCCCGGCGGCGGCCTACAACGCCGGGGCCGCGCTGGTGGCGGCCGAGGCCGGACTGTGGCCGACGGACCCGAGCTCCCGGGTCCACCTCGGCGGCAACCGGTGGGTCACGGTCCGGGCCGCGCGCCTGGGCGCGGGCATCGCGGTGGCGATCGCGCCCGCCACGGCCGAGGAGCGCACCGACCTGTTCGCCCGCGTGCACGGGCTGTCCCCGCGGGAGACCGAGGTGCTCGGCCTCGTCCTCCAGGGCCTCGGCACGCCCGAGATCGCCGCGCGCCTGGTCCTCGCCCGCACGACGGTCGAGGACCACGTGAAGGCACTGCTCGCGAAGACCGGCTCCCCCAGCCGACAGGTCCTGCTCGCGAGGGCACTCGGAACCTGAGGCCCGGCTGCTATAGCGTGCTCACCGTGCACGTCGTGATCATGGGCTGCGGACGGGTCGGCTCGACCCTGGCCCGCAGCCTCGAGGACCGCAACCACACCGTGTCGATCATCGACAGCGAGCCGGACGCCTTCCGGCGGCTGGGTCCTGGGTTCAACGGTGACAAGATCCCGGGGATCGGCTTCGACCAGGAGGTCCTCGAGAAGGCCGGCATCCGGCGCGCTGACGCGTTCGCGGCCGTGTCGAGCGGTGACAACTCCAACATCATCGCCGCGCGGGTCGCCCGGGAGACCTTCGGGATCCAGCAGGTCGTCGCCCGGATCTACGACCCCGGCCGCGCCGAGGTCTACCAGCGGCTCGGCATCACCACGGTCGCCACCGTGAAGTGGACCGCCGACCAGGTGCTGCGCCGGATCCTGCCGGCCGGTGCCGAGCCGGACTTCCGTGACCCGTCGGGCACGATCCGGGTCGACCACATCCCGGCTCCCGAGGTCTGGGTCGGCGCGCGGGTGGGCCAGCTCCAGGAGCAGGCCCGCTGCCGGGTCGCGTGGATCGACCGTCTCGGCGAGGGCCTGCTGCCCGACCGGGACAGCGTCATCCAGGAGGGCGACATGCTGCACCTGGTCACCCGCGAGGAGTCCGCGGACCAGGCGTACAAGGTGCTGGCCCGCGGGCCCGAGCACGAGGGCTGAGGGGAACAGACAGATGCGTGTCGCCATCGCCGGAGCAGGTGCCGTCGGTCGCTCGATCGCCCGCGAGCTGATCGAGAACGGCCACGAGGTGCTCCTCATCGACAAGTCCCCGTCCTCGATCCGCCCCGAGCGGGTCCCGGACGCCGAGTGGCTGCTCGCCGACTCGTGCGAGCTGTCCTCGCTGGAGGAGGCCCGGCTCGACAAGTGCGACGTGGTCATCGCCGCCACGGGCGACGACAAGGCCAACCTGGTCACCTCGCTGCTCGCCAAGACGGAGTTCGGGGTCCCGCGCACGGTCGGGCGGGTCAACCACCCCAACAACGAGTGGCTGTTCACCGAGGCCTGGGGCGTCGACGTCAACGTCTCGACGCCGCGCATCATGTCGGCGCTGGTCGAGGAGGCCGTGAGCGTCGGCGACCTGGTGCGGCTGTTCACCTTCCGCAAGGGCAACGCCAACCTGGTCGAGATGGTGCTGCCGGCCGACTCGCCGTACGTCGGCAAGGCCTCCGGCCTGATCCCGCTCCCGGAGAACTGCGCGCTCGTCTCGATCCTGCGCGACGGTCAGGTCTACGTGCCGACGCCGGAGCAGCCGGTCGAGTCCGGCGACGAGCTCCTCTTCGTCGTCCCGGCCGAGGCCGAGGACGAGCTGGAGCGGCTGCTCGCCCCGGGCTCGCACCCGGAGAAGTAGGCCGGACAGGTAGGTCAGGCGGGCTCGGCGTCGGCGCTGGCGTCGGACCCGGCGACCTCGGCGGCGGCCTCCAGGGGCGTCGCGTTGCGGGCGAGCAGCCAGAACATCAGCGAGAACGCCGCGATCCGCAGCACCCAGCCGAGGCCGAGCCGCAGCACCGCGATGATCGTGACGGCCACCTCGGCCCGGATCACGTCGTGGTGACCGAGCAGCCAGACCGGTCCCTGCAGGAGCACGCCGATGGCTCCGGGCGCCAGCATCAGCCAGGTCAGCCGGCTGCACAGCCGGACGACCTGGTCGTTCTTGCGCCACTCGAGGGGGTCCTCGGTGCCGACGCCGAGCATGAAGCCGAGCATCGGCCAGCGCAGCAGGCAGGTCGCGGCGAGGACGACCGAGTAGACGCCGCTGTAGAGGATGCCGGGCAGGAAGTACGCCAGCGCCTGGTCGGAGGCGTCGCCGCCCGAGCCCTGCGCCCAGCGGACGAACACCCAGCCGATCGCGAGGCCGAAGATCGCGTTGAACACGTACTGCGTCGAGCTGCGCTGGACGAGCCGCAGGACCAGGGCGATCGCGGCCACGGCGCCCGCCGCGACCAGGGCCAGCTCGATCTGCTTGGTCGGCAGCCAGAGCAGGGTGAACACCAGCCCGGGCAGGGCCGCCTCGATCGTGCCCCGCCGGCCGCCGAGGGTGGTCGCGAGCTGACGCCGCACGAGCGCCTCGACGGTGTCGACGCCGATCGGCTCGTGGCTCGCGGCCCTCTCCGGCGTGCTCACAGCAGCTCGTAACGGGGGTTGTAGAGGATCCGGGTGCCGTCCTGGCTGCCGATGCGCCCCGTCACCTCGAGCGCCCGACCGGGATCGATGCCGGCGATCCGGCGACGGCCGAGCCAGATCACCGTGACCACGCCCGTGCCGTCGTACAGCTCCGCCTCGAGGGCCGGCACCCCACCGCGCGGGCGCAGGGTCACCGTGCGCAGAGTGCCGCGCAGCCGCACCGGCTCACGGTCGGGGGCGTCGCCGATGCACACCACACCGGTGCCGCTGAACGCGGCACGGAGGTCACGGGCCTCGGCCTCGTCGGGGTTGGCCCACTTGCTGATCGTGCGCCGCAGGCGGCTCTTCGTGCGCATCGGACCGGTCAGGTGGTGGGGACGGCGCGTGGCGTGGCGCCCTCGGGCAACGAGAGCGGGAGCTGCTCACCGACGGGCATGGCGTGGGCGCCGCGGCGCACGGCGACCTGGGCGATCGCGGCCTCCCAGGCCTCGGCCGACTCGGGGTCACGGGCGGGGTCGCCGAGCAGTGTCGCGCGCAGCAGCCAGCGGGGTCCGTTGATGCCGATCACGCGGGAGGTCTGGGTGCCGGTGGCGCCGTCGGCGCGGGTCATCCGCACCTCGCACACCAGCTCGGTGCCGAACCGGCCCTCGCGCTCGGTGGCGGTGCCGCCGCGGCGAGCGGCGTCGGCCGCGATCTGCGGACGGATCTCGCTCCACAGGTCACCGTTGCGCGGTGCCGCGAAGGCGCGCAGCTCGAGCGCGCCCTCGTCGGTGGCCAGGAGCACGGCCCGCACGGCGCCGGACTGCTCGTCGACCTGCACCCGCAGCTCGCGGTCCTCGGCGGGGGCGACGAGCAGCGAGCCCAGGTCGAGCCGGGCGATGCCGTCGTCGGGGAGGTCGTCGGCGTCGAACGGGCCGGACGTCGGGTCACCCGCGGCGCCCCGAGCGTCGTCGGCGGTCTCGCCCGCCTCGCCGGTCCCGGTGGTCTCGTCCACCGCGTCGTCGACCGTCGGGTCGGCAGCCTTGCGCCGCAGCCTCACTGTGTCCTCCTCGTTGCGCCGCTCGCGCCGTTGCCGACCCTCACGACTGGAATCCTCCGGTTGAACCGTAGCCGCCACTGCCACGCACGCTGTCCGGAAGGGCGCTCACCGCCTCGAACCGGGCCCGCTCGACCCGTTGGACCACCAGCTGGGCGATGCGGTCTCCCCGGCGCAGCGTGATCGCCTCCACCGGGTCGTGGTTGATCAGCAGCACCTTGATCTCTCCACGGTAGCCCGCGTCGACGGTTCCCGGGGTGTTCACGATCGACAGACCGTGCCTGGCCGCCAGGCCGGAGCGCGGGTGGATCAGGGCGACGTACCCCTCGGGCAGCGCGATCGCGATCCCGGTGGGGATCAGCGCCCGCTCGCCGGGCGCCAGGTCGACGTCGACACCGGCGACCAGGTCGGCCCCCGCGTCGCCCGGGTGGGCGTACGCGGGAAGGGGCAGCTCGGGGTCGAGCTGCTGGACGGCGATCACCAGGTCGTCAGGCACGGGGAGACCCTAGCGACCCCTAGCGACGAGGCCCGACCACCCGGATGGGATCATCCTCCCCGTGAGCGAGAGTGCGAGCTACCAGGAGCGGCTGCGGGTTCCGCTGCGCTGGTGGGCCCAGGGCACGATGCTCGTCGCGACCCTCTGGCTGACGCTGATCGTCGCGCTGATCGGCCACGCCGCGTGGCTCGCGTGGGTGGTGACCGGCGTGGTCCTCGCCGGGATGGCCGCCTGGCTGCGGTCCTACGGCGGCGCGCGCGTCGAGGTGTCCGACGGCTGGTTCCGTGCGGGCCGGGCCCGGATCGAGATGTCGTACGTCGGCACGGCCGAGGCCCTCGACGCCGACCGCACCCGCCGCGTGTCGGGTCCCGAGGCGGACGCCCGGGCGTACCTGCTGCTGCGTCCCTACCTGCGCCAGTCGGTCAAGGTGGAGATCACCGACCCGGCCGACCCGGTGCCGTACTGGCTGGTGAGCTCTCGCCACCCGCGCGCGCTGGCCGGCGCGCTCAACGCGGTCCGCACGGGCAACCCGGCCGACCAGTAGGGCGAGCGACCGGTAGGGCGCGCGACCAGTAGGCTCGGCCGCATGGCAAAGGACAGCTCCAAGGTCTGGTCGGCGTTCTCCCTCGTCGCGGCGCTCGGCGCTGCCGCGGTGGCCAAGAAGGGGCTGGACACCAGCTGGCGCGCGGCGACCGGCAAGCAGCCGCCGGCGAACCCGGCCGATCCCGACGTCGACGTCTGGGAGGCGGTCGCCTGGGCCGCAGCGAGCGGCACCTTCGTCGCGCTCGCCAAGATGCTCGCCCAGCGCCGGGCCGCGGGCTACTACCTCAAGTCGACCGGCCAGCTGCCCCCGGGCCTGCGCAAGGGCGAGGCCTGAGGGGCTCGACAGCACCCGAACAGCACAGGACACGACAAAGCGGCCGTGGCGGTCTGAACGCCACGGCCGCTCGGTCGTCTGTCAGATGCAGTCCTTGCAGATCATCTTCTTGGGATCTGCGAGCTGGCTGCGGTGGTGGACCAGGAAGCAGCTCATGCAGGTGAACTCGTCGTCCTGCTTGGGCTTCACCTCGACCGCGAGCTCCTCGTGGGACAGGTCGGCGCCGGGCAGCTCGAACGACTCCGCCGCCTCGGTCTCGTCCTCGTCGACCTTGCCCGAGTTCTTGTCGTGGCGGCGCGCCTTGAGCTCTTCGATGCTCTCCTCGGACTGCTCGTCCTCGTTCTTGCGCGGTGCGTCGTAGTCAGTCGCCATGACCGGTTGCTCTCTCCCCTCAGTGACCGCCACCCGCACGGGAAGCGTGCGGATGGGCGCGGCAGATTGTGCACCATGGGAGCCACTTCGCGACACCCGGGTCGGTGCGAGTCCCCAGAACAGTGGAGGGAACGGTCCTATTCCCCGGTCGGCACGGCGAGGAAGCCGGCGCTCCGCACGGCTGCCAGGAGCTCCTCGAAGCCGTGTTCTGGACCACACACGACGGCCTCCTGGCCGCCGGCTCCGACGTCCACGAGGAGCCGCGCCCCGGCCAGCCGGGCGATGAACCCGCCGGCCGCGTGGTCCCACAGGTGCACGCCCTCCTCGACGTACCCGTCGAGGGCGCCCTCGGCCACCCGGCACAGGTCGAGCGCACAGGAGCCGGTGCGCCGGATGTCGCGGATGTGTGGCAGCAGGCGGGCCGCCGCGGCCGCCTGGACCTCGCGCACGGGGCGCGTGTAGTTGAAGCCGGTGGCGACCAGCCGGTGCGCCAGCGGTGCGGGGCCGCGGACGGCCAGCGGCACGGCGTCGCGGGTCGGTACGCCGCCCGCGTGGCCCGCGTAGACGACGTCCTTCGCGACGTCCACGACCACCCCTGCGACGACCTCGCCGTCGACCTCGGCGGCGATCGAGACGGCGTACTCCGGGATCCCGTAGAGGAAGTTGACGGTGCCGTCGATCGGGTCGACGACCCAGCGCACCCCGGAGGTACCGGCGATGTCGTCGCCCTCCTCGCCGAGGAAGGCGTCGTCGGGACGGGCCGCGAGCACCAGCCGGCGGATCAGCTCCTCGCTGGCCCGGTCGGCCGCGGTGACCACGTCGATGTCGCTGGACTTGGTGGCGGCGACCGAGACGCCCGTGGCGGCGTGCTCACGCACGAGGACGGCGGCCGCGCGGGCGACGTCCTCGGCCAGGGCCCGGAGGACGGCGGGCTCGGTCATCGGCTGCCCGTGCAGCAACCGAGCGGGCAGTGGTCGCGCGGCACCGGCTGCCCGGCGCGCTCGCGGGACGCCCGGGCCAGGACCAGGTCGCGGATCGCGGCCACGAAGGCCGGGTGCGTGCCCGCCGACGCCGCCCTCCGCGCCGGGAGCCCGAGCCGCTCGGCGGTCGCGAGCGCCTCGGTGTCGAGGTCGTAGGCGACCTCCATGTGGTCGGAGACGAAGCCGACCGGCGACAGGACGACGGCGGGGGTCCCCTCGGCGGCCAGCTCCTCGAGCCGGTCGTTGACGTCGGGCTCGAGCCACGGCACGTGCGGGGCGCCGGAACGCGAGCAGTAGACGAGCTCGTGGGGCCGCTCGACGCCGGTGGCGGCGGCGACCCGTGCCGCGACGGCGGCGGCGACCTCGAGGTGCTGGGCGACGTACGCGCCACCCTCCGGTCGATCCCGAGGGGGCCCGCTGGACTCGCTCATCGAGATCGGGACGGAGTGGGTGACGAAAACCAGTCGGGCGGAGTCCCGCACGTCGTCGGGCAGGTCGGCCAGCGCAGCGAGCACACCGTCGGCGTTCGCGGCGACGAAGCCCGGGTGGTCGTAGTAGGCGCCGATCTTGTCGATCTCCGGGGCGACCAGGTCGTCGGGCACGGCCGCGACGGCCGCCTCCAGGTTGTCGCGGTACTGGCGGCAGCTCGACCACGAGGAGTAGGCCGACGTGGCCAGGCACAGCACCCGTCGTACGCCGTCACGCGCCATCTGCTCGACGGTCTCGGCCAGGTAGGGGTCCCAGTTGCGGTTGCCCCAGTAGACCGGCAGGTCGAGTCCGTGCTCGGCGAGGTCCTTCTCGATCGCCGCGATCAGCGCCTTGTTCTGGTCGTTGATCGGCGAGCGGCCGCCGAAGAGGAAGTAGTGCTCCCCCACCGCCTCGAGGCGCTCGCGCGGGATGCCGCGGCCGCGGGTGACGTTCTCGAGGAACGGGACGACGTCCTCCGGCTTCTCGGGCCCGCCGAAGGAGAGCAGCAGGAGCGCGTCGTAGGGGTCGGTCGGCTGGTCGGTCGACAGGTCGGTCGACAGGGGGTCCGGATTCGGCACGCGCCCATCGTAGGGAGGACGATGAGCGGGCAATGTTGCAGACCTATCGCCAGATCTTCACGCCCGCCACCGCCCGCTTCAGCCTGGTGGGGCTCGTCGCCCGCCTGCCCATCTCGATGGTCGGCCTCGGCATCGTGCTGCTCGCCGAGCACGAGACCGGCTCCTACGGCTTCGCGGGCTCGGTGTCCGCCGTGGCCGTGATCGCCAACGCGGTGTTCGCCATCCCGCAGGGCCGGCTCATCGACCGGCTCGGGCAGGGCCGGGTGCTGCCGGTCGTGATCACCCTGTGGGGCATCGGCCTGGCCCTGGCGATGGGCTCGCTGTCGTGGGACTGGCCGACCTGGTCGACGTACGCCTTCGCCGTGCTGGCGGGTGCCTCGCTGCCGTCGGTCGGCACCTGCGTGCGCGCCCGCTGGTCGCACACGCTGGCCGACCGGCCGGCGCTGCTGCACACGGCGTTCTCCTTCGAGGCCGTGGGCGACGAGGCGGTCTTCATCGCCGGCCCGGTCGCGGTCACCCTGCTCGCCACCTCCGTCCATCCCGCGGCAGGCCTGGGCACGGCCCTCGTCGTCGGCCTCACCGGCACCTGGGCGTTCGCCCTCCAGCGCGGCACCGAGCCGCCGGCCCACCCGCGCGCCGACGTGCACGCAGCGCGGCCGCCGATGCCCTGGGGCGCGATCGCGCCGCTCACCCTGGTCGGCGCGGCGCTCGGCGTCGTGTTCGGCTCGGCCGAGGTGGTCACCGTCGCCTTCGCCGACGAGCAGGGCCACCAGTCGCTGGCCGGGGTATTCCTCGCCGTCTGGGCGCTCGGCAGCCTGCTCGCCGGCGTGGTCTCGGGTGCCATCACGTGGCGCCGCGGCCCGCTGGCCCGACTGCGGATCGGCGCGGTCGGGATGGCGGTGGCGACGCTGCCGCTCGCGTTCGTGCCGAACCTGACCGTGATGGGGCCGGTGCTGCTGCTGAGCGGCCTGGCCGTCTCCCCCACCCTGATCGCGACGATGTCGCTCGCCGAGCAGGTGCTCCCGCCCCCGCGGCTCACCGAGGGCATGGCGTTCATCCAGACCGGGCTGGCGGTCGGGCTCGCCCCCGGCGCCGCTGTCGCCGGGGTCGTGATCGACGAGGCCGGCGCCTCGCCGGCGTACCTCGTGTGCCTGGTCGGTGGCGTCCTCGTCCTCGTCGGCGCGCTGCTCATCCGGGTCGCGGCGCGGCCGGATAGCGTGCCTCCCCATGAGCACAACCCCAAGCGGACCGACCGCGCAGACCGCGCCGAGCTGGCGTAACTGGTCGGGCCTCGAGTCGGCCGACGGTCTCGAGGTCGTCCAGCCCGCCGACGCCGCCGAGGTCGCCGAGGTCGTGCGCCGGGCCCGGGCCGCCGGCCGCACGGTGAAGAGCGCGGGGACGGGCCACAGCTTCACCGGCATCGCGACCCCGCGGCACGTCCACCTGCGTCCCGAGCGGATGCGCGGCATCGTCGCCGTCGACCGCGACGCGATGACCGTCACGGCCCTGGCGGGCACCCAGCTCAAGGTGTTCAACGCCGAGCTCGCGCAGCTCGGCCTGAGCCTGCACAACATGGGCGACATCGCCGAGCAGACCCTCGCCGGAGCGATCTCGACGGGCACCCACGGCACCGGCGGTCGCGCGGCGGGGCTGGCGGCCCAGGTGGTCGGCCTCGAGCTGGTCACCGGCACCGGCGAGGTGCTGCGGGCCTCGGCGACCGAGAACCCCGACGTGCTCGACCTGGGCCGGGTGGGCCTGGGTGCCCTCGGCGTGCTGACGACGATCACCTTCGCCGTCGAGCCGCTCTTCCTGCTGCGCGCCGAGGAGCGGCCGATGTCGTGGACCGACGCGCTCGCCGCCTTCGACGACCTGACCGCGGCCCACGACCACGTCGACATGTACTGGTTCCCCCACTCCGACCGGATGCTGACCAAGCGCAACACCCGCGTCGGCACCGACCTCACCGCGGCCCGGCCACTGCCCCGCTGGCGGGCCTGGCTCGACGACGACCTGCTCTCCAACAAGGTCTTCGGCGCCCAGACCGCCACGCTCAACCTCGTGCCGCGGGCGATCCCGGCCGCCAACCGGTTCGCGTCGCGGCTGCTGGGGCCGCGCACCTACACCGACATCGCCCACCGGGTGTTCACCACCGAGCGCGAGGTGGTCTTCCGCGAGATGGAGTACGCCGTGCCCCGCGCAGCCGGCCTGGACGCGCTGCGCGAGTGCCGCACCGCGTTCGAGCGCTCCGGGCTCACCGTGTCGTTCCCGGTCGAGATCCGGGTCGCGCCGGCCGACGACGTGCCGCTGTCGACGTCGTACGACCGCGACTCGTTCTACCTCGCCTTCCACACCCACCGCCGCGCCGACCACCGCGCGTACTTCGCCCTGATGGAGCCGATCATGCGGGCCCACGGGGGCCGGCCGCACTGGGGCAAGCTGCACACCCTCGACGCCGACGACGTCGCCGGGCTCTACCCGCGCCTGCCCGAGCTCCTCGCGCTGCGCGAGCGGCTCGATCCGGACCGGGTCTTCACCAACACCTACCTCGACCGGGTGCTCGGTGCCTGAGCCCACGTCCCCGTCGACGCGGCCGGCCTGCCCCTGCTGCTCCGGGCAGACCTACGACGACTGCTGCCGTCCCTACCACCGCGACCCCGGCTCGGCGCCGAGCGCCGAGGCGCTGATGCGCTCGCGCTACTCCGCGTTCGTGAAGGGGCTCGCGTCGTACCTGCTCCACACCTGGCACCCGGCCACCCGGCCGCCGTCGCTGCAGCTCGACGACAGGATCGAGTGGACCGGCCTCGAGGTGCTCGCCGCCCAGGCGGGCGGCCCCGACGACAAGCGCGGGATGGTCGAGTTCGTCGCCCACTTCACCCGTGACGACCTGCCGGGCTCGCTGCACGAGATCAGCCGGTTCCGCCGGCAGGGCGACACCTGGCTCTACGTCCGCGGGCGGGCCCGGTGGAGGGCGTAGGCTCGACCGATAACCTGAGCAACACCTGACCAGCAGCAACGACCCGAGGGCAGCATGACCGACACGGCGGACCAGGGCGGCACGGACCGCCCCGTGCGCCTGACCCTCGCTGCTGGCCAGACCGCCGGGTCCGACCGGCGGCGGCTGCTGCTGGTGGACGACCAGGGCGGTGAGTTCACGCTCGACATCACCCCCGACCTGCGCGCAGCCGTGCGCGGCGACTCACCGCGTCGATTGGAGACACCGATGAGCAGCAGCATCCGGCCCCGCGAGATCCAGATCCGGATCCGGTCCGGCGAGTCCGCGGAGGCGGTGGCCGAGGCCGCCGGCACCTCCGTCGAGGCGATCATGCCGTACGTCGCGCCCGTGCTCGCCGAGCGCGAGCACATCGCCGAGCGGGCGCAGAAGGCCTCCGTGCGGCGTACGCCGGGCGAGGGGCAGTCCGGCCCCGCCACCAGCCGCGTGCTGGGCGACGCCGTCGACGCCCACCTGCGCGGCCGCGGCGGCAACCCCGAGGCCGTGACCTGGGACGCCTACCGGCGCGACACCGGGCGCTGGGTGCTGACCGGCACCTTCGAGACCGCCGAGCGCGGCGGCGTGGCTCGGTTCACCTACGACGCGCCCGGCAACTACGTGCTCTCCGACAACGACGACGCCCGCTGGCTGATCGGCGAGGTGCTCGCGCCCGCCGCTCCCCCGGCCCGCGACGACCTCCAGCAGGTGCGCGAGCGCCGGCTGGCCGCCGTGCCCGAGGAGCTGCCGCTCGGCGGCGAGGCCAGCCGGGTCGCCGACGACACCCTGCCGCTGGGCGACTCGATCGACCAGGCACTCGACCAGGCACTCGACCTGGTCACCGGCGAGGCAGCCGAGCCGCTCGCCGACGAGCCGGTCCGGGCGACCACGGAGGACCCGGCTGCACCGGCCGCGCCGTCCGCCGAGGAGGTCCAGCCCGAGACCGAGGCGGAGCGCGCCAAGCACCGCCGACCGGTGCAGAAGAAGCGCGGCCGCGCCTCGGTCCCGAGCTGGGACGAGATCATGTTCGGCGGCGGCGACCAGTAGGCCACTGCGACATCTCCGCCCGCGACGCGGTGCGTGGCGCACGTCTCATTACTCATCGGTAACCGACCTCCCCACGGACGGGCAAAAACGCGTAGCGTGCGCGCATGGCCTACTTCGTCACCGGCGCCACCGGCTTCATCGGGCGCTTCCTCATCGATGAGCTGATCGACCACCGCGAGGGTCCGATCCACGTCCTGTGCCGCGCCTCGTCGCTGGGCCGGATGGAGGGCCTGATCCGGCAGTGGGGCTCCGACCGGGTGCAGCCCGTCGTCGGCGACCTCGGCCAGCCCGGTCTCGGTGTCGACGAGGCCTGGGTCAGCGAGCACGCCGGGTCGATCGACCACTTCTTCCACCTCGCCGCGATCTACGACATCACCGCGGACGACGCCACCAACGACGCGATGAACATCGAGGGCACCCGCAACGCGCTGGCCCTCGCCGAGGCGCTGGACGCCGGCTGCTTCCACCAGGTGTCCTCCGTCGCCGCCGCCGGCGACTACCACGGTCGCTTCGACGAGACCATGTTCGAGGAGGGACAGCCGCTGCCCTCGCCGTACCACCGCACGAAGTACGAGTCGGAGAAGATCGTCCGCGACGAGGCGCGCGTGCCGTGGCGCGTCTACCGCCCGGCGATCGTGGTGGGCCACTCCGAGACCGGCGCGATGGACAAGATCGACGGTCCCTACTACCTCTTCCCGCTGATCAAGCGGCTGCGCGACAACCTCCCGGCCTGGCTGCCGCTGGTCGGCATCGACCTCGGCGACACCAACGTGGTGCCGGTCGACTACGTCGCCAAGGCGATGGACCACCTCGCCCACCTGCCCGACCGCGACGGCGAGGCCTTCCACCTGGTCAACCCCGAGCCGCAGCCGGTCGTCGACATGCTCAACGCCTTCTGCAGCGCCGCCGGGGCACCCCAGTTCGCGACCCCGGTCGGACGCGGCCTCACGACCGCCGGCCCGCTCGGCCTGATCCCGGCGCGACTGCGCCCGCTCAGCCTGATGACCGCGGTGATCCGGACCGGCCCGGCCCAGCTGCTGCTGGACCAGACGCTCGGCCGCCTGGGCCTGCCGGCCGAGGCGCTGGCGCACACGTCGTTCCCGTCGGTCTTCGACTCGCGGATCACCGAGAAGGCGCTCGCCGGCTCCGGGATCAGCGTCCCGCCGCTCGAGTCCTACGTCCGCAGCCTGTGGGGCTACTGGGAGGAGAACCTCGACGACGCCACCGGACGCGACCCGAAGGCCGTGGCCGCGCTCAAGGACAAGTACGTCGTCATCACCGGAGCCTCCTCCGGCATCGGCCAGGTCGTGGCGCTCAAGGTCGCCCAGGCCGGCGGCATCCCGGTGCTGGTGGCCCGCGGCAAGGAGAAGCTCGAGGCCACCAAGGCGACCATCGAGATGCGCGGCGGTCGCGCCGAGGTGTTCCCCTGCGACCTGTCCGACCTCGAGGCGATCGACCGCCTCTGCGAGCAGCTCACCACCGAGCTCCCGAGCGTCGACTTCGTCGTCAACAACGCCGGCCGCTCGATCAGGCGCTCGCTGAAGCTGTCGCAGGACCGGTTCCACGACTTCGAGCGCACCATGCAGCTCAACTACTTCGGCGCGATCCGGCTCGTGATGGGCCTGATGCCGCAGCTCCACGAGCAGCGCTCGGGCCACATCGTCAACATCTCCTCGATCGGCGTGCAGACCAACCCGCCGCGGTTCTCGGCGTACGTCGCCTCCAAGGCCGCCCTCGACGCGTGGAGCAACGTCGTGTCGTCCGAGGTGGTGGGGCACGGCATCTCGTTCACCAACGTGCACATGCCGCTGGTGCGGACGCCGATGATCGCCCCGACCAAGATCTACGACAAGTTCCCCACCATCTCGCCGGCGCAGGCCGCCGACGTCGTGGTCAAGGCGATGGTCGACAAGCCGCACGAGATCAACACCGCGCTCGGCACCGCCGGCGAGCTGGCGCACACGATCGCGCCGCGCACCGCCTTCCGGGTGCTCAACCTGGCCTACCAGGTGTTCCCGGACTCCGCCGCCGCCAAGGGGCACAAGCCCGCGTCACAGGCGGCGGCTGCCGCCGAGGAGGCTCCTGCCGGCAACCGGCGTGAGACCGAGCAGATGCTGATGGCCCAGCTGTTCCGGGGCGTGCACTGGTAGTCAGCCTGCCGCCGGGCCCGTCGCGACGGGCCGGCGCGGGTCGGCCACCCACTCGCTCCAGCTGCCCGGGTACAGGGCGGCGGTGACCCCGGCGAGCTCCAGCGCGAGCACGTCGTGGGCCGCCGTCACCCCCGAGCCGCAATAGACGGCGACGTCGGCGCCGGGCACGGCGCCGACCTCGGCGTACGTCGCCGCCAGGCTCGCCGCGTCACGGAACCGGCCGGTCTCGTCGAGGTTGCGGCCGGTCGGCACGTTGACCGCGCCCGGCACGTGCCCGGCCACCGGGTCGATCGGCTCGACGTCTCCGCGGTACCGCTCGGCCGCGCGCGCGTCGACCACCACGCCCGCGTCCTGCACGCTCGCCGCGTCGACGACCGGCAGCGCGCCCGGGGTGGCCTCGAAGTCGCCGGTGTCCTGCGCTGCGCCGTCGCCGGTCTCGACCTCGCAGCCTGCCGCCAGCCAGGCGGTCCAGCCGCCGTCGAGCACCCGCACGTCGGTGTGCCCGTGGTACCTCAGCAGCCACCAGGCCCGCGCAGCCGCGTGACCCGCCCAGTCGTCGTACACGACCACCGGCCGGTCCGCCCGCACGCCCACCCGCCGCATCGCCGCCTCGAAGACCGCGACCTCGGGCAGCGGGTGGCGGCCGCGCTCGCCCGGCTCCGCGGCCAGGTCGCGGTCGAGGTCGACGTACGCCGCCCCGGGGACGTGGCCCGCGGCGTACTCCTCGGGCCCGGCCGGCGCACCCATCCGGTACCGGACGTCGAGCACGCTCACCTCCCCCAGGTTGGCGCGGAGCTCGTCGACGCTGATCAGACCGGACCTCATGGGGCGAGCCTAGGAGGGGGTGATGTGCGCCTGTGGAGGGACGCCCCCGCTCGCGGCCCGGATCGGGCAGGCTCCCGGCATGATCCAGGAGCCGGTCCCGACCCTGCTCGAGCGCGTGCTCCTGCGGGCGGTGCGGGAGCACGCCGCGGCCGAGGGGCGCTGCCGGCTGCCGCCGACCCTGCACGTCGGCATCCCGGGCGCCGACGTCCGCGCGTTCGAGATCGTCGCGGGCGAGCCGCTCGACCTCGCCCTGCGCACCGAGGTGCTCGAGGCGATGTGCCGCGACCACCTCGAGCGCGACGTGGTCCCGCTGGTCTGGCTGACCCGCACGCCGGAGGGCCACGACACCGAGGACCTCGCCTGGGCGGCCGCCGTCGGCCGCGCCGGCCCGGAGCTCGGCGTCCGGCTCGACCTGGTCGTGGTCACCCGGCGGTCGTGGTGCGACCCCCGCTCGGGCGTGGGCCGGAGGTGGACTCGACTGCGGCGTCCCCAGCCGCGGCAGTCCTAGGCCCAGGTGTGCACCGGGTCGTTGTCGTGCATCCGCTGCCGGTACTCGGCCAGCACCGCGCGCAGGGCGTCGTAGCGCTCGGCGTCGTCGCGTTCCTGCACCCGCCGGACGAACCAGTCCGAGGCGTTGGTGCCCGCCAGGCAACGCTGCTCGATGATGTCGAGGTAGCGGTGCGCCTCCTCGGACGACACCCCCCAGGCCGCGAGGCCCTCGTGGGCGAGCGGCAGGAGGCGGCGCACGACGAGCTCGGTGGCCCGCACCTTGCCCAGCTGCGGCCAGTAGACCTCCGCGTCGATGCCGTGGCGCGCCGCGCTGTGGAAGTTCTCCTCGGCAGCGCTGAACGACATCTGCGACCACAGCGGGCGGTCGTTCTCGGCGAGCGCCCGGACCAGGCCGAAGTAGAACGCCGCGTTGGCGACGGTGTCGACCACGGTGGGCCCGGCCGCGAGGATCCGGTTCTCGACCCGCAGGTGCGGCAGACCGCCGGTGATGTCGTAGACCGGCCGGTTCCAGCGGTAGATCGTCCCGTTGTGCAGGCGCAGCTCCGACAGGTTCGGCGTACCGCCCGCCTCCAGGACGGTGAGCGGGTCCTCCTCGTCGATCACGGGCAGCAGGGGCGAGAAGTAGCGCACGTTCTCCTCGAACAGGTCGAACACCGAGGTGATCCAGCGCTCGCCGAACCACACCCGGGGACGCACGCCCTGGACCTTGAGCTCCTCGCCCCGCGTGTCGGTGGCCTGCTCGAACAGCGGGATCCGGGTCTCGGACCACAGCTGCTTGCCGAGCAGGTACGGCGAGTTGGCCGCGACCGCGAGCTGGATGCCGGCGATCGCCTGGGACGCGTTCCAGTAGGAGGCGAACTGGTCCGGGCTCACCTGGACGTGGAACTGGGTGCTGGTGCAGGCCGCCTCCGGCATGATCGTGTCGACGGTGGCGTTGAGCCGCTCGACGCCGCGGATGTCGATGAGGATGTCCTCGCCGCGGGCCCGCAGGATCTGCTCGCTCAGCAACCGGTAGCGCGGGTTGGCACTGATCACCTCGGCCCGCAGGTGCTCCGGCGCGAGCGTCGGCAGGATCCCGATCATCACCAGGTGGGCCCCGAGCGCCGCCGCCCGCTCCTCGGCGTGGTTGAGGCTGGCGCGCAGCTGCTTCTCGTAGCCCTCCAGGCCGCCGCCCGACAGCGGTCCCGGCGCCAGGTTGAGCTCGATGTTGAACTGGCCGAGCTCGGTCTGGAAGTCGGGGTCCTCGATCGCCTCGAGAACCTCGGCGTTGCGCAGGGCCGGGTCCCCGGCAGCGTCGACCAGGTTGAGCTCGACCTCGACCCCGGTCCACGGATCGTCGGTGTCGAAGGCCGACTCGCGCAGCATCCGCTCGAACACGTCGAGGCAGCGCCGGACCTTCTCCCGGTAACGGGTCCGGTCGGCGGGGGTGAACTCCTGGGCCGCGACGTCGTCTCCCATGCACCGACCCTAGGAGATGCGTCGCTCGTCCGGCAGCCCCCTGTCCCATGCGAATCCCCCTTCCCAGGTCTGTGGCGGCACGGCGCCCTGCAGGATCACGGCCAGCTGGTCGGCCATCCGGTAGCCCGGCTCGGCGCGGGTGCACCGGTCGACGGCCACCCAGGCCAGGGCACCGTCGCCGGCCTGCCAGGCCGCCCAGCCCAGCAGGGCGGCCGGGGCGGCGACGAGGGTCTCGGGCGCGCGGCGCACGGCATCGGTCCACAGCCGGACGTGGGCAAGGGCGGTACGGCCCGTGATGTGGGCCCACGCGGCGTCGCGGACCCGCACGGACTGCATCACCCACAGCAGCCGGGCCAGGTCGGCGTCGGCGGGCAGCGCACCGTCGGCGACCAGGTCGTGGACGGCGTGGTGCACCCACTCACCGGCCTCGCGAATCGCCCGCCCGCTGGTCGGCACGCCGGCGTCGGCGTACCGTCCCGCGAGGAGCGCCGCGGCGACGGCCGCCACCGCCACCGGGTCCGGCTCGAGGGAGGCGACCAGGTCGGACCGCGAGCGATGCACGAGACGCCCGGACACCAGGGCCTCGAGCACGAAGGGGTGGGCCGCGACGTCGTAGGGGCATCGTCGGTGTCGCTCGTCGGGGTCGGGGTGCTCGAGGTCGCGGTAGTGGGTCCGGTCGACGAGCAGCGCCGTGATGACGACCAGCCCCAGGCGCCGGCAGGCCCGCCGCAGCGAGCGGTGCACCGCCTCGGCGGCGGCCGGTTCGTCGGAGTAGTAGAGCAGCACCACGTGGGTGGCGCCGTGGCGCCGGGCCGGGTCGAGCAGCACGTCGGCGAGCTCCCGGCGCACAGCCGGGCGCTGGGCGGCGAGTGGTGGCAGGTCGACGCGGGCGTGGAACGGGTGCCGGGCGCCGAAGGTCATCAGCACGACGTCCTGCTCGGGCCAGAAGCCGAGCAGGACGGGGGCGGCGGCGAGCAGGTCGTCGGAGCCGCGGACGGTCAGCCGGGTGGTGGGGCGAGGGGTCGTGGTCATGACGACGACGGTGGTCCGCAGGTCCGACGCGAGCCGGATGGTCGGGACCGGGTGTGGACAACGCCTCATCACCGACCCGCCTGTGGAGAGGCGAGGGACGGGACTGTCTCTCCCGAGCACTAACGTGACGGCCGTGCGCCCCCACGCCTCGGTCCTCCACCTGGACCTCGACGCGTTCTTCGCGGCCGTGGAGCAGCGCGACAAGCCGTCCCTTCGCGGCAAGCCGGTCGTGGTCGGCGGGACCGGCGGGCGCGGCGTGGTGTCGACGGCGTCCTACGAGGCCCGCGCGTACGGCGTCCGCTCGGCCATGTCGACCCGGGAGGCGCGCGCCCGGTGCCCGCACGCGGCCTACCTGTCCGGCCGGTTCGAGGCCTATCGGTCCACCAGCGCGGCGGTGATGGCGGTGCTGCGGGACTGCTCGCCCCTGGTCGAGCCGCTCTCGCTCGACGAGGCGTTCGTCGACCTGGCCGAGGCCGGCCTGCCGGACCTCGAGGTGTCGACGGTGACCGCGCTGGCCGAGGAGCTGCGGGCCCGGGTCCGCGAGGTGACGGGCGGGCTGACCGCGTCGGTGGGCGTCGCCTCGTCGAAGTTCCTCGCGAAGATCGCCAGCGACCTGCGCAAGCCGGACGGCCTGGTGGTCATCGAGCCCGGCACCGAGCTGGACCTGCTGCGCCCGTTGCACGTCTCGGTGATCCCGGGGGTCGGTCCGGCGACCGTCGAGCGGCTGCGCCGCGCGGGCGTGCACACGGTGGCGGAGCTGGAGCGGGTCAGCCAGGAGGAGCTGGTCCGCCTCGTCGGCAAGGCGCAGGGGCAGGCCCTGTTCCACCTCGCCCGCGCGGAGGACGACCGGGCCGTCGTCCCCGACCGCGAGACCAAGTCGGTCAGCGTCGAGGGCACCTACGAGACCGACCTCACCGACCGGCAGCAGATGAGCGCGATCGTGACCCGCCAGGCGAACGAGGTGGCCAAGCGGCTCCGGGCGAGCGGCCTGTCGGGCCGCACGGTCACGATCAAGGTCCGCCTCTACGACTTCACCACGCTGAGCCGGTCCTCGACGCTGCCCGCCCCGACCGACGACCCGGCGACCGTGGCCCGGCTCGCCCGCACCCTGCTCGAGGACCTGGACACCTCGGGCGGCGTACGCCTGCTCGGCGTCGGCGTCTCCGGCCTGGCCGACTGGATCCAGGAGGACCTGTTCGCGGCGGGCAGCGAGGCCGAGGCCCCCGAGGAGAGCGCCCCGGACGTGGAGGACGAACCCGACCAGGCCGGAGCCCGCTGGCGCGACACGGGCCCGCAGAGCTGGGCGCCCGGCATGGACGTCGTGCACGCCGAGCATGGCCGGGGCTGGGTCTGGGGCTCGGGCAGGGGCGTGGTGACGGTGCGCTTCGAGACCGCGGAGACGCCGCCCGGCCCGGTCCGCTCCTTCCGCGCCGACGATCCCTCCCTTTCCCGCTGGCAGTAGCGTTCCGGGCATGCACGTCCCGCCGAGCGCCCCGCGCCACCCGGTCACCACGACGAACCACGGCCACACCCGCACCGACGAGTACGAGTGGCTGCGCGACAAGGAGGACCCGGCGGTCATCGCGCACCTCGAGGCCGAGAACGCGTACACGCAGGAGCGCACCGCGCACCTCGCCGACCTGCGCAGCCGGATCTTCGACGAGATCAAGGCCCGCACCCTCGAGACCGACCTGTCGGTCCCGACCCGGGTGCGCGGGTTCTGGTACTACGGGCGCTCGTTCGAGGGCCGCCAGTACGGCGCCAGCTGCCGCGTCCCGGTGAGCGACCCGGACGACTGGACTCCCCCACAGCCCGCGGCCGACGCCAGCCCGGACCAGCCCGCGCTGCCCGGCGAGGAGGTGCTGCTCGACCTCGACGCACTGGCCGAGGGCCACGAGTTCTTCAGCCTCGGCGGCTCGTCGGTCAGCCCCGACGACCGGCTCCTCGCGTACGCCGTCGACGTGGTCGGCGACGAGCGCTACACCGTGCGCGTGCTCGATCTGGCCACCCGCGAGCTGCGCGAGGACGTCCTCACCGACGTGCTGGGCGGCGTCACGTGGGGAGCGTCGGCCGACCACTTCTACTACACGACCGTCGACGAGGCCTGGCGTCCCGACAAGGTCTGGCGGCACCGCCTCGGCACCGCCCAGGCCGACGACGAGCTGGTCTTCCACGAGCCCGACGGCCGCTACTTCGTGGGCGTCGGTCGCACCCGCAGCCGCCGCTACGTGATGATCGCGGCCAGCTCGAAGACGACCTCCGAGTTCCACGTCCTCGACGCCGCCGACCCGCAGGCGCAGCCCGTCTGCTTCGCCGAGCGCACCGACGGCGTCGAGTACTCCCTCGAGCACGCCGTCGTGGGCGGCGAGGACCGGTTCCTCGTGCTGCACAACGCGACCGGCCCCGAGTTCGAGCTGGGCCACGCGCCCGCCGTGCCGACTCCTCCGGAGCAGTGGCAGCCGCTGCTCCGCCACGACCTCGCCGTCCGCCTGGAGGACGTCGACGCCTTCGAGAGCCACCTGGTCGTGCAGCAGCGCAGCGGCGGCAGCAGCCAGGTCCGCATCCTCGACCTGGGCGAGGACCCCGCGAACCCGGTGACCGGCGACCGGTTCGTGGAGTTCCCCGGCGAGCTCGCGACCGTGGGCGCAGGCAGCAACCCGGCGTTCGAGCAGCCCACGATCCGGGTCGGGATGACCAGCCTCGCCCGCCCCTCGGCCGTCTACGACCACGACCTCCGCTCCGGCGAGCTGGTGCTGCGCAAGCAGGCACCGGTGCTCGGCGGCTACGACGCCGACGACTACGAGGAGCACCGGCTCTGGGCGACGTCGGTCGACGGCGTGCAGGTGCCGATCTCGCTGGTGGTCCGCAAGGGGGTGCGGACCGCCGAACCGATCCCCGTCCACCTCTACGGCTACGGCGCCTACGAGGCCTCGATCGACCCGTACTTCGCCGTCAGCCGGCTCTCGCTGCTCGACCGGGGAGCGGCCTTCGCCATCGCCCACGTCCGCGGCGGCGGCGAGATGGGCCGTCACTGGTACGACGACGGCAAGCTCGAGCACAAGCAGCACACCTTCGACGACTTCATCGCCGCGGCCCGCCACCTTGTCGAGGCCGGCTGGACCACCGCCGACCGGATCGTCGCCGAGGGCGCGAGCGCCGGCGGCCTGCTGATCGGCGCGGTCGCCAACCAGGCGCCCGACGCGTTCGGCGGCTTCGTGGCGGGCGTGCCGTTCGTGGACACCCTCACCACGATGCTCGACGCCACCCTGCCCCTGACGGTGCCGGAGTACGACGAGTGGGGCAACCCGACCGACGACCCGGTCGCCTACGAGCGGATCGCCGGCTACGCGCCGTACGAGAACGTCGCCGACCTGCCCTACCCGCCGATCCTGGCCGAGACCTCGCTCAACGACACGCGCGTGCTCTACGTCGAGCCCGCCAAGTGGGTCGCGCGGCTGCGCGAGCGCGCCCCGCGGGCCGAGGTGCTGCTGCGCACCGAGATGGCCGCCGGGCACGGCGGCGTGTCCGGGCGGTACCGCGCGTGGGAGGACCGGGCGTTCTCGCTGGCGTGGATCCTGGACCGCCTCGGCCTGGCCGACGTGGAGCCGCTGTCGTCGCCTAGCTCGTGAGCCAGCCGATCGCCGACGAGTAGACGTCGAACCCGTAGGGCAGGTCCGCGTCCCCACTCAGCCGCGGACCTGCCTCGAGCGTCGGTGTCGCGGTCGCGAGCAGCCGACCGAGCACCGCCTGGCCGAGGAAGATCGACAGTGCGGCCCCGGGGCACCCCTGGGGGCCGTGGCTGAAGAAGTTGAACGACCAGTCGTCTCCGGCCGTGCCCTCGCTCCACTCCTCGGGGGCGAACCGGTCGGCGTACGGGATGCGCGCGCTGTTGCGGTGGTTGAAGAGGTTGGGGATCAGCAGCTGGGTGCCCTCGGGCGTCTTCTGGCCGTTGACCCAGCGGTGCTCCGCGGCCTGCACCCGCCCGAACAGGGAGGTCGTGGGCCACAGCCGCATCGCCTCCAGGACGCACCCGGCGAGGTACGACGCCCCGGCGATCGTCTCGACCGTGGCGGGCTCGTCGCCCAGCTCCGCACGCACCCGGTCGAGCGCGTCGGGATGCGTGGCGAGCAGCGCGAGCGCCCGGAACAGGTTGGTGGGCAGCGTGTCGCCCATCGCGAACAGCCAGTGGATCAGCTGCCCGGGGACGTCGGTGTCGTCGGTGGCCGGTGCCGCCGCGACCAGCCCGGTCAGCGCGTCCGGGTCCGGGTCGGCGACGTACGACGCCAGCCGCTCGTGGAAGGCGTCGTACCCGGGCGCGGGCCGGCCCGGCATCTTGTTGCCGGCCGCCATCAGCTCGCCGAGCTGCTCGGTGAGCCCGGTGTCGTCCGCGGCTGCGGCACCGAGCACGACCCGGCGGGTGAGCCGCTGGAAGGCCGCGTTGAGGGCGTCGAACCGCAGCGGTCCGTCGGTGGCGAGCAGCGCGTCGGCCTCCTCGGCCGCGATCGCGGCGAAGGACGCGGCCAGGGGGTGCAGCGGCGAGCCGGGGTGCAGCACGGCGTCGGCGAAGGCGCGGCGGTCGCGCCACAGGTCGCCGCGGGAGATGCTCAGGGCGGTCGGCTGGAAGGCGGACATGCCCTTGCGCTTGGCCTCGGGGTCGGGCGCGAACGGGTCGGGACTGCCGCCCAGCACGATCCGGATGTCGTCGGGGTGGGTGACGAGCAGCGTCTCCTCGGAGCCGACCCGCACCCAGAACGGGTCCGGCCCGTACTTCGCGACCAGGCCCTCGACGAACCGGAAGCCCAGGCCGTCGGCCGGGATCTTGTCCACCGCGCTCACCACGGCCTCGCGGCGCCTGAACAGCCCCTGGACCACGTTGGGCACGGCCACCTGGGCGGTGAACCGGACGCCCTCGACGATCGAGGCGTGCTTGAAGTCGAGCGCCATCAGCTCCCCCAGGGCAGGTAGGACTTCACCGTGTCGGCAGCCCGCAGGATGGTCGGCTTCCTCCCGGGCTCGGCCGCGCCGAGCTCGTGCCACGGCGCGAAGACCCGCTCGACGTCGCCGACGACCGGCTCGAGCTCCGGGTAGTGGCGCAGCAGCACGTCCTTCATCGAGTTGTCGTTGACCCAGTCGAAACCGGTCCTCGTGTAGACCTCGGGGCGGAAGTCCGTGGTGAAGAAGCGGTCGCTCTTGAGGCGGCGTGAGGCCATCAGGATGAAGATCCGGAAGGCGGTGTCGGAGAAGCCGAAGCCCTTCGGCGGCTGCTCGGCCTGCATGCCGATCTGCAGGTCCACGGCGTCGACGTCGCCGTGGTAGATCTCGTTGATCTCCTTCGCCCACTGCTTGTTGGGCGTGATGTCCTCGATCTTCTTGCGCCGCGGCATCCGCAGCGCCTCGCGGAAGTCGTTGTAGCGCGGTACGCCGCGCTCGCGGTCCCGGACGATGTCGAGCGTGGCCAGGTCGGTGACCTGGCCGTCGACCCGGGTCAGGTTCCGCAGCGCGTTGGGGTAGTTGTGCAGGCACACCGCGCCGGCGCTGGCCTTGCCGATGGAGTACCACAGGTCGCCCATCGCGAGACGGTCCATGAAGTCGCGGGTGTAGCGGCCCTGGATGTCGGTGAAGTACTGGTGCTCGAGGAAGGCACCGCTCTCCAGGGAGAAGAAGTCCCAGTCGTCGGGGATGAGCGGGTGCATCCGGTAGACCGAGACGAACTCCTCGGTCAGCGAGAACGGCGCGGCGTGGTGGTCGGTGCTGGAGCCGACGATTCCGGAGAGTGCCTCGCTGTCGCCGATCCGGCCGACCTTGTCGCGGAAGGTCTCGCCGAGGGCGCCGTACCAGTTGGCGCTCATGCCGATCTGCAGGGCGGGGTGCCGCAGCACGCAGGGGGTCCACTCGACGGTGTGGATCTTGGCGATCAACGCGGAGACGACGAGCACACCGAGCTCGAAGAGGCGCTGGTCGCCGAGGTCGGGGTGCGCCTTCTTGATGGCCGCGACGACGGAGTTGTGCTCGCGGGCGAACAGCGTGTGGAGCAGCCCGGGCCCGAACCACCAGTTCTCCTGCATGCCGGTCAGGTCGACGCCGGGGATGTCGCTGCGCGGCAGCCGGCCGTCGTCGTCGACCTTGATCCTGCCGTCGACGTACGTGCGGATCTGGTCCTGCTTCTCCGCGCCGCTGCCGTAGATCTGCGAGCCGTCCCACCAGTGCGTCTCGGCATTGGCGAACACCGGCGCGGGCTTGCCGTCCTCGATCTCGCCGCCGTGCAGGGGGATCGTGTCGCGGATGATCATCGGGTTCTCGGGGAAGTCGTCCCCGTCCTGCAGCGGGATCGAGATGAACCGGGTCGGGTCGCCGTTGCCGTGGAAGAACCAGTTGTGGTTCTCGAACTGCAGCCAGGCGGCGCCGAGCGCGTTGAGGATGCCGGCCGGCTTGAACTCGTCGCGGGCCATCAGCCGGCGGCTGATCTCGCGGGGGTCCGGCTCGAGCAGGCGCGCCTTGTCGACGACCGTCTTCTCGATGGGCACGTTGCGACCGAACCCGGTACCGCGGGCGCCCATCATCGGGCAGCCGAGGTCGTTGTGGCTGCCCTCGGGCGTGCGGGCCCGGGCCCCCTGCTCGGCCTCCCCGGCCGGCGCCTCGTCGGGCCGCATCCCGTCCTGCTCGTGGAGGTTCTCGTCGCGCAGGTCCTCACGGGCCTTCGCCAGGTTCGCGAGCTGCAGGGTCAGCGACGGGTGCTGGTACCACTCCAGGCCGAGCGGGTTCAGCGGGTTGAGCGGGTTGGGCCTCACGGGAGCACTCCTGACGTGTGCGGTGCGGCGGGAGCCGACCGGCGAGCAGCGGCGCCGCGCCACCTGGCTCCCCCCAGGAGTCAGGTGACCCAGGTCACGCCACGGACCACGAGACTAGGACCCGCCGGAGCGGCACGAGAAGGCTTTAGGACGGTGAATCGGAACAGTCGGGCACCGTGCTCGTTGTCGATCATGACAACGGGCGTCACCGGCGGCGTCCGGCTCGTACTGTGCCGCCATGACGTCGCTGCGACCCGCCGCCCCGGCCACCGATCCCCCTCCGGAGCTGCGCGACCTCGCCACGGCCCTGCTGGCCTCGGTCGAGGCGAGCGGGGCGGTCGTGGCGCGCCGGGTCCGCGAGCGGATCCCGTTCTACGCCGAAAGCGGCGCGGTCACCGAGGCCGACTTGGTCGCGAGCTGCGTGGAGAACCTGCGGTTCGTGATCGAGGGTCTGGCCGCGGGCCAGATCGGTGATCCGGCCCCGGCCGCGGCCACGGGCACCGGCCGTGCGCTCGCCGGCGTGCCGCTGCCGGCCGTGCTGGCGGCGTACCGGGTCGGCTTCGGGGCGATGTGGGAGCAGGTGGCCGCCGAGGCCCGCGACCGCGGCATCCCCGCCGAGGTCGTGCTGGCCACCACCGCGGACGCGATGGTGATGCACGACGTGTTCACCGAGACGATGGCGGCGGCCTACAACGCGACCGTCACCGAACGCGTCCTGCGCGAGGAGGCCGAGCGGTCGTCGCTGGTCGAGACGGTCCTCAGCGGCACCGTCGTGGACCGGCGCACGCTGTGGGAGGTCGCGGACCTGCTCGGGCTGCCGGTGAGCGGCACGTACGTCGTGGTGGCTGCCCTGCTGGCCGCGCCCGGGCGGGCGAGCCTGGCCGGGGTCGAGCCGGCGCTGGCCCGGCTCGGCTGCCGCTCCGCGTGGCGGCTCCTGCCGCAGGTGCAGGTCGGCATCGTCGACGTCGGCACGACGAGCGTCGAGCGGGTGGTCGAGGCCCTCACGGTCGACGGCCGGGCCCGGATCGGCGTCAGCCCGGTGGTCGACGACCTGACCGGCGCCGCCCGCGCCCTGGAGCTGGCCCGGCTCGCTGCCGCCACGGCCCCGGCGGCCGGCGGGGCGGTGCGCTTCGGCGAGGACCCGGTCGGCATCGCGGCGGCCGCGGGCGGCGACGTGGTGGCCCGGATGGCCGACGACATCCTGGGACCGCTCGACGGCCTCGCCGAGGCCGACCGCTACAGCCTGGTCGAGACGCTCGAGGTGTGGGTGGAGGTCGGCGGGTCGGCCAGCAAGACCGCCCAGCGGCTCTCGTGCCACGCCAACACGGTCCGGCACCGGCTGCGCAGGTTCGAGGAGCGGACCGGTCGGCGGCTGGACCGTCCCCGGGACGTGGCCGCCCTCTGCCTGGCCCTGGAGGCGCTGCGTTCCCGGCGAAGTTGAGAACTCCCTGAGATTCGTCCCCGGGCGCAACTTCCGGGGTTTCCCGGACGTCAAAGCCGGTGAGAGCAACACCGAAGGTTCCGGGGAATCCCGGGTACCTCGCCGGTGTTGGGAACCACAGGTGCGGATGGGCTCCAGCCGCACGGGGCAAGGAGGGACGCCATGGCAGCGACGATGACGAGGACGCGCAACACCGGACGCGAGATCGAGGGACGTGACAGCGTCGGGCTGTACCTCGACGAGATCGCGCGCACCCCCCTGCTCGACGCGGCGCGGGAGGTCGAGCTCGCGAAGGCGATCGAGGCCGGACTGTACGCCGAGCACCTGCTCGCCGAGGGCCGGGTCGGCCGGCGCAAGGGCGGCGCCCCGAAGCAGGCCACCGAGGCCGAGCTGGAGTGGATCGCCGAGGAGGGCCGCAAGGCCGTCACGGAGTTCATCAACGCCAACCTGCGCCTGGTGGTGTCGATCGCGCGCAAGTACGGCCGGGCGCAGATGCCGATGCTCGACCTGATCCAGGAGGGCAACACCGGCCTGATCCGCGCGGTCGAGAAGTTCGACTACGCCAAGGGCTACAAGTTCTCCACCTACGCCACCTGGTGGGTGCGCCAGGCCATCACCCGCGGCATCGCGCAGCAGGCCCGCGTGGTCCGGCTGCCCGTCCACGTGGTCGAGGAGCTCAACCAGGTCGGCGGCGCCCGCCGTACCCTCGAGCGCCAGCTGGGCCGTGACCCGGAGCCTGCTGAGATCGCCGCCGAGCTCGGCCTCGAGGTCGAGCGGGTCCTGGACCTGATGGCGTGGGGCCGCGAGCACGTCAGCCTCGACACCCCGGTCGACGAGGACGGCGACACCTCGCTGGGCGACCTGATGGCCCAGGAGACCGCCCCCGGCCCGGACCTCACCGTCCTCGACGTGGAGGCCCGCGAGCGGCTCAACAACCTCGTCGACCAGCTCGACGCGCGGGCCGCCGACATCATCCGGGAGCGCTACGGCCTGGTCGACGGTCGCCAGCACAAGCTCGCCGACATCGGCGTCAAGCACGGCATCTCCGCCGAGCGGGTGCGCCAGCTCGAGCGCGAGGCCCTGCAGAAGCTGCGCCGCCTCGGCGACCCGGACATGGCCGCCTGACCCGACGCCCCCTCCACGAAGACCTCCGTCACCTCCCGGCGGAGGTCTTCGCACGTTCGGGGACGCCGGCCCGGTTCCGGGCCACGCCGATCCAGATCGCCCACGTCCCGAGCAGCGCGCTGACGGGGAACAGCGGGTCGAAGCGGTCGGTGAAGGCGATGGTCGCCGACGCCAGGGCGAACGCGCCGCCGCCGACGCCGCCCAGGGCCGCGGTGACCGGGTACCCGATCGCTCGGGTCAGTCCTCCGGCGACCGCCAGAGCCGCGAAGGCCAGGCCCCAAGCGGCGTCGATCACGGTCTCGTTGACGACCTGGACCTGCGCGAACAGGTTGGCGTGCCCGTCGGCGATTGCGTCCGCGTTGAGCGCCTCGAGCAGGTGGATCGCCATACCGATCACGGCGACGACGCCGACCACCGACGCGATGCGGGTCGCCACACTGACGACGCCGGAGCCACCCGTGCCGTCGCGATGCAGCGCGAGAGCGCCGGCGGCGAAGCCGACGGTGGCGAGGAGGAGCAGCGCGTGGGCCGGGTACCAGCTGGGGTCGACCAGCATCTCGTGCAGCTGCTCGGTCTTGGTGCCGGTGCCGCTGTCGCCGGGGTGGAGGACACCTCCGGCGATGAAGGCGAGACCGCCGACGGCGAGCGACACGAAGGAGCGGGAGGAAACGGTGGGAGAAGTGTGCGTCATGCGGCGCACGCTGCCCCGGTCGGGCTCGCGTCGGCTGCGGGGCCATCCCTGTGACCGGATCCCAGGGAAAACCCTGCCCTGATCGCGCCCCCGCGGGCGGGCCGCCGTGCCAGCATGGCGCCGTGGCAGAGCCCGAGGTGCGCGGTGACGACGTCGTCGTCACGCTCGGCGGGGTCGGCGTCGTCGCCGTCCTCGTCGCCCTCGGCGCCCAACGCGGATTCTGGGTGTCGAACCTCCACAACGCCGTCCTCGCCGTCACCTTCACCCTGGCCGGCGCACTGACCCTGACCAAGCGGCCCGGCCACGCAGAGGCCCGGCGGCTCGTGGCGGTCGGCGTGGCCAGCGCCGTCCTCTACCTCGGGCGGCAGGTGGGGCTCGCCTCGACCGACCGCGCCGACGCCTGGTGGGGCTGGCTGGGCGTGTGGCCCACCGCGGTGATCATCGGCCTGGCGACCTGGGTGGTGCTCGGCTTCCCCGAAGGACGTCCGCTGTCGCCGACGTGGCGCCGGCTGGCACTCGGGGCCGGCGGCCTGGCGCTGGTGAGCGCTGCGCTGTCCGCCCTCTACCCGGTCGAGTACGGCGACGCCGCGGTCGGGACGCCGTTCCCCTTCAGTCTGCCCGGGCGCGAGGTCGCCCAGCGGGTCTGGGACGTCCTCGGCCCGGGGACGTACCTGCTGCTCCAGGGGCTCTGGATCGTCGGCCTCGTCGCGCGGTGGCGGGCCTCCGACTCGGCGGTACGCCGCCAGCTCACCCTGCTGCTCGGCACCGTCGCGGCCGCGACGGTGCTGCTGCTGGTCGGCCTCGCCGTCGACGGCACCCCGACGCCGGGGTTGATCGCGCTCGGCGCCGTCCCGGTCGTCGCGGGCTGGCTGCTCGACCGGATGAGCCTGGCCCACGTGGTCGAGATCGAGCAGGCGGCCGGTCGAGTGCCCGAGCTGTCGCCCCGGGAGAACGACGTCCTGGAGCTGATGGCCCAAGGACTCTCGAACGCGGCGATCGCGGACCGGCTGTGCCTGAGCGTGAAGACCGTCGAGCCCGCCATCAGCTCGATCTTCCGCAAGCTGGGGCTCAACGAGGAGCCGGCGAGCAACCGGCGAGTGCTGGCCGTCGTGCAGTACTGGTCGCGGCCCGGCGTCAGGCGGGTCGACTGAGCCGCTCGAAGACCTCGACGACCTTGCGACGGAGGTCTTCGCGCGTCCCGGTGTTCTCGATCAGGTACGTCGCCACCGCGCGACGCTGCTCGCGGGTCGCCTGGGCGGCGATCCGGGAGCGTCCGTCGGCCTCGGTCCAGCCACGGTCGCGCACCATCCGCTCGAGCTGCAGCTCCTCGGGGGCGTCGACGACGATCACCGCGTCGAACTCCGCGGCGCGGCCGGACTCCACGAGCAGCGGGATGTCGTGGACGACGATCGCGTCGGTCGGAGCGGCGGCCTCGAGCTCGGCGTACCGCTCGAAGACGAGGGGGTGCACGATCCCCTCGAGGGTCCGGCGCTTCGCCTCGTCGGCGAAGACGAGTGCGCCCATCCGCGGGCGGTCCAGCTCGCCCTCGGGCGTCAGCATCTGCGGGCCGAAGGCCGCGACGACGGCCGCGAGACCCGGCGTCCCCTTCGCGACGACCTCGCGGGCGATCTGGTCGGCGTCGATGACGACCGCCCCCAGCTCGCGCAGGATCGACGAGACGGTGCTCTTCCCCGAGGCGATCCCCCCGGTCAGTCCGACACGCACACGCGGACCCTACTGTGAGCCCGTGGAGAACGAACGGGTCGCCCTGCTCCTGCCCGGCTCCCACGCGTACGTCGACGCGGTGCTCCGCATGCTCACCGCCGGTGTCTTCCCGATCCCGCTCGACCCGCGGCTCACGCCGGGCGAGCAGTCACGGATCCTGGCGGGGCTGGAGCCGACGGCCGTCGTACGGACGAACGAGGAGCTGGCGGCCCTCGTCTCCTCGCTGCCCGAGCCGGGGCTCCCGCTCGGCCGGCCGATGCACTGCACCAGCGGCACGACCGGTGTGCCGAAGGGGGTCTGGTCGGGGCTGTTGTCCCCGAGCGACGCCCAGGCGCTGGTCGCCGAGGAGCGGGACCTGTGGGGCTTCTCCCCCGACGACGTGAACCTCGTGCTCAGCCCGCTCTACCACTCCGCGCCGCTGCGCTTCGCGATGGGAACCGTCCTCGCCGGCGGCCGGATCGTGATCCCCGGGCCGTTCGACCCGGCCGCGGTGACGGCGGCGATCGAGTCCGAGCGGCCCACGACGATGTTCTGCGTGCCGACCCACCTGCAGCGGCTCTTCGCGCACTGGGACGAGCACGGCCGGCCCGACCTGTCGTGCTTCCGGCTGGTCGCGCATGCCGGTGCTCCGTGCCCGACGGACCTCAAGCACCGGCTGATCGAGGCCTTCCCGCCGGGCTCGACGTGGGAGTTCTACGGCTCCACGGAGGGCCAGTTCACCGCGTGCCGCAGCGAGGAGTGGCTGGAGCGGCCCGGCACCGTCGGCCGTGCCCGCCCGGGTCGCGGCCTGCAGACCGACGCCGACGGCACCATCTGGTGCACGGTGCCGCCCTTCGCCCGGTTCACCTACTTCGGTGCGCCCGAGAAGACCGCCGCCGCCTGGCGCGACACCCCCGACGGGCCGGCGTTCACCGTCGGTGACCTCGGCCGGCTCGACGCCGACGGCTATCTCTACCTCGACGGCCGACGCGAGGACCTCGTCATCAGCGGCGGCGTCAACGTCTACCCGACCGAGGTCGAGCAGGTCCTCGGCACCTGCCCGGGCGTCCGCGACGTCGCGTTCTACGGCGTCGACGACCCGCAGTGGGGTCAGCGGGTCTGCGCGGCCGTGGTCGTCGGCCCCGACGGCCCGTCGGAGGACGACCTGCGCGCCTTCGCCCGTGAGCAGCTGGCGCCACCGAAGCGGCCCAAGGACTACGTGTTCCTGGCCGAGCTGCCGCGCACGCTGACCGGCAAGGTGCGGCGCGACGAGCTGCGTCAGGCCTGATCGGCCGCCAGCTCCAGTGCCAGCCACGCGCCCACCCGGGCGGCGGGGTCGTCGAGGTCGAGCCCGGTGAGCCGCTCGATCTCGGCGAGCCGGTTGCGCACGGTGTTGCGGTGCACGCCGAGGTCGTCGGCGACGGCGCCGCGGGAGCCGTGGTGGCGGAGGAAGGCGGCAAGGGTGGTGCGGTGCTCGGCGTCGAGCGGCGCGAGGAAGGTGGCGGCGTACTCCTGCCCCAGGGCCTCGGGCACCAGGGCCAGGGGCCCGGCGTCGGCGACCTCCTCCCAGCGCCGGTAGGGACTGGCGGCGGTGGTGCGGTCGAGGGCGTGCCCGGCGGTCTCCGCGCCGCGGCGGGCCTCTTGCGCGGGTACGGCGCGGCCGACCCCCGCCCGCAGCCCGGCAGCCAGGGCGAGCACGGCTGCGACCCGCGAGGGCACGGCGACCGCGACCAGCTCGCCGTCGACGAGGCCGGCCAGCACGCCGTCGTCGGCGAGGTCGTCCTCGAGTCGTTCGAGCACGTCGCCGAGCGCCTCCTCCGCACCTGTCATCCGTACGACGCGCAGCCGCTCGGGCACCGAGCGTCCCCCCTCGGCGGCGTCCAGGAGCACCTCGGCCGAGCGCAGGTCGCCGGCGCAGAGCAGCTCGAGGGCGCGCCCGCGCAGCCGCCGGTCGGCCGCGCGGCGCTCGGCGCGGCGCTCGACGGCGAGGCTGAGCAGCACGGCAGCGGTGCTGACCGCCGAGCGCTGCGGTTCGTCGAGGCCGCCGGGCAGGCTCACCGCCAGGTAGAGCTCGGGACGTCCGGCCAGGCCGATCGGTCGGACCACCGTGGTGTCGCGGTCCCGGGTCGTGGTCGAGACAGCTCCCAGGCCTTGGCCCTTGATCCCGGCCACCTCGGCCCGGACCAGGTCGAGGTCGAGGGTCTCGGGGTGCGCACCCAACGGCCCCTCGGCCGGCTCGCCGTCGCGCTGCACGAGCGCCACGCTCGCGTCGAGGAGCTGGGCGAGCCGCTCGACGAGCGGGCGCAGGTCGAGGCCGAGCGCGGCGCGGGTGAGCCGGCGCTGGAGGTCCAGCGCGAGCCGGGTGGTCGTCGCCTCCTGGTCCTGGAGCAGCTCGGCCGCGGCGCGGGAGACGGCGACGAAGGGCGTGGCCCGCGGCACCTCCAGCAGCACCAGACCCCTCGCCGCGCAGGCCGCGACCAGCGCGGGAGGCAGCCGGTCGTGGGTGAGGCCGGTGCCCAGCCCGAGGGCCGCCGCGCCGGCGTCGGCCAGGCGGTCGACGTACGCCGTCCACTCCTGGCTCCACCCGCGGGTGCCGAGGCCGGTGGTGAGCAGCAGCTCCCCGCCCTCCAGGTACGGCGTCGGGTCGGCCAGCTCGCTGGTCGCGACCCAGCGCAGCACCGGCCCGTCGAGCGGCGGCGCACCGGGCGCGGGGCGCAGCCCGAGGCCGGGCATCGCCACCAGGTCGGCCACTGTCACCACGGTGACATTCTTGCACAACGCGGCAATCCAGATTGTGCACGCCGTGCATGGTGGGGCAGGCCGGGCGGTCCTACCGTCGTACCCATGACCGACATCACCTCCGGGCACACCTCCGGCGGCCCTGGCATCACCCAGGAGCGACGCCTCGTCACCGCGATCCCCGGCCCCCGCTCGCAGGAGCTGGCGGCCCGCAAGGCGAAGGCGGTCGCCTCCGGCGTCGCCGTCGGCCTGCCCGTCCAGGTCGTCGCGGCCGGTGGCGGCATCCTCGTCGACGCCGACGGCAACCAGCTGATCGACCTCGGCTCCGGCATCGCCGTCACGACCGTCGGCAACAGCGCGCCGCGCGTCGTCGAGGCCGTGACCCGCCAGGTCGCCGAGTTCACCCACACCTGCTTCATGGTCACCCCCTACGAGGGCTACGTGGCCGTCGCCGAGAAGCTCAACGAGCTCACCCCCGGCACCCACGAGAAGCGCTCCGCGCTGTTCAACGCCGGCGCCGAGGCCGTCGAGAACGCCGTGAAGATCGCCCGCTCCGCCACCGGCAAGCAGGCCGTCGTGGTCTTCGACCACGCCTACCACGGCCGCACCAACCTCACGATGGCGATGACGGCGAAGAACATGCCGTACAAGAGCGGCTTCGGCCCGTTCGCCTCCGAGGTCTACCGCGCCCCGCTGTCCTACCCCTTCCGCGACGGCGGTCTCGACGGCGTCGAGGCGGCCCGCAAGGCGATCGACGTCATCGAGAAGCAGGTCGGCGCCAACAACCTGGCCGCGATCGTGATCGAGCCCATCCAGGGCGAGGGTGGCTTCATCGTCCCCGCCGAGGGCTTCCTCCCGACCCTCGTCGCGTGGTGCCGCGAGAACGGCGTCGTCTTCGTCGCCGACGAGGTGCAGACCGGCTTCGCCCGCACCGGCGAGCTGTTCGCCTGCGACCACGAGGGCGTCGTCCCCGACCTGATCGTGACCGCGAAGGGCATCGCCGGCGGCCTGCCGCTCGCCGCCGTCACCGGCCGCGCCGAGATCATGGACGCAGCCCACGCCGGCGGCCTCGGTGGCACCTACGGCGGCAACCCGCTCGCCTGCGCCGCCGCGCTCGCCGTCTTCGAGACGATCGAGGCCGAGGGCCTCGTCGACCGCGCCCGCACCATCGGCAAGACCATGACCGAGCGGCTCGCCGCGCTGCAGGAGAACGACCCGCGCATCGGCGAGGTCCGCGGCCGCGGCGCGATGATCGCCGTCGAGCTGGTCAAGCCCGGCACCACCGAGCCCGACGCCGACCTCACCAAGAAGGTCGCCGCCGCCGCCAACGCCAAGGGCATGGTCGTGCTGACCTGTGGCACCTACGGCAACGTGCTGCGCTTCCTGCCGCCGCTGTCGATGCCCGACCACCTGCTCGACGAGGCGCTCGACCTCCTCGCGGAAGTCTTCCAGGAGAACTGATGACCGCGCTCCAGGAGCCCGTCGCCACGGCGACCGGGCCGCTGAACGACGCCCGCACGCAGCTGCGGGAGGCCACCACGCTGCTCGGCTACGACGAGGGTCTGCACCAGATGCTCGCCACCCCGCGCCGCGAGGTGACGGTCAGCATCCCGCTGCGCCGTGACAACGGCACCACCGAGCTGTTCGTCGGCCACCGGGTCCAGCACAACTTCTCCCGCGGCCCGGCCAAGGGCGGTCTGCGCTACTCCCCCGACGTCGACCTCGACGAGGTCCGCGCGCTGGCGATGTGGATGACCTGGAAGTGCGCCCTGCTCGACGTGCCCTACGGCGGCGCGAAGGGTGGCGTCCGGATCGACCCGCGCAACTACTCGGCCGCCGAGCTGGAGCGCGTCACCCGTCGCTACACCAGCGAGATCAGCCCGCTCATCGGTCCCGAGCGCGACATCCCGGCACCCGACATCGGCACCGACGAGAAGACCATGGCCTGGCTGATGGACACCTACTCCGTCCAGCAGGGTCACACGGTCCTCGGTGTCACCACCGGCAAGCCGATCAGCCTCGGCGGCTCGCGTGGTCGCGCCACCGCCACCTCGCGCGGTGTGGTCCACGTCGCCCTGGCGGCCCTGCGCTCGCGCGGCATCGACCCGGCCGGCGCCACGGCGTCCGTGCAGGGCTTCGGCAAGGTGGGCCGGTACGCCGCCCGCTTCCTCGCCGAGGCCGGCACCCGGGTGCTCGCGGTGTCCGACCAGTACGGCGCGGTGTTCGCGTCGACCGGTCTCGACATCGTCGCCCTCGAGAAGCACGTCGACGCCACCGGCTCGGTCGTCGACTTCCCCGGAGCCGACCCGATCACCAACGACGACGTGCTGGAGGCGGAGGTCGACCTGCTCGTCCCCGCTGCCGTCGAGGGTGTGCTCCGCGCCGACAACGCCGGCCGGGTCAGGGCCAGGGTCATCGTGGAGGGCGCCAACGGCCCCACCACGCCCGAGGCCGACCGGATCCTCCAGGAGGCCGACCGGCTCGTCGTACCCGACATCCTGGCGAACGCCGGCGGCGTGATCGTGTCCTACTTCGAGTGGGTCCAGGCCAACCAGGCCTACTGGTGGAGCGAGAACGAGGTCGAGGCCCGCCTCGCCGAGCGGATGCTCGACGCGTGGGAGTCGGTCACCGCCGCCGCCACCCGGCTCGACGTCCCCCTGCGCACTGCGGCGACCTGCCTCGCCGTCGAGCGCGTGGCCCAGGCGCACCAGCTGCGCGGCCTCTACCCGTGATCCTCGAGCTGACTGGAGAAACAACGATGACTGACACCACCTTCGAGGTGCACGACCCCGCCACCGGCGCGGTCATCGACACCGTCGCGGACGGCACCGTCGCCGACGCGACCGCAGCCGTCGACGCCGCCTCCGCTGCGTTCCCGGCCTGGGCCGCGACCCCCGCCCGGGCCCGCGCCGAGATCCTGCGTCGCTGCTACGACCTGATGATCCGCGACGCGGACCTGCTCACCGGCCTCATCGCCTCGGAGAACGGCAAGTGCGTCGCCGACGCCCGCGCCGAGGTCACCTACGCCGCCGAGTTCTTCCGCTGGTTCAGCGAGGAGGCCGTCCGCGGCGAGGGCACGTACGGCGACGCGCCGGCCGGCAACGCCAAGACCCTGGTCACCTACGCGCCCGTCGGCGTGGCCGCGCTCATCACGCCGTGGAACTTCCCGGCCGCGATGGCGACCCGCAAGATCGCGCCAGCGCTGGCCGCCGGCTGCACCGTCGTCCTCAAGCCGGCCGCGGAGACCCCGCTGACCGCGCTCGCGGTGGCGAAGATCCTGCTCGAGGCCGGCGTGCCCGAGGGCGTCGTGAACGTGGTCCCGACCACCGACGCCGCCGCCGTGGTGACCGCCTGGCTCGAGGACGCCCGCGTCCGCAAGGTCAGCTTCACCGGCTCGACCGGCGTCGGCCGCACGCTGCTGCGGCAGGCCGCCGACCGGGTGCTCAACTCCAGCATGGAGCTGGGCGGCAACGCGCCGTTCGTCGTCACGGCCGACGCCGACATCGACGCGGCCGTCGCCGGCGCGATGATCGCCAAGTTCCGCGGTGGCGGCCAGGCCTGCACCGCGGCCAACCGGTTCTACGTGCACGCCGACGTCGCGGACGCGTTCGTCGCGAAGTTCTCGGCCGCCGTGGCCGCCCTGAAGGTCGGCCCGTCCGCCGACGAGAACAACCAGATCGGCCCGGTCATCAGCGAGAAGGCGCTCACCGGCATCACCAAGCTGGTCGACGCCGCGGTCGCCGACGGCGCGAAGGTCGCCGTGCAGGGCACCGTGCCCGAGGCCGGCTGGTTCTTCCCGCCGACGATCCTGGTCGACGTGCCCGTCGGCGCGCCGATCCTGTCCGAGGAGATCTTCGGCCCGGTCGCCCCGATCGTGACCTGGACCGACGAGGACGAGCTGCTCGCGTCGGTCAACGACACCGAGTTCGGCCTGGCGGCCTATGTGTACGCCGGCCGGCTCCAGGACGCGCTGCGCCTCGGCGAGCGGATCGACGCCGGCATGGTCGGCATCAACCGCGGCATCGTCTCCGACCCCTCCGCGCCGTTCGGCGGGGTCAAGCAGAGCGGCATCGGCCGCGAGGGTGCCCACGAGGGCATCCGCGAGTACCAGGAGACGCGCTACTACAGCGTCGACTGGAGCTGAGCCGAGCCGCCTCCGAGCCGAGCTGGGTCAGTCACGAGGTTCAGCTCCGGGCCGCCCCTCACCGTGCCGATGGTGAGGGGCGGCCCGCCTTTTCAGCCGGCAGGCCGAGCTCACCGGGTGCGGCCGAACCTCGTGCGTGCTCAGGCGGCGAGGTCGTCGCGGGCCACGACGCCCTGGGCGACGACCAGCTGGACCCGCTCCATCGCAGTCAGGTCGTCGAGCGGGTTGCCGTCGAGGACGACGAGGTCGGCGAGGTGGCCGGGCGTGAGCCGGCCGACCCTGCCCTGCCAGCCGAGCAACCGCGCCGCCGTGGTGGTGGCACCGCGCAGCGCGTCGAGGGCCGGGACCCCGGTCTCGCCGATCAGCCGCACCTCGCTGCCGATCGGTCGGGTCGCCGTACCGAAGGTGTCGGTGCCGGCCACGACCGGGATCCCGAGCTCGTGGGCACGCAGGACGGCGGCCCTCAGGACCGGACCGTAGTCGCGGCCGCGCTGGGCCAGGATCGGGTCGGGGTCGTCGGCCAGGCCCAGGATCGGCCCGAGGGTCGGGGTGAAGAACGTGCCGCGTCGCACCATCAGCTCGAGCGTCTCCTCGCTCACGAACACGCCGTGCTCGAGGCTCCTGATGCCGGCCGCGACCGCGCCGTGGCAGCCCTCGGCGCTGTAGGCGTGGCAGAGCACGCCGGCCCCGCCGCGGCGCGCGGCCCGGACGACCGCCTCGAGCTGGGTCCGGTCGTACACGAGCTCGAGGGGGTCCTGCGTGGCGACGCCGGCGCGCGGGTTGGCCCGCGTCTTCACGACGTCGACGTCACGCGAGAGGTTGACCCGGACCAGGTACGCGAGCGCCTCGGGCGAGCGGACACCGCCGGCGAGGCTCGCGAGCGGGACCAGGTCGGGATCGGCGAGCACCGTGTCGCCGAGGTCGGGCGTCACGAAGACTCCCGCCGCCCGCATCCGCGGGACGGCGCCGGGCTTCCACGTCGCCAGCGGGCGCATCGCGACGTCCTGGTAGAAGTTCGAGGTCCCGCTGCGGATCGACGTCGCCCCGGCGTGCAGCACGCCCGCGGCGTCGGCGAGCGCGTTGACGTGGACGTGCGCGTCGACCAGGCCCGGCAGGATCGCGCCACCGGCGGCGTCGATCGTGCGTGCGGTGCCGGACACCTCGCGTACGGCGGCCCTCGTGGCGTCACGGCTGCCGGACGCCACCACCCGACCCTGCGCGAGCACGACCACCGCGTCCTCGACGACGTCGCCGGTCAACGGGTCGAGCAGGGGTCCGCCCGCCACGACCAGCGGTGGTGGTACCGGCGGCCGGCCCGGGAAGCGCCGACCCGGCGCACGCCGGAGGGCGCCCGTCGTACCGTCGGCCTCGGCGGCCGTGGCGACGCTGCTCACACCAGCCAGGGCGGCCGCGCCGGCCAGGACCCCGCGTCGGGTCACGACCGAGCGGATCGAGCCGGGGACCTCGGCACTCTCGTCACACATCGACACCACCTCCGGGGCACTCGTGCATGAGGTTCCCCACGCTAGCCCTGCACGTGGAGGCGCGCGACGCCCATTTTTGGGGCTGCCTGGCGGCGGCGAGGTGTCCACGCCTCAGGCCCGTTGCGGGTCGAGGACCCGCTTGGCCGTAGGGTTTCCTCGTGAAGGCTCTGCTGCTCGAGAACATCCATCCGGCCGCCGTCGAGACCCTGGAGGCCCGGGGCTACGAGGTGGAGCTGCGGCCGGGCTCCCTGTCCGAGGACGAGCTGATCGCCGCCCTGCCCGGGGTGCAGCTGCTCGGCGTGCGGTCCAACACGAACGTGACCGCGAAGGTCCTCGAGTCCGCGCCGGACCTCGTCGCCGTCGGCTGCTTCTGCATCGGCACCAACCAGGTCGACCTGAAGACCGCTGCCGCCAAGGGCATCGGCGTGTTCAACGCGCCGTACTCCAACACCCGCAGCGTCGTCGAGCTGGTCATCGCCGAGATCATCGCCCTCGCCCGCCGCCTTCCGGAGAAGACCCAGCGCATGCACGAGGGCGTCTGGGACAAGTCGGCCAAGGGCAGCCACGAGGTTCGTGGCCGCACGCTGGGCATCGTCGGCTACGGCAACATCGGCACCCAGCTCTCCACCGTCGCCGAGGCCCTCGGCTTCAACGTCGTCTTCTACGACAGCGCCGACCGCCCGGCCCACGGCACCGCCCGTCGCGTCCGGTCGCTCAAGGAGCTGCTCGAGGTCTCCGACGTCGTCAGCCTCCACGTCGACGGCCGCCCCGGCAACGCCGGCTTCTTCGGCGCCGCCGAGTTCGCCGCCATGAAGCCGCGGGCGCTGTTCATCAACGCCTCGCGCGGCATGGTGGTCGACTACGAGGCGCTTCGCGACCACCTCGTCTCCGGCCACATCGCCGGTGCCGCGGTCGACGTCTTCCCGGCCGAGCCCAAGGCCCAGGGCGACCCGTTCGACTCGGTGCTGCGTGGCCTCGACAACGTCATCCTCACGCCCCACATCGGTGGCTCCACGCAGGAGGCGCAGGAGGAGATCGGCTGGTTCGTCGCCGAGAAGCTCGCCCGCTTCGCCCTCGAGGGCAGCACCGCGCTCTCCGTGAACCTGCCCGCCGTGCAGCCGCCCGACCTGCCCACCGGACGTCGCCTCGGCCTGCTGCACCACAACGTCCCCGGTGTCCTGGCGGACCTCAACGCCACCTTCGCCGAGGCCGGCGACAACGTGGTCGACCAGCTCCTGTCCACCAAGGACGGCCTCGGCTACGTCGTCATCGACGCCGCCGAGCCCCTCTCCACCGCTGCCCTCGACCGGCTCCGCGCCGCCGAGTACGCCGTGTGGGCGCGCACCTGGTGACCACCTGAGGGCCTGTCCACACCTCGCCACCTGCCGGTGGCGCCTGCCGCCCGGATCGGGATAGCGTCACCAACGCGTCCCCGGTCCGGGCGCTGCAATTCTCGGGAGGACCCTTGGCCACGACGATCCGCGCCGCCGTCGCGATGCTGGTGCTGCTCCTGCTGTCCGGGTGCTCGGACGGCAACGCATCGCCGCGCGACCCGTCCTCCACGTGGAGCCCGACGGGCACGATGCAGACCCCCACCTCGGCCGCGCCGGATCCGGTCGAGCCGCAGCTGCCTGCTGCGGCGAAGGAGGCGAGCGAGGCCGGGGCGCGGGCGTTCATCGCCTACTACTGGGACTTGATCAACTACGCCCAGGTCACCGGGGACGTGAAGGCGCTCAGGTCGGTGTCGGGGCCCCACTGCAACGGCTGCAAGGCGGGGATCCGAGGCGTCCGGGAGCTTTACGCGGAAGGCGGACATATCGAGGGCGGCGGCTACTCAGTTCACCTCGTCAAGGTGAACCAGCTCAAGAGCACAAACCCATCTCACTTCGCATTCGAGGCCAAGTTGTCGGCTACGACCGACGAGCAGACTGTCATTGCGGGCGACGGCACCTCGACGACGAATCCCGTTGCGACCTCGACCGTCGTAGTCGCCGTGCTCTGGTTGGATTCGCAGTGGCGTCTGGAAGCGATGCAAGTGTCGTGAGGGGCCTCCTAGCCGCTGCAGTTGCCCTCGGGTTTGTGCAACAGACCTCCGTGGCTGTCGCTGACGATGACACAGGCACAGGAACTTCGGGCGCTGGGTTCTGGATCCAGAAGGTCCACCATGGGCAGAACGGCCATAGCGACAGCGGACACGCAGTCCGCGGCGACGAGGCCAAGTCGCAGCCGGTGCTGATTGGCAATGGGGCATGCAGTGCAGCTGATCCGGTGGCGGGCGAGTTTCTCGACGCCAGCTTCTGCTCCAGTGATGAGAAGCCTGTCATCACTGTCGCCGACGTCCAGAAGGCCTTCGCCGAACTCCCCCTCAGCGCCGGCGCCCTGGTCATCCAGCCACCCGACGGCCTGACCCTGGTCAACTTCAAGACCAACTTCTACACGACCACCACCACACCCACCACCGCGACCGTCACCCTCCTCGGGCAACCCGTCACCCTCGAGGCCACGCCTGCCACCTACACCTGGCACTTCGGCGACGGCGACAGCACGAGCACCACCGAACCCGGCGCGCCGTACCCGAAGCTCACCGTCACCCACAGCTACAAGCTCAAGGGCGACTACCAGCCGAGCCTGTCGACCACCTACACCGGCCGCTACAAGCTCGCCGACGGCCCCTGGCAGAGCATCCCCGGCACCGTCACCATCGACGGCCCGCCCCAACCCCTGCGCGCCATCGAGGCCGAGCCCAAGCTGGTCGGGTACTGAACCCCGGTCTCAGGCGGCGTGGTCGAGGAGCAGTTGGGTGACCATGATGTCGGCGCGGGTGGGTTCCTCACCGGCCGGTGGGCTGGTGATGCGTCGTGTGCCGGTCGGGTCGACCAGGTAGTGGGCCCCGTAGGGATCGCGCCAGACCACGATCCCGGGGAACGGATGTCGCACCTGCCAACCCGCATGGGTCTTGATCCGGTGATGAGTCCTGGTCAGCGGCCCCAGGTTCCCGATCCCGGTGACCCCACCCTGCGCGTACGGGACCGCGTGGTCCAGGTCCATCCGCCTCGACGTGTTCGCCGCGAACGGGAACACGTCCGCGGGATGGACCAGCCGCACCGCCTCCCGCAGCCGCGCCGGGATCTCGTAGGCATCGACCGGCGCCATCCCCGCCACGTCCAGCACCGGCGTGACCTGCACCCTGGCCGCGGTGTCGGCCAACATCTCCATCACCCGGCCGACCGTGACCGGGCCGTGGCCCTCCAGCCGGGCGATCGGGGAGTCGGCGTAGAGGTGCAGGTAGACCTTGACCCGCACCTTGACCGGACCCACCGACTCATCGAGCCCACGGTCAGGATCCGGGTGGGCGGCCGGGTTGAGCAACAGCGCCGCGGCGGCGACCCGACGATCGTTGACCACGGCGTCGGGCATCGACTCCTTCAACCGCTCCGCGACCGCGGTCACCGCGGCATCGATCCCCGCGATCGTGACCGCATCCCCCTTGATCACGAACGTGGCCATGCCGTGCTTGTTGACCCGTGAGGCCCGGGCACACCGCTCCTTGGCCGCGGCCTCCTCACGAGCCCGCGCCAGTTCCGGCGCCGCAGCCGCGACCTTGCCCTCGACCAGCAGCTCGAAGCGCGACCACGCCAACCGGCCATCGGCGGCCTCGACCACCTCACCATCGACCCACGCCGCTTCCGCCTCGGACAGGTCGCGGGTCGCACCCGCGACCCAGCGGGCGTGTGTCACCCGCACCGTCCCGGCCCGCACATCGGCCCACAGGCGGGGCAGACGCAGGTGCAGGTCGACCGCGTCCGCGATCAACCTCCGCGCGCCATGGGGGCTGGTCTGGATCCGGGCACCGAACGCCGCCGCGGCGTGCTCGGTGACCAACGGTGTCCCCACCCCACCGGCACGGCGTGCACGCGCCCGACCCCGACGATCAGCGGCAGGAAGCCGGTCGGGATGGTGCAGCACCGCCCACTGGTAGGCCGCGGCCAGGATCTCGCGCTCCGCCGCCAGACGCGCAGCATGAGCAGCCTCGACGACGTCGAGAACTCCCGCTGCCGGCAGACCCGCCAGGTCCGCCACCGCCCGATCGGTGACCATGACGACAGCCCACCACGAGGGTCCGACACAAACGCCGTGCGTCGTCCACAACGCTCCGTCCACACTGGCCCGATGGCAGACGTGCAGATCACCGCTGTCGACGAGCGGAGCAGCAGCTGGGAGGACGACCGCCCGCGGTTCCGGGTCTACGTCCAGGACACCGGACGTCCGGCGGACGTCCGGGCATCAGCCACGACGTGGACCTACGACGTCACGGGGGCCGACGTGCTCCAGGTTGTCGACTGGGCGCAGCGGGAGGCGACGGGTAGCCGAACGTACGCGATCGCCCTGGTGGTCGATGAGGGGCGCGGGCTGGTCTGGCTGGTCGGCGCGGACGCCAACAGCACGAGCCACGTGCCGGCCGAGGTCGACGCCCAGCGCCGGATGCGCGCACGACGTACGACGCCGGTCGGCATTCCGGCCCAGGACCGGATGCCGACCGGCGTCCGTGCGCACGGAGGCGACTCCTAGGCGGGCTTGCCCGGCAGCACCGAGAGCAGCTCGTAGGCCACGTGGGCGGCGGCGATGCCCGTGATCTCGGCGTGGTCGTACGCCGGGGACACCTCGACGATGTCGGCGCCGACGACGTTGAGGCCCTCGAGGCCGCGCAGCACCTCGAGCAGCTGGGCGCTGGAGAGGCCGCCGGCCTCGGGCGTGCCGGTGCCCGGGGCGAAGGCGGGGTCGAGGACGTCGATGTCGAGCGACACGTAGACCGGGCGGTCACCGAGGCGCTCGCGCATCCGGTTGATGATGTCGTCGATGGGCGAGCGCACGAAGTCGCGGGCGTGGACGGCGGAGAAGCCGAGCGCCTCGGACTCGTCGAGGTCGAGCTTGCTGTAGAGCGGCCCACGGATGCCCATGTGCATCGCGTGGCTGAAGTCGATCAGCCCCTCCTCGGACGCGCGGCGGAACGGCGTGCCGTGGGTGTACGGCGCCCCGAAGTAGGTGTCCCACGTGTCGAGGTGCGCGTCGAAGTGGAGCACGGCGATCGGCCCGTGCCGCTCGGCCTGGACCCGCAGGAGCGGCAGGGCGATGGTGTGGTCTCCACCGATGGTGAGCAGGGTGCGCGAGGTACCGGACAGCTCGCGGGCGCCGGTCTCGATCGAGGCGATCGCCTCGTCCAGCGAGAACGGGTTGGCACCGAGGTCGCCGGCGTCGGCGACCTGCGCGCGGTCGAACGGCTCGGTGTCGTTGGCCGGGTTGTAGGGCCGCAGCAGGCGCGAGGACTGGCGGATGTGGTTCGGGCCGAAGCGCGCGCCGGGACGGTAGGAGACACCGCCGTCGAAGGGCACGCCCCACACGACGGTGTCGGCGTCACCGACGTCGCTGAGTCGCGGCAGGCGGGCGAAGGTGGTGTCTCCCGCGTACCGCGGGATCTGGGTCGCGTCGACGGGTCCGACGGTCATGCTGCGCCTCCCTGGCTGGTCGCTTCTCGGCTCCGCCCAGCGTGAGCCACCGCACGTCCGGACGGGAGAGGTCTATCATCCAATGTCGACCAAGGGCATTGGACGATCCTCCAATCAGGACAGGGCCCGCAACGCGAGGAACAGGTCGACCCGGTCTGCGGTCGAGGCCAGCGAGCGGCCGGTCAGCTCCTCGACCCGCTTCATCCGGTGCCGCAGCGTGTTGATGTGCACGTGCAGCGCGTCGGCCGTGTCCTGCCACCGCCCGCCGCCGTCGAGGAAGGCACGCAGGGTCGCGACCAGCTCGGTCCCGCGGTCGCGGTCGCTGTCGAGCACCCCACCGAGCACGGTCCGGGCGAGCGCCTCCAGCACGGCGGGGTCCTGCGCCGCGAGCAGCACGGCCGGGCTGGCCAGCTCCTCGTGGGTCAGCCAGCCCTCGACCCCGCGCGCCACCAGCGCGTCGGCGGCGTGCCGCGCCTGGAGCAGGCTCACCCGGAGCTCCCCCGCCGCGGCCGGCTGCCCGACGCCGACGTACCCGGCGACCGGCACCCGCGCGACGTCCTCGCCCACGAGGCACACGACGTCGTCGGCCCGCTCGACGATGAGGTACGGCGCCAGCGCGGCGTCGACCGCGTCCGGCCCCACACCGCGGGCGACCAGGCAGCGCAGCGTGCGGTCGAGCGGGACCCCGAGTGCCTCGAGCCGTGCGGTCACCGCGGGCGCGGGCACGCCGGTGGCGATCCACTCGACGACCTCCCACGCGTAGCGTTGCTCGGTGGCCCGCACGGCACGCTCCCGCTCCAGCTCCAGGGCCAGGAAGGGCATCGCACTGGACACGGCGGCCTGGACGTCGACGTCGAGCTCGGCCAGCGGGCGTGGCAGCACCAGCGACGCATCGGCGAGGCCCTCGCCGATCAGGGTGACCGGACAGCCGCCCACGGGGACCGGGCCGTGGGTCGTCGTACCGGCGACGACGGCGACCTCGATACCGAGCCGACGGCGCAGCACGCGCAGCACGGAGTCGACCCCGCGCTCGGCCCGCAGCGCCGCGACGATGGCGCCGTGGTGCTCCAGCTGGCGGCGCAGCGGCGCCTCCCACTCGACCCGCTTGGCGGCGACGAACACCTCGGCCAGCCGGACGAAGGGGACGGCCACGGGCACGGCGAAGCAGGCCAGCCCGCGCTCGTGGGCTGCGGCGACCAGGTCGGCCGGCGGCTCGTCGTCCGGCGCGAGCCGACCGAAGCCGACGGCGATCGCGCCCGCGTCCGCGACCTTCGACAGCCAGGCCGCGGGCGTCTGGCCGAGCCGCTGCCAGGCACCGGTGGTGAGCACGACCTCGCCGCCGCGGAGGAACTCGCCGGGGTCGGCGACCTCGATGCTGTGCACCATGCGGACCTCGCGGTCCGGCGCACCGGCGACCAGCACCTCGAGCCCCAGGGACGGATCGTCGAGCAGCTCGTGGAGTAGCACCTCTCCCCCGCTCAGCAGGCGAACTGCCGGCGGTAGCTCTGCGGGCTGACCCCGCGCACGCGCACGAAGTGGTGGCGCAGCGTCGCGGCGTTGCCGAAGCCGACCTCCGAGGCGATCCACTCGACCGGCTGCTCGGTGCGCTCCAGCAGCTCCTCGGCGGCGTTGACCCGCTGCCGGGTGACCCAGTGGTGGGGCGTGGTGCCGGTCTCGTCGCGGAACCGCCGCGCGAAGGTGCGCGGCGACATCAGCGCGCGCTTGGCGAGCGCCTCGACGGAGTGGTCCTCGCCGAGGTTCTCCAGGATCCAGGTGAGCAGCGGGCGCAGGGTGTCGGCCTCGCAGTCGGGAACCGCTCGGGCGATGTACTGGGCCTGTCCCCCGTCACGGTACGGCGGCACGACGGCCCGACGCGCGACGACGTTGGCGATCGCGGCGCCGTGCTCCTGGCGCCAGATGTGCAGCGCGGCGTCGAGGCCGGCCGCGCTGCCGGCGCCGGTGACGACCTGGCCGGCGTCGACGTAGAGCACCTCGGGGATGACCTTGGCGAGCGGGTACTCCCGCTGCAACCGCTCGGTGTGCATCCAGTGCGTCGTGCACTCGCGGCCGTCGAGCAGGCCGGCCTGGCCGAGCACGAAGGAGCCGCTGCACACCGACATCAGCCGTGCACCTCGCTCTGCCGCGGCGCGGATCGCGTCGACGACCACGTCGGAAGCGACACCGCCCTTGATCGCCGGGATGGCGACCAGGTCGGCCTCGGCCACGCGGTCCAGGCCGTGCGCGGCCTGCATCGTGAAGCCCATCGAGGTGCGCATCGGACGGTCGTCCTCGGCGCACACGGCGAAGTCGATCGGGGGTACTCCGTCCTCGGTGCGGTCGATCCCGAAGGCCTCGCAGAGGATCCCCAGCTCGAAGGGGGCGACGCCGTCGAAGGCGATGACGGCCACGTTGGTCAGCACCCGACCACTGTCGCAGCCGACTGGCAGAAAATCAACGCAGGCCGTCTTTTCTGCCACTGGTGGCAGGATCCGGACAGGAGCAGGATTTCTGCCATGACCACTGCGCTGATCCTCCTCCTGCTCCTCGCGGGCCTCGGTGCCCTCCTCACCTGGACCCGCCACGACGGCCTCGACGCCGACCACGGCCCCGACGCCGACCGCGCCGCGGCTCACCGCCCGCGCAGGCTCAGCCTCACCGAGCTCGCCGGGGTGACCGGATCCGCCGAGCCCGGCCGGCCCACGCGGACCTCGACCCGCCGTCGCGGCGCTGCCGAGCTGCGGCACTTCACGACCACCTCCAGCAACGCCGCCTGACCGGGCGCCAGGACCGGTGTCCGCCAGGTGCCGGCCCGGACCTCGGCCGTGACGTCCCGCCCGGCGGCGAGGTAGCGGACCCGGTACCGGAAGCCGGCGGCCCCCGCCGTCACGGCGAGGTCGGTGGCCCGGACGCTGGTGTTCGTCACCCGCAGCAGGGCCCGGCGTACGGCGCCGCGCCGGGGCAGCCGCAGCACCTTCGTCGCGGCCCACGTCCCCGCCGACCGCACAGCAATCCCCGGCTCGGGCGACGTGACGACGTACTCCCGCCGCTCGACCGTGGTGTTGCCGGCACCGTCGACGGCGGTGACGGTGTAGGTCTGCGTCCCGACCGCGCCGGTCGGGACCGACGCGGCCCAGGTGCAGGACTGAAGGGTCGAGCCACCCCGGTCGGTGCACCGCACCTGCGGGGTGACCCGGTCACCCCGGTCGTAGCGTGCGGCACCGGGCAGGGACACGCTCACCACCGGAGCGGTCCGGTCCGGGACCTCGGCCTTCTCGGCGCGGTAGCTGAGCACCGTGGGCGCCGCCAGCTCCCACACGATGGTGCCGTCCGGCGCCACCTCGCTGACCAGCGCCTGCTGGTAGGCCGCCCAGTCGACCAGGGTGTTGCCGCCGGGCAGACGCCGAGCCGAGCCGGCGAAGTAGGCGAACCGGCCCGGCCGCGACCAGCTGCCGACCAGGGTCGCGGTCATCGCGTCCTCGTCGAGCGCGTACTCGGTGACCCGCGTCGCCGCCCGGTCGACCGTCGGGCCGAGCCGGTCTGCCGGGTCCACGCAATACGACGGGTTCGCGCCGAGCACCGCGGATCCGTTGTCGAAGACCAGCAGGTGGCCGTTGGGCAGCCGGCTCACCGTGTGCTGCGCGCACGGGCCGCCGTCGGGGTCCCCGACGAAGGTGAAGTCGCTGAGCCGGCCGCCGAAGCGCCACACGACGTCGCCGCGGTGGAAGCCGTCGTGGTCGGACCAGGCGATCCGCAGCGCGGCGCTGAGGTGCCGGAAGGAGGCGAGCACGTCACCGTCGGGCAGCAGCTGGATCGAGTTGATGTGCGCCCAGTCCGGGGAGGCGCCCGCCGTCGTCTCCGTCGCCGGATCGAGGACGTCGCCGCTGTCCCAGGTGTGGACGACGGCGCCGGCCGGGTCGACCTCCTGGATGACCGCGTCGACCAGCCCGGTGACGGCGTCCGGCTCGTAGGCGACGAACAGGCGGCTGCCGTCGGGACGCAGGATCACGTCGTGGTTGTCGGTGTTGACCAGCCCGACGGCGCGCGAGGTCGCGACGTCCCCGAACTGCTCGTCGAGCTCGACCAGGTCCCAGTTGCTCGCCGCGCCGGGACGGCGGACCATCACCGTGTAGTGCCCGTGCGGGGCCGGTTTGAGGTCGGTGACCGACGTGCCGAAGTCGCGCACCTGCGCCGGCACGCCGTTGCGGTCGAGCGCCACCGCGAAGGTGCCCAGGGTCAGCAGCACGTTGCCGTCGGAGACGCCCGGGCCGTCGACCACCGTCGTGATCTCGGGGAAGGCGGCGGGCATGTACACCAGGGCGTAGGCGTGGTGCCCGGCCGCGTCGTCGACGACCACCGAGACCTCCTCGCCCGTCGTCAGCCCCGCCACCTCGGTCGGCCCGGTGACGACCGCACCGTCCACGCGTACGACGCCGGCAGGGTCGCTCGTCGTCGCCGCCACCGTCAGCCGGCCACCGGTCGCGGCGGAGGTCGCGACGCCGTACCGGCTGACCGCGGGGTCGAACACCGGCCGCAACGCGACGCCGTCACCGGTGACCGTGATCTCGACGGTCGGTGCCGGCGCGGCGGACGCGACCGACGCGGCGGGACCGCCGATCAGGGCCGACACGAGAGCGAGGAGCATGGCAGGAACGCGCATGCACGCTGCATCGGCCGGGACCCCGCGCCCCTGAGGTCGCGTGCCGAAAAGCCCGAAGGCCCCGACCGTGCGGTCGGGGCCTTCGTGCTTGCTGCGGTGAAGCCTGGGCGATCAGTTGCCGCCGGTCAGCTTCTCGCGAAGCGCCTGCAGCGCCTCGTCGGACGCGAGCGAGCCGGCGTTGTCCTCGGCCGGGGCGGAGGAGTACGAGCTGGACTCGCCGGCCTCGATCTCGGCCTGCTTGGCGTCGGCCTGCTGCTTGACGTGAGCCTCCCAACGAGCGTGCGCCTTGGCGTACTGCTCCTCCCACTTCGCACGCTGCTCGTCGAAGCCCTCGAGCCACTCGCCCGTCTCCGGGTCGAAGCCCTCGGGGTAGATGTAGTTGCCCTGGTCGTCGTACGTGGCCTCCATGCCGTACAGCGTCGGGTCGAACTCCTCGACGTCCGCCGCGGCAGCGGTCTCGTTGGCCTGCTTGAGCGAGAGGGAGATCCGGCGACGCTCGAGGTCGATGTCGATGATCTTGACCATGACGTCGTCGCCGACCTGGACGACCTGCTCCGGGATCTCGACGTGGCGCTCGGCCAGCTCGGAGATGTGGACCAGGCCCTCGATGCCCTCCTCGACCCGCACGAACGAGCCGAAGGGAACCAGCTTGGTGACCTTGCCGGGCACGATCTGACCGATCTGGTGGGTCCGCGCGAAGTGCTGCCACGGGTCCTCCTGGGTCGCCTTCAGCGACAGGGAGACACGCTCGCGGTCCATGTCGACGTCGAGGACCTCGACGGTGACCTCGTCACCCACGGTGACGACCTCGGACGGGTGGTCGATGTGCTTCCAGGACAGCTCCGAGACGTGGACGAGACCGTCGACGCCGCCGAGGTCCACGAACGCACCGAAGTTGACGATCGAGGACACGACACCCTTGCGGATCTGGCCCTTCTGGAGCTGGGTGAGGAAGCCGTGGCGAACCTCGGACTGGGTCTGCTCGAGCCAGGCACGGCGCGACAGGACCACGTTGTTGCGGTTCTTGTCGAGCTCGATGATCTTGGCCTCGAGGGTCTGGCCGACGTACGGCTGCAGGTCGCGGACCCGGCGCATCTCGACGAGCGAGGCCGGGAGGAAGCCGCGCAGGCCGATGTCGATGATGAGGCCGCCCTTGACGACCTCGATGACGGTGCCCTCGACGACGCCGTCGGCCTCCTTGATCTCCTCGATCGTGCCCCAGGCGCGCTCGTACTGGGCGCGCTTCTTGGACAGGATCAGGCGACCCTCCTTGTCCTCCTTCTGGAGGACCAGGGCCTCGACCTTGTCGCCCACCTGGACGACCTCGGACGGGTCGACGTCGTGCTTGATCGACAGCTCGCGCGAGGGGATGACGCCCTCGGTCTTGTAGCCGATGTCCAGCAGAACCTCGTCACGGTCCACCTTGACGATGGTGCCGTCGACGATGTCGCCGTCGTTGAAGTACTTGATGGTCGCGTCGATGGCGGCCAGGAAGTCCGCCTCGGAGCCGATGTCGTTGACCGCGACCTGGGGCGCGTTGTCGTCGAAGCTCGCAAGCGGGGTCGAGAGGGTGCTCGTCATGTAGTCGGTCAGTCCTTGAAGTGGGCAGATGTAGTCGGGATGATGCGTCTGCGGGCGGCCGCCCGGCGGGCAGGCCAGAACACAGACGTTCCAGAGTACGCGCCGCCCGAGGTGGGAGTCCAACCGGCGACGACTATCCTCGGCAGACGTGCAGGACGTCGAGGGCGCAGCAGGCGTCGAAGCATGGCCACATCCCCCCGTGACCGCCCACCGGCGGGCCGCCGACGAGCTGGAGTCGCAGCGCGCGAACGGCGCCGACTGGGACCGGTACGCCGACGAGTACCAGGCCACCCACGGCGGCTTCCTCGGTGACATCGGCTTCGTGTGGGGCCCGGAGGGGCTGACCGAGGAGGCGGCCGGGATCCTCGGCGACGTGCGCGAGCGCGACGTGCTCGAGGTGGGCTCCGGCGCCGGCCAGTGCTCGCGCTGGGTGCGCAGCCGCGGCGGCCGGGCCGTCGGGCTCGACCTCTCCCACCGCCAGCTGCAGCACTCGCGGCGCATCGACGAGGCGAGCGGGGTCGTCGTGCCCAGCGTGCTCGGCACCGCCACCGCGCTCCCCTTCGCCGACGACACCTTCGACGTGGTGTTCTCGTCGTTCGGGGCGCTGCAGTTCGTGGCCGACATCGACGTCGCGGTCGCCGAGACCGCGCGGGTGCTGCGCCCGGGCGGCCGGTTCGCGTTCTCGATCACCCACCCGACCCGGTGGATGTTCCCCGACGACCCCGGCGAGGAGGGACTGACCGCGACCCAGTCCTACTGGGACCGCACGCCGTACGTCGAGGTGGACGACGAGACCGGCCTGACCTCGTACGTCGAGCACCACCGCACCCTCGGCGACTGGGTCGCGCTGCTGGCGGGCGCCGGGTTCCGGCTGACCACGCTCCTCGAGCCGGAGTGGCCCGAGGGGCACGAGCGGCTCTGGGGCGGGTGGTCGGGGACCCGCGGCCGGCTCACACCCGGGACCGCGATCTTCGGCGCAGATCTCTAGGGTTGGCCGCGTGGACGCGGAGGAGATCGCCAAGTCGGCACAGCTCGAGCACCGGCACTGGTGGTACGCCGCCCGCCGGGCCCTCGTGCGCCGCACCGTCCGCGACTGGCCGGCGGGCCGGGCCATCGACGTCGGGTGCGGCATGGGCGGCAACACCGCGGTGCTGCGCGAGCTCGGCTGGCAGGCGGTCGGCGTCGAGTACACCGACACCGGCTCCGACATCGCCGCCGCGCGCGGCATCCCCGTCCTGCAGGGCGACGGCCGGCACCTGCCCGTCGCCGACGCGTCGGTCGACCTGGTGATGTCGACGGACGCCTGGGAGCACATCGACGACGACGCGGCCGTGGCGCGCGAGACCGCGCGGGTGCTGCGTCCCGGCGGCCGGGTCCTCGTGGCGGTGCCGGCCGGGATGGCGCTGTGGAGCGGGCACGACGTCGCCCTCGGCCACGTCCGCCGCTACGAGCGGCAGCAGCTGGCCGACCTCGTGACCGGCGCCGGGCTGGTCATCGACGACCTGTGGTCGTGGAACGTGCTGCTCCGCCCGGTCGTCCGCGCCCGCCGCCGCAACAAGCACGCCGCCGAGAGCGAGATGGAGGAGGTGCACCCGGTGCTCAACGCCGGCCTGCGCGCCGCACTCGCGATCGAGCGCGGGCTGCCGGTCAAGCGACTGCCGGGCGTCAGCCTGGTCGTCCTGGCCCACAAGCCCTGACGGCGCCCACCGCTCAGAAGCGGTAGATCCTCGGCTCCAGCAGGGCTCCGTCGCCGCGCCGCAGCTCGGGCCGCACGACGTCGTCGTACGCGATGGGCGTGCGTCGGCGTGGCTTGCGGAAGGTGAGCACCGACGTCAGCGCCCGCGCCACCACGGCCTCGCCGCCGCGGGTGTGGTGGGCCTCGGCGTTGATGGTCCGCTCGACGAAGTCGGGGTCGTGGCTGCCGATGGTGCGTACCGGTTGGGCCCCGGTCCAGCGCAGCGCGATCACGTTGTGGTGGTGGCGGCTGTCGATCAGCCGCTTGACCGGCTCGGCCAGGTCGGAGCGCTTCAGGTAGGCGTCGATCTCGGGGTCGAACGCGGGCGCCTGCTTGGCCTCCATGACCAGTGTCGGCGGCTTGGTCGACCGGTCGAGGCGGCACCACCACAGGTGGCTCGGGAAGTCGATGATCTTGGCGGCCGACGCCTCGGGCACCTCGATGTAGCCGGCGCGCGCGACCCGGGTCAGCTCGCGCACGACCCCGACCGGGTCGGTCACGTGCTCGAGGACATGGGAGCAGATGGCGTAGTCGAAGACACCGTCGGCGAAGGGCATCGCGGCCGCGTCGGCGTCGAACAGCGGCCGGTCGACCCGGGTGTGGCCGGTGCCGGAGCGCTGGCCGGCGTAGGCGTCGTCGGGGTAGCGGTCGAGCAGGACGTCGGCGCGCCACGACGGCTTGTCGCCGCTCCCCACGTCGAGGACCAGGCCGTCGTCGGGGATCGGAAGGCCGATCCGGCTGTCGTAGAAGGCGCGCAGCCGGTCCTTGAGCTCCTGCATGGTTCCCCCAGCCTAGTCGTGCGGTGTCGAGGCGGTCGTGACGAGACAACGGCCTCGAGCGGTGCTCGAGGCCGTCGTCTCCCTCCTCGGAGAGGAGTCCTTGTGGTCAGGCGTCGACGAGCGCCTTCTCGTCACGGCGCGCGGCCCGCTGCTGGCGGGCGCTCCGGCCGAGGACCAGGCCGCCGGCGACCAGGCCTGCGCCGAGCAGCAGGAGGAGGCCGGGGAAGACCAGCTTCATGCCTCCGAGCAACGTCGAGTTGCCCTTCGCGTCGCTGACCAGCTCGTCGACCTGGGCCTTGGTGTACTGGACGGTGCCGTTGAAGGCCGGGACGTCGACGCCGTCGTACTGCAGCTCCTGGGTGCGGTTCTCGACCCGGTTGACCGGCGAGCCGGTCTCGGGCTCGACCCAGAAGGTGCGGGTCATGCCGTAGACCATGTCCGCGTCGACGGAGGCCTCGGCCGAGCCGAACACCGAGCCGGGGACCTCACGGGTCTCGACGACCGTCGGGTCGATGGTCTGCACGAACTTGTAGACGGTGAGGCCGTCGATCTTCTCCTCGCCCTTGAACTTCGCGTCGACGGCCTTGCCGACGGTGTCGTCCCAGACCGCGTAGTCCTTCTTCTGGGTGTTGAAGGGGAACTTGTAGATCAGGCCCCTGCGCACGGCGGGCTCGCGGTCACCGGCGGCGACCTCGGTCCAGGAGTCGCAGGACTTGCAGTCGACGGCCATGCCGGTCTTCGCGTCGAACGGCGCTCGCTCGCGCGACTGCTGGAAGATGCTGCCGTCGGCGCGCTTCACCGTGGTCGAGTTGACCCACACCACGACGCCGTCGGGCGTCTTGGCGCCGCTGTCGGCGATGGTGCGCGAGCTGATGTCGAGGTCGGTGGTCTCCGGCGCGAGCACCTCGGGGTCGGAGTTGAAGACCTCGGCGCCGGTCGCCTCGAGCTTGGTGACGCCCTCGTAGTCGGGCGGGACGGTGGCGAGCACCGGGTAGGCGTAGAAGCGGACCAGAGCGGCCGCCACGATCAGGAAGACACCGAGTCCTACGGACACGGCGGCGAGCTTGCTGCGCATGGGCGAGCCTCTCTCAGACGGCCACGCGAGCGTCGCGTGGGTGGTGACGGTCGGGCAGCGCGGCAGCGTGCCCGAGGAGCTGGACGGTCAGGTCGCGCGCGTGCAGGCGCATCTGCGACCAGTCGAACTTGTGGGACCAGGCCATGCACGCCTCGGCGCGCAGTGCCCGGGTCCCGGGGTCGGCGGCGTCGACCAGGGCAGCGGTCAACGCCTCGGTGATCCGGGTGACGACGGTGGCCGGGTCCTGGCTGTCAGGGACAAGCCAGCCGCTCTCCCCCGGCCGGATCGAGTCGCGCAGCCCGGGCACGTCCCGGGCCACGGTGGGGACGCCGTGCGCGGCCGCGTCGATCACGGCCTGGCCCCAGCCCTCGGCGTCGGAGGCACAGACCTGCACGACTGCACGCGCCAGCAGGTCGTCCTTGGCGTCGGCGGGCAGGAACCCGTGGAAGGTCACCTGCCCGGCCAGGCCGAGCTCGGCCGCCCGGGCGACGAGGCGGTCGCGCTCGGGTCCGCGACCGATGACGTCGACGCGGATCGTGCGGCCGGCGAGCGCGGCGGCGTCCTGCGTCCTCCGCACGGCCTCGAGCGCGAGGTCGACCCGCTTGTGGGTGACCAGCCGGCCCAGGACCACGACCCGGTCGGGGTCCTTCGCGGTGGCATCGACCTGGCCGGCGGCCGGAAGGTCGGCACCGTTCTCCAGGATCCGGATGTCGCCGGTCCAGCCGAGCTGGTCGCGCATCTCGGCCACCGTCGAGGCGGACACCGCCGCGGTCACGTGGTGCCGGTAGACACGCCGCATCGCGACCCGCTCCATCCAGCGACCGAAGGCCGCCACCGGAGCCGGGAAGTGCACGGCGAACTGGGCCTGGTGCACGTGGTGGACGATCAGCAGGGCCGGCGTACCGCGGCGCAGGACCAGCGGCGAGAACGACGGCAGCCCGCAGGCCGGGTCGATCACGGCGTCGATCCGGCGTCGGTGCCGCAGCAGCCAGGTCAGCGCGAACAGGTAGAAGGTGAGCGCGCCACCGCCCCGTCGTACGTCGATCCCGTCGCGGACCTCGCGAGCCGACTGGCCCTCGTCGCGGGCGGTCACGAACTGAACCCGTGCGCCGGCCTCGTGCAGCGCCCGGGCGAACTGCCAGGCGTAGATCTCGGCTCCGCCGGCGAGTGAGTGGTCCAGGTCGCGCCAGTTGACGACGACGAACCGCTTCCCCTCGAGCTCTCCCCTGGTCATGCCCGGCTCCCCGCGAGGAGCACGGCAGGCGCCGCCACCGGCTCGGGCCGCTCGACCGCCCGGCAGCGCCAGGCGATCCGGGCCAGCTCGGCGAACGCGGCCGCGCCGTGCCGGGACGGCACGAAGGTGGATCCGGGCACGTCGGTCCAGGTCACGGGGATCTCGTGGACCTCGGCGCCGAGACCGCGCAGGCGCACGAGCAGCTCGACGTCGAACGAGAACCCGGCGGTCTCCAGGCGACGCGCGGCCAGCCGGGCCAGGCTGCCCCGGAACACCTTGAACCCGCACTGGGTGTCGGCGATGCCGGGGACCAGGCGGCCGGCGAGGCGCCGGTACGCCGCCGCACCCAGCGATCGGGTGCGGCAGTGGCGCGCCTCGGTCCGGCTCCCGGCGACCGCGCGCGAGCCGATCACGACGTCGGCGCCCATCAGCACCTCGCGCCAGGCGGCCTCGATCGCGTCGAGGCCGGTGGCGCCGTCGGCGTCCATGAAGCACACCAGGTCGGCGTCGGTGGCGAGCAGCCCGGCACGGACCGCGGCACCCTTGCCACGGCGTGCGCACCGCACCACCCGCACGGGCAGCGCAGTCGAGTCGGCCGCCCGAGCCACCTCCGCGGTGCGGTCGGTGCTGGCGTTGTCGACGACGAGCACCTCCACCCGGCCGAGCACCCCGCGGTGCGACGTCACGTGACGACGCAGCTCGCGCAGTGTGCGCGGCAGCCGGCGTTCCTCGTTGTACGCCGGAATGACGATCTGCAGCATCGGACCCTCCCAAGCCGTCTGCTCAGCCCGTCCCCCTCCCCAGGGACGGTACGACGAACCGCTCCGCCGGCGACCGAGGTCACCGAGGGCGCGGCGAGGGCGCGCTACTTGCTGGCGTAGCTGTAGAGCTTCTCGTTGCTGACGGGCTTGTGCTCACCCTGCGCGGTGTTGACACCGGCGACGAGAACGGCGGTCGAGGCGAGGGCCCCGATGGCAGCGGCAATGATCGTGTTCATGCGACGGTCCCCTCCCAAAGACCGGCACAGAGCATCACACCCCATGACTTTCATGACTGTGATGCCCGTTACTCCCAGACCGGAGTATCCATGCGGCACCGGTCAAAAGCAAAAGAAACGCGCAAGTCTGACCGATCGACACCAGAACGTGACGCAAACCGTCGTCGTCGCCGGCAACGCTCGTGACCGGGCCGCCCGCGGACAGGTCGACGAGCCGCAGCCCGCCGCCGTCGTACGCGATCCGGCCAGCGGGGACCTCGGGCTCCCCCATCCCGCGCTCGACCAGGACCCAACGCACGCCCTGCGCACGCAGCGCGCCGGCGGGGTCGGTGTCGGCGAGCGCACGGGTGACCGCGACCACCCGCGGGTCCTCGGCCGGCACGACGCGGTCGGCGAGCAGCACCCGGTCGTCGACGAGCACCGTGCCGGGCAGCAGCCGCGGAGCGGGGTCGAGCACGGCTCTGCGGTGGTTCCACGCGTAGCCGCGGTAGGAACCCTCCCAGGGCAGCACGACGGTCGTGTCCTGGGGGCCGACGAGGTCGGCGACGTCCTCCCAGGCCTGCGGGTACGACGAGCGCGGCAGGTCGCCCAGCGCGCCCCACGCCAGGCCCGGCAGGAGCAGCAGCGGTGCGACGACGAGCAGGACGACCGCGCTCCACAGTGCCCCCACGCCTGGCCGGATCCACGCCCGCACGGCCCTCACCGCATGGGCGGAGCCGACCGCGAGCACGAGGCCGAGCGGCGCGAGGAAGCGGTGGGAGTCGCGCAGCAGCGCCAGTCCCGGCACGTGGGCCGCCAGGCGCTCCAGGAGGTCGCTGCCTCCGGGCACGGCCGGCACGAGCGCGAGCACGACGGCTGCGGCTCCCAGGAGGGCCCAGCGGCGCCGGTCGGGTCCGCTGCGCACCAGGCCTGCGCACGCCGCGACGCTCAGCAGGCACGAGAGCAGCACCAGCACGGCGCTGGTGCGCTCCCCCGGGACGATCGAGGTCTTCCAGATGCCGCCGAGCGAGAGCACGCTGGCCGCCGTACCGGCTGCGGACTCGGCGCGGGCGGCGAAGCCCGCGAAGACGCCGTCCGTCGACACGCGCACGGTGGTCGCGGTGAGCGCCGGCACGGCCCAGCACAGGTTGGCGCCGACCGCGAGCAGGCCGGCTCGCCACCAGGTACGACGGTCCCGCCCGAGCGCCAGCACGGCCAGGACCCCGACGGCCATCACGCCGCTCGACGGGCTGCAGGTCGCCGACAGCACGAGCACGACGGCGGCGCGTCCCCAGTCCCGCGGGTCGACGCGCAGCCTGAGCGCGGCGAGCGCGACCCACGGCAGCAGCAGGTAGCCCAGCAGGATCGCCCACTGGCCGATCAGCAACCTCTCGAGGACCCACGGGTTCCAGCAGAACAACGTGATCGCCGCGGCGCGCGCGTACCAGCGCAGGTCGCCGACCAGCCGCCCGGCCCCGAGCCCGCCCGCGAGGAAGCCGCCGACGAGCAGCAGTCGCTGGACCACGCTGCCCGGCACGACGTGCGTGGCGAGCGAGACCAGCGCGTCCATCGGCACGGCGCGCGGCAACGACCCGTCCAGGCCGAGCCACGCGCTCTTCCAGGGCTGGTGCGGCACGAAGACCATGTCGCCGACGAGCCAGTAGCCGCCGACGACGAGCAGCGGCCCCAGCACCAGCACGGTGATCGCGACCGTCACCGCCAGGTCGGGCCCCGGCCGCCGTGCGCTCACCCCGGCGTCCTCCGCGTCAGCGCTGCCGCGACACCGGCGGCCAGTGCGGCGCCGGTCACCAGGTCGGCGGCACGCGAGGGCAGCACCGGTCCGTCCCGCAGCGCCAGGACGAAGGCGACGAGGGCACCCAGCAGCACCACGCCGACGAGAGCCTGCGCCACGCGCGGCCAGCGGGCGAGCAACGCGCCCACGACGCCGCCGACAGCCACGACCGGGCCGCCGACGAGCCCGGCGACGAGGCCGCCGATCACGGCCGCGAGGACGGTACGGCGACGCGAGGGCGCCGGTTCCTCGGGGATCGGGGCCTCCAGCGCCTCGGTGTCCGGGAGCGCGTCGGCCGGACCGCGGTGTCGTCGTAGGGCACCGGAGACGAGGATCCCGAGCGCGGCCAGCAGCACGGCGCCGAGGACGCCGAGACCGCCGACCAGCACGACCAGGTAGCCGCGCTGCGGGGCGTAGCCGAGCTCGACCTCACCGGACGTGCCGGCCGGAAGCAGCCAGCCCTGGGCCCAGCCGTCGACGGTGACCCGCTCGAGCTCGTGGCCGTCGACGGTGGCGACCCAGCCCACGTTGACGTTGTGGGGCGAGGAGAGGATGGCGTCCTGTCCCGGACCGACGTCGAGCCGGACCCGGGTGTCGGCCGTCGACAGCAGCCGGATCGTGCGCGATCGAGGGTGCACCCGCCCCGGTTCCGCGCCCGAGCCGACCGCGTCCAGCGTGAGCCCGACCGGCTGGAACTGCTGGGTCGAGCGCAGCTCCACGCGGTGGGTGCCGGCCGAGAGCCGCAGCGGCCCGGCGTCGTCGCACGGCTCCACGGCGAGCTGGCCGGCCGCGACGACGTCGCCGAGGAAGCCGTGGACGCGGGTGTCGACCACGCGTCCGTCGAGGACCAGCTGCGGGCCGTAGCCGCACACGGCGCCGGTCGGGGCGCCGCCGTCGAGGGGCACCGCCCGCACCCCGCCGAGGTGCAGCTCCCCCATGCCGAGCGGTGCGCCGCCGACGCGGTCGGCGGAGCGGCTGAAGGTGATGCTCAGCCGCCGGGCCCGGACCGGCTCGAAGCCGCCGAACCCGCGCAGGTCGACCTCACGGACCTCCTCACCGTCGGCCGTCCGGGCGCGGATCTGCGCGTGGTCGGGCAGCACCGCGACACCGGCCGGTGGGGTGAGGCTGATCCGCCGCAGCGTGCGCTCGCGGCCGAGGTCGACCTCGAGGACCGGCGTCGTGTCGCGCGGGTCGGCGATCCAGGACGTGGCGTCGCTGCCGTCGTACGCCATCCGCGGGGAGGCAGCAGGGTCGACGGAGAGCCAGGACGAGCCGGTCATCGTCGTGCCCGAGCCGGGCTGCAGGAGCGGGAGGGTGCCGGGCAGGCTGCGCGCGACGACGACGCCGCGGACCGCGAACCGGCCGGCCTGGTCGAGGGTGAAGGTCCGGTCGATGCCGGTCGCCTCCTCCGACGCGTGGGCGCGGTAGCGGTCGCAGTCGGCCCCGAACACCGTCAGCACGCAGGCCCGGGCCTCGGGCGCGGCCGCGAACACCAGGTCCGGCGCGGCATCCGTCGACGCCTCCGGCACGACGAGCGTGCGGGTCGCACGGATGCCGTCGACGTCGAGCTCGGCGATGCCGATGGCCGCGTTCCTGCTGGTGCCGCCGAGCGCCTCGACCCGGACCCGGTCCGCGCGCACGCCGAGACGGACCGTGCCCTCGCCGGTGAACGGGTCGGCGGTCAGGATCCGGCTGTGCCCGCCTGCGGTGACCCGCCACCGGGTCACCCGCTCGACGTCCTCGACCGTCGGCTGGCTCAGCGTGACCTCGTCGACGGTCCGCTCACGCCCGAGGTCGACCTCGAGCCACTGGCCCCTCGCGTCGAGGTAGGGGCTCGGCCGCCAGTACGTCGACGGGTCGCCGTCGAGGGCCGACCAGGGCGCGTTCTCCGGGTGCACCGGTCCGAGCGAGCTGGTCCACGCGCGGGAGGTCGACGCGTCGACACCGGCGATGCCGTCGTACTTCGCGACCACCGGCTCCGAGCCCGCGGAGCCCGGGTAGTTCGGCACGACCCGGTCGCCGTGGTAGCGGTCGGTCGGTGTCATCACGTTGCTCTCGGCGTCCTGGTTGCGGCCGAACGCGCGCTCGCGGCGCCGATAGCCGTCGCCGACCACCTGTCCGGCGTGCTTCCAGCTCTCCTCGCCCTCGAGGACCATCGCCTGCGCCGGGCCGACCAGGCCGGAGCCCACGGCCGCGACCGCTGCCTCGACCGAGCCGGCCACGGTGACCGCGTCGTCGACGTCGCGGACGTCGTACCCGCCGGTCCCCGTCTGCGCGCCCTCGGCGGGCTCGACGTCGAACACCTCGATCGCGGGGCCGAACTCGAGCTCGCCGAAGGTGGCGACCTGCTGCAGCCCGGGCGAGCGGCCCAGCGCCACCCCTACCAGGCTCGCCGACGTGGCCTGCGCGACGTCGGTGTCGAGGTCGTGGCGCACCAGCACGGTGTCGATGCCCAGTCGGTTGAGCAGGTGGCGCAGGTAGGGCGACCCGGAGCCGGTCTCGAGGTAGGCCTCCATCGCCGTGAACAGCCGGATCGTCGCCGGCGGGGTCAGCGGCACCTGGGACCGGGTGATCCACGGGCTGCGCGCCACCGCCTCCATCGGCTCCTCCATGGTCCAGCCCCACTGCTGGATCCCGAAACCCGAGCCGGGGATCACCCAGGTCGCGCCGCCGCTGCGGTCGGAGGCGCCGGACCGCTTCTCGAGGAAGGCGGCGGCCTGGGTCCAGTAGGACGGGACCTGCTTCCAGCCGGGCGTGCGGGTGTCCGCGCTCAGGATCGGCTGCGCCATGGCGACCAGGCCGCCGACGAGGAAGAGCACGACGCCGCCGGCGATACCCCGGCGCACGACCGGGCGCCACAGCCGACCGTCGCGGCGTCGCAGGAGCAGCCGGACGAGGTCGTCGACCACGACGGCGAGGCCGAGCGCGATCGGCACCCGCAGCACCGGATCGACCTTCGGGACGTTGCGCAGCGGGGCCAGCGGTCCGTCGAGCAGGTCGCGCAACGCCTGGCTGAACGGGCCATCCAGGGCGCCCGTGTGGGCGATCACCTGGCAGGTGAGCCCGAAGACGGCAGCGAGGAGCAGCGGCGTGCGCCACGCGCTGCGCATCCGCAGCAGCCCGACGAAGCCGGCGACGGCGACGATCCCTGAGCCGAGGACCAGCCACGGCTCGTAGGCGAGGTCGTAGCCGGCCGGCCACCAGCGCTGGCCGCCGACGGAGATGTAGCCCACCCAGTTGCTCGCGCCACGCAGCACCGGGCCGAAGCCCGAGGTCGACGTGGTGGTGCGGGCGTCCTCGACGAAGTCGAAGAACGGCGGGCTGTAGGCGCCGAGCCGCAGCAACGACAGCACCCACCACGCACTCACCGCGCCGACGAGGGCGAACCAGCCGACACCGAACCGCCAGCTCAACCGCCGGGTCAGCACGGTCCACCCGACGGCGACGGCGAGCAGCGCGGCGGGAGCAGCGGTCGCTGTGCCGTTGACGCCGCCGGAGCAGGCGAAGGCGGCAGCGGACAGGATCGCCGCGTTGCGCGGCCGGAGCCGGCCCTGCGCAGCCAGCACCACCGGCAGCAACGCCCACGGCAGCACCGCACCGGGCAGCACCTCTGCACTGCGCGTGCCGATCTCCGTGACGTGGCGCGGCGTCAGGCCGTAGGCCAGGCCCGCGAGGGCAGCCGCACCCGGGGACGTGCCGAGGGTGCGGGCGAGTCGTCGTACGCCTTCGCAGGCGACGACCAGCAGCAGGACCGACCAGCCGCGCTGCGCGAGCCAGCCCGGGACGCCGGCCAGCTCGGCGAGCCAGAAGAAGGAGCCGTGGGGGAAGAGGTAGCCGTAGGCCTGGTTCTGCAGCTCGCCGAGCGAGACCTCGGGGTTCCACAGGTGGAAGGTGCCGGCCAGGTGCGGGCCGGGGACCTCGGTGAGCTCGAAGCGGGTGTCGCTCGTCGCCTGGCCCCACTTCTCGGTGAGGACGAAGACCGCGAGGGCGGCGTACACGGTCCACAGCAGCACGCGAACGCGTCGCTCGTCCCGCATCCTCACCCCTCCCTGGGCGCCACGTGCACGTCGCGTGGCCGGGGTCACTGTATGCCGAGCGACCTCGGCTACCCCGATCGGTTGGGGCACCCCCTAACCTGCTCTGGTGACGACGACCTCCCGCCCGGCGGGCTCACGCATCTCCCGGCTCCTGCGCAGCAGCGCCGGCATCGCCATCGCGATGGCCGTGATGAACGTCGGCACCTACGGCTTCCAGATCGCCTCGGCCCGTCTGCTCGGTCCGGGCCAGTACGGCGCCCTGGCCGGCGTGATGGCGCTGATGCTGGTGCTCTCCGTGCTCCAGCTCGGCCTGCAGGCGACGTCGGCACGCAGGATCGCCGCCGATCCCGAGCACGTCGCCGCCGTCGAGGCCGCGGTGCTGCGCACCGGCTGGCGCACTGCGCTGGCTCTCGGCGCCGTGACCGTGGTGGCCGCCCCGCTCGTGACCAGGCTGCTGCGCCTCGACGGCCTGCTGCCCGCCGTCCTCCTCGCGCTCGCCATCGTGCCCGCGACGGTGATGGGCGCGCAGGCAGGTGTGCTGCAGGGCGAACGGCGCTGGCTCCCGCTGAGCCTGGTCTACCTCGCCGTCGGCGTACCCCGGGTGCTGCTCGGCATCGCCTTCCTCCTGGTCTGGCGCTCCGAGAGCAGCGCGATGCTGGCCATCCTGGTCTCGACCTGGGTGCCGGTGCTGGTGGGCGCCTGGGCCCTCGGTCGCCACCCGCGACGTGAGACGGAGGTGACCGAGGCCGAGATCCGCCGCGACGTGCTGCGCGAGACCCTCGGCAGCTCCGTGGCCCTGCTGGCGTTCTTCGCGATGGCGAACCTCGACATCGTGGTCGCCCGCAGCGTGCTCGACGAGCACGATGCCGGTCTGTACGCCGGTGGCCTGATCGTGACCAAGGCCGTGCTCTTCCTGCCCCAGTTCGCGGTCGTCGTGCTCTTCCCGTCGATGTCGACCGGCGGCGAGAGCAGAGCCGCGGTCATCAAGGGACTGGCCTTCCTCGGCACCCTCGGCGTCGTCGGCGTCGTCGCGACGTACTTCCTCTCGGACCTCGCGCTCGTCTTCGTCGGCGGCGCCAGCTACGCGGGCGTGCAGGACCGGCTCTGGCTCTTCGCGACCCTGGGCGCGCTGCTGTCGCTGCTCCAGCTCCTCGTGTACGCCGGCCTGGCGACCCGCGGCGTCTGGACGAAGTACCTGGTCGGGGTCGGCGCGCTGGCGCTCGTCGGCCTCGGCACGACGGCGTCCGGCGTCACCGACCTCGCGGTGAAGGTCGCCTCGGTCGACCTCACGGTGCTCCTCGTCCTGGTCGCACTGCAGGTCGTGCGGCACCGCCGCGACGACGACGCGATCACCGGGTCCTAGCCGCTCAGTGCGCGGCCTCGTGCCAGGACCGGCCGGTGCCGACGGACACGTCGAGGGGCACGGTGAGGTCGGCGGCGCCGGCCATCTGAGCGCGGACCAGTGCCTCGAGCGCGTCCTGCTCACCGTCGGCGACCTCGAAGACGAGCTCGTCGTGGACCTGCAGCAGCATCCGTGAGGCCAGCCCGGCCTCCTTCAGCGCCGCGTCGGTGCGCAGCATGGCGACCTTGATCAGGTCGGCGGCCGAGCCCTGGATGGGGGCGTTGAGGGCCATCCGCTCGGCGGCCTCGCGGCGCATGCGGTTGTCGCTGGTCAGGTCGGGCAGGTAACGGCGCCGGCCCATGATGGTCTCGGTGAAGCCCGTGCGGCGGGCCTCGTCGACGACGCCGCCGAGGTAGTCGCGGATGCCGCCGAAGGTCTCGAAGTAGTCGTCCATCAACGCGCTGGCCTCACGCGGCTCGATGCCGAGCTGCTGGGACAGGCCGAACGCGGACAGGCCGTAGGCGAGGCCGTAGTTCATCGCCTTGATCTTGGCGCGCATCTCCGCAGTGACGGCGTCGGGCTCGACGTCGAAGACCCGCGACGCGGTCTCGGCGTGGAAGTCGCGTCCGGACCGGAAGGCCTCGATGAGCAGCTCGTCCTCCGACAGGTGGGCCATGATCCGCATCTCGATCTGGCTGTAGTCGGCGGTCATCAAGGACGCATAGCCGTTGCCGACGACGAAGCTCTCGCGGATCCGGCGGCCCTCCTCGGTGCGGACCGGGATGTTCTGCAGGTTGGGCTCGGTGCTGGAGAGGCGTCCGGTGGCGGCGATGGTCTGGTGGAAGGTGGTGTGGATCCGGCCGTCGGGCTGGACGGTCTTGAGCAGGCCCTCGATGGTCTGCCGCAGGCGGATCACCTCGCGGTGGCGCAGCAGGTGGAGCAGGAACGGGTGCTCGGTCTGGGCGAACAGCCACTGCAGCGCGTCGGCGTCGGTCGTGTAGCCGGTCTTGGTGCGCTTGGTCTTGGGCATGTTGAGCTCGTCGAAGAGCACCACCTGCAGCTGCTTGGGCGAGCCGAGGTTGATCTCCTGGCCGATGACGTCGTAGGCCTTCTGCGCCTCGCTGCGGACCTCGTCGCCGAAGTGCGCCTCGAGGCCCTCGAGGTGGTCGACGTCGATGGCGATGCCGGTCTGCTCCATCGCGGCGAGGACACCGACGAGCGGCATCTCCACGTCGGTGAGCAACCGGTGGCCACCGGCCTTCTCGACCTCGTCGGCGAGCTCGGCGGACAGGTCCAGCGCGGCCCGGGCCTGCACCATCGCGCTGCTCGCGACGCCGCCCTGGTCGACACCGCCGTCGTCGAAGAGCAGCTCACCCTGGTCGGGGTCCTGCGTCTGGCCGAGCTCACGGTGCAGGTAGCGCAGGGTCAGGTCGGCGAGGTCGTAGGAGCGCTGGTCGGGCGCGACGAGGTACGCCGCCAGCGCGGTGTCCTCCGCGACGCCGGCCAGGGTCCAGCCCTGGGCGACGAGCGCGTGCAGCGGGCCCTTGGCGTCGTGCAGCACCTTCGGTCGTGCCGGGTCGGCCAGCCAGGCGGCGAGCGCGGCGTCGTCGGCAGGGGTGAGCGAGGCGACGTCGAGGTAGGCGGCGCGCCCGTCGGCCAGGGCCAGGGCGAGGCCGTCGACCCGGCCGGTGCCGCTGCCCCAGGCACCGCGGACCGAGAGACCGACGGTGGCGTCGCCGATCTCCGCAAGCCAGGGGCCGACCTCGTCGGCGCCGAGGGTGGTGCCGTCGAGCTCGACGCCGGCCTCGACCTGGACGTCCTCGCCCGGAGCGACCACGTCGAGGATCCGGGTGCGCAGCTCGCCGCGGAACTCGAGCTCGTCGAGCAGCTCGAGCGCCGCCGCGCGGTCCCACTCCTTGAGCACCAGGTCGTCGATGGCGATCCCGAGGTCGAGGTCGCGCACGAGCGCGTTGAGGCGACGGTTGCGGATCACGTCACCGAGGTGCTCGCGGAACGCCTCGCCCTTCTTGCCGGTGATCTTGTCGGCCTGGGCGATGACGTTGTCGAGGCCGTCGTAGGTGTTGATCCACTTCGCGGCGAAGCCGGCACCGACGCCCGGGACACCGGGCAGGTTGTCGGACTGCTCCCCCACGATCGCGGCGAGCTCGGGGTAGCGGTGCGGCGGGACGCCGTACTTGTCCTCCACGAAGGCGGGCGTCATCCGGGACAGGTCGGAGACGCCGCGCATCGGGTAGAGCACGGTGGATCGGTCGGTCACCAGCTGGATCGAGTCGCGGTCACCGGTGAGGATCAGCACCTCGAGGCCGCTGGTCTCGTCGGCGAGTGCCTGGGTGACCAGGGTGGCGATGATGTCGTCGGCCTCGTAGCCCGGCACCTTGATGAACGGGATCGAGAACGACGTCAGCATCCGCTCGATCAGCGGCAGCTGGCTGCTGAACTCGCCGGGGGTCTTGTTGCGCTTGGCCTTGTACTCGGAGTACTCCTCGGTGCGGAAGGTCTGCCGCGAGACGTCGAAGGCGACGGCGACGTGGGTCGGCTGCTCGTCGCGCAGCACGTTGACCAGCATCGAGGTGAACCCGTAGACCGCGTTGGTGTTCTGCCCCGTCGCCGTCGAGAAGTTCTCGACGGGCAGGGCGAAGAAGGCGCGGTAGGCCAGCGAGTGTCCGTCCAGGAGGAGGAGTCGCGGGCGGGTCGTCTCCGTCATGTGGTGAGGCACCCGCCGACTCTACCGATGCCCTCCGACTATCGTTTCGGCCCATGACGACCATCGACGAGATCGCCGAGTACATGCGCTCCCACATGGGCGCGCTCAACGAGCGGATGGGCATCGAGCTCGTCGAGGTCACCGCGGACCGTGTCGTCGCCACCATGCCCGTCGAGGGCAACACCCAGCCCTACGGCCTGCTCCACGGCGGCGCCTCGGTCGTTCTCGCCGAGACCCTGGGCTCGGTCGCGGCCGCGATCCACGCCGGTCCCGACCGGTTCGCCGTCGGCACCGACATCAACGCCACCCACCACCGCTCGGCGACCTCGGGGGTCGTCACGGGCGTCGCGACGCCGCTGCACCGCGGGCGCACCATGGCCAGCTTCGAGATCGTCGTCAGCGACGACGCGGGCCGGCGCGTGTGCACGTCCCGGATCACCTGCGCCCTGCTCGAGCGCGACCCGGGCAGGAAGTAGCCCTCAGGCCTGCTCCGGCTCCGGGAGGGCGAGCCGCTCGGTGCGCGCCCGGCGCAGCGAGCGGCGGGCCGCGAGCACCCGGCTGCGGCTGCCGTCGACGCCGGCCTGCTGGCGCTGCGGCGAGACCCGGCTGCGCAGCAGCGTCGTCGGCGCGATCCGGTACATCACGACCGGCGCCAGGCCCAGGCGCGCCATGAACCGGTTGGACTCGCGCGAGGAGTGCGGAACCGCGGTGACGACGTGCAGGATGCCGTTCTCCTCCGCGAACGAGGTGGCGGCCTCCATCAGCGCGTGCCCGACCCCGTGCCGGCGGCAGGCGTCGAACACCCGGGGGTGGATGGACTGGACGCAGGGCTCGAGGTTGAGGGGCGACAGGGTGGTGATCCGCAGGTAGACCGCACCGGCCACCTGGCCGTCGTACTCGACGACGACGAGGCGCTGCTCGGGCGAGGCCGCGGCGGCCTTGACGACCAGCTCGACGTCGGCGACCTGCTCGGCCGGGTCGGCCCGGCGTACGGCGTCGCTCCAGAGCTCGGCCAGCACCGGTGCATCGTCACGCGTCGCGATGCGCGTCGTCAGCGAGTAGCGACTCATCCCGACCCTGTCCTCCCTCGACCCCCACGGACACCAGACCGCTCGGTCCCGAACGGTCAGGCGGACACATTACGCCCACCGTCCGGCCGACCGACAGGGGCAGGGCCGCCCCCAGTCATCCGATGTTCTCGTATCCGAGACAAGAATGCCCGCCACCGGCGGAAGCGGGCCGCCGGGAGCCTAGAGGCGCCCGGCTGCCGGGGCCTAGAGTGCCGCTCATGCAGAAGTCGCGCATCACCGCCCTCACCATCACGGCCCTCGCCACCCTCGCGCTCACCGCCTGTGGCTCCGAGGACAGCGCCAAGTCCGCCACCGGCGCCGAGCTCATCAAGAAGGACACCCTCACCGTCTGCTCGGACGTGCCCTACCCGCCGTTCGAGGACTTCGACAAGTCCAGCGACACCGGCTTCAAGGGCTTCGACGTCGACGTCATCAGCTCCGTCGCCGAGCAGCTCGACCTGAAGCTGAAGATCCAGGACTCGTCCTTCGACGCCCTGCAGAGCGGCCAGGCGCTCAACGCCGGCCAGTGCGACCTCGTCGCGTCGGCGATGACCATCACCGACGACCGCAAGAAGAACCTCGACTTCTCCGACGGCTACTACGCCTCGAAGCAGTCCCTGCTGGTCCCCGCCGACAGCAAGATCGCCTCGATCGGCGACCTCGACGGCGTCAAGGTCGGCGTGCAGCAGGGCACCACCGGCAAGACGTACACCGAGGAGAACGCCAAGGGCGCCGACATCGTGACCTTCCCGAGCGACGCCGAGATGTACCAGGCGATCAAGGCCGGCCAGGTCCAGGCTCTGCTGCAGGACCTCCCGGTCAACCTCAACCACGTGGCCGACGGCGGCTTCAAGATCGTCGAGACCTACGACACCGACGAGGAGTACGGCTTCGCCATCAAGAAGGGCAACAGCCAGCTCGTCAAGGACGTGAACGGCGCCCTCGAGAAGATGCACAGCGACGGCAGCTACGACACGATCTACAACAAGTACTTCGAGGTGAAGTGAAGCGCACGACGCGGCGCCGGCTGGTCATCTGGGGCATCAATCTCCTCGTCGTCGCCCTCATCGCTCTCGTCGTCCTGGTGGCCGACTGGAGCACGATCCGGCAGAACTTCTGGAACCCCGGTGGCGTCAGCCCGGGCAGTGACGGCAACTGGGGCGACCTGATCACGACGGGCGCGGTCAACACGGCGATCTACACCGTGATCGCGTTCGCGGGCGGACTCACGTTCGCGCTCGTGCTCGCCCTGGCTCGCCTGTCGCCGATCGCGACGCTGCGCTGGATCGCGACGGCGTACGTCGAGTTCTTCCGCGGCCTGCCGGCGCTGATCGTGATCCTGTTCATGGGCACCGGTGTGCCGATCGCCTTCGGCTGGACTCCGCCCGGTGGCCTCGTCGGCGCCGGCCTGATCGCGCTGATCATGGTGGCGGCGGCGTACATCTCCGAGACCCTGCGCGCCGGCATCCAGGCCGTGCCGAAGGGCCAGACCGAGGCGGCCCGCTCGCTCGGCATGAGCGGCACCGCGACGATGTTCAAGATCGTGCTCCCCCAGGCGTTCCGCGTGGTCATCCCGCCGCTCACCAACGAGTTCGTGCTGCTGATCAAGGACACGGCACTGCTCTCGGTGATCGGCTCGACGGTCGACACCCGCGAGCTGACCAACGTCGCCCGCGACTTCCAGTCGTCGGGCCCGTCGGCCGGCACCGCGACCAGCCTGATCCAGGCGGCCCTGATCTACCTGGTGATCACGATCCCGTTGACCCAGCTCGTGGCCTGGCAGGAGCGCCGGCAGAGGAAGGCGACCCGATGAACTCCCCCCACCTCGCCAACGGCGAGCCGGTCCCGGCGATCGCGGTCCGTGGCCTGCACAAGCACTACGGCAACCACGAGGTCCTCAAGGGCATCGACTTCTTCGTCGACGCCGGCCAGGTCGTCTGCGTCATCGGTCCCTCAGGATCGGGCAAGTCGACGCTGCTGCGCTGCGTCAACCGGCTCGAGGAGCCCAGCGCCGGCGAGATCCTGATCGAGGGCGTCGACATCTGCGACCCCGAGACGGACCTCGACGAGATGCGTTCGCGCATCGGCATGGTGTTCCAGCAGTTCAACCTGTTCCCCCACCTGTCGGTCCTCAAGAACCTCACCCTGGCCCAGCGCAACGTGCGGGGTCGGAGCAAGGACGAGGCGGTCCAGATCGCCCGGCAGAACCTCGAGAAGGTCGGCCTGTCGACCAAGGAGTCGGCCTACCCCGCCCACCTCTCCGGCGGTCAGCAGCAGCGCGTGGCGATCGCCCGCGCGCTGTCGATGAAGCCCGACATGATGCTCTTCGACGAGCCCACCAGCGCCCTCGACCCGGAGCTGGTCGGCGACGTCCTGGGCGTCATGAAGGAGCTCGCGCAGGAGGGCATGACGATGATGGTCGTCACCCACGAGATGGGCTTCGCCCGCGAGGTCGGCGACAAGCTGGTCTTCATGGACGGCGGCGTCGTCGTCGAGGAGGGCCTGCCGGTCGAGGTGCTGTCGAACCCGCAGCACGAGCGGACCCAGTCGTTCCTCTCGAAGGTGCTCTGACCCCCAGGGTCGACACGAAGGCCCGGGCGGATGATGATCCGCCCGGGCCTTCGTCGTACGTCGCGCAGGACGCGCTACACGTCGCCGCCGAGGTAGGCGGCCTTGACCGCCGGGTCGACAGCGAGCTCGGCGCCCTTGCCGGACCGGACGATCTCGCCGGTCTCGAGGATGTGGGCGTCGTGCGAGCGCTTGAGCGCCTGCGCGGCGTTCTGCTCCACCAGCAGGACGGTGGTGCCCTGTTCGTTGATCTCCGTGATGATCGTGAAGATCTGCTGGATCAGCTTGGGCGCGAGACCCATCGACGGCTCGTCGAGCAGCAGCAGCTTGGGCCGCGACATCAGCGCCCGTCCGATGGCCAGCATCTGCTGCTCGCCGCCGGACATGCTGCCGGCCGCCTGCTTCTCGCGCTCCTTCAACCGTGGGAACAGCGTGAACACCCGCTCCAGGTCCTCCCGGTAGGCCGCGGTCTTGCGGTCCTTGCGCAGGAAGGCGCCCATGTCGAGGTTCTCGCTCACGGTCATCCCGGGGAAGCAGCCGCGCCCCTCGGGGGACTGGCTGATCCCCCGCTTGACCCGTTCGAAGGGCGCGAGGTGCGTGATGTCCTCACCCTGGAACCGGATCGCGCCGCCACGCACCTTGCGCAGGCCCGAGACCGTCTTGAGCGTGGTCGTCTTGCCGGCGCCGTTGGCACCGACCAGCGAGGTCACCGTGCCCTCGGGCACGGAGAAGCTCACGCCCCGGATGGCCTCGATGTGGCCGTAGTTGACCTGAAGGTCCTCGACCTCAAGAAGCATCTTCATCCACTCCCAGGTAGGCGGCGATGACCGCCGGGTTGTCGCGGATCTCGGCGGGGACGCCCTCCGCGATCTTGCGACCGAACTCGAGCACGACGATCCGGTCGGTGACGCCCATGACCAGCCGCATGTCGTGCTCGATCAGCAGCACGGTGTAGCCGGCGTCGCGCACCTTGCGGATCAGCTCCATGAGCTTGACCTTCTCGGCGGGGTTGAAGCCCGCCGCCGGCTCGTCGAGGCACAGCAGCTTCGGGCCGGTGCCCATCGCCCGTGCGATCTCGAGCCGGCGCTGGTCGCCGTAGGACAGGTTGGCGGCCAGCTCGTCGTGCCGGGCGGTGATCCCGACCAGGTGGAGGAGCTCCTTGGCCCGCTCCTGCGAGGCGGCCTCGGTACGGCGGTGCCGTGGGGTGCGCAGCAGCGCGTCCCAGAAGCCGACCTTGCTGTGGGCGTCGGTGCCGACCAGCACGTTCTCGAGCACCGTCATCGACTTGAACAGCCGGATGTTCTGGAACGTCCGGGCCAGGCCGAGCTTGGTGATCTTGTGCTTCTTCATCCTCGACAGCGGGTTGCCGTCGAAGCGGACCTGTCCCGAGGTCGGCCGGTAGACACCCGTCATGACGTTGAAGCAGGTGGTCTTGCCCGCGCCGTTGGGCCCGATCAGGCCGAGGATCTCGCCCTCGCGGATCTCGAAGCTGACGTCGTCGAGAGCGGTCAGACCGCCGAACCGCAAGGTGACGTGGTCGACCTCGAGCAGCGCCTTGCGCTCCCCCGACGCGGCCATCGTCTGCTCAGTCGTCTGCTCAGGCATTGGCGTCCTCCTCCAGCTCGCCCTCTTCGAGTGCCTCGATCTCCGCCTCGGCGGCCTTGGCCCGTCGGGTCCGGCCGGGCGGCAGCAGGCCCTCGGGGCGCCACACGGCCAGCGTCGTCAGCGCGACACCGAAGAGGAAGTAGCGATAGTCGTTGATCTCGCGGAACCGCTCGGGCAGGTAGACCACCAGCGCACCGCCGAGGACGGCGCCCCACCGGTTGCCGGCTCCACCGATGACCACCGCGGCCACCAGCAGCATCGAGAACAGCAGCGGGAAGCTGTCCGGGCTGATGTAGCCGGCCTGGCTGCTGGCGAGGAAGGACCCCGACAGGCCGCCGATCGCGGCGCCGAGGGCGAAGGCCATCAGCTTGAAGCGGAAGGTCGGCACACCCATCAGCTCGGCGGCGTCCTCGTCCTCGCGCGTGGCCTCCCAGGCGCGTCCGACGCGGCTGTTCTTGACCAGCCGGTCGCCGCAGATGACCAGGATGAGCACGATCAGCAGCAGCCAGTAGTAGGGAATGGCGTCCTGGGAGCCGAAGATCAGGAAGGACGTCGGGTGGTCGTGGTCGAGGTGCGGGACGAACCCGTCCCACACGAGCCGCGGGATCTGGAACAGACCGCGCTCGCTCGGGTCGACGAACGGGCCCTCGGGGTTCGGGCCGATGTTGGGCGGGTGCGGGATGTCCTTGATGCCGGACGCGGCACCGAGCCACTCGATGTTCTTGGCCGAGATCCGGATGATCTCACCGAAGCCGAGCGTCACGATGGCGAGGTAGTCGCCGCGCACGCGCAGGGTCGGTGCACCGAGGATCACGCCGGTCACCATCGTCACCGCGATCGCCACCGGCAGGACCAGGAAGAACGGCCAGGAGCCGTGGTACACCGTCAGCACACCGGTGGTGTAGGCACCGGTGGCGTAGAAGCCGACGTACCCGAGGTCGAGCAGGCCGGCGTAGCCGATGACGATGTTGAGGCCCACCGAGACGAGGGCGAACGCCGCGACGCTGAACATCACGCCGCCGAAGTCGGAGCCCGTCGTCGTGAGGATCGGCGGCCGCAGCAGCGGCAGGGCGAAGAAGAAGATGCCGATCAGGGCCAGGATCACCAGCCGGAGGGGCTTGGGCAGGGCCGCGTACCGGTCGAGCACGCCGTCCCACGCCGAGCCGACCGCCTGCAGCGACTTGCTGATTGCCGTCATCACGCACGCGCCTTTCCGAGCGCCTCGCCCAGCAGGCCGGAGGGCCTGACGAGCAGGATCAGGACCAGGAGGATGAAGGCGAAGACGTCCTTCCACTCCGAACCGAAGATCGCAGAGCCGTAGCTCTCGGCGACGCCGAGGACCAGGCCACCCAGGAGGGCACCTCGCAGGTTGCCGATACCGCCGAGGACGGCGGCCGTGAACGCCTTGACGCCGAGGATGAAGCCGGCGTTCTGGCGGGTCGAGCCGACCTTGAGCATGTACAGGGTCGCGGCCGCACCGGCCATCAGACCACCGATGAGGAAGGTGCCCTGGATGACCCGGTTGGAGTTCACGCCCATGAGTGCCGCGGCCTCGGGGTCCTGGGCCACGGCGCGGATGCCGCGACCGAACCTCGTGCGCCGCACGAAGGTGTCGAGGGCGACCATCATCAAGATGGCGGCGACGATGATGACGATGTCGACGTCGGTCACCGTGTAGTTGCCGACGTCGAAGAGCTCCTTCGGGTCGATGGTGACGGGGTTCGAGTAGACGTCACGGGCCTTGCCGACGTAGTCGGAGAGGTTGTCGTCGAGACCGAACCAGCCGGCGAACTTGTCGCGCAGGCCCATCGCCTCGGCGAGGGCGAAGGACGCGCCGATCGCGGAGATGAGCGCGATGAGCTTCGGGGCGCCCTTGTTGATCAGTGGCCGGTAGGCCACCCGTTCGAGCAGGAGCGCCACTCCCGCGGACATGGCCATGGCGGCGAGCAGCGCCACCGCCAGGATGGGCAAGGCCTTGCCCAGGCTCCACGTGACCGAGTCGGTGCCGTGGAAGAACACGAAGACCCATGCGACGGCGAAGGTGCCGTACATGAAGACCTCGGAGTGCGCGAAGTTGATGAGCTGCAGGACGCCGTAGACCATCGTGTAGCCGAGGGCGATCAGCGCGTAGATCGCGCCGAACACCAGGCCACCAACGGTGAACGCCGGCAGGTTGTTGATGAGAACGTCGAAGTGCAAGGGATCCCCCCAGTCGCCGGTCTTGACTCGACTGCGGCCGGGGGGCGGTGGCCCCCCGGCCGCAGCTCAGCGGATGACGCGCGTGGTCACCCGCGGACGATCACTTGATCGCCTCGGGGTTCTCGAGGTCGAGCTTGCCGCCCTTGACGAAGTACGCGTAGATCGTCGAGGAGGTGATGTCGCCCTTGTCGTCGAACGAGATCGGACCGCTGGCACCCTCACCGTCGTACTTGCCGATGAAGTTGTTGACCTCCTCCGCCGACGACGCGCCGTCCTTGACCGCGGCGAGGAAGATGTTCGCCGCGTCGTAGGCCTGCGTGGAGTAGAGGCCCGCGTCGGCGCCGACGACGGCCTTGTACTTGTCGTTGAAGTCCGCCGGAGCCGGAGCAGCCGGAGCGGAGAGGACAGCGCCCTCGGCCGCGTCGGCGCCCGCCGCCTTCACGAAGGCCGGGTCCTCGGAGCCGTCACCCGACATGAAGGTGCCGGTGAAGCCGCCCTGGCGCAGCTGCTTGACCAGCAGACCGCCCTCGGCGTAGTAGCCGCCGTAGAAGACCGCGTCGGCACCCGACGCCTTGATCTGGGTGACGACCGCGGACATGTCGGTCTGACCGACGGTGATCTGGTCCTCGCCGACCTTGGCGCTGCCGAGGCCCTCCTTGACGTAGCCCGCCAGGCCCTTGCTGTAGTCCTGGCCGTCGTCGACGACGAACACCTTGGTGGCGCCGGCGGTCTCGGTCAGGTACTTGGCGTCCGCCTTGCCCTGCGCCTCGTCGTTGCCGATGACGCGGTGCCAGGTGATCCACTTCTGCTGGGTGATGGTCACGTTGGTGGCCGACGCCGAGATCGACGGCAGGCCGGCCTCGTAGAAGGTCTTGCCGGTCGCGAGCGACTCGCCGGAGAAGCCGGGGCCGACGAGACCGAAGATCGAGTCGTCGTTGATGATCTGGGTGGCGAGGCCGGGGGCGACCTTCGGGTCACCCTGGGAGTCGAACTCCTTGACGCCGATCTTGCAGTCGGCGTTCGCCTTGTTGTACTCATCGAGCGCGAGCTTCACGCCGCCGAGCATGTTCTGGCCGAGAGCAGCCGCGTCGCCCGTCAGGGCGCCGAGGAACGCGATGTTCTTGCCGCAGAGGTCGCCGCCACCCTTGGCGCCCTTGTCGCCGTCCTTGCTGTCATCGGACCCACAGGCCGTGACGGTCAGGCTGAGGGCCAGCACCGCAGCACCGACACCGAATACCTTGTTTCGCCTCAAGAGACTTCTCCCGCTTCCTCATCGGCCGGGGACGGCGTCGTGCCCACCCCGGAGTTGTCCTGCCGCGGGAACCTACACCGGCGCAGGGGCCGGCGGAAGCAACTCGGTGGCCCAGGTCACAAATCATGACGAATCTGTTACCTGGACGACCCGAACGTCGGACGATTTACGGGGCGGGCGTGCCCGGCACGCCGTGGGTGACCACGCCGTCGGCCACCTCGCGCATCGACATGCGCAGGTCCATGGCCGTCTTCTGGATCCACCGGAACGCCTCGGACTCCGAGAGCGAGAGCTGCTCCTGCAAGATGCCCTTGGCCCGGTCGACCGCCTTGCGGGTCTCGAGCCGCTCGGTGAGGTCGCTGACCTCGTTCTCGAGCTGGCGGATCTCCGCGAACCGGCTCACCGCCATCTCGATCGCCGGCACCAGGTCGGACTGCGAGAACGGCTTGACGAGGTACGACATCGCGCCGGCCTCCCGCGCCCGCTCCACCAGGTCGCGCTGCGAGAACGCCGTCAGCATGACCACCGGCGCGATCCGCTGCCCCGCGATGGCCTCGGCCGCCGCGATCCCGTCGAGCACCGGCATCTTGACGTCGAGGATGACCAGGTCGGGGCGCAGCTCCTCGGCGAGCTCGATCGCCTTCTGGCCGTCGCCGGCCTGACCCACGACGTCGTACCCCTCCTCGGCCAGCATCTCGGCGAGGTCCATCCGGATCAGGGTCTCGTCCTCGGCGATGACCACGGTGCGGGGCTGCGGCTGCTCGTTCGGGGCGGTCTCGGTCACGGGGTCAGGCTATCGGGCCGGCCGGTGCGGGGCCGGAGGAGTGTCTCGGCTACGGTTTCTCCTGACCCGGCCGGGTTGGCGGAATCGGTATACGCGGCGCTCTCAAAAAGCGTTGTCCGAAAGGGCATGTGGGTTCGAGTCCCACACTCGGCACCTCAGGCGGAGAGTTGTGTGGGCGCTCGACCTCGCCGACATCCCCTGGCGGCAGTCCAGCACCCGGGTGATCAGCGTGTCCCGCCGCGACGCGGTGGCCCGGCTGGACGCGCTGATCGGGCTGAAGACGTGAGGCTCAGCGGCTGCGTCGGTAGGCCGGCGCGACCTCGTTGATCGCGTCGCCCATCCGGTGCACGCGCAGCGCGTTGGTCGAGCCGGGGATGCCCGGGGGGCTGCCCGCGACGATGACGACGCGGTCGCCCTCCTTGACCCGGCCGATCTTGAGCAGCTCCTCGTCGACCTGGCGCACCATCTCGTCGGTGTGCTCGACGGTCGAGGTCTTGAACGCCTCGATGCCCCAGCTGACCGCGAGCTGGGACCGGGCGCGGGCCTCGGGAGTGAAGGCGAGCACGGGGATCGAGCTGCGCAGCCGGGCCAGGCGGCGGGCGGAGTCGCCGGACTGGGTGAAGGCGACGACGTACTTGGCGCCGACCCGCTGGGCGACCTCCTCGGCGGCCTTGGTGATGACGCCGGAGGTGGTGTGGGGGTCCCACTCGATGCGGCCGAACCGGCTGAAGCTCTCGTCGACGAGCGCGTGCTCCTCGGTGGCGGTGATGATCCGGGCCATCGTCTCGACCGTGTGCACGGGGTGCTCCCCCACGCTGGTCTCGCCGGAGAGCATCACGGCGTCCGCGCCGTCGAGCACGGCGTTGGCGACGTCGCTGGCCTCCGCGCGCGTCGGCGCGGGGTTGGTGACCATCGACTCCAGCATCTGGGTCGCGACGATGACCGGCTTCGCGTTGCGGCGCGCGGCGACGATGATCTTCTTCTGCAAGAAGGGCACCTCCTCCAGCGGGCACTCCACGCCGAGGTCACCACGGGCGACCATGAACGCGTCGAAGGCGTCGACGACCTCGTCGAGGTTCTCGATCGCCTGCGGCTTCTCGATCTTGGCGATGACGGGGACGACGACCCCCTCCTCGCGCATGATGGCCCGCACGTCCTCGGCGTCGGCCGCGCTGCGCACGAAGCTGAGGGCGATGAAGTCGACGCCGAGACGCAGCGCGAAGCGCAGGTCCTCGGTGTCCTTGTCCGACAGCGCGGGCACCGACACCGCGACGCCGGGCAGGTTGATGCCCTTGTTGTTGCTGACCTTGCCGGCGACCAGGACCTCGGTGACCACGTCGGTGCCGTCGACGACCTCGACGACGCGCAGGCGGACCTTGCCGTCGTCGATGAGCAGCGGGTCACCGGGGGCGACGTCACCCGGGAGCCCCTTGTACGTCGTGCCGCAGATCTCGGCGTTCCCCTCGACGTCGCGCGTGGTGATGGTCCAGCGCTGCCCCCGGTGGAGCTGGACGGGACCGTCGGCGAAGCGCTCGAGGCGGATCTTCGGGCCCTGCAGGTCGGCGAGGATGCCGACGCCGTGACCGGACGCGTCCGACGCCTCGCGGACCAGGCGGTAGGCCTCGGCGTGCTGCTCGTGGCTGCCGTGGCTCATGTTGAGGCGGGCGACGTCCATGCCGGCGTACACGAGCTCGCGGATCCTCCGCTCCGAGCTGGTGGCCGGACCCAGGGTGCACACGATCTTGGCTCTCCGCACGAGCCCAGCCTATCGGTCGGTTGGAACGTGAAAAATGCGGACCCGGCTCGTCCCGAGGCTTTCGGGACGAGCCGGGTCGTGGGGCGTCAGACGACCAGCGGACGCGCGGTCGGCGGGATCGGCGCGGGCAGCTGCGTGCTGCCGGTGAGGAAGGTGTCCACACCGGCGGCGGCCGCACGGCCCTCGGCGATCGCCCACACGATGAGCGACTGGCCACGACCGGCGTCCCCGGCGACGAACACGCCGTCGACGTTGGTGGCGTAGCTGTCGTCGCGCTTGATGTTGCCGCGCTCGTCGAGCTCCAGGCCGAGCTGCTCGACCAGGCCGCCCTGCTCCGGGCCGAGGAAGCCCATCGCGAACAGGACCAGGTCGGCCGGGATCTCCCGCTCGGTGCCCTCGTGCTCGACCAGCCTGCCGGCCTCGAAGGAGACCTCGACCAGGCGCAGCGCCCGGACGTTGCCGTCCTCGTCACCGAGGAACTCCTGGGTGGACACGGCGTACACGCGCTCGCCACCCTCCTCGTGCGCGGAGGAGACCCGGTAGATCATCGGGTACGTCGGCCACGGCTGCCCGTTCGGACGGTCCTCCGTCGGCTGGGGCATGATCTCGAGCTGGGTGATCGAGGCCGCCCCCTGGCGGATGGAGGTGCCGAGGCAGTCGGCGCCCGTGTCGCCGCCACCGATGATGACGACGTGCTTGCCGTCGGCGCGGATCTGGTCCTCGACCGTCTCCCCCAGCGCGACGCGGTTGGCCTGCGGGAGGAACTCCATCGCCTGGTGGATGCCCTTGAGCTCGCGGCCCGGGACCGGCAGGTCGCGCGGGACCGTGGAGCCGACGGCCAGGACGACGGCGTCGAACCGGTCCTTGAGCGCGTCACCGGTGAGCTTGCCGGTGCCGACCTCGACGCCGGAGCGGAAGACCGTGCCCTCGCGGCGCATCTGGTCGAGCCGGCGCTCGAGGTGCTTCTTCTCCATCTTGAACTCGGGGATGCCGTAGCGCAGCAGGCCACCGGGCTGGTCGGCCCGCTCGTAGACGGCCACGGTGTGGCCGGCCCGGGTGAGCTGCTGGGCGGCGGCCAGCCCGGCGGGACCGGAGCCGATGACGGCGACGGTCTTGCCGGTCAGCCACTCGGGCGGCTGCGGCCGCACGAAGCCCGACTCGTAGGCCCGGTCGATGATCGAGACCTCGATGTTCTTGATCGTGACCGCCGGCTGGTTGATGCCGAGCACGCACGCCGTCTCGCAGGGAGCCGGGCAGAGGCGACCGGTGAACTCCGGGAAGTTGTTGGTCGCGTGCAGGCGCTCGATGGCACCGTCCCAGTCGTCGCGCCAGACCAGGTCGTTCCACTCCGGGATGATGTTGCCCAGCGGGCAGCCGGAGTGGCAGAACGGGATCCCGCAGTCCATGCAGCGGCTGGCCTGGACGTTGATGATCGGCAGCAGCGCGCGACCGATCCCGCCCGGGTAGACCTCGTTCCAGTCGTGGACCCGCTCCTCGACCGGGCGACGCTCGGCCACCTCGCGGGTGTTCTTCAAGAAGCCCTTCGGGTCAGCCATGGAGCACCTCCATCACTCGTGCGGCGGACGCGTCGGCGTCGAGGCCCTCGGCCTCGGCCTCGGCCTGGACCGCCAGGACCTTCGCGTAGTCGCGCGGCATGACCTCGGTGAACCGCGGCAGTGCGGCCTCCCAGTCGGCCAGCAGCGCCTCGGCGACCGTGGAACCGGTCTCCTCGAAGTGCGTACGGACGATCTGCTCGAGCTCCGCGGCGTACGCCTCGGAGACGGGACGCAGGTCGACGAGCTCGGGGTTGACGCGGAAGTCCTTCAGGTCGAGGACCCACGCGATGCCGCCCGACATGCCGGCCGCGAAGTTGCGCCCGGTCTTGCCGAGGACGACCACGCGTCCACCCGTCATGTACTCGCAGCCGTGGTCGCCCACGCCCTCGGTCACGATGGTCGCGCCCGAGTTGCGCACGCAGCACCGCTCGCCGACGCCGCCGCGGATGAAGATCTCACCCGAGGTCGCGCCGTAGGCGATGGTGTTGCCGGCGATGATGTGCTCCTCGGCCCGGAACGTCGCGCTCCGGTCGGGGCGGATCGCGATCCGGCCGCCCGAGAGGCCCTTGCCGACGTAGTCGTTGGCGTCGCCCTCGAGCCGCAGCGTGATGCCGCGGGGCACGAACGCGCCGAAGGACTGGCCGGCCGAGCCGACGAACGTCAGGTCGATCGTGCCGTCGGGCAGGCCCGCGCCGCCGTACTTCTTGGTGACCTCGTGGCCGAGGATCGTGCCGACGGTGCGGTTGACGTTGCGGATCGCGAGCTGCGCCCGGACCGGCTCGCCGCTCTCGATCGCCGGCGCCGCCAGGGGCAGGATCTCGGTGACGTCGAGCGACTTCTCCAGGCCGTGCTCCTGACCACCGGTGTTGCGGAGGTCCTGGTCGGGGAAGTGCGTCTCGGCGATCTCGACCTTGTGCAGGATCGGCGCCAGGTCGAGGCCCTTCGCCTTCCAGTGCCGCTCGGCCTCGACCGTGTCGAGGACCTCGACCTGGCCGATGGCCTCCTCGATCGACCGGAAGCCCAGCTGCGCGAGCAGCTCGCGGACCTCCTCGGCGATGAACTCGAAGAAGTTGACGACGTACTCGGCCTTGCCGCTGAACCGCTCGCGCAGCGCCGGGTTCTGCGTCGCCACGCCCACCGGGCAGGTGTCGAGGTGGCAGACCCGCATCAGGATGCAGCCCGAGACCACCAGCGGGGCGGTCGCGAAGCCGAACTCCTCCGCACCGAGCAGCGCGGCGATGACCACGTCACGACCGGTCTTGAGCTGGCCGTCGGTCTGCACGACGATCCGGTCGCGCAGGCCGTTGAGCAGCAGGGTCTGCTGGGTCTCGGCGAGGCCGAGCTCCCAGGGACCGCCCGCGTGCTTGAGCGAGGTCAGCGGGGACGCGCCCGTGCCGCCGTCGTGACCGGAGATCAGGACGACGTCCGCGTGCGCCTTCGAGACACCCGCCGCGACCGTGCCGACGCCGACCTCGGAGACCAGCTTCACGTGGACGCGGGCCGAGGGGTTGGCGTTCTTGAGGTCGTGGATCAGCTGAGCCAGGTCCTCGATCGAGTAGATGTCGTGGTGCGGCGGCGGGCTGATCAGGCCCACGCCCGGGGTGGAGTGCCGGGTCTTGGCCACCCACGGGTAGACCTTGTTGCCGGGCAGCTGACCGCCCTCACCGGGCTTGGCGCCCTGCGCCATCTTGATCTGGATGTCGTCGGCGTTGGTGAGGTACTCCGAGGTGACGCCGAAGCGACCGGAGGCGACCTGCTTGATCGAGCTGCGGCGCTCGGGGTCGTGGAGACGCTCGGAGTCCTCGCCGCCCTCGCCGGTGTTGGACTTGGCGCCCAGCCGGTTCATGGCGATGGCCAGGGTCTCGTGCGCCTCGCGCGAGATCGAGCCGTAGGACATGGCGCCGGTCGAGAACCGCTTGACGATGTCGGCCACGGGCTCGACCTCGTCGATCGGGATCGGGCTGCGGCCGAACGCGCCGGCGTCCTTGAACTTGAACAGCCCGCGCAGCGTCATCAGCTTCTCGGACTGGTCGTCGACGGCCTGCGTGTACTGCTTGAAGATGTCGTAGCGACCGGTCCGCGTGGAGTGCTGCAGGCGGAACACCGTCTCCGGGTTGAAGAGGTGCGGCTCGCCCTCGCGACGCCACTGGTACTCGCCGCCGATCTCGAGCTCGCGGTGCGCGGGCGCGATGCCGGCCGGCGGGTACGCCTTGGCGTGCCGCGCGGCGACCTCCTGGGCCACGACGTCGAGCTCGACGCCGCCCAGCTTGGAGGTGGTGCCGGTGAAGTACTTGTCGACGACCGCCTGCGAGAGGCCGATGCACTCGAAGATCTGCGCTCCGGTGTAGGACGCCACGGTGCTGACGCCGATCTTCGACATCACCTTCACGACGCCCTTGCCGAGCGCCTTGACGAGGTTCTTGACCGCCTGCTCCGGCTCGGCCTTGACGTAGTAGCCCTCGCGGGCGAGGTCCTCGACGCTCTCCATGGCGAGGTACGGGTTGACCGCCGCCGCGCCGTAGCCGACGAGGAGCGCCACGTGGTGCACCTCGCGGACGTCGCCGGCCTCGACGAGCAGGCCGACCTGGGTGCGGGTCTTCTCCCGGACCAGGTGGTGGTGGACCGCACCGGTGAGCAGCAGCGACGGGATCGGCGCGAGGTCGGCCGTCGCGTGCCGGTCGGACAGCACGATGATCCGCGCGCCGGCCTCGATCGCGGCCGACACCTCCTGGCAGATCTCGTCGAGCCGTGCCGCCATCGCGGCGCCGCCGCCGTTGACGTCGTACAGGCCACGGGCCACGTGGGTCTGGAACCCGGGGTGGTCGCCGTCGCGGTTGATGTGGCGGATCTTGACCAGGTCGTCGTTGGAGATGACCGGGAAGGGGACCACGATCTGGCGGCAGGACGCCGGGCCGGGCTCGAGCAGGTTGGCCTCGGGACCGATGGTGCCGTTGAGCGAGGTGACGAGCTCCTCGCGGATGGCGTCCAGCGGCGGGTTGGTGACCTGCGCGAACAGCTGGCTGAAGTAGTCGAAGAGCAGCCGCGGCTTGTCGCTCAGCGCCGCGATGGGCGTGTCGGTGCCCATCGAGCCGAGCGCCTCACCACCGGTGTTGGCCATCGGCGTGAGGATGACCCGCAGCTCCTCCTCGGTGTAGCCGAAGATCTGCTGGCGACGCGTGACCGAGGCGTGGGTGTGCACGATGTGCTCACGCTCGGGGATGTCGTCGAGGTGGATGATCCCGCCGTGCAGCCACTCGCCGTACGGGTGCTCCGAGGCGAGCTGCTCCTTGATCTCCTCGTCCTCGATGATCCGGTGCTCCTCGGTGTCGACGAGGAACATCCGGCCCGGCTGGAGGCGGCCCTTGCGGACCACGGAGGCCGGGTCGAGGTCGAGCACGCCGACCTCGGAGGCGAGGACGACGAGGCCGTCGTCGGTGACCCAGAAGCGGGAGGGGCGCAGGCCGTTGCGGTCGAGGACCGCACCGATCTGGGTGCCGTCGGTGAACACGACGCACGCCGGGCCGTCCCACGGCTCCATGGTGGCGGAGTGGAAGCGGTAGAAGTCGCGCCGCTTCTGCTCCATCTCGGTGTGGTTCTCCCAGGCCTCCGGGATCATCATCAGCACCGCGTGCGGCAGGCTGCGACCACCCATGTGGAGGAGCTCGAGGACCTCGTCGAAGGACGCGGAGTCGGACGCACCCGGGGTGCAGATCGGGAACAGCCGGTCCAGGTCGCCGGGGATGGCGTCGGAGGCCAGCAGCGCCTCACGGGCACGCATCCAGTTGCGGTTGCCCATCACGGTGTTGATCTCGCCGTTGTGGGCGATGAACCGGAACGGGTGCGACAGCGGCCAGCTCGGGAAGGTGTTCGTCGAGAACCGCGAGTGCACGACACCGATGGCCGAGGCCATCCGCTCGTCGCGCAGGTCGGGGAAGAAGTTGTCGAGCTGGTCGGTCGTCAGCATGCCCTTGTAGGCGAGCGTGCGCGACGACAGCGACGGGAAGTAGACCTCGGTCTCGTGCTCGGCCCGCTTGCGCAGGCAGAAGGCGAGGCGCTCGAGGTCCATGCCGTTGAGCGCGCCGCCGGGCGCCTGGACGAACAGCTGGGCGAACGTCGGCATGACGCTGACCGCCATGGTGCCGAGGATCTCCGGGTTCACCGGGACCTCGCGCCAGCCGAGGACGACGAGGCCCTCCTCGGCAGCGATCTCCTCGATCCGGGTCCGGGTCTTGGCGACCTGGCCCTCGTCGCCGGGCAGGAAGGCCGTGCCGACGGCGTACGTGCCGGCCACCGGCAGCGTGATGCCTGCGTCAGCGGCGACCGCGCGCAGGAACGCGTCGGGCACCTGCAGCAGGATCCCGGCGCCGTCGCCGGAGTTGACCTCGGCACCCGCGGCACCGCGGTGGTCGAGGTTGCGCAGGGCCGTCAGGGCCTTCGTCACGATGTCGTGACTGGCCACACCGGTCAGCGTCGCGACGAAGGCGACACCACAGGCGTCGCGCTCGTGACGCGGGTCGTAGAGACCCTCGGGCGGCGGGAACGCGTGCGAATAGGGCACCAGGGTTCTCCCGTCGACTACGTCTGCGTCCGTCCGGTCGACCCCGCGGGCCGATGGAGGACTAACAGAAGGTGGGGCGCAAGGGACGGCACTGGCCCACGCGGCGGAGCCCTCAGGTTAGCAGGATGTCAACTGCGTGTGTTCAATCGTTTTCGTCCGTGGATGCGTCGCCGGTCACATCGGCCGGCTCTTCATCGGCGGCCGCCGCGGCGTCGGGCTCGTCGGCGGAGGGGCCGCGCCCGTCGACGTACACCTGCTCCTCGCGGCCGGGCCGGTTCTTCGTGGCCCACACGAAGTAGGCGGCGGCGAGGACGAACAGCACGATCGAGGTCCACACGTTGAACCGGAGGCCGAGCACGTTCTCGAGCTGGACGTTGTCGACGCGGAGGTACTCGATCCAGCCGCGGCCCAGGGTGTAGGCCATGACGTAGACCGCCATCACCCGGCCGTGGCCGAGACGGTAGCGGCGCTCGAGCCAGAGGATGACCGCGAAGGCGGCGAGGTTCCACAGGCACTCGTAGAGGTACGTCGGGTGGAAGACCGTGCCGTCGGCGTACGGGCCACCCATCGCGGTACCGCAGCCGATCCCGCTGGTCTGCACGCCGTCGACCAGGCACTGCCAGTGCTTCTCCTGGATCTCCAGGCCCCAGGGCAGGTCGGTGGGACGGCCGTAGAGCTCCTGGTTGAACCAGTTGCCCCAACGGCCGATCGCCTGGGCGACCAGGACGCCCGGAGCGAGCGCGTCGAGCAGCGGCAGCACCTTGATGCCGCGGCGGCGGGCTCCGATCCAGGCACCGAGCGCGCCGAGCGCGACCCCGCCCCAGATGCCGAGCCCGCCCTCCCAGACGTAGAGGGCCTTGACCGGCTCGCCACCGGAGCCGAAGTACTTCTCCCAGTCGGTGGCGACGTGGTAGAGCCGGGCGCCGACGAGGCCGAACGGCACCGCCCAGATCGCGACGTCCTGGACCTCACCGAGCGTGCCGCCGCGGGCCTGCCAGCGCTTCTCGCCGATCCAGATCGCCACGACGATGCCGAGGATGATGCACAGGGCGTAGCCGCGCAGCGGGAACGGCCCGATGTGCCACACCCCCTGCGACGGGCTGGGGATCGTGGCAGCGATGAGGGCGGGAAGCACGGCGACTCCTGGTCGTGTCCGGGACGTGTCTAGTCGTCGGTCAGCAGCGCGTGGATGTCCGCGGCGAACTCCGCGCTGGAGGTCTCCTGGTTCCACAGCGCCACCGCCTGGTGGTGCGGGTCGACCGCGAGGGTGCTGGTCGTGTGGCCGCCGAGGTCGTAGCCGCCGGTCGGGAGCAACTTCCCGTCGCTGACGTACACGTGCAGCGAGTCACCCGCCTCGATGACCTGCTCGATGCTGCCGGTCAGTCCGATGAACGACTTGTTGTAGCGGTCGAGGTAGGTCCTCAGCGTCTGCGCGTCGTCGCGAGCAGGGTCGGTGGTCACGAAGACCACGTCGACCTTCTTCTTGTCCGCCGCGTCGAGCCGGTTGATCGCCGCCGCCAGGTTGTTCATGACCATCGGGCAGTAGTCGGGGCAGCTCGTGTAGCCGAAGAAGACCAGGGTGAGGGGCTTCTTCGTGTCCGCCCCCAGCGAGTACGGCGCCCCGCTGGTGTCGGCGAGCTCGACGTCCGCAGCCTTGAAGGGGTTCGTCAGCCGGGTCCCGGTGAACGTGTCGGGCTCGCTGCCGCAGGCGGACAGGGCCAGGCCGAGCAGCACGACGAGGGCGGTCAACCCGTGGTGCAACCTACGCACGGACGCCCCCGGCGAGCTCCTCGGTGAGGGCGGCGAGGGCCGCCAGGCCCGCGGCGCGGTCGCCGGGGTGGTCGAGCAGGGTGCGGACGAAGGCGGAGCCGACGATCACCCCGTCGGCGTACGACGCCAGGTCGGCTGCCTGCGCACCGGAGCTGACCCCGACACCGACGCCGACCGGGAGGTCCGTGGTCGCCTTGGTCCGGGCGATCAGCGGGGCGACGCCCGCAGCGGTGGCCTGCTTGGTGCCGGTGACGCCCATGATGCCGGTGGCGTAGACGAAGCCGCGTGAGGCCGCGGTGGTCAGCGCGATCCGCTCGTCGGTCGACGACGGGGAGACGAGGAAGACCTTGTCGAGGTCGCGCGCGTCGGCGGCGGCCATCCACTCGGGTGCGTAGTCGGGCGTGAGGTCGGGCGTGATCAGGCCCGCTCCCCCGGCGTCGACGAGGTCCTGCGCGAACCGCTCGACGCCGTACCGCTCGACGGGGTTCCAGTAGGTCATCACGAGCGTGGGCGTTCCGGTGGCGGCGACCGCCTCGACGACCCGCAGCACGTCGGTGGTGCGGATGCCGGCGTCGAGGGCCTGCTGGGCGGCGGCCTGGATGATCGGGCCGTCCATGACCGGGTCGCTGTAGGGCAGGCCGATCTCGATGACGTCGCAGCCGGCGGCGACCATCGTCCTCAGCGCGGCGATGCTGGCCTCGACGTCGGGGAAGCCGGCCGGCAGGTAGCCGACCAGCGCCGCCCGGTCCTCGGCCCGCGCCTTCTCGAACGCGGTGCTGGTGGTGCTCACTTCTTCTCCCCCGCCTCGCCCAGGTGGAACCAGTCCATGGCGGTGCCCATGTCCTTGTCGCCACGACCGGACAGGTTGACCAGGATCGTCTGGCCCGGGCGCTCCTTGGCGACCCGCAGCGCGCCGGCGACGGCGTGCGCGGACTCGATGGCCGGGATGATCCCCTCGGTGCGGGCGAGCAGCGCCATCGCGTCCATCGCCTCGGCGTCGGTGACGGGCAGGTACGTCGCCCGCCCGGCCGCCGACAACGCGGAGTGCTGCGGCCCGACGCCCGGGTAGTCCAGGCCGGCCGAGATCGAGTGGGACTCGACGGTCTGGCCGTCCTCGTCCTGCAGGACGAAGGTGCGCGCACCGTGGAGGACACCGATCGAGCCGGCGAAGATGGTCGCGGCGTGCCGGCCGGTCTCGACGCCGTCACCGCCGGCCTCGAAGCCGTAGATCGCGACCTCGGGGTCGTCGACGAAGCCGGCGAACAGGCCGATCGCGTTCGAGCCGCCGCCCACGCAGGCGGCGACCGCGTCGGGCAGCGCGCCGTACTGGTCGAGGCACTGCTGGCGCGCCTCGTCGCCGATCCCCCGCACGAAGCTGAGGACCAGGCTCGGGAACGGGTGCGGACCCGCGGCGGTGCCGAACAGGTACGCCGTCTCGTCGACGCTGGCGACCCAGTCGCGCAACGCCTCGTTGATGGCGTCCTTGAGCGTGCGCGAGCCGCTCCGGACCGGGATCACCTCGGCGCCCAGCAGCTGCATCCGGGCCACGTTGAGGGCCTGCCGCTCGGTGTCGACCTCGCCCATGTAGACCGTGCAGTCCAGACCGAGGTAGGCCGCGGCCGTGGCCGACGCGACGCCGTGCTGGCCGGCGCCGGTCTCCGCGATCACGCGGGTCTTGCCCATCCGCTTGGTGAGCAGCGCCTGGCCGAGCACGTTGCGGATCTTGTGGGCGCCGGTGTGGTTGAGGTCCTCGCGCTTGAGCAGGATGCGGGCACCGGCGACCTCGGAGAGCCGGGTGGCGTCGTACAACATGCTCGGGACGCCGGCGTAGTCGGTGAGGAGCCGCTCGAACTCTCCGGTGAACGCGGGGTCGGCCATCGCGTCGCGCCAGGCCACGTCGAGCTCGTCGAGCGCTGCCATCAGCGCCTCCGGCATGAAGCGGCCGCCGAACGCGCCGGTCCCCCCGAACCAGCCGAACGCGTCGGCGCCGTAGTTGTCCGTCGAGTCCGTCTTGGTCATGCACCAATCCCTGTCATCGCGGCGACTGCCTGGCGCGGTGCGCCGTCCTTCACGAGCGCCTCGCCGACGAGCACCACGCTGGCGCCCTCGCCGACGAACCGCTCGACGTCCTGCGGCCCGAAGATGCCGGACTCGGCGACCTTGACCCGGTCGTCCGGGACGAGGGGCGCGAGCCGGCCGAACACGTCGAGGTCGACCTCGAGCGTCTTGAGGTTGCGGGCGTTGACGCCGATCAGCTCGGCGCCGACCTCGACCGCGCGCGCGGTCTCCTCCTCGTCGTGGACCTCCATCAGCACCGTGAGACCGAGCTCGCGGGCGAAGTCGTGCAGGCGGCGCAGCCGCTCGCCCGGCAGCGAGACCACCATCAGCAGCGCCAGGTCGGCGCCCGCCGCGCGCGCCTCGAGGAGCTGGTACTCGGTGACGATGAAGTCCTTGCGCAACAGCGGGGTGTCGACCGTCGCGCGGACCGCACGCAGGTCGGCGAGGCTGCCGCCGAAGCGGCGCTGCTCGGTCAGCACGCTGATCGCGCCCGCGCCACCGGCGGCGTACTCGCTCGCGAGCGCTGCCGGGTCGGGGATGTCGGCGAGCGCGCCCTTGCTCGGGCTCTTGCGCTTCACCTCGGCGATCACGCTCGAGCCGGGGGCGCGGAAGTGGGGCATCGGGTCGCGCGGCGGGTCCACGTCAGCGAGCGCGGCTCGCAGGTCCGCCTCCGAGGTCACCGCCTGACGGGCGGCGAGGTCCTCGAGCACTCCGGCGACGATCCCGTCCAGCACCGTGGGCTGGGAGGCCTGGGGGGCCGACATCTGACGCCTCCGTGACGTTTCTGTGGTGGGTCCGGTTCAAACAGCGTGGCGTGGGAACACCTCCGACGGCACCGACACACCAACGCGTGGTGTCGAGTGTGGCACGCGGCCGTTAGGGTTCCACACACCGCCCGCAACTCGGTCGGGCCGCACGACACCTTGCACACCTGAGAAGGGACCTCATCGTGAGCTACAACGAGCCGCCGAACTACGGCACCCCGCCCCCGCCGCCCGGTGGGGGCTACGGATACGGCGGCCCCGTCGGTGGTGGCGACCACCCGCAGGGCACGACCATCCTGATCCTCGGCATCCTCGGCCTCGTCTGCTGCGGCCCCGTCGGAATCGCGGCGTGGGTCATGGGCAACAAGGCGATCAAGGAGATCGACGCGAACCCGGGCGCCTACACCAACCGGGGCACCGTCAACGCGGGCCGGATCTGCGGCATGATCGCCACGATCTTGATGATCGTCGGGATCATCGCCTACATCATCCTCTTCGCCGTGGCCGGAACGGTCAGCTTCAGCACGAGCTGATCACCGTCCGGCCGGCGTCGGCCGACGAGCACCACCCGGCGGGGTCGGGCAGCAGCCTGGCCCCGCCGATGCGCGTCCGGAGCACGCCGGGAGCACGCCGTCAGGGGGCGAGCCACGCCCCCGCGGCGGTGTTGCGCACCACGGCGAACACCAGCATCGCCGCCAGCAGCAGGCCGGTCATCGCGAGCACCCGTCGCTCGGGGACCGCCCAGGCGCGGCCCGTCCAGCGGCCGTGCGTCCAGCGCGCGACGGCGTAGACGACGAACGGGACGACCAGCACGAAGAGCAGGTTGCTCGAGGCGGCGGCGCCGAGCTGGAGGTTGGTGAGGTCGTTGACCGCGCGCAGGCCGCCGCAGCCCGGGCAGGAGAAGCCCGCGGCCGCGAACGGGCACAGGCCCCAGCTGCCCTGCTCGTGCGGGTCGCGCAGGTGGAGCGCGAGGCTCGCCGCGGCGAGGCCGCCGACCAGCGCGACCGGCGGCACCATCCGGCGCCACCGCGCCGGAGCGTCGGTGCGGGCCGGCTGCGCCGCGACCACCATGGCAGGGGCCAGGTTCAGTGACCGGCCTCGTGGAAGCCCATCTTGGCCATCACCAGGAAGGTGACGCCACCGGCGACGACGACGACGGTACCGACCCAGAAGAGGGTCCAGTTCAGCGGGTGGACGGACATGCCGATCGCTCCCACGACGAAGCCGACGAGCGCGACGAGGACGGCGGTCCAGGCCGCGGGGGTGTTGCCGTGGTTGTCGGCCATGAGAGGGAACTCCTCGCTCGTTCGGGTGGATCGGGTGTGATTCTAGGGGGTGGAGGGGTTCAGCCGTCCGTCGGGCTGTCGGTCGGGTCGTGACCCTCGTCGAGGGACTTCCACAGGTCGAGGTTCGACTGGTCCGCCGGGTCCTCGGTCGAGGCGGCCGCGCCGGCCGCGCCGGCGCCCGTGGGAGCGTCGTACCGGCTGCCCATCTCGGGCCACGACGGCACCAGGCGTACGGCGGCAGCAGCCGCGACGAGCGCGACCAGGGCGCAGCCGAGCGCGATCCACAGCCAGCTGCTGCGCTCGACGTCGATGGCGGTGAGGTTGAGCCCGAGGCGGGTCGCGAGGTCGGCCGCGGCGTCGTCGTCCTGCACGAACCCGCCGACCACGACCACGACGATGATGCCGGCGGCCGCGAGCAGCGCGAGCAGGGCCGCGCCGCGGCGCACGATGCCGCGGGTCACGAGCAGGACACCCCAGGCGGCCAGCGCGACCAGGGCCAGCGCACCGGCGAGCGGGAACTCGACCGAGCGCTCCTGCACCGTCGGGGCGATGCCGCCGGCCGCGGTCAGGGTCGCCTCCGGGATCGCGAGCATGGCCTTGTGGCCGGCGACGGCGGCGAAGCCGCTGCCGGCGAGGCCGAGCAGGACGACCGGGCCGAAGGTACGGCGGGCGCCGTCGTCGTCCTCAGCCACTGAGCAGTCCGTCGTCGAAGCAGGTGCGGGCACCGGTGTGGCAGGCGACGCCGACCTGGTCGACCTTGACCAGCAGGGTGTCGCCGTCGCAGTCGAGCCGGACCTCCTTGACCAGCTGCGGGTTGCCGGAGGTCTCGCCCTTGACCCAGTACTCGCCCCGCGAGCGGCTCCAGTAGGTCGCCCGGCCGGTGGTCAGGGTGCGGTGCAGCGCCTCGTCGTCCATCCACGCGAGCATCAGCACCTCTCCGGTGTCGTGCTGCTGCACCACCGCCGGCACCAGCCCGTCGGGGGTGCGCTTGAGACGGTCGGCGATCTCGGTGGGGAGGGAAGTCACGTGCTCCATTATCCCGATCAGCCGTGCTGGGCCACCCACGAGGCGTGCAGCCTCGCGTAGGGCGTGTCCGCCTGCTGCACGAGCTCGGCGTGCGGGCCGTGCTGGACGATCCGCCCCTTGTCGACGACAACGACGACGTCGGCGGCCTCGGCCGTGGACAGCCGGTGGGCGATGGTGACCGACGTACGCCCGCTCATCAGCCGCTCGAGGGCCCGCCCGATCCGGGTCTCCAGCTCGGGATCGACGGCGCTGGTGGCCTCGTCGAGGACGAGCAGGTCGGGGTCGGCGAGCTGGGCACGGAGCAGGGCGACGAGCTGCCGCTCCCCCGCCGACAGCGACTCGCCGCGCTGGCCCACCCGGGTGTCGACGCCGTCGGGCAGGCCGGCCAGCCAGTCGCCGAGGCCGATCGTGTCGGCGGCCCGGCGGATCTCGTCCTCGGTGGCGCCCAGCCTGCCGTAGCGGACGTTGGCGGCGAGGGTGTCGTCGAACAGGAAGCCCTCCTGCGGGACGAGCACGACGCTGCGGCGCAGCGCGCTCTCGGCGACCTCGCGCAGGTCGATGCCGTCGAGCAGGACCCGGCCGCGGCTGGGGTCCATCAGCCGGGTGAGCAGCTTGGCGATGGTGGACTTGCCGGAGCCGGTCTCCCCGACGACCGCGACCCGCTGGCCGGCCGGCACGACCAGGTCGATGTCGCTGAGCACCTCGACCCCACCGGGGTAGGCGAAGCAGACCCCGTCGAAGCGGACGTCGATCGCGCCCTTGGGCAGGCTCTGCCCGTCGGGGCCGGGGTCGACCAGGTCGGCCGGGGTGTCCAGGATGCCGATCACGCGGCGCCAGCCGGCGATGGCGTTCTGGGCGTCGGTGAGGATCTGGGTGCCCATCTGGACCGGGCCGACGAAGAGCGTCACCAGGAACGCGAAGGCGAGCACCTCGCCGGCCGTGATCCCCTCGCCCCACGCGAAGCCCTGGCCCAGCCAGATGCCGACGACGAGCACGCCGGCGTTGGCGACGCCGGCGGAGATGCCGCCGAGGCTGAACGAGAACGCGGTGAAGCCCTGGGCGCGGGTGCTGGCGGCCTTGTGGGCGTCGATCGCGGTGTCGATCCGCTCCTGGGTGCGCGCCTCGATCGCGTAGGACTTCACGACCGCGGCCCCGACCACGGGCTCGGACACCGCGGAGAGCAGCACGCCGACCTGGCGTCGTACGGTGCCGTAGGCGGCGGCCAGCTTGCGCTGGAAGTAGCGCAGGCTCAAGAAGAGCGGGGCGAAGCAGACCCACACCACGATGGCGAGCTGCCAGCTGTAGAAGACCATGACCACGGTCGCGATCAGCATCTGCCCGACGCTGACCACGAAGATCAGGCCGCCGAAGACGAGGAACTGGCTGACCTGGTCGACGTCGCTGGTCACCCTCGAGACGAGGGCGCCGCGGCGCTCGGTGTTCTGGGTGAGCAGGGGCAGGTCGTGGACGTGGCGGAACGCCTTGACCCGCAAGGTCGCCAGGCCGCGCTCGGCGGAGGAGAACAGCCGCGCCGTCATGGCGTACGACGCCCAGCTGGTCACCACGATCGCGGCGGTCGCGGCGAGCGCGAGCCAGGCGGTGAACGTCGGGTCCGGTCCACCGGGTCCGCGCAGGCCCTTGTCGATGGTCTGCTGGACCGCGATCGGTACGACGACCTGCCCGACCGAGGCGAGCACGGCGAGGACCAGCGTCCAGCCGATGCCCTCGACCAGCTCCGGCGAGTGACGGATGCCGCGCCGGATGGTCTCCCAGGCGCCGATGTCCTCGCCGGTCGCGAGGCGGGTGTGCTCGGGCGCGCCCCGTTCCGGGCTCAGCGTGGTGCTCACGCGCTCACCTCCTCGTGCTCGGTCTCGTAGGCGTTGACGAGGCGGGCGTAGTCGGCGTTGCGGGCGACCAGGTCCTCGTGGGGTCCGCGGTCGGCGATGCGGCCGTCGACGAGGTAGAGCACCTCGTCGGCCAGGCCGATCGTGGCCTTGCGGTAGGCGACGACGACCAGCGTGGTGTCGGTCTCGCCGAGGCCGGCGAGGATCCGGGCCTCGACCTCGGGGTCGACCGCGGACGTGGCGTCGTCGAGGACGAGGAGCCGCGGTCGGCGTACGAGCGCGCGGGCCAGGGAGAGCCGCTGTCGCTGGCCGCCTGACAGCGACGTGCCGCGCTCCCCCAGCCGGGTGTCGAGGCCGTCGGGCAGGGCGGCGACGAAGCCGTCGGCCTGGGCCGTGCGCAGCGCGGCCCACACCTCGTCGTCGGGCACGTCGAGGCCGAGCGTGACGTTGCCGCGGACCGTGTCGTCGAAGAGGAACGCGCTCTGCGGCACGACGGCCAGCACGTCCGCCAGCCCGCCGCGGCGCAGCTCGCGCAGGTCGGTCCCGTCGACCCGGATCGCACCGGCGTCGACGTCGACGAGGCGCGCCAGCAGCCCGGTGAGGGTGCTCTTGCCGGACGCGGTGGCCCCCACGAGGGCGACCGTGCGGCCGGGCTCGACCTCGAAGGTGACCTCGCGCAGCAGCGGCCGGTCGGCGGTGTAGCCGAAGGCGGCGCCGTCGACCTCGAGCCGCGCGCCACCGTCGTGCTGGGGCACCTCGCGGTCGCCGTACTCCATGGCGCCGGTGGCCGCGACGACCGCGGCGACCCTGCGGTAGCCGACGACGCTGCGCGGGAAGTCGCCCAGCAGCCACCCGATCGAGCGGATCGGGAACGCGACGACCGTGAGCAGGTAGGCGATCGTGACGACGTCGCCGGCGACCGTCGAGCCCGACACGACGCGGTGCACGCCCATCACGAGGACGACCAGGACCGCGAGGTTCGGCAGCGCGGCGAGGGTCGGGTCGAACGCCGCGCGGATGCGGCCGACCTTGATGTTGGCCTCGCGCAGCTCCTCGGCCTTGGCCCGGAACCGCTGCGTCTCCTCCGGCTCGCGGCCGAGGGTCTTGACGACGAGCGCGCCGTCGAAGGACTCGTGGGCGATCTCGGAGAGCTCGGCGCGCAGCTCCTGGGCGCGGGTCGCCCAGCCCTGGGCGAGGCGCTGGTAGACGACGTTGACGCCGATGACGAGCGGGAAGACGAGCAGGCCGACCGCGGCGAGCGCGAGGTCGGTGAGCAGCATCTGCACGACCGCGATCACCATCATCGCGACCGTCCCGACGGCCATCGGCAGCGGCGCGATCGGTCCCCAGGCCGCCTCGACGTCGGCGTTCGCGTTGGACAGCAGCTCGCCGGTCGGGTGCTTCTGGTGCCACTCCATGGGCAGGCGGAGGTACTGGCGGGTGACGGCGCGGCGGCTGTGGGCCTGCATCCGGTACTGCATGACGCCGGCCCCGAGCCGGCGGGCCACGATGCCGACCGCTCGCAGGATCGCGACGCCGACGAACAGCCCGAGCACCGCCCACAGCAGGCCGCCGCCGATCTCGCCGTCCCTGAACGCAGGGAGCACGACGTGGTCGGTCGACCAGCCCAGCACCCAGGCGTCGGCGACGGTCAGCGCGCCGAACAGCAGGCTCCCGACGGTCGAGACCGCGAAGATCCAGGGCTCGCGCCTGATGGCCACCCAGAGCACGCCGAACCCGGCGGACGTCGTACCGCTTCCTGTGCTCACTTCTGCCCGCAACCTCGCACCGCGCGAGCCTATTCCTCGCGCCGGCGTCGGTGCCGTTGCGGGGTGGATGCAGAAGCCCTGCTCGCCGACTGCCTGGCCGAGCCCATGGCAGCCTGTGGAGAGCTCAGTGCACGTGCCGCGAGATCGGACGATGCTGCAGGCATGGACGTTCTCGGTACCCGTCTCGGTGTCCTCTGCCCCAGCCTCGCTCTCCTGGTCGCCGTGCTGACCGGCTGCAGCAACGGCGTCGACGGCGAGGCCGACCTGCGCACACCCCCGGCGCGCGACCGTCCGACGGGCCACGCCGGCGACCTGGCCGGCCGGGGCGCCGAGGGCCTCGGCGCCTACTGAGCGGTGGTGGGAGGCCCCAGCGGGCTGACGATCCGCACGCTCATGTGGAACGTCGACATCGCACCCTCGAGCACGACCAGGAACCCGTCGGGACCGTCCCGGTAGACCTGGCGGCTCTGCTCGAAAGCCGGGTCGGGCGGGTTGAACTCACGGCAGGCGCGCAGGGCCGCCTCGAGCGCCACACCGCGTTCGGCGTGCTCGGTCTTGCCGACCTGCACGACGGTCGGCGGCTTGAGGTCGCCGCGGTTGGAGTACTCGACCAGGACCCGCCACGGTCCCTGGCCGGTGACATCGGGTTCGGCAGGGCCGGCGGCCGCGCTCGGCTCGTAGGTGTCGTACGTCATGGCCGCACCCTCCCCCGTCACCGGACCGGCACACCTGCCGCCGACAGGGAGGCCTTCACGTCCGAGATCCGCAGCGTGCCGAAGTGGAAGACGGTGGCAGCGAGCACGGCGTCCGCGCCGGCCTCGACGGCGGGCGGGAAGTGCTCGACGGCGCCGGCGCCGCCGGAGGCGATGACGGGGATGGAGACCTCGGCGCGGACCCTGCGGATCAGCTCGAGGTCGAAGCCGTCGGTGGTGCCGTCGGCGTCCATGGCGTTGAGCAGGATCTCGCCCGCACCGAGCTCGGCGGCGCGGACGGCCCACTCGATCGCGTCGAGGCCGGCGGACTGGCGACCGCCGTGGGTGGTGACCTCGAAGCCCGAGTCCGTGGTGACGCCGGAGCCGGCGACCACGCGACGGGCGTCGACGGAGAGGACGAGCACCTGGTTGCCGAAGCGGTCGGCGATCTCGGCGATCAGCTCGGGCCGGCGGATCGCCGCGGTGTTGACGGCGATCTTGTCGGCACCGGCCCGCAGCAGCCGGTCGACGTCCTCGACCGAGGAGACGCCGCCGCCGACGGTGAGCGGGATGAAGACCTGCTCGGCCGTCGCGGAGACGATGTCCATCGTGGTCGCGCGTCCCTCGTGGGAGGCGGAGATGTCGAGGAAGGTGAGCTCGTCGGCACCCTCTGCGTCGTACAGACGGGCCAGCTCGACCGGGTCGCCCGCGTCGCGCAGCTCCTGGAAGTTCACGCCCTTGACCACGCGGCCGGCGTCGACGTCGAGGCACGGGATGACCCGGACCGCGAGGGTCATACGAGGCCACCCCGGGTCAGCTCGAGCGCGTCCTCGAGGGTGAACTGCCCCGTGTAGAGGGCGGTTCCGGCGATCGCGCCCTCGACGCCGATGGGCACGAGCTTCATCAGGGCGCGGATGTCGTCGAGCGTCGTCACGCCGCCCGAGGCGACGACGGGACGCGAGGTGGCGGCGCAGACGTCCTCGAGGAGCTGGAGGTTCGGGCCCTGCAGCATGCCGTCCTTGTTGACGTCGGTGACGACGTAGCGGGCGCAGCCCTCGGAGTCGAGGCGGGCGAGCGTCTCGTACAGGTCGCCACCCTCCTGGGTCCAGCCGCGCGCGGCCAGCGTGCGGCCACGGACGTCGAGTCCCACTGCCACGCGGTCGCCGTACGTCGCGATGGCGCGGGCACACCACTCGGGCTGCTCCAGGGCGGCGGTGCCGATGTTGACCCGACGACACCCGGTGGCCATCGCCGCCTCCAGGGACTCGTCGTCGCGGATGCCGCCACTCATCTCGACCTGGATGTCGAGGCGACCGACGATCTCGGCCTGGAGCTCGCGGTTGTTGCCGTGGCCGAAGGCCGCGTCGAGGTCGACGAGGTGGATCCACTCGGCACCGGCCTCCTGCCAGCGCAGCGCCGCCTCGATCGGGTCGCCGAAGCGCTTCTCGGAGCCGTCGACGCCCTGCACCAGCTGGACGGCCTGGCCGCCCTTGATGTCGACAGCGGGCAGCAGCTCGAGGTAGCCGGTCATGGCCGCGATCCTAGATGAGCCGGACCGGGGTCCCGCGCCGCGTCTCGCCGACACGGGAGACAGGGACTAGAACTTGTTCTCTTTTTGTGATGGGGTGGTGAAACGGCCGCCACTCGGGAGGGGTGGCGGCCGGCACAACACCACATTTCGGGAGGGAAACCCTTATGACCTTGCGTCATCGCTTCACGCTGCGCCCCGTCTCCGCCGGCGCCGTTCTCGGCCTCGCGGCCAGCACCGCCGTCGTCCTCGGCACGGCGGGCACGGCATCGGCCGCGCCCATCGACTTCGACTGCACCGTGCCGGTGCTCGGGGCGAACACCTTCTCGGTCGACGTCACGACGAACGCCCCGGCAACCGCACCGGCCGGCACGTCGATCAGCCCGACAGTCACCTCGATCATGACCGTGCCGGACAGCCTCGCCGACACGATGCGGCTGTTCTTCTCACCGGACACGATCGGGGGGACCGTCCAGGCCACCAACCTCGTCGACGGCAAGCAAGTGGTGACGACGATCGTCATTCCGGCCACCGCTGTCCCGTCGGACGGGCCCATCTCCCTCACCGGCACCGGCGTGATGCCGGCCTTCACGGCGGGCCCGCAGGGGACGACGCACCAGATCCAGGCGGGTGCCCAGCAGGTGGGCATGGTGCTGACCACGAACGGCACGCCTTCACCGTTCGACATCCCCTGCACGCCCGCCGGGGGCCAGAACACCGTCATCGGCTCGGTCACGACCACTGCAGCGCCGGCGTCAACGACCACCGTCAAGGCGAAGTACTCCAAGAAGGCACGCAAAGCAACCGTGACGGCGAGCGTCACCGCGACCGGAGCCAGCCCGTCCGGCGCGGTCACCTTCACCCTCAAGAAGGGCAAGAGGGTCACGACCAGGACGGCGACCGTCGCCGGGGGCACCGCCACGGCGACCTTCAAGAAGCTCAAGAAGGGGAAGTACACGGTCACGGCGTCCTACAGCGGCAGCGTGGGCGCCTCCAGCGCCACGACCAAGCTCAAGGTCCGCTGACCCGGCCCGGCAAAGCCGGGTAGCGTCGTCGTCATGTCCGCCTGGCACCTCCAGGGACGGGTTCTTCCCGACGACGCCGACCGCGATGTCTACGTGGTCGACAGGCGGATCTCGTTCACGCCCGTTGCCGACGCGACCACCCTGGGGACCGGCCTCGTGCTGGTCCCCGGGCTGGCCGACGCCCACGCCCACCTGTCGCTGGCGAGCCCCGCGGGCGACGACGCGCCGGCCGGTGAGCGGGTGCGCGCCAGCGCCCGCGCCCACCTCGAGGCCGGAGTTCTCGCGGTGCGCGAGCCCGGCAGCCCCGACCGTGCGTCCCGGGGCCTCGGCCCGGACGCGGGTCTCCCCCGGGTCACCACGGCGGGCCGGTTCCTCGCACCTGCCGGACGCTACTTCCCCGGCCTGGCCCGCGAGGTGAACGACGGCGAGCTGGTCGAGGCGGCCCTCGAGGAGCTCGCCTGGAGCGGCGGCTGGGTCAAGCTGATCGGCGACTCCCCCATCCCGGGGCCCGGGATGACCCGCACCTTCAGCGAGGCGGCGGTCGTCGCCGCGACCCGCGCCGTGCACGCCGCCGGCGGCCGGGTCGCGATGCACTGCGCACTGCCGGACGTGATCCAGTCCGCCATCGAGGCCCGGATCGACACCCTCGAGCACGCGACCTTCCTCCAGGCCGACCAGGTCCCCTCACTCGCGGCGTACGGCGGCAGCTGGGTGCCGACGCTGAGCATCAACGAGGCGATCCGCGGGATGCTCCCGTCCACCATGGGCGAGCTGATCGACCGGATGCCCCTCGCCCTCGCGGCGGCGGCCGCGGCCGGCGTACCGATCCTCGCCGGGACCGACGCGGGCATGGGCCCGCACGGCCGGGTCCGTCACGAGATCGAGCTGCTCGCCCGGTACGGGCTCACGCCGGAGCAGGCACTCGGCGCCGGTTCGTGGCGCACCCGCGAGCTGCTCGGGCTCCCCGGCATCGCCGAGGGCGCGCCGGCCGACCTCGTCGCCTTCGACACGGACCCGCGCGACGACCTGGGCGTGCTGGCCGCACCACGGATCCGCGTCCTGGACGGGACGGTGCTCAGCCCAGCGACGTGACCCAGTTGCGCAGCAGCTGGGCGCCCGCATCACCCGACTTCTCCGGGTGGAACTGGGTCGCGCACAGCGGCCCGTTCTCGACGGCCGCGACGAAGCGGTCGCCGCCGTGCTCGGCCCAGGTCACGAGGGGCCGGTGGCTGTCGGGCGTGCGGTCGTTGGTGACCAGCGTCCAGTCGCGCACGCCGTAGGAGTGCACGAAGTAGAAGCGCTCGTCCTCGATGCCCGCGAACAGCCGCGTGCCCTCGGGCACCGACACCGTGTTCCAGCCCATGTGCGGGACGATCGGCGCCTGCAGCCGCTCGACCACGCCGGGCCACTCGCCGCAGCCCTCGGTCTCGACGCCGTGCTCGATGCCCTTCTCGAACAGGATCTGCATGCCCACACAGATGCCGAGCACCGGCCGGCCACCGGACAGGCGACGGGCGATGATGCGCTCGCCACGGATCGCCCGCAACCCGCGCATGCACGCCTCGTAGGCACCGACGCCCGGCACCAGCAGGCCGTCTGCCTCCATCGCCGCGTCGAGGTCACCGGTCAGGGTGACCGATGCCCCGGCCCGCTCGACCGCGCGTACGGCGGAGCGCAGGTTGCCGGAGCCGTAGTCGAGGACGACGACGGACGGAGCGCTCACAGGGCTCCCTTGGTGGAGGGGATGCCGGTCTCGCGGGGGTCGATCGCGACGGCGTCGCGGAAGGCACGGGCGAACGCCTTGAACTGCGTCTCGACGATGTGGTGCGGCTCGCGGCCGGCGAGCACCCGCACGTGGAGCGCGAAGTGCCCGTGGAAGGCGATCGACTCGAAGACGTGCTGGGTCAGCGAGCCGAGGTAGGAGACGCCGGAGCCGCCGAGCTGGACGTACTGCTGGCCCTCGGGCTCACCGGTGTGGACGCAGTAGGGACGCCCGGACACGTCGACGACGGCGTGCACCAGCGCCTCGTCGAGCGGGACGGTCGCGTCGCCGAAGCGGCGGATGCCGACCTTGTCGCCCAGCGCCTGGCGCAGCGCCTGGCCCAGCGTGATCGCGGTGTCCTCGACCGTGTGGTGGGCGTCGATGTGGACGTCACCGTCGGTCTGGACGGTCAGGTCGACCAGCGCGTGGCGCGCGAACGCGGTCAGCATGTGGTCGTAGAAGCCGACGCCGGTGGAGATGTCGTGCTTGCCGGTGCCGTCGAGGTTCACCTCGACGATCACCTTCGACTCGCTGGTCTGCCGCTCGATCCGTGCAGTCCGGCTCATGCGCGTTCTCCGTTCACATCGGTCAGTGCAGCCCGGAAGGCTGCCATCTCGTCGGGGGTGCCGACCGAGACCCGCAGCCACCCCTCGGGCCCGGTCTCCCGGATCAGGACTCCCTGGTCGAGGAGACCCTGCCAGACAGCATGGCGGTCGGCGAATCGCCCGAACAACACGAAATTGGCGTCCGAGTCGGCCACGTCGTACGCCTCGGCGCGCAGCCAGTCGACCAGCGCGTCCCGCTCACGGCGCAGGTCGTCGACCTTGCCGAGCAGCTCGGGCGCGTGGCCGAGGGCCGCCAGCGCGACCGCCTGGGTGACCGCGGAGAGGTGGTAGGGCAGTCGGACGACTCGGATCGCGTCGCAGATCTCCGGCGCCGCGGCGAGGTAGCCCAGCCGCAGCCCGGCGCCCGCGAAGGCCTTGCTCATGGTGCGGGTGACCACGAGGTTGCGGTACGACGCCAGCAGCTCGAGCGCACTCGGGACCCCGGTGCGCCGGAACTCGCCGTAGGCCTCGTCGACCACGACGATGCCGTCGTCCCCCGCCGCCTCGCACAGCACGCCGACCGCCTCGGGCGGCAGCGCGGTGCCGGTGGGGTTGTTGGGGCTGGGCAGCAGGATCACGCTCGGCTGCTCGGTCTTGACCAGGTCGCGCGCGGCGTCGAGGTCGAGAGCGAAGTCCTCAGCCCGGCGGCCGGCGACCCAGCGGGTGTTGGTGTCGCGGGCGTACTCCGGGTACATCGAGTACGTCGGCGCGAAGCTCACCGCCGTGCGCCCCGGCCCGCCGAAGGCCTGCAGCAGCTGGAGCATGACCTCGTTGGAGCCGTTGGCCGCCCACACCTGCTCGGGCACGATGCCGGCGGGCGTGTCCTTGGACAGGTAGGCGGCCAGGGCCTCGCGCAGCGCCACGAACTCGCGGTCGGGGTAACGGTTGAGGGTCCCGGCCGCGGCAGCAGCCGCCGCGGCGATGTCGGCGACGCACGCCTCGGACGGGCCGTAGGGGTTCTCGTTGACGTTGAGCTGGACAGGGACGTCCAGCTGCGGGGCACCGTACGGCTCGATCCCGCGCAGCTCCTCGCGCATCGGCGGCCAGCCGCCGCCCGTCGATCCCGTCATCGCGTCGACCGGACCGTGATGGCGGCACCGTGGCCGGGCAGGTCCTCGGCCTCGGCGAGGGTGACGACGTGGCCGGCGACCTCGGCGAGCGCCTCGGCGGAGTAGTCGATGACGTGGACCGACTTGGTGAACGCGCGGACCGAGAGCCCCGAGGAGTGGCAGGCGCAGCCGGCCGTCGGGAGCACGTGGTTGGACCCGGCACAGTAGTCGCCGAGGCTGACCGGGGCGTGCGGGCCGACGAAGATCGCGCCGGCGTTGCGGACCCGGGCGGCCCAGCCGGCGGCGTCCTCGGTGTGGATCTCGAGGTGCTCGGCGGCGTACGCGTTGACGACGTCGAGGCCCTGCTCGAGGTCGCGGACCAGCACGATGCCGGACTGCTTGCCCCCGAGCGAGGTGATGATCCGCTCGCTGTGCTTGGTCGCGGCGACCTGCTGGTCGAGCTCCGCCTCGACCTCGGTGGCGAGCCGCTCGGAGGTGGTGACCAGGACCGATGCGGCCAGCGGGTCGTGCTCGGCCTGGCTGATCAGGTCGGCGGCGACGTAGGCCGCGTTGCCGGTGTCGTCGGCGAGGATCGCGATCTCGGTGGGCCCCGCCTCGGAGTCGATGCCGACCTGGCCCTTGAGGATGCGCTTGGCGGTGACGACCCAGATGTTGCCGGGGCCGGTCACCAGGTCGACCCGCCGGCAGGGGCCGACGCCGTAGGCGAACATGGCGATCGCCTGGGCGCCGCCGACGGCGTACACCTCCTCGACGCCCAGCAGCGCGCACGCCGCCAGGATCGTCGGGTGCACCGAGCCGCCGAACTCCTTCTGCGGCGGGCTGGCGAGCGCGATCGACTCGACGCCCGCGGTCTGCGCGGGGACGACGTTCATCAGCACCGACGACACCAGCGGCGCGAGCCCGCCGGGGACGTAGAGGCCGACCCGGCCGACCGGCACCTTGCGGTGGGTGACCCGGGCGCCGGGACCGAGGTCGGTGACGGCGTCCTGCTCGAGCTCGTTGGCGCAGGTCGCGCGCAGCCGGCGGATCGACTCCTCCAGGCCCGCGCGGATGTCGGGGTCGAGGTCGTCGAGCGCAGCCTGCATCACGGCCGGCGCCACCCGGATGTCGTCGACGCGCACGCCGTCGAACTTCTCCCCGAACTCCACGATCGCGTCCAGGCCGCGGGTGCGGACCTCCTCGCAGATCGCATGCACCGCCGGCACCGCCGCTTCGATGTCGAAGTCGGCACGGGGCACTGCCGCGCGGTAGTCGGTCTCGGACTCCGCGGAGTCGGAGACCGTGCGCAGGTCGATGCGACGGATCAGGGACATGCCCCCGATTCTACGGTCGCCGCGCGTGTCGCTGCCGCGGTCCCCGCTACGTTGGACACGTGACGGACCAGCTCCCGATGTTCCCGCTGAACGCGGTGCTCTACCCGGGGGTCAGTGTGCCGCTGCACGTCTTCGAGGACCGCTACCGGGCCCTGGTGCACCACCTGCTGCGCACCGAGGACCCGTCGCAGCGGCTGTTCGGGTCGGTCGCGATCCGCGAGGGCTACGAGGTCGGCGACCACGGCACCCAGTCGCTGTACCGGATCGGGGTCCGTCTCCAGCTCACCGAGGTCGAGGCCCGCGCCGACGGGAGCTTCGACGTGGTGGCGGTCGGCCGCGACCGGATCCAGCTCGACCGTCTGCTCACCACCGGCGACTACCCGGTCGGCGAGGTCACCGTGCTGCCGAGCCGGGCGACGGAGGTGCCCGAGGAGGTCGTGGAGCAGGCCCGGGCCACGTTCACGGCCTACCGCCACGTGCTCCGCTCGATCGCCGGCGACCCGCTGCAGGGCGATCTGCCGAAGGACCCGACCTACCTGTCCTGGACGCTCGCGGCCTGCACGCCGCTGCCGATGGGCGAACGCCAGCAGCTGCTCGAGGCCAACGACGCGGCCGAGCGGCTGGTGCTGGTCACCGACCTGCTCCGCGCCGAGCTGCGCACCATCAACGTGATCACCTCGCTGCCGGCGACCGAGGTCGCGCGCACCCGCTGGAGCCCCAATTGACCCCGGCGATCAACGCCCTCAAGAAGGCCGGCGTGGCGTTCACCGTCCACGAGTACGACCACGACGCCCGGGCGGAGTCGTACGGCGGCGAGGCGGCCGCGGCGATGGGCATCGCGCCGGACCGGGTGTTCAAGACCCTGTTCGCCGACGTCGACGGCGCCCTCGTCGTGGGCGTCGTGCCCGTCTCGGGTCAGCTCGACCTCAAGGCACTGGCCCGCGCCGTCGACGGGCGCAAGGCCGCGATGGCCGATCCGAGGGCCGCCGAGCGGGCGACCGGGTACGTCGTGGGCGGGATCTCCCCGCTCGGGCAGCGCAAGGCGCACCCGACCGTCGTCGACGAGACCGCGCTGCCCCACGACACGGTGTTCGTCTCCGCGGGCCGGCGCGGGCTGGAGATCGAGCTCAGCCCTGCGGAGCTGGTGCGGCTGACGGCTGCTCGGGTCGCACCGATTCGCCGGCCGTCGTCGGGTTGAGCGAGAGCATCAGCACCAGGTAGGCGAGCATCGCGCCCACCGGCCAGGCGAGGTACGGCGTCCAGCTCGCGACGGTGAGATGCCCGGGCAGGGTGTCACCCGCCTTGTGGCCGGCCAGCAGGGTCGCCGGGTCGGCCGGGCTGAACGACTCCCCCAGCAGGGTCATCACCAGCACGCCGAGCCCGGCACCGACCAGCACCGCGACGATCCCCGCGACCGCCCGGTTGCGGGCGAGCCAGCCGCCGGCCAGGCCGAGCAGCAGGGCGAGGCCGAAGGCGATGACGACGTAGGTCGCCGTACCGCTGAAGTCGCGGGTGATGCCCGGGTCGAACGGGTCGGGGTACCAGGCCTTCCCGGCCGGGGTGTCGTAGATCTTCCCCTGCGGGGCGGGTCCCCACCACGTCCACCACAGCCAGCCGCCGGCGGCACCGAGCAGGGCGCCGAGCACCGGCGGGACGACGAGGACGCCGGCCAGGTCGCGTGTCCTCATCGGTCGAGGCACCCGGGCCCGAGGAGGTGCTTGAGGTCGGCGAAGAGCGAGACCGAGGGAGTCACCCGGAGATTGTCCCCCAGCCGCATGAGCTTGGTGGAGTCGCGGCTCAGCAGCTGGAGCCGCACCTCGGTCAGCCCCGCGTGGGAGGACAGCACCTCGCGCAGCTGGGCGACCACCGGCCCGGTGCACCGGCTCGAGGGCAGGCTGATCACGACCGGCCCGTCGCTGCCCCGCTCGAGGTCGGGGACGGTGACCTCCTGGCCCCGCAGCTGGGCGGGCTCGCGGTCGGTGTCGAGCTGGCCGCGGACCCGGATGATCGCGTCCTCGGTGAGGTACGGCGCCGCGAGCCGGTAGGCGCTCGGGAACAGCAGCACCTCGATCGCACCCTCGAGGTCCTCCAGCGTCACGGTGGCCCAGGGGTCGCCGTTCTTGGTGATCTTGCGCTGGATGGAGGTGACCAGCCCGGCCACCGTGACCGTCGAGTTGTGCGGGCGGCTCTCGTCGGTGACCAGCTGGCCGATGGTGCAGTCGGTGCCGTTGGACAAGACGTGCTCGAGGCCGAGCAGCGGGTGGTCGGAGACGTAGAGGCCGAGCATCTCCCGCTCGTGGCCGAGCAGGGTCATCTTGTCCCACTCGTCGATGTCGGGGATCGCGACGCTGACGCCGAACCCGCCGTCGCTGCCGTCGTCGTCGCCCAGCCCGGCGAACAGGGAGTCCTGGCCGATGGCCTCGTTGCGCTTGATGTCGACGTACTGGTCGACCGCGGTCTCGTGGATGGCGACCAGGGCACGGCGCAGGTGCTTCATGTCGTCGAACGCGCCGGCCTTGATCAGCGAGTCGATGACCCGCTTGTTGCACACGGTGGCCGGCACCTTGGACAGGAAGTCGTTGAAGTCGCCGAACCGGCCCTTCTCGACCCGCGCCTCGACGATGCCGTCGACGACGTTGGAGCCGACGTTGCGGATCGCGGTGAGGCCGAAGCGGATGTCGCGGCCGACGGCGGTGAAGTTGTGGGCCGACTCGTTGACGTCGGGCGGGAGCACCTGGATCTTCATCCGGCGGCACTCGTTGAGGTAGATCGCCATCTTGTCCTTGTCGTCCTTGACGGACGTCAGGAGCGCGGCCATGTACTCGGTCGGGTAGTTGGCCTTGAGGTAGGCGGTCCAGTAGGTGATGACGCCGTATGCCGCGGAGTGCGACTTGTTGAACGCGTAGTCGGCGAACGGGACGAGGATCTCCCAGAGCGTCTTGACCGCGTCCTTGGGATACCCGCGCTCGAGCATGCCGGCCTCGAAGCCCTCGAACTGGGCGTCGAGCTCGGCCTTCTTCTTCTTGCCCATGACCCGGCGCATGTTGTCGGCGGCGCCCAGCGAGTAGCCCGCCAGGACCTGGGCGATCGCCATCACCTGCTCCTGGTAGACGATCAGGCCGTAGGTCTCCCCCAGCACCGGCTCGAGCGCCTCGGCGAGCGCCGGGTGGATCGGCTCGATCGGCTGGCGCCCGTTCTTGCGGTGGGCGTACTTGTTGTGGGAGTCGGCACCCATCGGGCCGGGTCGGTAGAGCGCACTGACCGCGGTGATGTCGGCGAACTTGTCGGGCAGCATCGAGCGCAGCAGCGCGCGCATGCCCCCACCATCGAGCTGGAACACGCCCAGGGTGTCGCCCCGGCCCATCAGCTCGTAGGTGGCCCGGTCGTCGAACGGGAGCTCCTCGAGGACGACGACCTCGTCCTTGTTGGCCTTGATGTTGGCCAGCGCGTCCTCGAGGATGCGCAGGTTGGACAGGCCCAGGAAGTCCATCTTGACCAGGCCGAGCGACTCGCACATCGGGTAGTCGAACTGGGTGATCACCGCGCCGTCCTGCGGGCGGGCCATGATCGGCACGATGTCGATCAGCGGCTCGCTGGACATGATCACGCCGGCGGCGTGCACACCCCAGTTGCGGATCTGGCCCTCGAGCCCGACCGCCGTCTGGTAGATCGTGCGCACGTCGGCGTCGGACTCGTAGAGCGCCCGGAACTCGCCACCGTCGTTGTAGCGCTTGTGCTCGGGGTTGAAGATCTCCTTGAGCGGCACGCCCTTGCCCATGACGTCGGGCGGCATCGCCTTGGTGATCTTGTCGCCGATCGCGAAGCCGTGGTCGAGCACGCGCGCGGCGTCCTTGATCGCAGCCTTGGCCTTGAGCCGGCCGAAGGTGGCGATCTGCGCGACGCGCTCGGCGCCGTACTTCTCCGAGACGTACTGGATGACCTCGCCGCGGCGGGCATCGTCGAAGTCGATGTCGAAGTCGGGCATCGAGGGACGCTCGGGGTTGAGGAAGCGCTCGAAGAACAGGCCGTGCTCGAGGGGGCACAGGTCGGTGATGCTGAGCGCGTACGCCGCGATGGAGCCCGCACCCGAGCCACGGCCCGGGCCCACGCGGATGCCGTTGCGCTTGGACCACTGGATGAAGTCGGCGACCACGAGGTAGTAGCCGCAGTAGCCCTTCTGGGAGACGACCGAGAGCTCCATCTCGACCCGGTCCTTGACCTCCTGGGTCAGCTTGTCGCCGGGGTAGCGCGCCTCGATGCCGCGCCAGACCTCCTTGCGGAACCAGGACTCCTCGGTCTCGCCCTCGGGGATGTCGGCGCGGGCCATGTAGCCGCCGGTCGACTCGGTGAACTCGACCGAGCAGCGCTCGGCGATCGCGACGGTGTTGTCGCAGGCCTCGGGCATGCCGAACTTCCCGGCCCACAGCTCGCGCATCTCGGCGGCGGACTTGATGTAGTAGCCGCCGCCGTCGAACTTGAGCCGGTTGGTGTCGGAGAGCCGCTTGCCGGAGGCGACGCAGATGAGGGCGTCGTGGGCGTCGGCGTCCTCGGGGTTGTTGTAGTGGGAGTCGTTGGTGGCGATCGGCGGGATGCCGAGCTCCTTGCCGAGGCGCAGCAGGTCGTCGCGGACCCGCTTCTCGATGGAGATGCCATGGTCCATCAACTCCAGGAACACCGACTCCTTGCCGTAGATGTCCTGCAGCTCGGCCGCCTCGCGGACCGCCTCGTCCCACTGGCCCAGCCGCAGCCGGGTCTGGATCGCGCCGCTCGGGCAGCCGGTGGAGACGATGATGCCCTTGCTGTGCTCGGCGAGGATCTCCTTGTCCATGCGGGGCTTGAAGTAGTAGCCCTCGAGGCTGGACCGGGACGAGAGCCGGAACAGGTTGTGCATGCCCTCGGTGGACTCGGCCCACATCGTCATGTGGGTGTAGGCACCACCACCGGCGACGTCGTCGCCACCCTCCTCGGCGGCGTCGCCCTTGCCCCACCGCACCCGGCGCCGCTCGCCGCGCGGCGTGCCCGGGGTGATGTAGGCCTCGATGCCGATGATGGGCTGGACGCCGTACTTCTTCGCCTTGGAGTAGAAGTCGTAGGCGCCGTGGAGGTTGCCGTGATCGGTCATCGCGATCGCCGGCATGCCGAGGTCGTTGACGCGGGTGAACAACCCGTCGAGCAGCGAGGCTCCGTCGAGCATGGAGTACTCGGTGTGGACGTGCAGGTGGACGAAGTCCCCGGCGTCAGCAGCCATCGGTGGTTCGGCTCTCCTCAGGGTCAAGGGGCGGTCGCTCGGGGAAGAGGACCAGCCTACGTGACGGTCGCGCCGACTCTAGGACGACCCTCCGACAGATCCGGCCGGCCACTCCATGCGCAGGTCGGGTGCCCGTTCCTCGTTCCCGGAGCCGTCGGTGTGCTCGCGCTCGACCAGTCCGCGGGCGGCGTAGAAGGCCCGCGCAGGGGTGTTCTGCTCGAAGACCCACAGGCTGAACCCGTCGCCCAGTCGAGCCTTCACCAGGTCGAGCAGGGCACCGCCGACGCCGGTGCCCTGGTGGGCCGGGTCGACGTAGAGGTCGTTGAGCCAGGTCCGGGTGAACCGGGCGTAGCCGACGACCTGGCCGGCCGTCTCGGCGACCCAGTTCTCGGCCGTGCCGAAGTTCGCGGCGAGGTAGGCGCGGACCTCCTCGGGGCTGTGGATCCCGGGTGGCATCGCGGCCACGGCGCGGGCAGCGACCTGCACCGCGGCGATCCGCGGTACGTCGTCCGGCACCGCCGGGCGGAGCAGGAGGCCCGGGTCCGGGGACTCAGTGGGCGTCACGGATGACCTCGAGCGCGTGCGCGAGGTCGTCGGGGTACGACGACTCGTACTCGACGTACGCGTTCGTCTCGGGGTGCTCGAAGCCGAGCTTCACGGCGTGCAGCCACTGCCGCTCGAGACCGACCCGGCGGGCGAGCACCGGGTCGGCGCCATAGGTGAGGTCGCCGACGCAGGGATGCTTGAGCGCGCTCATGTGCACCCGGATCTGGTGGGTGCGCCCGGTCTCGAGGTGGATCTCGAGGAGGCTGGCGAAGCGGTGCGCCTCGAGCGTCTCGTAGTGGGTGACGCTGTGCCGGCCGTCCTCCATCACCGCGAACTTGTAGTCGAACCTCGGGTGCCGGCCGATCGGCGCGTCGACGGTGCCCTCGAGCGGGTCCGGGTGCCCCTGGACCAGCGCGTGGTAGGTCTTGTCGACCGTGCGGCGGCGGAAGGCGTTCTTGAGGACCGAGTAGGCGTGCTCGGACTTGGCGATCACCATCACCCCCGAGGTGCCGACGTCGAGGCGCTGGACGATGCCCTCACGCTCCTTCGCGCCGGAGGTGGAGATCCGGAAGCCGGCTCCGGCGAGGTGGCCCACCACGGTCGGCCCGCGCCAGCCCGGGGACGGGTGCACCGCGACGCCGACCGGCTTGTCGATCACGACGATCGCGTCGTCGTCGTGGATGATCTTGATCCCCTCGACCAGCTCCGGCACGACCTCGAGCGGGTCGGCCTCGGCCGGGATGGACACGTCGAGCACCGAGCCGCCGAGGACCCGCTCGCTCTTGCCGCTGACCGGAGCGCCGTCGAGGACGACCAGGTCCTGGGCGATCAGCTCGGCCGCGCGGGTTCGCGAGACGCCGAACAGCTGCGCCATCGCGACGTCGACCCGCTCGCCGTCGAGGCTGTCGGGCACCGGCAGGCTGCGGTGGTCGACTGTCGTCACGACTCCTCCTGGGTCTCGGGCGTCGCGGCCTTCTCGGCCTTGCTGCCGTCGAGGCTCACGCCCCGCAGCACCTGGAGCAGGATCAGGCCGACGCCGACGTTGATGCAGATGTCGGCGACGTTGAAGACCGGCCAGTTCGGCAGCATCAGGAAGTCGACGACGTGGCCCTTGAACGGCCCGGGCTCGCGAACCATCCGGTCGACCAGGTTGCCGTCGATGCCGGCCAGCAGCAGGCCCAGGCCGACGGCCCAGACCTTGCTGACCGCCCTGCGGCTGACCCACAGCACCACGAGGGTCGCGACGCAGGCCAGGCAGGTGATGGCGAGCGTGAACCGGGTGCCGAGGCTGAACGCCGCGCCGGGGTTGTAGGTCAGGTGCAGCTTCAGCAGCTCGCCGACGACCTCGCGGTCGGGCTCGCCTGCCAGGTGGCGCACCGCCAGCACCTTCGCGACCTGGTCGATCGCGACCATGGTCACGGCGACCGTGGCGAAGATCAGCCAGCTGCTCGGCTTGGCCAGCAGGCGCTCGTTGGTATGGCCGGGCCCGTCGTCGCGGTGGTCTACCGGCGTTCCTCGCGCTGCTTGCATGTCATGCACAGTGTGGCACGCGGAAACGCCATCAGCCGCATCTTGCCGATGGGGTTGCCGCACGACTCGCACACGCCGTACGTGCCGTCGTCGATGCGGGCCAGGGCCCGGTCGATCTGGGCGACCTTCTCGCGCTCGTGGTTGAGGACGGTGAGCTCGTGGTCACGCTCGAAGCTCGTCGCGCCGAGGTCGGCCTGGTCCTGGCCGGCGCCGTCGCCGGAGTCGCGCAGCAGCCCGCTGAGGTCGGCCTCCTGCTCCTCGAGGATCGTGGCGCTCGCCTCGCGCTGCTCGTGGAGCTCGGCCAGCACCTCGGCCAGCTCGGCGGCCGACCATGCCTCCTCGTGGTCGAGGACGACCAGGGACGCGGGGGTGGCCTTGCGTGCGGCTGCCTTCGTGGCCGGGGCCGACTTCTTCGCGGGTGCTGCCTTCTTCACCGGTGCTGCCTTCTTCGCTGGGGCTGGAGCGGCCTTCTTGGCGGGAGCCGCCTTCTTCGCGGGGGCCGGGGCTACCTTCTTGGCCACGGACGTCTTCTTCGCAGGAGCGGGTGCCGCCTTCTTGGCGGGAGCGGCCTTCTTGGCCGGAGCCGCCTTCTTGGCGGGAGCCGCCTTCTTCGCGGGGGCCGCGGCTGCCTTCTTGGCCGGGGCCGTCTTCTTGGCCGGGGCCGTCTTCTTGGCCGGGGCCGTCTTCTTGGCCGGAGCCGCCTTCTTGGCCGGAGCGGCGTTCTTCGCGGGGGCTGCCTTCTTGGCGGCCGCGGGTGCCGCCTTCGTGGCGGCGCTCTTCTTCGCCAGGACGTCGGTGCTCGCCGTGGCCTTCCGTGGGCGGATGATCTTCCGGGCGGCGGAAGCGGCCTGACCGGCCAACGACTTCTTCGTGCTGCGGGCCATTGAAGGACTCCTCGAAAGGCGGCGACCCACGCGCCAGCGAGCGGTGGGCGTGCTGCGGAGGGTAGCGGGTACGACGAAACCGTCCAAGGAGGCGCGCAGGGAGCGAGACCGGCCCGCAACGACGAACCGGCCGGCCCGCTGTGCGGGCCGACCGGTCCGGTCGAGCTGTCAGGAAGGTCGAGCCGAGCGGCTCAGGCCTCTTCCTCGCCGAGGATGGAGCGCAGCCGCTTGGGAGCGGGGGCCTCCTCGACCGGCGCCAGGGTGTCACCCGGCGTCTGCAGCGACTCGAGCTGCTGGGTGAAGTAGCTCTTGAGGCGCGAGCGGTACTCACGCTCGAAGGAGCGCAGCGTCTCGACCTCGGCGGAGAGCTTGTCGCGCTCCTTCTCGAGGTCGCCGAAGAGCTGGGTACGACGCTCGGCGGTCTCGGCGTCGAGCATCTCGGCGCGGGTGCGGGCGTCGGACTCGAGGCGGTCGGCCTTGACCTTGGCCTCGGAGGCCAGGCGCTCGGACTTGGTCCGGGCCTCGCCGACGATCTTGTCGGCCTCGTTCTTGGCGTCCTCGACGAGCTCGTCGGCGTTGCGCGTGGCGATCTCGAGCAGGCGGGCGGCGGCGTTGGACGCCTCCGGCACGGTCTCGACACGGATCGTCTCGACGCCACCGGCGACCGGGGCGGGCGCGGCGACGGGGGCCGCGACGACGGGCTCGACCGGAGCAGGGGCCACGACGGGAGCGGGAGCCGGGGGCTCGGGCAGGATCTCGGGCACCGGCGCCAGCTGGGTCGGAGCGTCGAAGGACGCGGACGACGACCCGGCCTGCGCGGCCGCGAGCTTCGCGCGGAGGTCGTCGTTCTCCTGGGTCAGCCGAGCGAGCTCAGCCTCGACCTCGTCCAGGAACTGGTCGACCTCGCCCATGTCGTAGCCCTCGCGCAGCCGAACCGGCGTAAAGCGCTTGTTGCTCACGTCCTCTGGCGTCAGGGGCATGGACCTCACCAATCTTTAAGAAGAATCTCGACGGTATGTCTTCACGAACCATAGCGCCTGCGCGGGCGAAGGCGGCATCCGCGGCCCGCCACTGGCGTCACAGGAGTACCAGAGCAGCCCTCAGAGCAACAGCGTGGAGCGGTTCACCGACAGCAGCACGTAGGCCAGGATCATGACCAGGATGAAGCTGATGTCGAGGGCGAAGTTGCCGATCCGGATCGGCTTGATCACGCGGCGCAGCCCGTTGATCGGCGGGTCGGTCACGCTGTAGGCCAGCTCCAGGAAGACCAGCACCGGGCCGCGGGGCTCCCAGCTCCGCGCGAACACCTGCACCCAGTCCGTGATGAAGCGCACCCACAGGAACGCGATGAAGGCGAACAGCACGCCCTCGATGATCCAGCCGACGATCGTCACGTCATCAAACCTATCGGGTCGATCGAACGCGGCGAGCCGCTGGATGGCTTCTCACCACGCCTGCTGCGCCACCTCGTCGCAGGCCACGGCGGGAACGTCGGACGAGGAGGCGCAGGGAGCGAGGAACGAGCGACCGGAGCCGAGGAGGTCGGCGCTTTCCGCCGTGCCGCCGTGTTGCCGCCAGGGCGACGCAACCATCCACCGAACTCGACCGCGTGGCCGGCAGCGTGGCGCGAGGAACGAGCGACACGCTCGGCCCAAAGAGGCTAGCTCTGGTTGAAGAAGCCGTCGGCGGCGATGGCCTGCTTGTCCTCGGCGGCGACGGTGACGTTCGGCGGCGAGAGCAGGAACACCTTGTTGGTGACCCGCTCGATGCTGCCGCGGGTCGCGAAGATCAGGCCGGCGGCGAAGTCGACGAGACGCTTGGCGTCGGCGTCGTCCATCTCGGTGAGGTTCATGATCACCGGGATGCCCTCGCGGTACTCCTCGCCGATCGAGCGCGCCTCGTTGTAGGTGGTCGGGTGCAGGGTCGTGATCCGGGAGAGCTCCGCGACGACCGGCTGCGGCGCGACCGCGACGGGGCGGCGACGCTCCTCGAGGTCGGCGACGCTGCCCGAGGTGCTGCTCGTGACGTTGGACGGCACCGCGCGGACGGGACGCTCCTGGCGGGGCTCGCGGACCTCGCGGCCGCGGGTCCGGTCGGTCGCCTCGTCGGCGTACTCGTCGTAGCCGGCCTCGTCATAGCCGGTGTCCTCCAGCAGGCCGAGGTACTCACCGATCCTGCGCATCGCACCGCTCATGACTGTTGCCTCCGTGATCCGCGTCCCCGGCAGGGGACGTCTGGTGGTGTTGTGGACATTACTGGACCGCAGGCCTCGTTCCGAGGACCGCGGAGCCAATGCGTACGTGTGTCGCGCCGACGGTGATCGCCGCCTCCAGGTCACCGCTCATCCCGGCCGACAGGACCGTCGCGTCGGGATGACGGGACAGGAAGTCGGCGCGGATCCCGGCCAGCCGGGCGAAGGCCAGCGCGGGGTCGTCGTCGAGCGGCGCGACGGCCATCAGCCCCCGCAACCGCAGCTCCGGGGTGCGGGCGACCTCGTCGGCGAGCGACGCGAGGGTCGCGGGGTCCGCACCGGCCCGGTGGTCGCGGCCCGGCGGGTCGAGGCTGACCTGGAGCAGGACGTCGACGACGCGGCCGGCGTCGGCGGCACCGCGCGCCAGCCGCGGGACCAGCGCGGCCCGGTCGACCGACTCGACGACGTCGGCGTACCGCGCGACGGCAGCGGCCTTGTTGGACTGCAGGCCGCCGATGAAGTGCCAGCGCAGGCCGAGGTCGGCGCACTCGGACGCCTTGGCCTCCGCCTCCTGGTGACGGTTCTCCCCCACGTCGGTGACGCCGAGGCCGGCGAGCAGCCGGACGTCGGAGGCCGGGAAGAACTTGGTGACCACGACCAGGGAGACCTCCTCGGCGCTGCGGCCCGCATCGGCGGCGGCGCGGGCGATCCGGTCGTGGACGGCGGCCAGGTTGGTGCGCAGCTCGTCTGCGCGCTGCGTGGTCACGACAGCCACACCAGTCCCGCGAAGCGGCCGGCGGCCGCGCCGTCGCGCCGGTAGGAGTGGAAGCGGTCGTCCTCGAGGGTGCAGCCGGGCACCGCGGTGACCGCCACGCCGGCGGCGCTCAGCTGGGCGGCGACGCCGGCCCCGAGGTCGAGGCCGGGGGTGCCCCAGCTGGTCTCGGCGTACGTCGCCGGCACCCGGGCCGCGACCTCGTCGCGCAGGGTGGCAGGAACCTCGTAGCACCGGCCGCAGATGTGGGGTCCGACCCAGGCGTGCAGGTCGGCGGCGCCGAGCTCCCGCATCCGCTCGACGGTGCGGGTGACGACGTCGAGCTCGACGCCGCGGCGACCGGCGTGGGCGACGCCCACGACGCCGGCACCCGGGTCGGCGAGGACGACCGGGACGCAGTCGGCGACCCGGACCATCAGCGCGAGCCCGCGCGCGGCGGTGACGAGACCGTCGGCCTCCGGCCCGCTGTCGTCGGCGTGCTCCACGGCGACGACGCCGTCGCCGTGGACCTGGTGCGCCCAGGCGACGGGTACGCCGATCGCCTCGGCCAGCCCGGCGAGCGCGGCGGCGAAGCCGTCGCCGCCGGCCAGGTCGATCGAGGCGTCCGTGAACGCGACCTCGACCCGGCCGCCGCTGCTGCGGGCCGGGTCGAGGTCGGTCGTCTCACGAAGGGCGAACACGGTCACTTCAGGAAGTCGGGCACGTCCAGGTCGTCGCCGTCGTCGAACTGCATCGGCGCCGGGGTGGTGCGGGCACCGACCGGCTGCGGCTCGGCGGGCGTCGCGGGCGCGGCGCTCTCGCGGGTCTGCGCGGGCTGGGCCTGCTGAGCCGCCTGGGAGGGGGCCTGGGACTGGGCGGGCGCGGTGCGAGCCGGGGCCGAGGTGGCCGGCGCCTGCTGGGCCGGGCGGCGTACGGCGGTCTCGTCGCGACGCTTGGGCAGGCCACCGTCGAAGCCGGCGGCGATGACGGTCACCCGGACCTCGTCACCGAGGGCGTCGTCGATGATCGTGCCGAAGATGATGTTGGCGTCCTCGTGCACCGCGTCGGCCACCATCGCCGCGGCCTCGTTGATCTCGAAGATGCCGAGGTCGGAGCCACCGGCGATCGAGAGCAGGACACCGTGGGCACCGTCGATCGAGGCCTCCAGCAGCGGGCTGCTGATCGCCATCTCGGCGGCAGCGAGCGCGCGGTCCTCGCCACGGGCCGAGCCGATGCCCATGAGCGCGGAGCCGGCGTTGCTCATGACCGCCTTGACGTCGGCGAAGTCGACGTTGATCAGGCCGGGCGTGGTGATCAGGTCCGTGATGCCGGAGACACCCTGCAGCAGCACCTGGTCGGCCTGCTTGAACGCGTCGAGCATGGACACGTTGCGGTCCGAGATCTGCAGCAGCCGGTCGTTCGGGATGACGATGAGGGTGTCGACCTCCTCGCGGAGACGCTCGATGCCCTCGTCGGCGGACTTCTTGCGGCGGGCGCCCTCGAAGGTGAACGGACGGGTCACCACACCGATGGTCAGCGCGCCGAGCGAGCGGGCGATCCGGGCGACGACCGGGGCACCACCGGTACCGGTGCCACCACCCTCGCCCGCGGTCACGAAGACCATGTCGGCGCCCTTGAGCACCTCCTCGATCTCCTCCGCGTGGTCCTCGGCAGCCTTGCCGCCGACGTCGGGGTTCGCACCCGCGCCGAGACCGCGGGTGAGCTCGCGGCCGATGTCGAGCTTCACGTCGGCGTCGCTCATCAGCAGCGCCTGCGCGTCGGTGTTGATGGCGATGAACTCGACGCCCTTGAGGCCGACCTCGATCATCCGGTTGACGGCGTTGACGCCGCCCCCGCCGATCCCGACGACCTTGATGATGGCCAGGTAGTTCTGTGCAGCTGCCACTTGCGGCTCCACCTCTCCGGTGTTGCGATGCGTTGGTATGTGTCCGTTCACCGACGTCGGCGGCCGGACCGCTTCCCCGTGGCCAGCCGGCGTGTCGTCACAACCCTTACCCTCAGCCTGAGGGTTATAGTTATGTCAACCTCGTCGTGGTCACGACAGTAGGGACGCCGCAGGGCGCGATGGCGCAGACACGCCGAGCCCCCCTGTCGGAATCACCGCTGACGAGGTGATTCCTGCAGCGTGCTCAGCTGGTGGTGGGGGCGCCGGGGACCGAGACGTCGTACACCTGCGCCTTGCGGTTGAGGAGCGAGAGCAGCACGGCGGCCTTGTCCTCGGCCTGGTCCGCGCTCCCCCAGCGCACCAGCCGTCCGTCCCGCAGGTGCAGGTCGATCTCGTCGACGCTGCGGACCTCGACGTAGTCGACGAGCTCGGTGATCGCGGGGTCGAGCACGACGACCACGGCCGCACCCTCGGCGAGGGCGTCCCCGTCGGCGCCGGGACCGACCTTGACGCGGGGCAGGCCGTCGGGGGCCTTGGCGAGGTGGCCGAAGGCGACGCCGGTGGCGTCGAGGTTGGTGAGCCGGTCGCCACGGTCGAGGACGGCGACGGGGGTGCGCTCGACGATGTCGATGCGGACGTCGTGGGGCCAGGTGCGCGAGACGTCGACCGACTTGACGGTGGCCAGGGACTTCAGGCGCACCTCGATCGCGTGCAGGTCGACGGTCGCCAGCGGCCCGCCGAGCGGGACGTCGGCGGTGGCGAGCACCTGCTTCTCGGACAGCTGCGCGTTGCCGACCACCTGGACGGAGTCGGCCCGCAGCCAGGAGGAGAAGTAGATCGCGTAGACGCCGAAGGCGACGGCGCCGACGAGCAGCACGGCGGCCAGGACGTAGCGCCAGGTGAGCCAGCGGCGGGCGCGCTGGCGGCGGGCGAAGGCGCGACGCATCCGGTCCTGCGGGGTCGGCCCCTTGCCCCTACCCCTCGCCATCGCCCCGCCTGCGGTCGGCCGCTTCGAGCGCGGCGACGACCTGCGGCGCGAGGGCGGTCACGTCGCCGGCGCCGAGGGTGAGGACCAGGTCACCGGGGCGGGCCAGTCCCACCAGGGTGGGTACGACGGCAGCCCGGTCCGGCACGTTCCGGACGCGGCCGGGGGCGAGCGGGACCGCGCGGGCCACCAGCGCACCGGTGACGTCGGGGTCGGGGTCCTCGCGGGCGACGTACACGTCCATCACGACGACCTCGTCGGCGGCGCCGAGCTCGCGGCCCATCTCCTCGCCGAAGATCCGGGTGCGGGAGACCAGGTGCGGCTGGAAGCACACGATCAGCCGGCCGTCGCCGACCAGCGAGCGGGCGGCCTCGAGGTCGCCGCGGATCTCGCTGGGGTGGTGGGCGTAGGAGTCGTAGACCCGGACTCCCCCGGCCGTGCCGACCGGCTCCATCCGCCGCTTGGCCCCCTGGTGCTTCGCGAGCCCGCGGATGAGCACGGCAGGCTCGAGGCCGAGCTCGAGGCCGACGGCGAGGGCGAGCAGCGCGTCCTGGGCGTAGTGGCGCCCCGGGACGGCGAGCTCCACGGTGCCGAGGTCGGCACCGTCGCTGGTCACCCGGAACCGGGTGCGGCCGCCCTCGATGACGAGGTCGTGGCCGCGCAGCCGGGCGTCGTCGGAGAAGCCGACGGTGCGGGTGGCGAGGTCGGCGCGGTCGGTGAGGGCGACCGGGGCGCGGGAGGCGAACTCGGCGAAGGCGGCCTCGTAGGCCTCCTCGGTGCCCCAGTGGTCGAGGTGGTCGGCGTCGACGTTGGTGATCACGCCGATCCGCGGGGTGTAGACGAGGAAGGCGCCGTCGGACTCGTCGGCCTCGACGACGGCGACCTCACCGGTGCCGTAGGCCGCGTTGGTGCCGAGCGCCTCGACCTCGGCGCCGATCGCGAAGGTGAGGTCGACGCCGGCCTCGCGCAGGGCCATCACCGTCATCGCGGTGGTGGTGGTCTTGCCGTGGGTGCCGGCGATGGCGACGACGTCCTTGCCGAGCAGCACGGACTGGAGCCCGGCCGAGCGCGGCCACAGCCGCAGGCCGCGCGCGAGCGCGGCGACGATCTCGGGGTTGTCCTCGCGGGCGGCGGTGGTCGCGACGACGGTGTCGACGCCGTCGAGGTGGGCCGCGTCGTGGCCGACGTGGACGGTGATGCCCTCGGCGCGCAGCGCCTGCACGACGGCCGAGTCGTTGGCATCGCTGCCGCTGACGACCACGCCGGCCTGGTGCATCAGCCGGGCGATGCCCGACAGCCCGGCGCCGCCGATGCCGACGAGGTGGACGTGACCCAGCCGGTCGGCCGGCAGGATCTCGTCGGGGACGGGGATCTTCACCTGGTGGCTCCGGCCACGTCGGCGATGATCCGGGCCAGCCGGTCGTCCGCGTCACGGGGCACGAGGTCGGCCGCCGCGGCCCCCATCCGGGCCAGCCGGTCGGTGTCGGTGGCCAGCGCGGGAACCGTGTCGGCGACGTAGTCGGCGGTGAAGGACGCGTCGTCGACCAGCAGCGCTCCGCCGGCCTCGACCACGGGACGCGCGTTGAGCGCCTGCTCGCCGTTGCCGATCGGCAGCGGCACGAAGATCGCGGGCACGCCGCTCGCCGCGGCCTCGACGACGCTCGAGGCGCCGGAGCGGCACACCATGACGTCGGCGGCGGCGAGGGCCAGGTCCATCCGCTCCACGAACGGCAGCACGACGTACGGGACCCCGGTCGGGACCGGCTCGGTCCAGCCCGGGTCGCTCGCGCCGTTGGGCCCGATCACGTGGAGCACCTGGACGCCCGCCGAGCCGAGGGCGGCCGCGGCGCCGCTGACGGCCTGGTTGAGCCGGCGCGCCCCCTGGGAGCCGCCGGTGACGACGAGCGTCGGCAGGTCGGGGTCGAGCCCGAAGAACGCGCGGGCCTCCGACCGCAGGGCCGGGCGGTCGAGGGTGGAGATCATCCGGCGGATCGGCAGGCCGACGTACTCACCGCCCTTGAGCGGGGTGTCGGGGAAGCTGACCGCGACCCGGTCGGCGATGCGGGCGCCGACCTTGTTGGCGATCCCGGGCAGCGCGTTCTGCTCGTGGACGACGAGGGGCAGCCTGCGGCGCCGCGCGGCGACGTAGGCCGGCATCGACACGTAGCCGCCGTAGCCGACGACCACGTCGGGGCGTACGTCGTCGACCACCTCGAGCGCGGCCTTGACGGCACCGCGCAGCCGCGCGGGCACGAGGGCCAGGTCCTTGCCGGGCTTGCGCGGCAGCGGGACGGGCGGGACCAGGCGCAGCGGGTAGCCGGCCGCGGGCACCACCTTGTTCTCCAGGCCACGCGGCGTGCCGAGGCAGGTGATCTCGGCGTCCGGGTCGAGTCGGCGCAGGGCGTCGGCGGTCGCGAGCAACGGAGAGGTGTGCCCCGCCGTACCCCCGCCGGCCAGAAGAATCCTCACTCGGCAGAACCTATCGCGCTGCCACTCAGGCGCTCAGACCGGCCGAACGGGCCCGGCGCCGCTGGGCGAGCGCACGCGCGGCGGCGGGCTCGCGGCGGGCGAACCCGATGACCAGGCCGAGCGCGCTCAGCGTCGGCAACAGGCTCGAGCCGCCGTAGGAGACGAGGGGCAGCGGGATGCCGATGACCGGCAGCAGGGCGAGCACCATGCCGACGTTGATGATCATCTGGCACAGCAGCCACACCACGATGCCGAAGGTGCAGTAGCGCACGAAGGGCTGCTTGGTCTCGCGCGCGACCCGGACGCCGGCGTAGGCCAGGACCAGGAACAGGCCGATGACGAGCAGGGTGCCGACCAGGCCGAGCTCCTCGCCGAGCACGGCGAAGATGAAGTCGGTGTGGGCCTCGGGCAGCTGGCCCCACTTCTGCTGGCTGGCGCCGATGCCCTCGCCGAGGACGCCGCCGCTGGCCATGGCGTACAGGCCGTGGGCCGGCTGCCAGCCGGTGCCGTGGTAGTCCTTGAACGGGTCGGCGAAGTTGGCGATGCGCGCCAGGCGGGTCGGGGAGGTCGCGGCCAGGCCGAGGGCGGCGACGGTGACGACGGCGAAGACCATGCCGAACAGACGGCCCGGGGCGCCGACCACCCAGAGCATCGCGACGAGCAGCGCGAAGAAGACGAGGGCGGTGCCGAGGTCCTTGCCGAGGACGACGAGTCCGGTCGCGAGCACCATGCCCGGCACCACCGGCACCAGCATCTGGTGCAGGTTGCCGAGCCGGCGCTCCTTGTTGGCGTAGATGTGGCTGGCCCAGATGATCAGCGAGAACTTGGCGATCTCGGAGGGCTGGATCTGGATCGGGCCGAGCACCAGCCAGTTCGTGTTGCCGTTGACCTCGCGCCCGGCGAAGCCGGTCAGGACCAGCAGCACGAGCGAGACCGAGAACGCCGGGTAGGCCAGGCCGCGGACCCACTTGACCGAGACCCGCGAGGCGATGAACGCGCACGGGACACCGATGAGCACCCACATCATCTGGCGGCGCACGATCGTGTAGGAGTCGCCGGTCTCGCGGTAGGCCCGCACGCTCGACGCGCTCAGCACCATGATCAGGCCGATCACCAGCAGCAGCGCGGTGGCGCCGAGGAGCAGGTAGTACGTCGTCAGCGGGCGGTCGAGCGCGTCCTTGAGGGCGCTCAGCCAGCCCGGCCGGCGGGTCCGGGCACGCACCAGTCCGAAGCGGATCCGCTCGGGCCCGGTCGCGGGAGAGTGGGCGGTGGTGATGTCTCTCCCCCTTGCTCCTGCTGTGCTGCGCTCAGCCCCTGACGTGGTCCTGCACCGCCGCGGCGAATGCGTCGCCCCGCGCGGCGTAGTCGGCGAACTGGTCCATCGAGGCACATCCCGGCGCCAGCAGCACGGTGTCGCCCGGCTGGGCGACCTCGGCTGCAGCGGCGACGACGCGCCTCATCAGGTCGAGCTCTCCGAGGGCTCCAGTCTCAGGGGTGTCCACCTCGATCACCGGCACATCGGGTGCGTGTCGCGAAAGCGCCTGCGCGATCACCGAGCGGTCCCGGCCGATCAGCACGGCCGCACGCAGCCGGCCGCCGACGGCGGTGACCAGGTCGTCGAAGGCCGCCCCCTTGGCCAGCCCGCCGGCGACCCACACGACCGGCTCGAAGGCGGCCAGCGAGGACGCGGCGGCGTGCGGGTTGGTGGCCTTGGAGTCGTCGACCCAGGTGATGTCGTCGTGCTCGGCGACGACCGCGATCCGGTGGCCGTCGGGGCGGAAGGACCGCAGCCCGTCGCGCACGGCGGACTGGCTGATGCCGTGCGCCCGCGCGAGTGCCGCGGCAGCCAGGGCGTTGGCCACGAAGTGCGGAGCCGTCGAGGCGAGGTCGTCGAGCGTGCACAGCTCGGCGGCACTGGTGGAGCGCTCCTCGATGAAGGCGCGGTCGACGAGGATGTCCTCGACCACGCCGAGCATCCCGACGGCGGGGGTGCCGAGGGTGAAGCCGATCGCGCGGGCACCCTCGACGACGTCGGCCTCGCGGACGAGCTCCTCCGTGGCGGGGTCGGCGGCGTTGTAGACGCAGGCGCGCTGGACGTTGGTGTAGATCCGGCCCTTGTCGCGGGCGTAGTCGTCCATCGAGTCGTACCAGTCGAGGTGGTCCTCGGCGACGTTGAGGACCGCTGCGCTCTCGGCCGACATCGAGTCGGTGTAGTGCAGCTGGAAGCTGGACAGCTCGACCGCGATGACGTCGTACGGCTCGGGGTCCATGACCGCCTCGGTCAGCGGCAGCCCGACGTTGCCGGCCGCGACGCTGCGCAGGCCCGCGGCGCGCAGGATGCTGTCGAGCATCTGCACCGTGGTGGTCTTGCCGTTGGTGCCGGTGATGCACAGCCAGGGAGCGGGGTTCTCGGGGTCGCGCAGCCGCCAGGCCAGCTCGACCTCCCCCCAGACCGGGATCCCGCGCTCGCGTGCGGCCACGATGATCGGTGCGTCGGGGCGGAAGCCCGGCGACACGACGAGGACGTCGGCCTCCTCGGGCAGGGTCGCGGTCGCCCCCTCGTGCACCTCGATGCGGGCGCCGAGCACCTCGAGCAGCTCGGCGCGCTCGAGGATCCTCGGGCTCACGGACTCGGCGACGGCGTGCACGGACGCGCCGAGGTGGAGCAGGTTGTCGACGGCCGCGGCGCCGCTGGTGCCGAACCCGGCGACGACGGCGCGCACGCCCTCCCAGGAGTCGGTGCGGCCGAGGGTGGAGACGTCAGGCATCAGAGACGAGAGACCCATTCGGCGTAGAAGATGCCGAGGCCGGTGGCGACGAAGAGACCGGTGATGATCCAGAACCGGATCACGACGGTCACCTGCTCCCAGCCGAGCATCTCGAAGTGGTGGTGGATCGGCGCCATCCGGAAGATCCGGCGGCCCTTGGTGAGCTTGAAGAAGCCGACCTGCATCATCACCGAGACCGTCTCGAGGACGAACAGGCCGCCGAGGACGACGAGCAGCAGCTCGGTGCGGGTCAGGATCGCGAAGCCGGCCAGCGCGCTGCCGAGCGCCAGCGAGCCGGTGTCGCCCATGAAGATCTTGGCCGGCGAGGCGTTCCACCACAGGAAGCCGAAGCAGGCCCCGGTGATCGCCGCGGCGATGATCGCCAGGTCGAGCGGGTCGCGGACGTTGTAGCAGGTGGCGCTCGGCTCCTCCTGGCAGAACTGGTTGCTCTGCCAGATGTTCACCAGCGTGTAGGCCCCGAAGACCATGACCGAGGCGCCGGCAGCCAGCCCGTCGAGGCCGTCGGTGAGGTTGACCGCGTTGCTGAAGCCGGCCACGAACAGCCAGATCAGCACGATCGCCAGGACCATCGGCAGCACGAACCAGTCCAGCTCGCGCAGGAAGGAGACCTTCTCGCTGGCCGGGGTGCGCCCGTGCGAGTCCTCGAGCATCGGCGAGAGGGCGAGCCAGCCGAAGACCAGCGCGATCACCGTCTGGCCGGCCATCTTGGCCTTGCTGCGCAGGCCGAGGCTGCGCTGCTTGTAGATCTTGATGAAGTCGTCGAGGAAGCCGACCAGCCCCATCCCGACGAACAGGAAGAGCAGCAGCAGTGCCGACGCGCTCGGCGCGGTCAGCGTGATCAGCTTGGCCGCGAAGTAGCCGATGACCGCGGCCAGGATGATGACCACCCCGCCCATGGTCGGCGTGCCCCGCTTGGTGTGGTGGCTGGTCGGACCGTCCTCGCGGATCTCCTGGCCGTAGCCCAGCTTGGTGAACGCGTTGATCGCCACCCGGGTGCCGAGCAGCGAGATCAGCAGGGCGATGCCACCGCCGAGCAGGATCGCTCTCACGCCGTCGTCTCCTCGGTGCTACTCATCAAGATCGCCTCTGCCACCACTTCCAAGGCGGCGCCGCGCGACGCCTTGACGAGGACGACGTCCTCCGCCCCGGCATTCTGCCGCACCCAGGCCGTTGCTTCGTCACGGCCGGCCGTGACGATCACCTCACCGGCCCCGGCCCGCGCGCCCTCGGCGATCGCGGAGGCGGCCTCGCCGACCACCACGACCACGTCGACACCCAGCCGGGCGGCGTCGGCGCCGACGGCTCGGTGGCCCGCGTCGTGCTCGCCGCCGAGCTCGCGCATCTCGCCCAGCACGGCGACCGTACGACGCCCGCGCGGGCCACCGACGGCCACGAGGGCCTCGAGGGCGGCCCGCATCGAGTCGGGGTTGGCGTTGTAGGAGTCGTTGATCACGGTCAGCCCGTCGGCGCGGTGGTGGACCTCCATCCGCCAGCGCGACGCGGAGGTCGCCTCCCCCAGGGCCCGGGCGACCTCGGCCAGGGCGAAGCCGGCGGCCATCGCCATCGCGGCGGCGGCGGTGGCGTTGGCGACCTGGTGGAGACCGGTCTGGAGCAGCTGGACGGGCGCGGACCGGTCGTCGTGCTCGAGGACGAAGCCGGGGCGGCCGAGATCGTCGAGGTGGACGTCACGCGAGCGCAGGTCGCCGGACTCGCCGAAGGTGACGACCCGGGCGCGGGTGCGGGGCGCCATGGCGGCGACCAGCGGGTCGTCGGCGTTGAGGATCGCGGTGCCGTCGGCCGGGAGCGCCTCGACCAGCTCGCCCTTGGCCCGCGCGATCTGGTCGCGTCCGCCGAACTCGCCGACGTGGGCCGTGCCGACGTTGAGCACGGCCGCGATCGACGGCGGCGCGATGTCGCACAGGTAGGACAGGTGGCCCACGCCGCGGGCGCCCATCTCGACGACCAGGAAGCGGGTGCCGGCGTCGGCACGCAGCACCGTGAGGGGCACGCCGAGCTCGTTGTTGTTGTTGGCGGCGGTCGCGACGACCGCGGCCTCGCCGGCGAGGGTGCGGAGCACGGCGGCGAGGTAGTCCTTGGTGCCGGTCTTGCCCTGCGAGCCGGTCATCGCCAGCACGGTGACGTCGAGCCGGTCGAGGACGTGGCGGGCGAGACGGCCCAGCGCGGCCACCGGGTCCGCCACGACGACGGTCGGCGCGGTCGTCGGGCGGCTGCCGAGCACCGCGTGGGCACCGTCGGCGTAGTCGTGGCCGTCGACCCGCTCCCCCACGACGGCGACGAACAGGCCGTCGGCGAGGGGCGTGCGGCTGTCGACGTACGCCGGGGCGGAGACGGTGACGTCGTCGCCGTGCAGGGTGCCGCCGACGACCTCGGCGATCACCGAGAGCGGGAGCGGGATCACGCGTCGCCCCCGGCCGGCAGCTCCGCGAGCAGCTCCCGGACCACCTCGCGGTCGTCGAACGGGTGGACGACGCCGGCGACCTCCTGGCCGGCCTCGTGGCCCTTGCCGGCGACCAGGACGACGTCGCCCGGGCCGGCACCGCGCAGCGCGGTCGCGATCGCCTCCCGGCGGTCACCGATCTCGAGGACCTCCGCACGGCCGATGCGGGCGCCACCGAGCACCTCGGCCCGGATCGCGGCCGGGTCCTCGGAGCGCGGGTTGTCGTCGGTGACGACGACCAGGTCGGCGAGCTCGGCGGCGATCGCGCCCATCACGGGGCGCTTGCCCCGGTCGCGGTCACCCCCAGCGCCGATCACGACGACCAGCCTGCCACGGGTCACGGGCCGCAGCGTCCGCAGCACGGCGTCGACCGCGTCGGGCTTGTGGGCGTAGTCGACCACGACGGTCAGGTCGCGGCCCGTCTCGATCCGCTCGAGGCGACCGGGTACGCCGCCCGCGCGGCCGATCCCGTCGGCCACCTGCTGCGGGTCGAAGCCCGCCTCGGCCGCGGCGGCGATCGCGGCCAGCGCGTTGGCGACGTTGAACTCGCCCGCCAGCGGGACGGATGCGCTCACGGTGAGGCCGCCAGGACCGTGGACGGTGAACGCCGAGCCGTCGGGGCGCTGGTCGACGTCGGAGACGGTCCAGTCGGCGGCGGTGCCGACGGCGTAGGTGCGAACCGGGACGGGCGCCTCCACGGCGAGCCGGCGGCCGTGCTCGTCGTCGACGCAGACCAGCCCGAGCCGCGCGTGCTCGGGGGTGAAGAGCCGCGCCTTGGCGGCGAAGTAGTCCTCGACGTCGGCGTGGAAGTCGAGGTGGTCGCGCCCGAGGTTGGTGAACACGGCGACGTCGAAGACGACCCCGTCGACCCGGCCCATCACCAGGGCGTGGCTGGAGACCTCCATCGCGCAGGCCGTGACGTCGAGCTCGCCCATCCGGGCGAACAGGCCGTGCAGGTCGGGCGCCTCCGGCGTGGTCAGCGCGGTCTTCACCTCCTCGCCGGCGATCCGGGTGCCGACGGTGCCGATCACGGCACTGCGCACGCCGGCCGCGAGCAGCCCGCCGTCGAGCAGCCGGGTCACCGTCGTCTTGCCCTGGGTGCCGGTGACGCCGATGGTGCGCAGCGCGGCCGCCGGGTCGCCGTAGACCAGGGCGGCGACGGCGCCCAGCACGCGGCGCGGGTCGTCGACGACGAGCGCCGGGAGCCCGGTCGCGGCGGCGAGGTCGGCCCCCTCGGCGTCGGTGAGCAGCGCGACCGCGCCGGACGCCGCAGCCTGCTCGGAGAAGGTCGCGCCGTGGGCGCGGGAGCCGGGCAGGGCGGCGTACAGGTCACCGGGCTGGACCCGGCGCGAGTCGAGGGTCATCCCCCGCAGCTCGACACCGGGATGGGACGCAGCGAGTCCCAGCGCCCGGGCGACGTCGTCGAGGGACGTCAGCGGCGGGTGGGCGGGGCGGGTGGCGGAGGCGCTCACCACTCGACCGGCGTCTGGTTGGGCTCGGCGCCGGTGGGGGCGACGCCGTAACGACGCAGGGCGTGGCTCATCAGCTTGGCGAACGCCGGACCGCCGACGCTGCCACCGCCGCTGCCCTCGCGCGGGTTGTGCACCACGACGTAGATCGTGAACCGCGGCGCATCGGCGGGGGCGAATCCGGCGAAGGACACGGTGAGGCTGCCGTCGTAGACACCGTTGACGACCCGCTGCGCGGTGCCGGTCTTGCCCGCGACGCGGTAGCCGGGGACCTGCGCCTTCGGCGCGACACCGGCGTCCGGGTCGACGACCCGCTCCATCATCAGCATGGTCTCGTGGGCGGCGTCGGCGCTGATCACCCGCCGGCTGGTGGCGACGTCGGTGCCGACCTCCGTGCCGGCGTCGGTGCGGGCCTCGCCCTTGACCAGGCTCGGGGCCACCCGGACACCGCCGTTGGCGATGGTGTTGACCGCGGTGATCATCTGCACCGCGTTGACCGACAGCGACTGCCCGAACGCGATGCGGTCGCCGACCTGGGAGGTCCAGGCGGCACCCTGCGGCAGGATGCCGCGGGTCTCGCCGTTGAGGCCGATGACGGTGCGCGAGCCGAGCCCGAACCGGGTGAGGTAGCCGCGCAGCTGACCGGGCTTGAACTGGTCGGCGGCGAGCACGGTGCCGACGTTCGACGACTTGGCCAGGATGCCGGCCAGGGTGAGCTTGATGGTGCCGTGGTCCCAGTAGTCGCCGATCGGGCGGTCCTGGCGGTGCAGCTGGCCGGGGACCTTGAAGCGCTGCTCCTTGAACGCCAGGCCCGAATCGACCAGGGAGCTGATGGTCAGCACCTTCTCGACCGACCCGGGCTCGTAGACGTCGGTGAGCGCGGAGGACTTGTAGAGCTCCTTGGGGTACCTCGCCGGGTCGGAGGCGTCGTACGTCGGGTAGTCGGCCAGCGCCAGCAGCTCACCGGTCCTGGTGTCCATGATCACGGCCATGCCGGACTCGCCGCCCGACTTCTGCACCGTCTGCTGGAGCACCCGCTGCGTGTAGTACTGCAGGTCGCGGTCGATGGTCAGCGTCAGGTTCTTGCCGTCGACCGCCGGGGTCACGGTGTTGTCGCCGAGAGGGATCTGGTTGCCGGCGCCGACCTCGTAGCGGGCCTCGCCGTCCTTGCCGGACAGGTAGGTGTTGAAGGAGTCCTCGAGCCCGGCGAGGCCGATGATCGCGGCGTCCTTGCCCTTCTTGCCGTTCTCGCCGAGGAAGCCGACGAGGTTCGCTGCCACCGTGTGGTTCGGGTAGACCCGCAGCGGGTCGCGCTCGGTCATCAGGCCGGCGAAGGGACGGCCCTTGTCGTCCTTGAACTTCTCCTGGACGTCGGCGACGACCTTCTCGGCCTTGCTGGCCGGCACCTGGCGGGCGATGTACTGGAACCGGCTGTCCTCGACCCGCAGCCTGCGCAGGGTCTCGAAGTAGTCGACGCCGAGCCGCTCGGACAGGATCGTGGCCAGCTCCGGCGCCACCGGGGCGGTCACCTTCGGGTCCGCCACGACCATCCGGCCGTCGACCGTGTCGGCCATCGGCTGGCCGTTGCGGTCGAGGATCTCGCCGCGGGTCGCGGGCAGTGCCACGACCCGCTGCCCCTCGGCGGCCGCCATCTTGGCGTAGGACCGCGGGTCGACGCCCTGCAGCTGGACCAGCCGCGCGGCGAACACCGAGAGCACCATCGCGATGAGCAGGAACCCGATCCGCATCCGGCGGTTCGGGGCGCCGCGCACGACCTCTGCGGTGCGGCGCCGAAGGCGGCTGGGGGTGGGGCGGCTCACGCGTTCCAACCTAGGCCGCAAGGGTCACTGAACCGTGGCGGGCACGCCGTCAGTGGTCGGCTTCACCTTGACCGGCGGCGGGTCGAGCTCGGCCGGGCGCTTGGGGCCGGGCGGCTGCAACGGGAGCCTGTCCGCGCCCGTGGCCGGCTGCGGGTCGCCGCTGATCTTGTCGGAGCCGAGGTGGATGACGCCGGCGCCGGTGGTGGGCATCACCATGCCGAGCCGCTCGGCCGCGGCGGCGACGTGGGCCGGGTCGTTGAGCGCCTGGATGTCCATCTCGAGCGCCTCCTGCTGCGCCCCGAGGTCGGTGGCCTGGTTGCGCAGCGCGGTCTCCCGGAAGGAGGCCTGCTGCATGGAGGTGTTGAACATCAGCAGGCCGACGACGCCGCCGAGCAGGATCACGCTGACGAACGTCACGAACGGCACCCGCGGCGCGCGGGTTCGCCGCCGTGGGACGACGGTCAGCCGGGCGCGCTCGAGGGCGGCCTGGGCGACCCGCGGCGCGACGTACGGGAGCCGGTTGCGGAGCGGTGCGGTGGAGGACATGTCTATTCGGCTCCCTTGCCAGACGACGTGCTCGGACGGGTGTTCGCGCGGATGCGCTCGATGGCGCGGAGTCGGACGGAGGCGGCGCGAGGGTTCTCCTCGACCTCCGAGGGCGTGGCCTGCTCGGCCCCCCGGGTGACCAGCCGGTAGGACGGCTCGGCACCCTCGGGCACGAACGGCAGGTCGTCGGGCACGTCGAGTCGGGTCGCGGCGGCGAAGGTCCGCTTGACCAGCCGGTCCTCGAGCGAGTGGTAGGACTCGACGACCACACGCCCGCCGACTCCGATCACGTCGACGGCGGCGGGCATCGCGCGCTGCAGCACCCGCAGCTCGTCGTTGACCTCCATCCGCAGCGCCTGGAAGGTGCGCTTCGCGGGGTGGCCTCCGGTGCGGCGGGCGGGCGCCGGGATGACGTCGTAGAGCAGCTCGACGAGCCGGGCCGAGCTGCTGAACGGCTCCACCTGGCGCTCGCGGACGACGGCGTCGGCGATGCGGCGCGCCATCTTCTCCTCGCCGTAGTCCCTGAGGACCCGGGCGAGATCGGCTGCGCTGTAGGTGTTAAGGACGTCGGCCGCGGTCGGACCGGTGTCGCCCATCCGCATGTCGAGGGGCGCGTCGACGGCGTACGCGAAGCCGCGCTCCGGCAGGTCGAGCTGCATCGAGGAGACACCGAGGTCGAAGAGCACCGCGTCGACCCCTCCGTCACGCGGCAGGCCCTGGTCGGCGACGACGTCGGCGATCTCGTCGTACACCGCCTGCACGCCGGTGAACCGGTCGCCGTACGGTGCCAGCCGCTCGCGGCTCATCGCGAGCGCCTGCGGGTCGCGGTCGATGCCGATCACGCGGGCCTGCGGGAGCCGCTCGAGGACGGCCTCGCTGTGGCCGCCGAGGCCGAGGGTGCAGTCGACGAGCACGGCGCCGTCGTGGTCGAGCGCGGGTGCGAGGAGTGCGACGACCCGGTCCAGCAGGACGGGGACGTGGCGGGGACTACGCCCTCCTGTCTCACTCATGCGGACCCCTCGACCCTGGGAATTGGCTCTGCGAACTGGTGCTGCCGGTAAATGCGGCGGATCCGCAGAGCCAGGTCCCGGCCCGCTCCCGCCCCGGTGTTCGGGGTGCCGTCTGGTGCCGGGGAAGGTGCCCCAGAAGGCGGGGTTCGGCAGGTCGCCTGTGGCCGGGGAAGGTGCTACAGGTGGCTGCCTGGGGAGCGGGAACGGGCTGAGACCTCGTCCTGCGGATCCGCTGTGCTGTTGTCAGGTGCTGCGTCGGACGAGCTAGTCGTCGTCCTCGTCGAGGTCGGCGAACTCCTCCAGGGCCTCGAGCTGGAACTCGCGCCAGGCGGCGGGGTTCCAGATCTCCAGGCGGTCCCGGACTCCGATCACGACGACGTCGCGCTCGAGTCCGGCGTACTCACGCAGGTGTGCCGGGATGCCGATCCGGCCCTGCTTGTCGGGGGTGCTCTCGTCGCCGCCGGCGAAGAGGACCCGGGCGTAGCGCCGGGCGGCGCGGTTGGTCATCGGCCGGGCGGCTTGCCGCTCGGCCTCCTCGGCGAAGACGTCGGTCGGCCAGACGACGAGGCACTTGTCCTGTCCCTGTGTGACCACGAGGCCCTCCGCCAGTCGATCCCTGAACTTCGCCGGGAGGAAGAGACGGCCCTTGTCGTCGAGCTTCGGGGTGTAGGTGCCCATGAAGAGCATCCGGGCCACCCCCAGCCGTCCCACCGGACTCCGCCGTCCTCCACTTTCCCCCACAGTACTCCACTTTCCCCCACCGTCAACCACCGACGCACCACTTCGCAGGGCGTTTCGCACCACCACGCGCGCTGAATGCGCAGGTCAGCGCGCTGGGAGCGCCGGTGGAGCGGAGTGGAGGAGAAGTGGAGCGCCGGTGGGGAGGCGCTGCGCGCCGGGAGTCGAGCGCCGGGAGTGCTGCCGCTCTTCCCACGGCGGCCGTAGGGTTGCTCCACCGCAGCGAGGTGGCTGCTGGAGAGAGGGAGAACAGCCGTGGAGTCGCCGAGCACCGATGTCGACACCGTTGCGCGCGTGGCCGGCAGGATCCAGGCCAACGTGGAGAAGGTGATCGAGGGCAAGGGAGAGGTCGTCTCGGCCGCGATCGTGGTCCTGCTGGCCGAGGGTCACCTGCTCCTCGAGGACGTCCCGGGCGTCGGCAAGACCATGCTGAGCAAGGCCCTGGCCCGCAGCATCGACTCCACCGTGCGCCGCGTGCAGTTCACGCCCGACCTGCTGCCGTCCGACATCACGGGTGTCTCGGTCTACAACCAGTCGACGAGGGAGTTCGAGTTCCGCCCGGGCGGGGTGTTCGCCAACATCGTCATCGGCGACGAGATCAACCGTGCCTCGCCCAAGACCCAGTCCGCGCTGCTGGAGTGCATGGGCGAACGCCAGGTGACCGTCGACAACGTCACCTACCACCTGGAGTCGCCCTTCATGGTCATCGCGACCCAGAACCCGGTCGAGATGGAGGGCACCTATCCGCTGCCCGAGGCGCAGCGCGACCGCTTCATGGCGCGGGTCTCGATCGGGTACCCGGTCCCCGCCGCGGAGATCGCGATGCTCGCCAACCACGGCGCGGTCAGCCCGCTCGACGACCTGGAGCCCGTGACCGACAGCGCCGAGATCCGCAAGATGTGCGCGATCGTCAGCCACGTGCACGTCTCGGACACCGTGCAGCGGTACGCCGTCGCGCTGACGGCCGCCACCCGGCACAGCCCCGAGCTGGTGCTCGGCGCCTCGCCGCGGGCGACGCTCCACCTGGTGCGCGCGGCCAAGGCCCGCGCCGCCCTGCACCGCCGCGACTACGTCCTGCCCGACGACCTGCGCGCGCTGGTCCAGCCGGTGCTCGCGCACCGGCTCCTGCCCAGCGCCGAGGCGGCGATCGGCGGGCGCAACGTGGCGGCGATCCTCGAGGGCATCGCCGCGCAGGTCCCGGTGCCCGAGCCGACCTCCTGACGAGGGACACGGTCAGCCCATGCGCCGGCACCTCTCCTCCCTGACCCTCCGCGGACGCGCCTTCGTCGCGGCAGGGGCGACCGCGGTCGTGTGCGCCGTCGGCTTCGACCAGCCGGCACTGACCCGGGTCGGGGTGCTGGTGCTGGCCCTCCCCCTGCTGGCCACCTTCGTGGTCAGCCGCCGCAAGCACGACCCGACGGTCGCGCGCACGGTCTGGCCCCGACTGCTCCGTGCCGGCGAGACCGCGCGGATCGACCTCACCATCGCCAGCGAGCGCAAGCGCTCCGACGGCGCCCTGCTGGTCGAGGACACCCTGCCCTACGCCCTCGGCGGCCGAGCGCGGTTCGTGCTGCAGGGCCTCGGCGGAGCGTGGGAGCGCACGGTGTCGTACCCGGTGCGCTCCGACATCCGGGGCCGGTACGTCGTCGGGCCGGTCGTCGCGCGGCTGGCCGACCCGTTCGGCCTGGTCGAGCGGCGCCGGCCGATCGGCGGGACCGCCCAGCTGACGGTGACCCCGCGCGTCGTCCCTCTCCCCGCGGTGCCGCTGACCGGCGGCTGGCAGGGCGCCGGCGAGCACCGTCCCCAGGCCTTCGCGTCCGGGTCCGCCGAGGACGTCAGCGTGCGCGAGTACCGGCGCGGAGACGACCTGCGCCGGGTGCACTGGCGCAGCTCCGCGCGCATCGGCGAGCTGATGGTGCGCCGCGAGGAGCAGCCGTGGGAGGCGCACGCCACCGTCCTGCTCGACAACCGGCGTCTCGCCCATCGCGGCCAGGGCCCGGCGTCCAGCCTCGAGGCGGCCGTGATCGCGGCCGCGTCGGTGGCGATGCACCTGGAGCAGCACGGATACGCCGTCCAGCTCTGCACCGCCGACGGGATCGGAGGCGGGGCTGCGGGCGACCCCACGCTCGGCGCGGAGCGCGCGCTCGAGCACCTCGCCGTCGTCGAGATGGCGCATCGCTCGACGCTCGACGTGACCTGGTCCGGCGAGCAGGCCCGCGGCGGCGTCGTCGTCGCCGTGCTCGGCGGCTTCCTGCCCGAGGACAACGCAGCCCTGCGCCGGATCCGGCACGACGCCGGCGCAGCCCTGGCCCTGGTGCTCGACGTCGACCAGTGGTCCCCCAGCCGCGCCGGGCTCGGTGCCGCCGCGGTGGCACCCGTGACGTCGCTGGCCTGGCGCGCCACCGCCCTCGGCCCGCGCGACCACCTCGACGTCGCCTGGCGCGAGCTCGGCCGGGCCCCCGTGCGCGGAGGTGCCCGCGCATGACCAGCGCCAGCCCGACGATCACCGACCGGCGGGGCCCGTTCGGGCCGGTGCTGCTGCTCGGCGTGGTCGCCGTGCTCACGACGTGGGCCGCCCTGACCGCGTGGCGCGGCTTCGTCGAGGCGCCCGGCAGCTACCTGCGCCCGCTCGCCGTCCTGGCCGGACTGCTGGCCCTGAGCGGAGCGACGCTGCGCTGGTCCGGCGCTCCCCGCGCGGTGACCGCCGTCGTCCAGGTCCTGCTGGCCACCGTGTTCGTGTCCCACCAGATCACCGGGTCGCTGGTCCCGGTCGGCGGCACCGCCGCCGAGATCTGGCAGTCGCTGGAGGCGTCGGTGCGCACCTCCCGCCAGTACGCCGCCCCGATCGGTGACCGCGTCGCCCCGGTGTGGCCGCTGCTCGTCGTCGCCGGGGCCGCCGTCCTCGTCCTGGTCGAGACCCTCGCCTGCACCCTGCGCCGCGTCCCCGCCGCGGGTCTCGGCCTGCTCGCCGTCTACGCGCTCCCCAGCGGCGTGCTCGACGGCGGACCGGACGCCACCAGCTTCCTCGGCGCCGCCGCCGGCTTCCTGGTCCTGCTCCACCTCGAGTCGCGCGAGCACCTGCTGCGCTGGGGCCGCACGGTCGGGCCCCAGCAGGACTCCGTGTGGCGCGGCAACCCGCTGCGCGAGGCGATGCGCGCCGGGGCCGGGCGGATCGGGGTCACCGCGACCGCGCTCGCGCTCGTCGTACCGCTGTTCCTGCCGTCGGTCGGCGTGAACGTGCTCGACCTCGGCACCGGCAAGGGCAACGGCGACATCCGGATCCGCAAGCCGATCGCCGACATGCGCCGTGACCTCGAGCGCGGTGCGGACGTGCCGCTCGTCGAGGTGCGCACCGACGACCCTGCGCCGTCCTACCTGCGCATCTCGGTGCTCAACCGCTACACCGGCGACGAGTGGAGCAGCGGTGACCGCGACGTCGCGCGCGCCGACCGGGCCAACGGGGCGGTCCCGCTGCCCGCCGGCCTCTCCGACGACGTACCGCGCACCACCTACGGCTACGACGTGTCGGTCACCGACGACCTCGACTCGACCTGGCTGCCCACGCAGTACCCCGTCGCCGAGGTCGACGCCCCCGGCGACTGGCGCTTCGACCCCTCGACGATGGACTTCCTGGCCGCCGACAACGACCTGGACACCCGCGACATCAGCTACACGATGAAGGGCGTCAGCCTCGACTTCGGAACCGACCGCGCGTTCTTCCGCGACTCCCGGACCGGCGACGTGTCCGAGGAGGTCCTCCACGTCCCCAGCACGCTGCCCCCGCTGGTGCGCACCCTGGCCCGCGACGTGACGTCCGGGGCCACGACGGACTACGAGCGGGCGTTGCTCCTGCAACGCTGGTTCCGCCAGGACGGCGGGTTCACCTACGACCTGCAGAAGGCCCCGAAGGGCACCGGCAACCAGACCCTCGAGGGCTTCCTGGCCCGCAACGGCCGGGTGGGCTACTGCGAGCAGTTCGCCTCCGCGATGGCCGTGATGGCAAGGGTGCTCGGCATCCCTGCCCGGGTGGCGGTCGGCTTCCTCCAGCCCGACCCGGCGGGTGACGACACCTGGGTCTACAGCAGCCACGACCTGCACGCCTGGCCCGAGCTCTACTTCGCCGGGTCCGGCTGGGTGCGCTTCGAGCCGACCCCGTCCGGCCGGGTCCAGCAGGTGCCCGCCTACACCCGGGTCCCCGTCGACGGCGGCAGCGACGACCCGCGGGGCGGCCCGAGCGCTGCGACCTCCGCCCCCTCCGGCGCCACCGGCACCGCCGCACCCAGCGCCGGTCCGAACCGGCGCCCCGAGATCGACCGCGACCCCGGCACCGCATCGGCCGGCAGTCGCCGGAGCCTGCCGCTGCCGCTGCTGATCGGCAGCGCGGTCGTGCTCGTGCTGCTGCTCGCCGGCCTCGCCGCCATCGGCGGCCCCACCACCGCCCGGACCCGCGGCCGCCGCAGCCGACTCGCCGGGACGCCCGACGACGTCTGGCACGAGGTCCGCGCCACGGCGGTCGACCTCGGCCTGCCCTGGCCCGCCGGCCGCTCCCCCCGCGAGGCCGGTGCCTTCCTGCTCGACCACCTCGCCACCCCGACCGATCGTCCGGACGAACGCCCGCGGACCGGGCCCGACGCCGCCCCCGAGGCCGCCGACGCCCTGGAGCGGCTGGTCCTGGCCGTCGAACGATCCCGGTACGCACGCCCCGGCGCGGTGGCCACGCTCGAGCACACGTCCGTCGCCGAGGACGGCGCCCTGGTCGTCGCCGCGCTGGAGGCCGGCGTCACGCCTCAGGCACGGCGACGCGCACGGTGGCTGCCGATGTCGGTCTGGCGGCGCTAGTCCCGACGCGGCGTCGGGACGGGCGGGCTCGGGCGGTGCCGGTGGACTCGGCTCAGAAACCGCCGCGGTCGCGGCGGCGACGCCAGCGGGCCTGGAGGGTCTCCATGAAGCTGGAGGAGCGGCCGTGGCCGCGGCCGTGGTGGCCGCGGCGACCGCCGTCGACGACGCCGAACCCGGACGGGTGCGCCGAGATGTTGGGGGCGGCTCCGCTGCGCTGGCCACGGATCGAGCCGAGCAGGATGGTTGCCGAGGCGAGCATGATCAGGAAGCCGGCGACGCCGACGGGCCAGTAGCCGCTGACGGCCCCGCCCATCATCACGGCGATGCCGCCGGCGAAGACCACGCCGGCGAGGATGGCGCGGCGGCGGGCTGCCTGGCGGAGGGTCGTGCCCCGGAGGGTGGACGCGAACTTCGGGTCCTCCTCGCTGAGGGCGCGCTCCATCTGCTCCAGCAGTCGCAACTCCTCTTCCGAGAGTGGCACCGAATCCTCCGACACGTGTGAGGCGGTTCGCCCGCCCGATGACTCTTTCTCCAAGTGTAGGCAGGCATCTCCAGCGGTGGTAGGCCGTCCCCCGAAATTGTCCGGTCGGCATCCGGGACGGTCACGACGGACCACGGGACCGACCATGCCGCGATCGGCTCACAGCAGGCTGGCCCGGCGTACGGCGGCACTGCCGAAGCGGTCGACGGCGCGGTCGACGGCGCGGTCGGCGTCGGGCCACCCGGGGTCGCGCTCACCGAGGGCCAGCTGGCGGCTGTCGGCCGGGCGCAGGCGGCGCAGGCCCTCGACCCGGACACCGACCAGGCGGACCGCAGGCGGGCGTGGGCCGCGGGCGTCGAGGAGGCCGTCGAGGAGGGGCACCGCGACGGCGTACACCTCCTGGGTGACGTCGGTCGGCTCGCGCAGGGTGCGGGAGCGCTGGACGGTGGTGAAGTCGGCGAAGCGGACCGTGACGGTGACCGTGCGGCCGGTGCGGCCGGCGCCGCGGACCCGGGCGGCGACCCGGGCCGTCAGCCGGAGCAGCTCACGGTGCAGCTGCGCCCGATCGCGTACGTCGACCGCCAGGGTGTGCTGCGATCCCATGCTGCCCTCGGGCTCGCCCTCCCCGAACCCGAAGACACCGGCACCACCGGGCACCAGCTCGGTGCGGTCGCTCCCCCACACCAGTGCGTGCAGGTGGCCACCGAGGTGGTGGCCCAGCATCCGCCGCAGCAGGTCGACCTCGATGGCGGCGACGTCGCCGACGGTGACCAGGCCGAGGCGGTGGAGCCGTTGGCGGGTGGCCTCGCCGACGCCGTAGAGGACTCCGACGTCGAGCGGGTGGACCTCGGCCACGAAGCGGTCGGGCGGGATCACCCGGACGCCGTCGGGCTTGGCCTGCCGGCTGGCGAGCTTGGCGACCGAGATGGAGGCGGCGATGCCGACCGAGCAGGTGATGCCGTGCTCGGCGCGGATCCGCGAGCGCAGCCGCTCGGCGATGACCTCGGGCGGCCCGAACAGCCGGACCGCGCCGCGCACGTCGAGGAAGGCCTCGTCGAGCGAGGTGACCTCGACCAGTGGGGTGACGGTGCGGAAGGTCTCCATGATCGCCTTCGAGACCGGCGTGAGCAGACCGAAGTCGGGCGGCATCGTGACGGCGTCGGGGCACAGGCGTGCGGCCTCGGCGCCGGACATCCCGGAGCGGATGCCGAAGCGGCGCGCGGGGTAGTTGGCGGACAGCACGACCCCGCGGTGCCCGCCGCCCACCACGACCGGGACGTGGTGGAGCTCGGGGCGGTCGCGGATCATCACGGACGCGTAGAACGCGTCCATGTCGACGTGCAGGATCGGGCAGGTGACGCTCACGACCCGCCCCCGGGCCGCGGGGGTCGGGTCCGCCGGGCGTCAGGAGGCGGAGTGCGCCAGGACGTGGAGCTGGGTGGCCAGCGGGAGGTACTCCGGGCGCTGGGCGACCGCACGCTCGAGGTCGACGAGGGCCGCGGCGGCACCGGGCTCCTGGTCGACCAGGGCCGCGGGCACCAGGTCGGCGAAGACCCGCACGGCGTGGACCGAGACCGCGCCGAAGCCGTGGTCGGCGAGCAGGTCGCGGACCTCGTCGACGGTGAATCGGCGACCGGTGCGGGTGTCGACGGGCTGCTGGTCGTCGAGCAGCTCGCGGGCCTGCTGGAAGTGGCCCGCCATGGCCCGGGTGATGACGGCGGCATGGCGCTGGCCGACGACGAGGCTGAGCAGGCCGTCCGGCCGGAGCACCTCGGCGATCCGCTCCAGCGCGAGGGACGGGTCGACCACCTCGAGCACGCCGTGGCACAGCACGACGTCGGCGCTGCCGGCGCCGACGACCTCGACGAGGTCGGCGACGTCGCCCTGCAGCCCGGAGACCTCGAGGTCGACCTCCCGCGCCCGGCGGGCCAGCGCCGCCAGGGCGTCGGGGCTGGGGTCGACCACACGCACCCGGTGGCCCGACTCCGCGAGCCGGACGGCGAAGCCGCCGGTGCCGCCACCGAGGTCCACCACGTCGCGGGGTCCACCCGCGAGCGCGGACTCGAGGGCGTCCCACACGACCGCGGTGCGGACCGATCCACGCTGCTCGCGAGAGGCCATGGCCCGAACACTAGTGGTCACCTCCCGGCGGCTCGGCCAGGCACTCCGTCAGCCGACGGCCAGGCCGGCGAGCTGCTCGCCGAGCGGGACGTGCGGGGTGAGGCCGAGCGACTGCTCGACGAGGGCGAGGAAGCGGTCCGCGTCGCGGACCAGGTCGTCGGCCTCGCGCTCGGTGGCGGCGCGGGTCGAGCCGGCCTCGGCCGCAGCGCGCTTGGCGGCGCCGGCCGCGAAGAAGGAGGCCCACTCAGCCAGCTCGGGTGCGACCTCGGCCAGCAGCACCCACGCGTTGCGCTGGGCGCGTCGGCGACCGGCCTCCGGTCGGGCCCGGGCGGCCAGCAGCGCGGCGGCGGCCCGAAGCGCGGCCACGTGGGCGCAGGCGTAGCGGGTGGCCACGTCACGGGCGGCGACCGCCTCGCTCAGCGATTCTGCCGACCGGATCAGGTAGTTGTGGGTGGTCGCCGGCAGCGTGTGCGGGCTGACCGTGAGAGGGGCGAACTGCTGGGCCACGGCGTCTTCTCCTCCGGATCTGTTCGAACAGGTGTTCGAATGATCCGAAGGTACACCGGGGGTCCGACACAGCTCAAGAGGAAGCGCGGCGCACGTACTCCCGGCTCTGGGGGTGCCACAGGAAGACCAGGGTCACGGCGCTGATCACGGCTGCGGCGATCGCCATGCCGTCGACCATCGTCGGCGGGTCGGTGCGCACGGTCCCGACCGCGACCACGATCACGCCGGCGACGATCGCGGCCAGGGAGTGCCGAGCCCAGTTGTAGCCGACCCGGAACAGCGCGATCAGCGTGAGCGACAAGACCGCGGTGACGCCGTACAGGACCAGGATCACGGGGACGAACTCGACCGGCCGGACCGTGCTGTCCCCCACCTGCATCGGCGACCAGACGCTGCCGAGGTCCTCGCGCTGGGTGACGACGAGCACGCAGACCAGCAGGCCGGCCGCGACCAGGGACCACAGCAGCCAGCACGCGATCACGACCGCGGGCGGCCGGGGCGTGACCTCGTCCGGCTGCGCGGCCTCCTGAGCGGCCTGCTGCTCGGCGTCGGTCTCGGGCATGGTTCCTCCAGTCCGTGGTGGGGTCGTGCTCGGTAGGGTCACCCCCATGTCGGCCGAGCATCCCTCGATCACCCGGTTCCGCGACGAGCACCAGCGCCGGGGCGGAACCGGCGAGATCGTCATTCTGCCCGACTCGGTCCACACGGCCGCACTGGCCGCCGAGGCCCTGGGCTGCGAGGTGGGGGCGATCGCCAACAGTCTCCTCTTCGACGCCGAAGGTACGCCGCTGCTCATCCTGACCTCCGGCGCGCACCGGGTCGACACCGCGCTCGTGCAGACCACGATCGGCGGACCGACGCTGCGCCGCGCCGAGCCGGAGTTCGTCCGCGAGCACACCGGCCAGGTGATCGGCGGGGTCTCCCCCATCGGCCACCCCGCGCCGGTGCGGACCTACCTCGACCCGTGGCTGCAGCGCCACGAGGTGGTCTGGGCGGCGGCCGGGCACCCGGCGGCGGTCTTCTCCACGACCTACGACGAGCTGCTCGCGCTGACCGGCGCCGAGCCCCTCGCCGTCGCGAAGGACTGAGGCGTGCGCATCGTCGTCGTCGGCGGCGGTCTCGGCGGCATGGCCGCGGCCGCCCGACTGGCCAAGCTGGGCCACGAGGTCGCGCTGCTGGAGGCGTCCGGCCGGCTCGGCGGGGCGCTCGCGCCGGTCGAGCAGGACGGGTACCGGTGGGACGCGGGGCCCACGAGCACGCTGCTGCCCGCCGCCCTGCGCGACCTGTTCCGCAAGTCCGGGCGTGCGCTGGAGAAGGAGCTGGAGTCCGACCTCGAGCCGCTGCCGGTGCTGCGCGAGCACCGGTTCGCCGATCGGACCTCGGTGCTGCTGCCCGGCGGCTCCCGGGCCGGCCAGATCGCGGCGTTCGACGCGCTCGGCCCCGGCCTCGGCGAGACGTGGGCCACCCACGTCGACGTCTACGGACCGGTGTGGGACGTGCTGCGCCGCCACTACGTCGAGGTCCCCTGGGACCCGCGCACCAAGGGCGCGGTCCCCAAGGAGCTGGACTCGATGTTCAACATCCGCGAGACGCTCCACAAGCGGCTGCGGCACGCGTTCCGCGACGAGCGGCTGGCCCTGGTCGCCGGGCACCCCGCGGTCGCCGAGGGGCACGACCTGCGCAACGTGCCGTCCTGGGTGGGCGTCACCGCCTACCTCGAGCAGTGCTTCGGCGGCTGGCAGGTGCCGGGCGGGATGGGGCGGGTCGTCGAGCTGCTGACCGCGCGCCTGGAGACCCGCGGCGTGCGGGTGCGCACCGGGCTCGAGGTCGAGGACCTGGTCCTGCGGGAGGGCCGCGCGGTCGCCGTGCGCACGGCGGTGGGTGACGCCGACGCCGACGCCGTCGTGGTCGCGATCGACCCGCGCCGGCTGCCCGTCCTGGCTCCGCACGTCGAGCGCACCATGCCCGCGATCCCGCCGGTCGTGTCGCACGTCGGGCTGGCCGGCGACGTACCCGACCTCCCGCACGAGCTGGTCATCCACGAGGAGCCGCTCCTGACCGTGCGTCCGGGCGGCAGCGCACCCGAGGGCGGCGCCGCGTGGACGATCCACGGCCGCGGCAAGATCGCCGAGGACCTCCTCGACGCCCTCGCGCGCCACAGGCTCGACGTCCGCGAGAACGTCGTGACCCGGGTCGACCTGTCGCCGCGCGACCAGGTGGAGCAGTGGCGCGGCTCGCCGATGGGCGTGCTGTGGCAGGGCCGCGGCACGGTCCGGCGCCGGATCGGTCCGGGCACCCCCGTCCCCGGTGTGTACGCCGCCGGCGCCCACACCGCTCCGGGCGCGGGCGTGCCGTTCGTGACCCAGTCGGCCGCGCTGGTCGCGCAGCTGATCGGCCCGGCCTGACCCGAGCGGCCGGCGTCAGACCGTGATCTGCAGCGCCTCGAAGATCTCGAGCGTCGCCTTGGACCGGTTCAGCGTGTAGAAGTGCAGGCCGGGCGCACCGCCGGCGAGCAGCTCGTCGCACAGCTCCGCGGCGATCCGGATGCCCTCGGCGCGCACGGCGGCCGGGTCGCCGTCGTACGCACTGATCCGCTCGACGACGTCCTCCGGGACGCTGGTGCCGATCAGCTCGCCCTGGCGGCGGATGGCGGCCAGGTTCAGGATCGGCATGATGCCCGGCAGGATCGGGATGTCGACGCCGCGGGCACGGACCCGCTCGACCAGGTCGAAGTAGTCGGACGCCCGGAAGAACATCTGGGTGACCGCGAACTCGGCGCCGGCCCTCGCCTTGGCGACGAGCACGTCGGCGTCGGCGTCGAGCGACTCCGCGGAGGGGTGACCCTCGGGGAAGGCGGCGATGCCGATCCGGAAGTCGCCGCGGGAACGGGCCAGCTCGACCAGCTCGACGGCGTAGTTGAGGCCGCCCTCGGTCGGGGTCCAGTCGGCGCGCGGACCCTCGTGCGGGTCGCCGCGCAGCGCCATGACGTGGCTCACGCCCTCGGCGACATAGGAGTCGAGGATGCCCTCGAGCTCGGCCCGGGTGTGGCCGACGCAGGTCAGGTGGGCCATCGGGACCAGGGAGGTCTCACGGGCGATCCGCCCGGTGATCGCGACCGTCTTGTCGCGCGTGCTGCCACCGGCGCCGTACGTCACGGACACGAAGGTCGGGCGGTAGGGCTCGAGCGCCCGGATCGCGTCCCACAGCTGCGCCTCACCCGCCTCGTCCTTGGGAGGGAAGAACTCGAAGGAGAACGAATGGCCGCCCTCACGGATGATCTCGCCGAGGGAGCGCCCAGCACCGGTGGTCATGTGCCGCAGTGTAGGTGGCCGGAGCGGGCCGGGGTCGGGCATCTCGTCAATCGCAGGTGTCACTAGGCTCACTCGGGTGACACAGCAGGCGTGGGACCCGACCCCCTTCCGGACCGAGGTCCAGGCCACCCTGGACGCCTTCCTCGCCGACCAGGCCACCCGGCTCGCGCCGCTCGGCGGGGACGCCGCGCGGCTGCTGTCCGAGGCGCGGGTCACCGTGTCGGGCGGCAAGCGGTTCCGGGCGGCGTTCTGCCACTGGGGGTACGCCGCGCTCGCAGGGGCGCCGGCCGGCGCCGACGCCGAGGCCGTGCGACGGGCCGCCGCCGCCCTCGAGCTGCTGCACGCGAGCGCGCTGGTCCACGACGACCTGATGGACGCCTCCGACACCCGCCGCGGCCGCTCCGCGACCCACCGCACGTTCGAGCGGGCGCACCGCGCCGACGGCTGGCGCGGCGACCCCGAGCAGTACGGCGCCGCCGCGGCGATCCTGCTCGGCGACCTGCTGCTGTCGTGGTCCGACGAGCTGCTGCGCCGCTGCGGCCTGGGCTGGGACCGGGTCGGCCCGGCCCTCGACGTGTTCGACCTGTGCCGCTCCGAGGTGATCGCCGGGCAGTTCCTGGACGTCTCGGTCCAGGCCCGCGGCCGCGCCGACGTCGCCCAGGCGATGACGGTGCTGCGCTACAAGTCGGCGAAGTACTCGATCGAGCGCCCGATCCACGTCGGCGCCGCGCTCGCCGGGGCCGACGCGGCCACCCTCGACCAGCTCAGCGCCTTCGGCCTGCCGCTCGGCGAGGCGTTCCAGCTGCGCGACGACGTGCTCGGTGTCTTCGGCGACCCGGCCACCACCGGCAAGCCCGCGGGCGACGACCTCGTCGAGGGCAAGCGGACCGTGCTGGTCGCGCTGGCGCTCGACCACGCCTCCCCCGCCGAGGCCGAGCGCCTCGACGCAGCGCTCGGCACCGCCCTGTCCGACACGGAGATCGCCGAGCTGCGCGCGATCATCGACGGCTGCGGCGCGCGCGCCGAGGTCGAGTCGATGATCGACGACCTCGCCCGGCAGGCCGTCGAGGCCCTGCACCGCGGCCAGGCCGACGCCGGCTGGGACGCCGAGGCCTGCCGGGTGCTCGAGCAGCTGGCCGCCGCGGCGACCCGCCGCGCGCACTGACACCGGTCCGGGCCAGCTGCTCCCTGTGAACCCGATCGACCGGCTCCCCGCGTCCCGCCCTGCCCGGGTGCTCGCCCTGGACGGGCTCCGGGGTGTGGCCGTGCTCGCCGTGGTGGGCTACCACCTGTTCCCGCACCGACTGCCGGGCGGCTTCCTCGGCGTCGACATGTTCTTCGTCCTGTCGGGCTTCCTCATCACCGCCCACCTGGTGCGCGACGCGGACGCCTCGGGACGCCCGCGCCTCGCGCAGTTCTGGGTGCGTCGAGCCCGCCGGATCCTGCCTGCACTGCTCGCGGTGCTGCTGGCGGTGACCGCGACCGCCGGGCTGCTCGGCGGCGCCCTGGAGGTGAGGCTGCGGCAGCAGGTGCTGGCGGCGCTGACGTTCAGCAGCAACTGGTACCAGGCCGGAGTGCCCTCGTCGTACGCCGACCGGTTCGAGGCGCCGGTGCTGCAGCACCTGTGGTCCCTGGCCGTCGAGGAGCAGTTCTACCTGCTGTGGCCGCTGCTGCTGTGGCTCCTGCTCACCCTCACCCGGCGCACCGGATCGCAGCGGCGCGGCCAGGCGGTCGCGCTCCTCGCCGTGCTCAGCGTCGCCGCGATGGCCGCCGGACACGTCGGCGGCGCGTCGCTCAACCGTCTCTACTTCGGCACGGACACGCACGGCTTCGCGCTGCTGGTCGGCTCGGCCGCGGCCCTGTGGACGGTCGAGGTGCGGCTGCGGACGGCGGTCGCGGCGGCGACCGGCACCCTGCTCGCGATCGCGGCGCTGCCCTGGGCCTCCCCGCTCACCTACCTCGGCGGCACGGCGGCCGTCGCGGGCGCCACGGCGCTCGTCGTGCTCCACGTCACGGCCGACTCACGGCGCCCCGACTGTGGCCGGTCGCCGGTCGCGATCGCACTGTCCGCTCGGTGGCTGCGCTGGGCCGGGGAGCGCAGCTTCGGCATCTACCTGTGGCACTGGCCGGTGATCGTGGTCCTGCTGCAGGTGGCGCCCGGCGTGCCGCTCGCCGTGGCCGCCGTACCGATCACCCTTGCGCTCGCAGCGCTGTCGTGGCGCCATCTCGAGCAGCCGGTGCAGCGGGTCGGCTACCGGGCGTCGGCCCAACGGGTGGCGGCGCTCGGGCGGCGCAGCGGACTGGTCGGGGTCGCCGTCAGCACCGTCGTCGCCGCGCTCGTCTCGGCCTCCGTCACCGCCGGGATCGGCAACTCCCGCGACCACAGTGCCCTGCAGGTGAGCCTCGACTCCGGCCGGGCCGCGATCGAGGCACACCGCGCGGCACCACCCGCCCCCGCGCCGGCACCCGGGCCGGCGCCGGGACCGGGACCGGCATCGTCGCCCTGGGCCGTGCCCGCGCCGAACGACGGCCGCGACCTCACCGTCATCGGCGACTCGGTCACCGTCGCCGCGGCGCCGGCGCTCTACGACCTGCTCCCGCAGGCCGACATCCGCGCCCGCGTGGGGATGCAGATGTGGAGCCTGGAGAAGCGGATCCGCGACCTGCGCAGGGCCGGCACCCTGCGACCGGTGGTCGTGATCGCGCTGGGCACCAACGGCGACTTCGCGGCGCACCAGCTCGCCGACGCCATCGGGGCCGCCGGGCCGGGACACCGGTTCGTCCTGGTCACGGCGAGCGGACCGCGATCGTGGATCGGTCCGGCGAACGCCAAGCTCCGCCACTACGTCCGCACGCACGAGAACGCCCGGATCGCCGACTGGGCCGCCCTTCGCTCCCGGGTCCCGGACTTCGCCGGCGACCGCATCCACCCCGGACCGCGGGGTGGAGCCGTGCTCGCCCGGCTGGTGTCCCGGACGGCCGCGTCGTTCTACACGTCCTGACCGGTCCGGGCTCAGGCCAGCAGGGGTACGGCGTCCGCGGGCCCGACTCCCCGGAGCAGCACCTCGACGGGGGGACCTGCCTCGCCCCGGTCCCCGAGGACCTCCACGACCAGCCCGAACCAGCGCGGCTCGGCACGGGCGAAGCCCGACCAGGCGTCCCAGAGCAGCACGGTCGGGCCGGCCAGGTCGCGCAGGCAGTCGTTGAGGGCGTCCAGGTTGGCGCCGTAGTGGTCGGGGAACCCGAGGGCGCTGCCGATCGCCCGGAGCACGTCGGCGCGGGCGTCGAGGGCCGCGCCGTCGACGTAGCCGAAGCCCCAGCCTGCGTGCTCGGCCGCGTGCTGCACGTCGGCGACGTCGAGCGCCGACTCCCACCGGTGCACACCGGGCGCCTGGCGCCCGGCCAGGACGGCTGCGAGACCGCTCACCCCGTCACCTCCGGATCCTCTCGAACGACTCGTAGTGGTCCGCGGTCCAGTACAGCTCGCCACGGTCGCCGGCGATGATCCGGCGCGCGCCGCGGTGGTCGAGGCCGGGGGTGTCGACGGTGTACTCCCGGTAGTAGCCCCGCGGCCGGTCCGGCAGCACGCCCTCGAAATTGCCGAAGGTGGAGCCGTCCTTGCCGGGGTAGCGGAACGGCCCGCCCGCATCGATCAGCTCGACCGTCTCGGCCGCCTCGGGCGGCAGGTCGGCCAGGTCGACGTACGCGATGCCGTCCTCGTCGCGCGGCGCCGACGGGCTCGGCCGCGCCGAGCGGGTGGACGTCGCCGTGGACGTGGGGCTCGGCGTGGGCGTGGCGCTCGCCGACGAGGTGACGCTGTCGCCCGCCCGCGACGGCTCGGCGTCGTCACCGCCGCGCGACTGCAGCCACCACACGGCGACCAGCAGGACGACGGTGATCGCCGTCGAGACGACCCGGGTCGTCCGGCGGTCCATCCTCGGCACGCGCAGCCTCAGAAGGCGAGCGCCTGGGCGCGGCGCTTGACCTCGGAGCCGCGGTTCTCGAGCAGCGCGTCGATCGGACGACCCGGCAGGTCGGCGTCGAGGAAGATCCAGGCGATGCACTCGCGGTCGTCGAAGCCGTTGTCGTGGAGCACGGTGAGCAGGCCGGGGAGACCCTTGACCGGCTCGCCGTGGACGAGGAAGAGCGCCGGGATCGCCTGCCGCTGCCCGGGGGCGGGCACGGCGGCGGCCAGCTGGTGGTCGCGCACCATCGTGCGCACCTTGGCCGGCGTGACCCCGATCAGGTCGGCGGCCTGGTCCCAGTCCAGCCAGTCCTCGACGAGGGCGGCGAGGTCGTGGTCGGCCAGTCGCGGTTCGCTCATGGGGCCATCTTCCCCCACGCGCGTGGGGAACGCCCGTCGGCGTGGCTTCGGGCGGGCGTGGCGCCTCCCCGTACGATGGTCGCTCCGGTCACCTTCCCCGGCCGGTCCAGCAGAACATGCACAGGAGGGTCGCTGTGCACGAAGACCAGCGCGCCCGCGGCGGCCACGCCGCGCGCCCCGGCGACCCCTCGTCCGGCCCCGCTGCGCCGTCGGCGTCCTCGAAGCGGGTGGAGGACCACCAGTTCGGCCGCCTGCTCGACGGCCGCTACCGGATCGGCATCCGGATCGCCCGCGGCGGCATGGCCAGCGTCTACGAGGCCCTCGACACGCGCCTCGACCGCACGGTGGCCGTCAAGATCATGCACCCCGGCCTCGGGGACTCGACCACGCACGACGACGACTCGTTCGCGCGACGCTTCGTCAGCGAGGCCCGGGCCGCGGCCCGCATCTCCCACCCGCACGTGGTGGCCGTCTTCGACCAGGGCCGCGACGAGAGCGACGGGACCGTCTACCTCGTCATGGAGTACGTCCCGGGCCACACCCTGCGCGACACCATCACCAAGGACGCCCCGATGTCTCCCGAGCGGGCGCTGGCCCTGCTCGACCCGGTGCTGTCCGCGCTCGGCGCCGCCCACCGCGCGGGCCTGATCCACCGCGACGTGAAGCCCGAGAACGTCCTGATCGCCACCGATCCCCATTCCGGGGCGAGCCGGGTCAAGGTCGCCGACTTCGGCCTGGCCAAGGCGGTCAGCGCCGACACCCAGCACACCGCGACCAACGGCGTGCTCATCGGCACCGTCTCCTACCTCGCCCCCGAGCTGGTGGTCGAGCAGCGGGCCGACGCGCGCGCCGACGTGTACGCCGCCGGCGTGATCTTGTTCGAGCTGCTGACCGGCACCAAGCCCCACACCGGCGAGACCCCGATCGCGGTGGCCTACCGCCACGTCCACGAGGACGTCCCGGCGCCGTCGAGCGTCGTGCCCGGCATCCCCGACTACGTCGACGCCCTCACCGCTCGGGCCACCACCCGCGACCCCAGCCTGCGCCCGGCCGACGCGACGGTGCTGCTGCACCACGTGCGCCGCGTCGTGCAGGCGCTCCACGACGGGGTGCGCTCCGACCCCGAGCTGGTCGCCGACCTGCTGCCCGCCGCCCGCGCCGTGGCGCCGGCGGAGGCCACCGACGTCGGCGGCGACACCACGCCCGAGCCGGTGTCCTCGCTGTGGGACGGCATGCCCGACCTGGTCTCCCCGGGGGCCTCGCCGGACCACGAGCGCACCTCGGTCATCGTCGAGCGCCCCCGACCGCCCGTCCCGGTCGCTCCCCTGCCGCCCCCGCCGGCACCCCCGAAGCAGCCCCGGCTCCCGCGCGAACGCAGGCCGGGCCGGGCCAAGGGCATCGCGGTGGCGCTGGTGCTCGTCCTCCTCGCGGCCGCGGTCGGCACCACCGCCTGGTGGGTCGGCTGGGGCCGCTACACGACCACCCCCGGCGTGATCGGGCTGGAGCAGGCCGCGGCCACCGCGAAGCTCGACAAGGCCGGTCTGGGTGCCGAGGTCGAGGAGGTCTACTCCGAGAGCGTCGCCAAGGGCGTGGTCATCACGACCGACCCGCGGCCCGGGGCGAAGATCCTGCCCGACGGCGAGGTCACCCTCACCGTCTCGCGCGGCAAGGAGCGGTACGACGTCCCGGACCTCGCCGGCAAGACCGTCGACGAGGCGACCGCGGCCCTGCGCGAGGTCAAGTTCGTCGCCGGCCAGCCCGTCGAGGAGTGGTCGGAGACCGTCGAGGCCGGCCGCGTGATCCGGTCCACGCCGGCGTTCGGGACCCCCGAGGCGCAGGGCCTGCCGGTCGGCACCTCGGTCACGTTGGTCGTCTCGAAGGGCCGCAAGCCGCTCAAGGTCCGCAGCTTCGTCGGCAAGGACGCCGACAAGGCGAAGCGGGTGCTGGGCAAGAAGGGCCTCGACGTCGAGGTCGTCGACGAGAAGTACAGCGACGACGTCGCCGAGGGCGACGTGATCAGCCAGACCCCCGAGTCCGGCACCCTCTACAAGGGCGACAAGGTCGAGCTGGTCGTCTCGAAGGGACCGGAGCTGGTCGTGGTGCCGGCGGTGCGGCTCAAGTCGACCGACGATGCGATCGCCATGCTCGAGGACCTCGGCCTCGTGGTCCGGGTCGAGCACGCCGACATCTACATCAACGGATCGGTCGCGTGGAGCACCGAGCCCGGCGGCGGCGCCAAGGTGCGCAAGGGCAGCACGGTCGTCCTCTATGTCGTCTGACCGCTCCGCGGTCGCCGGCAGCACCTCCCGTCGTACCGCCCTCCTGGCGACGCTCGCCCTGCTCGCGATGACCGCGTGCTGGGGCTCGACCTTCTTCCTGATCAAGGACCTGCTCGAGCGGGTGCCCACCGTCGACTTCCTGGCGGTGCGCTTCCTCCTCGCCGGTGGCGTGATGCTGCTGGTCGCGCCACGGGCGGTCGCGCGGCTCGCGCCCGACGTGCGCCGCCGGGCGCTGGTGCTCGGCGCGCTCTACGGCGTCGGCCAGATCCTGCAGACCGCGGGGCTCGCGCACACGCCGGCCAGCGTGTCCGGCTTCATCACCGGCCTGTACGTCGTCGCGACGCCGCTGTTCGCGGCCCTGGTCCTGAAGACCCGGATCACCCCCGCCACCTGGGGCGCGGTCGTGCTCGCCACGACGGGGCTTGGCGTGCTCACCCTCGACGGCCTCTCGATCGGGTACGGCGAGGCGATCACGCTCGTCGCCGCGCTGCTGTACGCCGCGCACATCGTCGCCCTCGGCGCCTGGTCGCGTCCCGTCGACGCCCTCGGCATGTCGATCCTGCAGATCCTGGTCATCGCCGCGATCTGCCTGGTCGCCGCGCTGGTCTCGGGCGAGCCGGGCATCGTGCTGCCCGAGCGGGGTGGCGACTGGCTGAACCTGGTCTACATGGCCCTGTTCGCCGGCGCCGCGGCACTGCTCGCCCAGACCTGGGCGCAGGCGCACCTTCCCGCGACCCGCAGCGCGATCATCATGAGCATGGAGCCGGTGTTCGCGGCGTTCTTCGCGGTGCTGCTCGGTGGCGAGTCGGTGACCGGGCGGATGCTCTGCGGCGGGTTGCTCGTCCTCGCCGCGATGCTCGTCGTCGAGCTGGTCCCGCGCCGTCATGTCGAGGGCGAGGTCACGCACCTGGCGGTGTGAGAGCGGCGTAGGGCGGCGTGAGGGTGGCCAGAGCCGCTGGGCAGGCGCACCATGGGGGGTGGGGGGACCAACCCTTGGGAGATGAACATGGCCGGTCACATCATCCACGTGCACAGCACGATCCCCGCCCCACCCGCCCAGGTGTGGGACGTCATCACCGACGTCGCCCACGCACCCGACGTGCTGCGCAGCGTCAGCGAGAGCGAGGTGCTCACCGAGGGCGAGTACGACGTCGGCACCACCTGGCGCGAGCGACGGACCCTGTTCGGGCACCACGGGCCCGAGCAGATCCAGGTCGTCGAGTCGGAGCCGGAGCGTCGTACCGTCGTGGAGGCGGAGGTCGGCAACGACATCATCCGCACCGCCTACCGCCTGACGCCGTCGGGTCCGGAGGCGACCGGGACCCGGCTGGCGATGACCACGACGGTCGAGATGAGCCACCGCTCGGTGCTCAGCCGGGCGATGTGGGCGATGTTCGGGGGCTTCAGCTACGACCGCACCCGCAAGGTGCTCGAGCACGACCTGGAGGACATCGAGGCGGAGGCCTGCCGACGCGCGAAGGCCGGCTGAGCGCACGGCCGATGACCGGGTGCTGACACCTCACCACTTCGTCGGGGTACGGTGAGCCCCGCGATGACCACCCCGACGGACTGCACCAGCTGCGGGCACGTGCTCGGGGTCGGCCGGTTCTGCACGAACTGCGGGCAGCCCGTTCCCGGCCGGCACCCGGAGGCGGCGCCCGCCACGAGCGCGCCCGTCGTACCCCCGCCGACCGGCCAGCTGCCACCTGCCGCGCGCTACCCGTTGTACGCCGACGCCCCGGCGTCGCCGCCCGGGCCCCCGCCGGCGGCACCTCCTGCGGTGACGACCCAGCTGGCGCCCCCGGTGCCGGCGTTCGCACCGCCGAGCGCCCCCGGCTCGCCCGCGCGGGCCGGCACGCCGTGGCTGCCGTGGCTGCTCGGGATCGTGGTCCTCGCGCTGGTCGCCGGCATCGGCACCTTCCTGCTGGTCAGCGGCGGCGGTGACGACCCCGACGCGAGCGACCGCTCGGCCCGGGGGCAGGGCACGGACGGCGCCGGACCGGTCACGCCGCCGAGCGCCGGCGCCTCCGGCGAGCCGCTGCCCGACAGCACCGGCACCGGCGGCCCGGTGGAGCCGCCCGCCACCGCCGACCTGCGCGACCTGACCTCGACGGCGAAGGCGGAGGTCCCGGCGACCGCGCCCGCGTCGCGCGACCGGCAGAACCACCCGGTCACCTACGTCGCGGGCAACATGCTCGACGGCAGGCCACGCACCGCGTGGCGGATGCCCGGGGACGGCACCGGCGCGACGCTGGTGTTCGACCTCGGCCGCGACGTCGTGCTGACCGAGGTCGGCCTGGTCAACGGCTATGCGAAGGTCGACGGCACCGACAACTGGTACCGCGGCAACCGGCGCATCCTCGCGGTGCAGTGGGAGTTCGACGACGGCACCCGGATCACCCAGGACCTCCGCGACCGGCAGGGCGTCCAGCTCCAGCCGGTCGGCCCGGTGGCGACGCGACGCGTCATGCTGCACCTGGTCGAGGTGAGCGCGCCCGGCAAGGGCCCGAACGGCCGGGACTTCACCGCGATCAGCGACGTGCGCTTGCGCGGGGCACCTGCCTGATCCTCAGGCCAGGCCGGCGAGGACCTGCGCGGCCTGCTCCGCGTCGGCACGGCCGACGTCGAGGTGGGTGACCAACCGGATGGTGCGCGCTCCGACGGCGCCCACGAGCACGCCCGCCTCACGGGCGCGGGCCACGAAGCCAGGGGCGTCCGCGACGTCGAAGGCGACGATGTTGGTGTCGACACCGGCGGGGTCGGTGCCGACGGCCTCGGCGAGCAGCCGGGCGTGGGTGTGGTCGTCGGCGAGCCTCTCGACGTGGTGGTCGAGGGCGTGCAGGCCCGCGGCCGCGAGGATGCCGACCTGGCGCATGCCGGCGCCGAGCCGCTTGCGGCGCACCCGGGCCTCCTCGACCACCGCCTGGGCGCCGAGCAGGAGCGAGCCGGCCGGGGCGCCGAGTCCCTTGGACAGGCACACCGCCATCACGTCGGCCACGGCGCCGTAGTCGGCCAGTGGTACGCCGGTCGCGACGTGGGCGTTCCAGATCCGCGCGCCGTCGAGGTGGACCTTGATCCCGTGGTCGTCGGCGAAGTCGCGGACGTCGTGCAGGTCGGCGATGGGGAGCACCGCTCCCCCGGCGAAGTTGTGGGTGTTCTCGACCGAGAGGGCGGCTGTCTGCACGAAGTACGGGCCCAGGTCGGGGGCGAACAGCTCCCCGACCGCCGCGAGGTCGACCTGCCCGCGCGGGTGCGACCACGTGCGCATGGTCAGCCCGCTGACCGCGCCGTGCGCACCGAGCTCGGCCCGGGCGACGTGGGCACGGGCCTCGCAGAGCACCTCCTGGCCGGGTGCGACGACGGCCGCGACCGCGAGCACGTTGGCCAGCGACCCCGTCGGCGTGAACAGCGCGGCCTCGTGGCCGAACAGCCCCGCCACCCGCTCCTCGAGCGCGCGGACGGTCGGGTCCTCGCCGTAGACGTCGTCGCCGACCTCGGCGGCCGCCATGGCGGCCCGCATCGCGTCCGTCGGCCGGGTGACCGTGTCGGAGCGGAGATCGATCACTTCTTGCCGAGCATCTGGGCGACCTGGAAGGCCAGCTCCAGTGACTGCACCCGGTTGAGGCGCGGGTCGACGACCGACTCGTAGCGGTGGGCCAGGCCCTGCTCGTCGAGCTCCTCGCCGCCACCGACGATCTCGGTGACGTCGTCGCCGGTGTTCTCGACGAGGATGCCGGCCGGCACCGTGCCGAGCGCGCGGTGCACGTCGAAGAAGCCCTGCACCTCGTCGAGGACGTCCTCGAAGCGGCGGGTCTTGTAGCCGTTGGAGGCCTCGAACGTGTTGCCGTGCATCGCGTCGCACACCCAGGCAACGTCGACACCCTCGGCGGTGACCTTCTCGACCAGCGCCGGCAGCCCGTCGCGGATCTTGCCCGCACCGAAGCGGGTGATGAACGTCAGCCGGCCCGGCTCGTTGGTCGGGTTGAGCTTGGCGGCCAGGGCCAGCGCGTCGTCCGCGGTCGCGCCGGGGCCCAGCTTGCAGCCGATCGGGTTGCTGATGTGGCTGAAGTACTCGACGTGCGCGCCGTCGATCTGGCGGGTGCGCTCACCGATCCAGACCATGTGGCCCGAGACGTTGTAGGGCTTCTCGGTGCGCGAGTCGATCCGGGTCATCGCGTGCTCGTACTCCATGAGCAGCGCCTCGTGGGAGGAGTAGAAGTCGACCCGGTGGAACTCCTCCGGGTCGGCGCCGATCGCCTTCATGAAGGTGAGCGCCCGGTCGATCTCGGCCGCCATCGCCTCGTAGTGCTGGCCCACGGGGCTGTTGCGGACGAACTCGGAGTTCCAGGTGTGCACCTGGCGCAGGTCGGCGTAGCCGCCGGTGGTGAACGCGCGCACGAGGTTCAGCGTGGAGGCCGAGGCGTGGTAGACGTCGAGCAGCCGCTGCGGGTCGGGACGGCGTGACTCGGGGGTGAACTCGAAGCCGTTGACCGCGTCGCCGCGGTAGGCCGGCAGGGTGACGCCGTCGCGGGTCTCGGTGTCCGACGAGCGGGGCTTGGCGTACTGGCCCGCGAGACGGCCGACCTTCACGACCGGGACGGACGCGGCGTAGGTCAGCACGACCGCCATCTGCAGCAGCACCCGCAGCTTGTTGCGGGTGTTGTCCGCGGTCGCGTCGACGAAGGTCTCGGCGCAGTCGCCTCCCTGGAGCAGGAAGGCCTCACCACGGCTGGCGGCCGCGATCTTCGCCTTCAGCTCGTCGCACTCGCCCGCAAAGACCAGCGGGGGCAGCGTGCGCAGACGTGCGACGGCAGCGGCCAGGGCCGCTGGGTCGTCGTACGACGGCTGCTGCTTCGCTCCGATGGCGTGCAACTGCTCGAGGGACGGAAGGCTGCTCACCGCCCAATCGTACCCAGTGGTCAGTCATCGGTCGGATCGATGTCCATGTGCTCGATGTCGGCGAAGTGACCGCCCTCGGGCTTGTGGAACAGGCGGGTCACCAACCACAGCACGATGCCGAGCCCGAGCAGGCCGGCGGCGATCTTGTACTGGATCATGTCGGCCTCGAGCCGGGCCCACGGGCCGAGCAGGTAGGCGCACAGGATGGCGCCGAGGACCGGCACCGCCGTCGGTGCCCGGAAGGCGTGCGGCCGGGACGGCTCGCGGCGCAGCACCAGGCAGGCGATGTTGACGATGGTGAAGACCGCGAGCAGCAGCAGTGCCGTGGTGCCGGACAGTGAGGCGACGATGGTGCTCTCGGAGCCGAGCCGCACGTAGGTGATCAGCCCGAGGGCCAGCAGGGTGGTGAACCCGATGGCGACGTACGGCGAGCGCCGGCCCGGCAGCACCCTGCCGAGCACCGGCGGCAGCACGTGCTGCTGGGCCATGCCGTAGATCAGCCGGCTGGCCATCAGCATGTTGATCAGCGCGGTGTTGGCGACGGCGAAGACCGTCATGAACGGGAAGACGTCGTCGATCGGCAGGTCCGGGGCGCCGATCTTGACGACGTCGATGAGGATGCCCGCCTCGGCGTTGGTCGGCGTGCCGATCTCGTCGGCGGGGATCACCGCGACGACGGAGACGGCGACGAGCATGTAGATGATCACCGCGATGCCGAGGCCGGTGAGCATCATCCGGGGGAAGATCCGCTCGGGGTCCTTGGTCTCCTCGACCATGTTGACGGAGTCCTCGAAGCCGACCATCGAGAAGAACGCGATCGCGGTGGCGACCGTGGCGGCCATGAACAGGCCCTTGTCGTCGGGGTTCTCGAAGACGGTGATCCGGTCGAGGTTCCCCTCGCCCTTGCCGATCACGTAGAAGCCGATGCCGATGACGATCGCGAGCGCGGACATCTCGACGAGGGTGAGCACGACGTTGAACTTCACGCTCTCCCCCACGCCGCGCAGGTTGATCAGCGCCAGGACCAGCATGAACCCGAGGGCCACCGTGAGCACCAGCCCGTTGCCCGGTGCGTCGTTGCCGAGCCCGATCAGCAGGTTGGAGGCCAGCAGGCCCGAGGACGTCGAGGCGCTCGTGATGCCCGAGCACACGACCGTGAAGGCGACGAGGAAGGTGATGAAGTGCAGGCCGAAGGCCTTGTGGGCGTAGAGGGCCGCACCGGCCGCCTGCGGGTACTTCGTCACCAGCTCCAGGTAGGAGAAGGCGGTGAGCGTGGCGATCGCGAACGCCACGAGGAACGGCAGCCAGGCGATGCCGCCGACCTGTCCGGCGAGCCGCCCGGTGACGGCGTACACGCCCGCACCGAGGATGTCGCCGACGATGAACAGCAGCAGCAGGCCCGGTCCGAGGACCCGCCTCAGCTCCGGCTGTCCCTGCTGTCCGGGCGCCGTGGCGCCGGTGGTCTCCGTCGTCATGGGGTGTCGTTCCTTCCCGAGATTGGAGGTGCTCCGTGCCTCACCTTCGCGCAGGGCGTGGCGGAACGGAAGCATTTGCCGGCGCCGGCGGCATGTCGCCGACCCGTGGCCCGGCGACGTCGAGCGCCTCGAGCAGGCCGAGGAACGCCCGTGCGAAGGGGTTGTCCGCGGTTCCGTGGGCCACCGCGCTCCAGTCCACCTGCTCCCGGACCGCTCGCGCCACCGGCAGCACCGCGGTGAAGTCGCAGGCGTGCTCCTCCAACGACCCGAGCTTGTCGGTCATCAGCACCGTCGCGGACAGCACCGGCATCCGTACCGACTCGACCTCGATCTCGTCCGCGTCGTCGAAGCGGGAGCGCAGGATCGACTCGTTGCGCACCCGGAAGATGACGTCGACCATCGCCTCGTCGACGAACACCTTGAACAGCCAGTCCTCCGGCGGTTGCACGACGTCGAGCCCGGACTCGGCCAGCACGTCCTGGACCCGCGCGGCGTCCTCCTCCGCGATCATGAAGTCGACGTCGTGGTCCGGCTCGGGTCCGCCCCGGGCCCACAGGCCGTAGCTGCCGGCGAGCGCGAACGGCACCCCGGTCTCCTTCAGCAGCACCGCCACCAGCTTCAACGCCTCCCGCAGGTGCCCGGAACCCCGGGCCCCCTCACCTGCCTCGCCCACCCGTCATCACCTCGCGCATCCTCGGCGAGCACGAGGTACCCGCCCGGGTGGGCGGCATCCGGGCGGGTACCACCGGCGCGATGCGCATCGTGACCTTCAACATCCTGGGCGGACGTACCGAGCACGACGACGAGGTCGACGTGGCGGTGCTGCAGGAGGCGATCCGCGACCTCGACGCCGACGTGCTGGCCCTGCAGGAGGTCGACCACCTGCTCCAGCGCTCGGGCTGCGCCGACCTGACCGCCCTCGCCGCCGAGGCGATGGGCGCGCCCCACCACCGGTTCGTGGCCGCCCTCGCCGGCAGCCCGGGAGCGACGTGGACAGCGGCGACCGGCGACGAGCAGCCCCACGACGCGGCGTACGGCATCGCGCTGCTGAGCCGCCTCCCGGTCACCGGCTGGCAGGTGGTGCGGCTGCCGGCCGTCGCGACGCCGGTGCCGATGTGGTTCGGCGGACGGGCCCGCCCGACCTGGGTGCGGGACGAGCCGCGGGTCGCCGTCGCCGCCACCGTCGCGGGCCCCGACGGGGCACTGACCGTCGCGACCACCCACCTGTCGTTCGTGCGGTGGTGGAACGGCCACCAGCTCCGGCTCCTGCTGCGCGCCCTGTCCGGTGCGCCGCGACCGCTGGTGCTGACCGGCGACCTCAACATGGGCCTGGCGCGGGCGGCCAGGCTGACCGGGCTGCACCCCCTGGCCGCGGAGGCGACCTTCCCGGCCCACGGGCCGGTCGAGCAGCTCGACCACGTCCTCGCCGAGCCGGCCGTCCCGGCGGTGGCCGAGGCGCGCCGGATGCGGCTCTCCGACCACCGGGCGCTCGTCGTCGACGTGGACCTCCCGGCGTCGCCGGTCAGGCGCTGAGCGGGACTCCGCGCACCATCACCTCGACCGGACGGCCCAGCGCCGTCGGGTCGGCTGCCAGGTCACCGTCGACGACGAGCAGGTCCGCCGCCAGTCCCGGCCGCAGCACCCCGGTCTCGGCGGCGAGCCCACAGGCGTCGGCTGCCCCGGAGGTTCCGGCGGCGAGCGCCTCGGCCAGCGGCCAGCCGGCCGTCGCCAGGTCGAGGACCGCGCGCCACGCGTTGCCGTGCGCCTTCGTCGGTGCGGCACCGGCGTCGACCCCCGGCACGACGCGTACGCCGTGGGACCGCATCCGGCCGACGTCGACGTACCGCTGGGCGAAGAAGGCCTCGATGTCGAGCCCGACGCGGGCCATGATCTCGACGACCGCGGGCGGCGGCGTGGGCAGCAGCGCCAGGACGGCCGGGTCGTTGCCCATCGTCGGGTCGACGACCACGCCCGCGGCCGCGGTGCGCTCGAGCAGGTCGTCGCTGAGCACGGCGCCGTCGGCCGTCACGCCGGTGAAGTGCTCGATGCCGTCGACACCGGCGGCGAGGGCGACCTCGATCGCCACCGCCGAGTGCGCGTGGGCGAGCACCGGGAGGCCACGGTCGTGGGCGGTCACGACCACCAGCCGCAGCGCCTCGACCGCGAACTGCGCGCCGATCATGTCGCTGCCCGGCGTGAGGAAGCCACCGCCGGCCATCACCTTGACCAGGTCCACGCCGCGGTCGGCGCGCTCGTGGACCGCCGCCGTCAGCTCGGCGTCGGTCGCGGCCTCCCCGCCGAGGTAGTGGCAGTGGCCTCCCGGGGTGGTGATCGGCGGACCGGCGGCGACCACGCGGGGCGTCGCCGGACCGGGCGCGTCCCGGAACGGCAGCGTCCGGTAGCCCCGGTCCCCGAGGTCGCGGACCGTCGTGACACCGGCGGCGGCCTGCGCCGCCAGCGAGCGGGCGACCTGGGCGTCGATCGCGTCGTCGTCCTGCACCCCGACCCGCTCGAGCGCACCGACGCTGCCGTCGGAGACCAGGTGGACGTGGGCATCGACGAGCCCGGGCAGCAGCGTCGCGTCGTACGCCGTGACGGGGCAGTCGTGGGGCACGGCGAAGTCCGCCGGCTCGACGCCGACGATCCGCTCGCCCTCGACCAGCACCGTCGCGCCGCCGGGGAGGAAGCGGTGACCGTCGAAGGCGCGGGGCGCCCGCCAGGCGTGCATCGGGCTACCCGAAGAAGACCTGCGCCTCGGCGTACTCCGCCGGGCTGACCAGCTTGAGCTCACCGGTGCCCTCGACGAGGGGCACCCGGACGATCGACGTGCCGCGCAGGGCCACCATCACGCCGTACTCGCCGTCGGCCACCGCGTCGATCGCCTGCAGCCCGAAGCGGGTCGCCAGCCAGCGGTCGAACGCCGAGGGCGTGCCGCCGCGCTGGATGTGGCCCAGGACGACGGCCCGCGCCTCCTTGCCGGTGCGCTGCTCGATCTCCTGGGCGAGGCGGTCCCCGATGCCACCGAGGCGGACATGGCCGAAGGCGTCCTTCTCGCCGCTGACCAGGGTCATGCCGGTGCCGTCGGCCGGCACGGCGCCCTCGGAGACGACGATGATCGGCGCGTACTCGCTGCGGAACCGGGTCTCGACGTGCGCGCAGACCGCCTCGATGTCGAAGGGCGCCTCGGGGATCAGGACGGCGCTCGCTCCCCCGGCGATGCCGGCATGCAGCGCGATCCAGCCGGCGTGCCGACCCATCACCTCGACGACGAGCACCCGGTGGTGCGACTCGGCGGTCGTGTGCAGCCGGTCGATCGCCTCGGTCGCGATGTTGACCGCCGTGTCGAAGCCGAAGGTGAAGTCGGTGCCGGACAGGTCGTTGTCGATCGTCTTGGGTACGCCGACCACCGCCACCCCGAGGTCGGCCAGCCTCGTGGCGACGCCCAGGGTGTCCTCGCCGCCGATCGCGACCAGCGCGTCGACCCCGGCTGCCGCGAGGTTGTCCTTGATCCGCTGCACGCCGTCGTCGATCGCGAACGGGTTGGTCCGCGACGACCCGAGGATGGTGCCGCCACGGGGCAGGATCCCCCGGCACTGCTCGATCCCGAGTGGCATCGTCACGCCCTCGAGCGGCCCGCGCCAGCCGTCGCGGAAGCCGACGAACTCGAAGCCGTGCTCGTTCACCCCCTTGCGCACCACGGCCCGGATGACGGCGTTCAGGCCCGGGCAGTCACCGCCACCGGTCAGGACTCCGACGCGCATGCGTCCCAACGTACGTCCGGTCCCGGTGAGGTATCTAGGCTCTGGGCATGACCTTCTCGATCGTGGCCCGCTCCGCCGACGGCGAGACGTGGGGCGTCGCCGTCGCGTCCAAGTTCCTCGCGGTCGGCTCGGCCGTCCCCGCCGCCGTCGCCGGTGTCGGCGCGCTCGCGACCCAGGCCGACGCCAACGTCGCCTACAAGGGCCTCGCCCTGTCCCACCTCGACGAGGGCGCCACCGCGCCGGTCGCGCTGCAGCGACTGCTCGAGGAGGACGAGGGCCGGGCGCACCGCCAGGTCGGCATCGTCGACCTCGACGGCAACGCCGCGTCCCACACCGGCACCGAGTGCATCCCGTGGGCAGGCGGCCGCACCGGCGACGGGTACGCCGTCCAGGGCAACTGCCTCGCCGGCGAGGAGGTCGTGGCCGCGATGGAGGAGGCCTGGCTGGCCGGCTCCGCCGACGCGCCGCTCCAGGACCGGCTGGTCGCCGCACTCGCCGCAGGCGACGCGGCCGGCGGCGACCGCCGTGGACGCCAGTCCGCCGCGATCCTCGTGGTCCGCGAGGGTGCCGGGTACGGCGGCCTGGACGACGTCGCCGTCGACCTCCGTGTCGACGACCACGCCACCCCCATCGACGAGCTGGTCCGGCTGCTCGACCTGCACGACCTCTACCTGACCGCCTCGACCGAGGACGAGAAGGTGCCCGTCGACGCCGCGCTGCGCGACGAGCTCGAGGCCTTCGCCACCGCCGCCGGCCACCGCGACTTCCACACCTGGGTCGGTACCGAGAACCACGAGATGCGGGTCGCGCCCGACCTCGCCTGGATCGACCGGCGGGTGCTGGCGATCGTGCGCGGCGACGGCTGATGCACGGGTTCACGTGGGAGGAGTCGTGCACGGCGTTCGCCGAAGCGGCTGGCTGGTTCGTCGCCACGACGGCCGCGGTCGGTGAGCGGTGGGCGGAGCCGGGCCTCGGCGAGTGGGACGTGCGAGCCCTCGTCGGCCACACCAGCCGCGCCCTGCTCACGGTCGAGGAGTACGCCGCCCGCCCCGCCGCGGCGGTCGAGCACCTCTCGGCGGGCGACTACTTCCGAGCCGCACGTGCGGTGGCGAACGGTCCCGACGTCGCCGAGCGCGGCCGCGCCGCGGGCGCCCAGCTCGGCGACGCCCCGGCTCCAGCGGTCGCCGCGATCGCCGACCGGGTGGTGGGCCGGCTCGCTGCCTTCGCGCCCGGACAGCTGGTCACGACCGTGGTGGGCGGGATGCGGCTCGCCGACTACCTGCCCACCCGGACCTTCGAGCTGACCGTCCACACGGCCGACCTGGCGCGGGCGCTCGGGCTGCCGGTCGACGTACCGGACACGGCGGCGGCGCAGTCGCTGGCGATCACGGCCGACCTCGCGGTCGGCAGTGGCCGGGCGGGCGCGCTGCTGCTCGCCGCGACCGGCCGCGACGGCGGCCTCAGCGTGCTCTGACCCGCGCCAGGGACTTCTCCGCCGCATCCCGCTCCGCGCTCGCCGTGCGCAGGTCCGCGCCGGCACCGTCGCGGACCTCCTCGGCCTCGGCCAGCTCCTCCTCGAGCGCCTCGGCCTGCTCCTCGAGATCGGCCAGGCGACGGCGCAGCTCGTCGGTCTCGGCCTCCAGCTGCAACGACCGGGCGGAGAGCCGGTCGACCTCGCCGGACGCGTCGTCGTGGGCGGCCCGCGCGGCGTCGTACTCCTCCTGGGCGGCAGCGAGGCGCTCCTCGGCGGCGGCGATCGCCTTGGCCGCCTTGTCCGGGTCCGGTACGACGTGCAGCTCGGGTGGCCCCGGACGCACGGCCTCGCGTGGCGTCGCGCTGAAGCCGAGCGCCTCCGGCAGCGCGACGGCGCTCGCGAGCGCGTCGGGGTCCATCGGCTCGAGGCCGGTCGTGTGCAGCGCACTGACCAGCAGGCCGCTGCGTACGGCGCGGCCGCACTCGGCGTCGACCATCGCGGCCGTGAGCGTGGCCTCCACCTGCTCGGCGACGGCCTCGGTGACCCGCAGCCCCTCCTCGGCCGCGATCCTGCGGGCCTGGGTGGTGACGGCGGCGGTGACCTGACGGCGCTGCTTCGTCAGCGCCCGCAGCTCGCCGGCCGACATCGCCTGCTGCGCCTCCCGGAGCGCGGCGCCGACGCTGAGGACCTGGTCGACCTGGGCTGCCTCGCGGCGTACCAGCAGGTCGACGACCCAGGCGGCGGTGCTGGGCTTGCGCAGCGCCTTGACCTGCGCGCCGAGCGGCGTGCCCTTGAGCTCCTTCGCCCGGGCGTCGCGCGCCGGCGTGAACTCCCCGAGCGGCAGGGCGTAGAGCTCGTCGGCGATCTCCAGCAGGTCAGCCACGTTCGGAGTCTTCCAGAGTCGTCACGGGCAGGGTCATCGCAGGCCGGCCCCGATCATCGCGACGGTGAGGTCGACCAGGTCGTCGCGGTCGACGCCCTCCGGCCGGGCGAGGGCGATCCTCAGGCAGGTGGAGACCAGGACGCCCATCAGCATGAACACCACCGCCTCGAGCTGCTCGGGGGCGAGGTCGGGCCGGTGCCGCCGCGGGAGGAGGGAGGCCAGCCGGTGCAGGTCGGCCTCGATCTCGGGGAGCACGTTGGCGTTGCTGCCGGCCGGGGTCTGGTTGACCATCGCGGTGATCACGCCGCGGTGCCGCTCGAACCCGTCGACCAGGGTGACCACGACCATCCGCAGCGCCGCGTCGAGGTCGAGCTCGAGCGCGTCGACGACACTGACCATGAGGTCGTCGCTGATCGCGTGCACGGCCTCCTCCCGCAGCACGGCGAGCAGCTCGGTGCGGTCGTTGAAGTAGCGGTAGAAGGTCCCGCTGCTCACGTGCGCGTCCCGGATCACCGCCGACGTGGTCAGCCGGTCGAGGCCGTCGCGGTCGAGGATGCGCACGGCGGTGTCGAGCAGCAAGCGCCGCGTCTGCACCGCGCGGTCCTGTCGGGGCCGGGCCCGCTGTCGCTCAACCACGCCGGTGCGCTCAGTCCTCGTCGGCGTCGAGGCCCTGCTCGATGACGTAGCGCGTCAGCTCGACCCGGTTGTGCATCTGCAGCTTGCGCAGCGTGTTCTGCACGTGGTTCTGCACGGTGCGGTGCGAGATGACCAGCCGCTCGGCGATGTCCTTGTAGGACACGCCCTTCGCGACCATCCGCAGGATCTCGGTCTCACGATCGGTCAGCCGCTCGCCCGGCGGCGTGGCCGGCTCGTTCATCCGTCGGAACTCGCCGAGCACCAGCGCGGCCAGCCCGGGCGTGAAGACGGTGTCGCCGTTCGCGACCCGGCGGACGGCGGTCAGCAGCTCCGCGCGCGAGGCGGACTTGAGCAGGTAGCCGGTCGCACCGGCCTTCACCGCCGCGAGCACGTCGTCCTGCTCGCCGGACGCCGAGAGGATGAGCACCCGCGACGACGGGTCGGCGGCCAGGACCTGCGCGGTGACCTCGACCCCGCTGGGACCGGGGATCTGCAGGTCGAGGACGACCACGCGCGGGCGCGTCGCGCCGAACCGGGCGATCGCCTCGTCGCCTGTCGCCGCCACGGCGACCACGTCGAAGCCGGCCGCCTGGAGGTCGCGCTCGACGGCGTCGCGCCACATCGGGTGGTCGTCGACGACCATCACCCGGATCGGGTCCGTCATGGGCAGGACCCTAGCCCGTGCCCGGCGGACGGGGGCTCGAGGGACGCCTACGGCAGGCGCTGGAAGCGGCCGCGGCGATGGAGCAGCGGGTCGTCCTCGTCGCCGACCACGACCTGCTCCAGCACCGCGGTGACCTCGACCGACCAGCCGACCTCACGCTCCCCCGCCAGCCGGACGCCGGCCCACGTCGTCGCGCCGGCGAGCCGTGGGCCGTGGGTCTCGGTGACGAAGTCGGCCTGGCGGAACGGGCCGCCGGGGGCGGGCGCCGTGCCGGCGAACGCCTCGGCGAGCTGTCGGTCGGCCCAGGTCAGCAGCTGGACCACGCCCCGACCGGACGTGCGCAGCGTGTCGAGCAGGTCCGAGTCGGGGTCGAGCAGCGCCAGCACGGCCGGCTCCGGGCCGAGCGCGACCATCAGCGAGGTGACCGTCAGCCCGGCGCGGTCGTGCCCCTCACCGGCGGTCCACAGGGTCACCGCGCCGCCGACCCGACCGCGGAAGCGCCGCGCCGGGTCCGGGTCGGCGTCGGCGAACGGATGCGTGGTGTGGATGGTCACGATCGCTCCTGCCGACGGGGTACGACGAAGGTCCACTCGGTGCCGTGGGCCCCGGTGTCGAGCGTGGCCGTCCCGCCGAGGTCGGCGACCCGGCCGCGGATCGACTCGACGACGCCGAGCCGCCCCTCCTGCTCGGCGGCCTCCAGCCGGCCCTCGGCGATGCCAGGGCCCTCGTCGCGCACGCTCACCTCGACCCGGTCGCCGAGGTCCTCGACGAGCACCCAGGCGCGGGCATCGGGGCCGACGTGGCGCTCGATGTTGTCGAGGCAGGCGCGCACGACCGCGGCCAGCTCGGTGACGGTGTGGGCGGGCAGCTCGACGACGCCGGCGGGCAGGCCGACCTCGGTGCCGGGCCGGGCGCCCAGCACGCCGAGGGCCCGTGCCAGGTCGGCGTGCCCGGCGAGGGCCTGCGGCGTCGCGCTGAGCGCGTCCTGCGAGCGGATGAGGGTGCGCAGCGCCCGCTCCTGGGCACCGGCCGCGCGCCCCAGCTCGCCTCCCTGGCGCTGGACGAGTGCGAGCACCTGCAGCACGCCGTCGTGCACGGCCCGGGCCAGCCGGGCCCGCTCCTGCGCCGCGGCGGCCTCCCGCTGGGCGAGGTCGCGCTCGGCCGCCATCGCCTTCAGCGACTCGCAGACGAAGCCGACCATCGAGCCGCCGAGCAGGATCAGGAAGACGTTGCCCCAGTCCTTCTGGGCGACGTGCGAGCGGGTGAGCAGGTCGACGGCTCCGAGCAGCACGGCCGCGATCGTGCCGCCCCGCCAGCCGTAGCGCACCGCCCACGCCAGCAGCGCACCGACGATCCAGTAGCCGGGGATGGTGGCCTGGAACCAGGGCCCCTTGACGACCGGCGTCGCGAGGAGCAGGGCGACGGCAAGCGCGAGGTCGACCAGCAGCACTGCGGGGACCCGGCGCTCCGGGGCGGCGTACACGAGGATCGCCACCGCGGTCGCGACCACCATCACCGCGACGCAGACCCAGCCGAGGACCGGGTGGTCGAAGTTGTTGCGGTAGGCGTTGAGGACGACGGTGTAGCCGAGGACGACGACGCGCAGGACCGCCAGGGCCCGGAACATCCGGTCCTCGACGGCGAGGGCCGCCCGGGTGGTCACCGCTCCCGCAGCCACGGCAGCGTCAGGACGCCAGCTTCTTGGGCTCGGACTTCGACTCGGACTTCGACTCCGCCTTCGCGCGCGAGGCGTACATGTCGACGTACTCCTGCTGGGAGAGCCGCATGATCTCGTACATGATCTCGTCGGTGATCGAGCGCAGGATGAAGCGGTCGTTCTCCATGCCGGCGTAGCGGGAGAAGTCGAGCGGCTTGCCGAAGCGCACGGTCGGGCGGGTGATCCGGCCGAACTTCTTGCCCGGGGGCGCCACCACGTCGGTGCCGACGACGGCGACCGGGATGACCGGGACGCCGGTCTCGAGGGTCAACCGCGCGATGCCGGTCTTGCCGCGGTACAGGCGGCCGTCGTGGGAGCGGGTGCCCTCGGGGTAGATGCCGAACAGCTCGCCCTCGGCCAGCACCCGCTTCGCGGACACCAGCGCGCCGGAGGCGGCGTCACCGCTGGTGCGGTCGATCGGGATGTTGCCGGTGCCGCTGAAGAAGTTCTTCTGCAGCCAGCCCTTGATGCCGGGCGAGGTGAAGTACTCGGCCTTCGCGACGAAGCGCACCATCCGCGGGATCACCAGCGGCATGAACAGCCAGTCGGCGTAGGAGAGGTGGTTGCTGGCGAGGATCGCCGGCCCCGTGGCGGGAACGTTCTCGACGCCTTCGGCCCGGGGGCGGAAGACGACCTTGAGCAGCGGCCCGAGGGCGACGAACTTCAAGAACCAGTAGAACAACCTCTTCGGACCTTTCCCCAGGGACCTGGCGCCTGCCCGGACCGGCGCCACTGTCACGGATCCTAGTGGTGCGTCCCGGAAATGGCTCACCCGTCCGCGCGCCCAGGGCACGCCGCCGTGCAAGCCACTCCCGGGACGCACCGCCGGCGTTGGTGCGGCACAATCTCGTCATGCCTGCGAGCACGCCCGACCGTGAGACCGACCAGACCGCCGCGCTGACCATCGCCGCCCGTCCGGAGCTGACGGGCGGGCGCCGGATCGGCGTGCTGCTCAGCCACGGCTTCACGGGCTCGCCCGCCTCGATGCGGCCGTGGGGCGAGCACCTCGGCGCACTGGGGTACGGCGTCGCCGTACCCCTGCTGCCGGGGCACGGCACCACGTGGCAGGAGCTCAACACCCTGCGCTGGGTGGACTGGTACGCCGCCCTGACCCGGGCCTTCGACACGCTGCGGGCCGAGCACGACGCGGTCGTGGTGGGAGGGCTCTCGATGGGCGGCGCGCTCGTGCTGCGGCTGGCGGCGGACCGGCCGGACGAGGTCGCCGGCGTGATGGTGGTCAACCCCGCGGTCGCGACCAGGCGGCTCGACGTGAAGCTGCTGCCGGTGCTCAAGCACCTGGTGCCGTCGTTCCCGGCGATCGCCAACGACATCAAGAAGCCCGGTGTCGACGAGAACGGCTACGACCGCACTCCGCTGAAGGCGATCCACTCGCTGATCCAGGCCTGGCCCTCGCTGCGCGCCGACCTGTCACGGATCACCTCTCCCCTGGTCTACTTCCGCTCCGCGGACGACCACGTCGTCGACGACGCCTCGGAGCCGCTGGTGCTCGGCGGCATCTCGTCGACCGACGTCACCCGGGTCGCGCTGCCGGAGAGCTTCCACGTGGCCACGCTCGACAACGACGCCCCGACGATCTTCGAGGAGTCCGCGGCGTTCGTCGCCCGGGTGAGCGCCGCATAGCCCGGGAACGGCTGCGGCCCGGGGCGTAACCTGAGGACGTGCAACGGGACGACCCGGACTACGACGCCGCCGCCTGGCAGGCGATCGTCGACAACTACGGCGAGCGTGTCGAGCTCGAGACGCCCGACCCGGCCGAGCACGACCCCGGCCCGGCGCCCGACGCCCGGGACGAGAGCCCGTACGACGACGCCTACGACGAGATCGACCTCGTCGAGGAGGACCGCTTCGTGCCCGACCAGCCCCCGCCGGTGCCCATCCCGCCGGCGGACCGCCTGCTCGCCTGGCTGGGCGTGTTCTGCTCGCCGACCATCCTGCTGGTGTTCCTCGTCCTCGGCGTCGGCATGCCGTCCTGGCTCGGCTGGCTGCTGGTCGCCTGGTTCGTGGGCGGCTTCTGCTACCTGGTGATCAGGACGCCGGGGTCTCCGCGTGATCCCTGGGACGACGGGGCACGCGTCTGATCGCCTGCCAGGCCGCTGCCAGGGCCGTGACGCACAGTCCGGCGAGCAGCAGGTTGCGTAGCGCGAGCACGCCCACCGCGGGGACGCTCCAGCCGGAGTGAGCCTCGATGAACGCCCGGTACGCGTGCGGGTACAGGACGTGGGAGAGCAGGGCGGCGACGAGCAGCACGATCGTCCAGCGCGCCAGGCGGCGGCGATCGGCGCCGTCCAGCAGCGCGAGCCCGGCGCACGCGACGGGGAGCAGCCAGAGCAGGTACTGCGGGCTCAGGACCTTGCCGCTGACCACGAAGGCCGACAGCGCGCCCACGGTCAGCCACACCGCGGCAGGTAGGCCCGCGCGGGCGTCCGGGATGCGGGTCCAGGCGAGCCCCCACAGGGCAACCAGCACAGCCGCGAGGAGGACGGTCACGACCGTGGAGACACGGAGCAGGGCCTCGGTCCAGGGCCCGTCGATCTCCCACGCGAGGGAGGGCGCGAAGGAGATCGCGGCGTCGCCGGGCGCCACCGCCCACCGCAGCATCGCCGGCGTGGCCGCGACGGACTCGATCTGGAGGCCCCGGTCGCCCTGGTAGGTCAACGGCGACACGATCCGGTCCCAGCCGCCGACCGCGACGCTCACCACCACCAACCCGAGCCCGGCCACCGCACCCGACAGCACCACCCGCGCCCGGCTCGCGGCCGGGGCCGCGAGGCCGGGCAGCACCAGCGCCGGGCTGTACTTCACACCGGTCGCGAGCACGGCCAGCACCGCGGCACGACGTGGAGCGTCGACCAGGGCGAACAGGGCGAGCGCCACGAGCACACCGGGAACCAGGTCGAACCGGGCATAGCTGATGGCGCCCAGTGCCGGGGTGGCGGCCAGCCACAGGACCGCCGGCATGCCACGTCCTCCCCGGCGGACGAGGGCCGACAGGAAGCCTGCGTCGAGCAGCAGCAGGAGCAGCAGGACGAGGACGTGGTAGGCACCGGTGGCCCCCGCCAGGGAGAGCAGACCGTACGGCGCTGCGAGCAGCAGGAACGCGGGCACCGGGTACTCCGCGAGGGTGCCGCCGACACCCTCGGCGCCGAGGTCGTCGAGACTGGCCCTGTAGTAGTTGAGGTCGGAGATCGACCCCGACTCCCCCGTCATCAGCAGCACCACGAGGGTCAGCCGGGTGAGCCCCCACCACGCCCAGAGCCGCACGGAGGTGGCGCTCACGAGCGGCCGTCCCGCGCGAGCAGAGCCGCGCCGATCGCGCCCGCACCGGGCCCGAGCCGCGCCGGCACGAGCGGTGGCACGGCGCGGTAGGCGGTGCCCTGCAGCGAGCCGGACAGGGCCGTGCGGGCCGGGTCGAGCAGCAGGTCGCCGACCGCGGACACCCCGCCGCCGACGACCACCAGCTCGGGGTCGAACGCCGAGACCAGCCCGGCGGCTCCCACGCCCAGCCAGGTGCCGACCGACGCGAAGGAGCTGAGCGCGACGCGGTCCCCCGCGCGGGCCAGCGCCGTGACCTCCGGGCCGTCGAGGTGCCGGCCGAGCGCCACCCGGGTCACCCGCTCGAGGGCGCGGCCACTGCAGTACTGCTCCCAGCAACCACGCAGCCCGCACTCGCAGGCCAGGCCGTCGGGCACGACCTGCATGTGGCCGAACTCCCCGGCGAGGCCGTGCGCGCCGCGCACGACCCGCCCGTCGAGCACGACCGCGCCGCCGATGCCGGTGCCGATGGTGATCAGGATGGCCGAGCGGACGCCCTGCGCGGCGCCCGCGACGAGCTCGGCGTGGGCCGCGCAGTTGGCGTCGTTGTCCAGCACGACGGGCAGCCCGGTGCGCTCGGCGAGCACACGGCGCACGGGTGCGTCCCGCCACGGCAGGTGGGCGCCGAACAGGAAGCGCTCCCCCTCCGCGTCGACCAGACCGGCGGCGGACACCCCGAGCGCACTCGGCTCGCGGTCGCCGTAGACGTCGCGCGCGGCGAGGGCGACCGCCTCCTCGACGGCGTCGGCTCCCGCGGACCGGCCGGGCATCGGCCGGGTCGCGGTGGCCTCGACCTCGCCGGCAGCGTCGATGCGCACGGCGAGCACCTTCGTCCCGCCGACGTCGACGCCGACCCAGGTCATGTCAGCCGCGCGCCAGGTCGGCCGCGCCGACCACGCCGGCGCGGTTGCCCATCGCGGCCAGCCGGATCTCGGCCTCGGGCCGGAAGCCCCGGCCGGTGAGCTCCCGCTCGAAGGCGGCGCGGATCGGGTCGAGCAGCAGGTCGTGGGCCTCGCTGACGCCACCGCCGATCACCACGACACCCGGGTCGAGCACGGCAGCGAGGGACGCGATCCCCTGGCCGAGCGCGTCACCGAGCACCGCGAGCCGGCCGACGGCGAAGGCGTCGCCGGCCTGGGCGGCCGCCGTGATCAGGGGTCCGTTGATCGCCTCGACGTCCCCACCGGCCCGTGCGAGCAGCCCGCTCGCTGCGGCAGGATCGGCGAGCACGGCCTCGCGGGTGTCGCGCACGAGCGCGGAGCCGCTGCCGTACTGCTCCAGGCAGCCGTGGTTGCCGCACCCGCACAGGCGTCCGTCGGGGACGAGGCGCAGGTGGCCGATCTCGCCGGCGACGCCGTGGGCCCCGCGCAGCAGGCGGCCGTCCGCGATCACGCCGCCGCCCACGCCGGTGCCGACCGTCACCATCAGCTGGTCGTCGTGGTCACGCCCGGCGCCGTACCGGAACTCACCCCAGGCAGCGACGTTGCCGTCGTTCTCGACGACCACCGGGAGCCCGATCAGGCGGCTGAGGTCCGCGCCGAGCGGCTCGTTGCGCCAGGCGATGTTGGGCGCGAAGAGGACCGTGGACCGGTCGGAGGCGATGTAGCCGGCAGCGCCGACGCCGACCGCGGTCACGGGGTGCTCGGCGACCAGCTTCGCCACCAGTCCGGCGACGGCAGCCTCGATAGCGGCCGGGTCGGTGGCCGGGGAGACCACCCGTGCCTCGGCGAGGACGGTGCCGTCCTCGTCGACGACCGCACCGGCGATCTTGGTCCCGCCGATGTCGATGCCGCAGGTCAGGGTGCCGCTCATGGCGTCGGCTCCTCGGGGTCGTCGAGGTCGATCCGCTGCACCTCGGAGGTCCGGGTGCCGCTCTCCGGCGGTGTCTCCATCAGGCTCGCCGCGGCCTGCAGCAGGGAGGATGCCGCCACCATCAGGTGGGCCTTGACCTCGGGCGAGGTCTGCCGGACGGCGTGGACCACCCGGCACACCGGGCAGTACTTGCACTCGACCGCGTCGGTCGCGATGTGCTCACCGACCTCGTGTGCCATCGCCGCGGCCTGTCCGGCGAGGTTGCCGAGTCCGCCGGCAGCGTCTCCCGTGTGCTGCTTCGCGAGGTCGGCGAAGGCACCGAGGAGCTTCATCGCCTCCTCGCCGACGCTGCCGATGTCGTCGGGCTTGCCGCCCGGGGTCTCGTCGTCGGTCATCGGGCATCCACCGGCTCGGGCTCGGCGAACCGCACACGGAGCTCTCCCTCGACCACGCTCGCGCCGGCCACCCGCAGCCGCGCCAGACCGGGCGGCAGCGTCAACAGGCGGCGGTACGAGCCGACCGTCAGCACGAGCTCGTCGCCGTTGCGGGCCAGGTCGACCTCCGAGCGGGACACGTTGGGCAGGGACAGGTGGGCGACGGCTCCCCCGTCGTCGCCGCGGGCGACCCGGAACGGCCCGTCGCCCGCGGGTACGGCGAGCGGGTCGGCGCCGTCGTACAGGTCGGCGGCGAGGACGCTGAGCGCCGGAACCCCCACCGGTTCGGCGGCCTGGTACTCCGAGGTCCACACCGGCAGTCCGCTGAACGACTGGGCGACCTCGCGCAGCACCGCTGCCTGGGCGGTGACCCAGCCCGCACGCCACGGGTCGTCGTCACCGGCCGGGAAGACCCGGTTGGCGACCACGCCGTCGACGCGGTACCCGAACAGGCACAGGCTGGTGTAGGCACGGCGGGCCTCGGCGAGCACGACCTGCTCGGGTGTGAGGACGAGCCGCACCGTCGACCCCGGCCCGGACAGCAGGGCGTGGACGTCGTCGAGCTCGCCGTGCAGGCGGGTGATCGCGTCGAACACGGCGTCACCGGGCATGGGTACGCCGGCCGCCCGGTTGAGCACCGGGCGCAGCGCCTTGACCAGCCGGCGCTGGATCGGCAACAGCCGCTCGAGGTACCAGCCGAGCGCCTCCGGCAGGGCCAGCAGGCGCAGGGTCTCGGCGGTCGGTGCGCAGTCGACGACGATCACGTCCCAGGCGCCGGATCGGGCGTGCTGGCGCAGCTCGAGCAGCGCGAGCACCTCCTCGGCGCCGGGGATGACCGTCATCTCCTCGGCCGCGACCGGGTCCATGCCCACCGCGTCGAGGACCGAGAGCAGGTAGCGCTGGATGTCGGCCCAGGACTGCTCGAAGCGCAGCTGGGCGTCGACCTGCTGCAGGAACAGGCCGGGTGCCACCTCGGTCGGCTCGGCTCCCGGGTGGGTCGAACCCGTCGAGACCGCGCCGTACGCATCGGCCAGGGAGTGCGCGGCGTCCGTCGAGATCACCAGTGTGCGCAGGCCCCGCGCGGCGGCGAGGGCCGCGGTGCCGGCGGCCACGGTGGACTTGCCGACGCCGCCCTTGCCGGTGAAGAGAACGATCCGCACAGGCAGACCTCAGGCGCCGGACTCGACGCGCTTCTTCAGGCCCTTGAGCGCAGTGTCGATCAGGATCTTCTCGCCCTTGCGCTTGAGCATGCCGATCAGCGGGATGGAGACGTCCAGCGCGAGCCGGTAGGTCACCTCGGTCGAGCCGCCGCGCTCGCGCAGCACGTAGGCACCTTCGAGCGCCTTGAGCATCTTGCCCTCGACGAGGGTCCAGGTGACCTGGCGGTCGCCGTCCCAGACGTAGGCGAGCGTGTACTCGTCCTTGATCGGCGAGACGTCCAGCGCGAAGAACACCTCGCGGGCCCGGCCGCCCTGCGCCGGGTCGGCTGCGTCGTAGGACGAGCGCACGTCGGCGACGGTGACGCCCTTGGCCCACTGCGGGTAGGCCGCGAAGTCCGCGATGACGGCCATCACATCGGCGGCGGGCGCGTCGACGACGATCGACGAGGACGTCTGTTCGGCCATGGCCGGAAGGCTACCGGACCCCGGCCGGGCGCCGACGGGTGCCGTCCACGCCGACCCCAACTCGGCGGTAACCTGCACGGGTGCGCGAGTACTCGACCCCGCAGACCATCGAGATCCCGACGACGGGCAACCTCACCGACGACGTGGTCCGCAACGCGGCCGAGGCGCCGCAGGCCGTCCAGTTCGGCCGGGCCAACGCCGAGGGCGGCTGGGACGACGTGTCGTGCGCCACCTTCCTCGCCGAGGTGTCGGCCGTCGCGAAGGGCCTGATGGCCGCAGGCGTCCAGGCCGGCGACCGGGTGGCCGTGATCTCGCGCACCCGCTACGAGTGGACCCTGCTCGACTACGCGATCTGGTTCGCCGGCGCCGCGACGGTGCCGATCTACGAGTCCTCCTCGGAGGAGCAGATCAACTGGATCCTCTCCGACTCCGGCGCCCGTGTCGTGGTCTGCGAGGACGCCGGCCACGGCGCCCGGGTCGAGGCCACCCGCGCCACGCTGCCGGCGCTCGAGCACCTGTGGACCATCGAGGACGGCGCGATCGCGACGCTGACCGAGCTGGGGACGGGCGTCAGCGACGCCGAGCTCGAGACCCGCCGGCAGGCGGCCGGCCCGGGCGACCTGGCGACGCTGATCTACACCTCGGGCACCACCGGCCGCCCGAAGGGCTGCATGCTCACCCACGACAATTTCCAGACCGAGCTCGGCGTCGCGGTCGCCGAGCTCGAGCGGCTCTTCGACGCCGAGGGCGCCTCGACCCTGCTGTTCCTGCCGCTCGCCCACGTCTTCGCGCGGATCATCCAGGTCGGCTGCATCAAGTCCCGCACCCGGCTCGGGCACAGCGCCGACATCAAGAACCTGCTGCCGCAGCTGGCGAGCTTCCAGCCCACCTTCATCCTCGCGGTCCCCCGGGTCTTCGAGAAGGTCTTCAACACCGCCTCGCAGAAGGCGACCGCCGACGGCAAGGGCAAGATCTTCGACCGGGCGGCGGAGGCTGCGATCGCCTACTCACGCGCCCTCGAGGGCGGACGCATCCCCGTCCGGGTGCGGGCGCAGCACGCCCTGTTCTCCCGGCTGGTCTACGGCAAGCTGCGCACGGCGCTCGGCGGCAGGTGCGAGTTCGCCGTCTCCGGCGGCGCGCCGCTGGGCGACCGGCTCGGTCACTTCTACCGCGGGATCGGGGTGACGGTGCTCGAGGGCTACGGCCTCACCGAGACCACCGCCGCACTCACCGTGAACCTGCCCGACGCCCAGAAGGTCGGCACCGTGGGCCGCCCGATCCCGGGCACCGCCGTACGGATCGCCGACGACGGCGAGCTGTTGTTCCGCGGTGGGCAGGTCTTCACGGGCTACTGGAACAACCCCGACGCGACGGCCGAGGCGATCGACGGCGACGGCTGGTTCCACACCGGTGACGTCGGCGAGGTCGACGACGAGGGCTTCGTGCGGATCACCGGGCGCAAGAAGGAGATCCTGGTGACCGCGGGCGGGAAGAACGTGGCCCCCGCCGTCCTCGAGGACCGCGTCCGGGCCTCCGCGCTCGTCAGCCAGTGCCTGGTCGTCGGCGACGGCCAGCCCTTCATCGCGGCGCTCGTCACGATCGACGAGGAGGCCTTCCCCGTCTGGGCCGAGCAGCACGGCAAGACCGGGAAGGTGGCCGACCTCGTCGACGACGAGGACCTGCGCGCCGAGGTCCAGGCCGCGATCGACGAGGCCAACAAGGCGGTGTCGAAGGCCGAGTCGATCAGGAAGTTCGCGATCCTGCCGACGGACTGGACCGAGGAGGCCGGCCAGGTGACGCCGAGCCTCAAGCTCAAGCGGAACGTCGTCATGCGCGAGTGCCGCGACGAGATCGCCGCACTGTACGGCTGACGGCCCCGATCCGCAGGACTCCGGCCCGTACCCCGCGGGACCTCGTGGGACATAGTCCCAACGGACCATCCGCCCGCCGGCGATCGGGCATCATTCTCCCCGAATTGGGGGTTTCGCTCACACCCCGAGCGGTGTCTTCGCTAGGTTCGCAATGCGCTGCAGCCGGGGAGCAGCGAACCATGCACATGGGGAGCGGGAGGGCTCTGAAGTGGACCGTCGCAGGTTGTTGCTCGTCGTGGCAGCGGTGATCGCCGCGCTCGGCGTCGGGCTCGTTTTCGTCTTCGCCCGCAGCGCCGAGTCGCGTGCAGCAGAGAAGTACCAGACGACGAAGGTCGTCACGGTCGCCGCCGGCAAGACCGTGCTTCCCGGCGAGAGCATCAAGTCGGCACTCGACACCGGCAAGCTCGCCGAGACCGCCGTTCCGCAGGGCCAGGTCCTCGACAACGCGCTGCGCCAGGGCGACCTCGGCGACCTCGACGGCAAGGTCGCGCTCACCACCCTGTACGCCGGAGAGCAGCTCCTGTCGACGAAGTTCGGTGGCGTCGGCGACCCGGTCGACGTGGCCTCGCTGCCGCTGCCCACGGGGATGATCGCGAAGCCGGAGTCGTTCGACCTGCCGGTGGGCTCCTTCATCGAGCCCGGCTCCCAGCTCGCCGTCTTCCTGACCGTCAACCCGAGCACGCCCACCTGCCTGCTCATCGACCGCGTCACCGTGATCTCGAAGGGCGCCCAGACCGAGACGGCCACCGACACCAGCGGCGACGGCGTCGCCGAGAAGGCCCCGGCCCTGCACCTCGCCGTGACCCAGGAGCAGTTCGAGTGGCTCCAGGACGGTCGAGAGCGCGGCGAGCTCTCCGTGGCCCTGCTCAACGCAGAGAGCGAGGTCCAGCTCGACAAGACCGGACCTTGCGCCACCATCCGCGACAGCGAGTGAGGACGACATGCCGGTTCTCGTCGAACAGGATCCGTCGCTCGTCGACAGCCTGGTGCGCGCCATGCCCACCGGTTCCCACGCGGTCGCGTCGACCGACCGCGCCGTGGCCTGGCTCGACCAGCACCAGGACGAGTACGTCGTGGCCCTCGGCCCGACCGTCGACCTCGGCGCGGCCCTCGCGACCGCCGAGGAGCTGCGCATCAAGCGCCCCACCGTCAGCGTCGTCCTGGTCCGCCACCAGTTCGACACCGAGGTCCTGACCAGGGCGATGCACGCCGGCATCCGCGACGTCGTCGTCGCGGGCGGCGACGAGAAGGCGCTGACCAGCGCCGTCGAGCGCGCCCACCAGCTCTACCAGGCACTGCGCGGACCGGGCGGCGCCCGTCAGCTCGGCCGGGTCGTGACCGTGTTCTCCCCCAAGGGTGGCGTCGGCAAGACGACGTCCTCGGTCAACCTGGCGCTCGCGCTCACCGACCGCGGCGCCCGCAAGGTGTGCCTGGTCGACCTCGACCTGGCCTTCGGCGACGTCGCGATCACGATGCAGCTGTTCCCGACCCACTCGATCGAGCAGGCCGTCGGCTCGGAGGACTCGATCGACCTCGCCATGCTCGAGGGCCTGCTGACCCGGCACCAGGACTCACTCACGGTCCTCGCGGCCCCGGCCCACCCCGACGTGCGCGAGCGGGTCACTCCCCTGCTGATCTCGCGGATCCTGCGGGCACTGCGCGACGGCTTCGACTACATCGTGGTCGACACGTCGCCGTCGTTCGACGACGCCACCTTGACGGCACTGGACGAGACCGACGAGTGCGTCATCGTGGCGACGCTCGACGTACCGACCCTGAAGAACGTCAAGGTCGCCCTCGAGACCATGGACATGCTGAGCATCGCCCGCGGTCACCGGCACCTGCTGCTCAACCGGGCCGACGACGAGGTCGGCATCAGCGTCGACAAGGTCGAGAGCATCCTCAACATGCCGGTCAGCGCGCAGGTCGCGACGGCCGTCGACATCGCCGCCGCCACGAACGCCGGCACGCCGATCGTCTCGCACAAGCCGGGCCACCCGGCGAGCCTCGCGTACGCGCACCTCGCCGCCGCGGTCACCGGTGAGCCGGTCCCCGCGCCGTCGTCGGGCACGGCCGTGCAGCCCGAGCCGCCCCGCTCGCGCGGCCTGTTCCGCCGGGGAAGGGGCTGATCGATGTCCAGCCTCTCCGAGCGCCTCGCCGCCGCACGTCGCGAGGCCGCCTCGCAGGGTCGCCACGCCGCCACCCCGAGCGCCGACGCCGAGGTCCTCGCCGACGTCGTGAGCGTCACCGAGCAGCCAGCGCCTGCACCGGTCGCGACCCACGCCGTCGTCGAGGCGCCGGCCCCGCACCGCAACCCCGGTCCGCTCTCGTCACGCGCTGCGGCCGCGGCCACCGACGGGAAGCCGGGCCGCCGCATGGCGGGCACCGAGAACGACCGTCTCGAGGACCTCAAGTCCAGCGTCCACACCGAGCTGATCAAGCAGCTCGGCCCGCACCTGTACGACGCCGAGATGGACCAGGACGAGCTCGACCAGACGGTCCGCTCGGTCCTCTCCGACGTGCTCGGCGCCCAGGACCGGCCGCTCAGCGCGGCCGACCGGGTCCGGGTCACCCAGGAGATCACCGACGACATCCTCGGCTACGGCCCGATCGACCCGTACCTGCGCGACCCCGAGGTCTCCGAGGTGATGGTCAACGGCCACGACGACGTCTGGCTCGAGCGCGACGGACGACTGGTCAAGGCCGAGGCGCACTTCGCGGACGAGGCCCACCTGCGCCGCACGATCGACAAGATCGTCTCGCGGATCGGCCGCCGCGTCGACGAGTCCTCCCCCATGGTCGACGCACGCCTGCCCGACGGCAGCCGCGTCAACGCCATCGTCCCGCCGCTGGCGATCGACGGTTCCGCGCTGACCATCCGGAAGTTCTCGACCGACCCGCTCACGGTGCAGGACCTGATCAACTTCGGGTCGCTGACGCCGCAGACCGCCGACTTCCTCGACGCCTGCGTGCGGGGGCGGCTCAACGTGATCGTCTCCGGCGGCACCGGCGCCGGCAAGACGACCACCCTCAACGTGCTGTCGTCGTTCATCCCGACCGACGAGCGGATCGTCACCATCGAGGACGCCGCCGAGCTGCAGCTCAAGCAGGACCACGTCGTGCGGCTCGAGTCCCGCCCCGCCAACATCGAGGGCAAGGGCGCCGTGACCATCCGCGACCTGGTCCGCAACAGCCTGCGCATGCGGCCCGACCGCATCGTCGTCGGCGAGGTCCGCGACGCCTCCGCGCTCGACATGCTCCAGGCCATGAACACCGGCCACGACGGCTCCATCTGCACCCTGCACTCCAACGGACCGCGCGACACGCTCGCCCGCATGGAGACGATGGTGCTGATGGCCGGAATGGACCTGCCGATCCGCGCCATCCGCGAGCAGGTGGCCTCCGCGGTCGACCTGATCGTGCACCAGACCCGGTTCAAGGACGGATCGCGCCGGATCACCCACATCACCGAGGTGGAGCGGATGGAGGGCGACATCATCACCCTCCAGGACATCTTCGTCTTCGACAACTCGGCCGGGTTCGACGAGAACGGCCGGATCCTCGGGCGCCTGCGCTCGACCGGCCTGCGGCCGAAGTTCGTCGAGAAGCTGGCCTACGCCAACGTCGCCGTCGATCCCACGATCTTCCGGACGGAACGCATCTGATGCCCGGGCAGCAGATCGTCCGTCGGGGCGCGGCGCTGCTGGTCGGCCCCGTCATCGCCCTGTTCGTCGTGCTCGCCGGCGCACCGGCGTACGCCGAGGACGGCGGCATCGCCCACGTCGAGTCCACCGGTGACGGCATCCGGATCCTGGTCGACGTCCCGTCCGGAAGCCAGGTCGACCTCGCAGGGGTGACCGCGACACTCGACGGCACGGCGCTGGACGCCTCCGCGAGCCACACGACGTCGGAGTCCGCGGTCAGGCGCACCACGGTGCTGGCCATCGACACCAGCAACTCGATGCGCAAGCAGGGTCGCTTCGAAGCGGCGCAGAAGGCCGCGTCGACCTACCTCGACACCGTGCCCGACGACGTCGAGGTCGGCATCGTGACCTTCGACAGCACCGTCGACGTCGCCCTCGAGCCGACCACCGACCGCGCCGCCGCGCGGACCGTCATCGACGGGCTCTCGCTGCAGCGCAACACGCTGCTGTACGACGGCATCATCGCCGCCACCGACGTCGCCGGCGACAGCGGCCAGCGCTCGATGCTCCTGCTGTCCGACGGCGCCGACGCGGGCAGCACCGCCTCGATCGAGGACGCCGTGGCCGCGATCAAGGACGCAGGCACCCGGGTCACCATCGTCGGGCTGGACCTCGCCGAGGACCAGCTCACCCCGCTGCGCACGATCGCGGACTCCGGCAAGGGCGAGGTGATCACCTCCAGCGGAGCCGCCCTCGCTGCAGCCTTCGCGGAGCAGGCCGAGGCACTGGCCGACCAGGTGCTCGTCACCGCCCCGCTCCCCGACGGGTTCTCCGCCAAGGTCGCCACCGTCGAGGTCAGCCTGCCGACCAGCGACGGCACGGCCGTCGTGGCCCGCAGCCTGGCCACCATCGAGGCCGCGAGCACCCCCGGCGCTGCCGCGCCGCTGCCCACCATCGCCGACCCGGACACCGGCTTCACCGCCCCGGGATGGCTGCTGTGGGTCGGCGTGGGCGTCTTCGCCGTCGGCCTGGTGTCGGTGGCGGTGCTGCTCGTCCCGGCCAAGCCGGCACCGATGAGCATCGCGGACCGTGTGACGGCGTACAGCACGCGGGTGACGGGGGTCGAGGACCTGGCCAGGAGGTCCAGCTCCTCGAAGCCCCAGGCCGACCCCGTCCTCGACCAGGCGAAGGCCGCCGCAGCCGAGATCCTGCAGCGCAACAGCGCCCTCAACGACCGGATGACCCGGCGGCTCACCGCCGCGGGCAGCGAGTTCAAGCCGTCGGAGTGGCTGCTGCTGCACATCGGTGCCGTGCTCGCCGGCGGCGTCGTGGGCCTGCTGCTCGGGCAGGGCAGCATCGTCCTCGGGCTGCTCTTCATGCTCGTCGGGTTCGCGTTGCCGCCGTTCTACCTGCGCTTCATGGCGGGGCGTCGCAAGCGTGCGTTCGACGCCGCGCTGCCCGAGGTTCTGCAGCTGCTGTCCGGCGCGCTGAGCGCCGGCCTGTCGCTGGCCCAGGCGGTCGACACCGTCGTCCGCGAGGGTCCGGAGCCGATCGCCTCGGAGTTCAAGCGCGTGCTGGTCGAGGCGCGGATCGGTGTCTCGATCGAGGACGCCTTCGAGGGCGTCGCCCAGCGCTTCGAGAGCAAGGACTTCGGCTGGGCGGTCATGGCCATCCGGATCCAGCGCCAGGTCGGCGGCAACCTCGCCGAGCTGCTCACCACGGTCGCCTCGACCATGCGCGAGCGCCAGTACCTGCGCCGGCACGTGCGCGCGCTGTCGGCGGAGGGCCGGCTCTCCGCGATCATCCTGTGCGCGCTGCCGATCCTGTTCGCGCTCTTCTTGTTCCTCACCAACCGTGAGTTCCTGCACCCGCTGGTCGCCGACATCCGCGGCTGGATCCTGCTCGGGTTCGGCGTGTTGTGGATGACGATCGGGTCCTTCCTCATGTCCCGCATGGTCAGGGTGGAGGCGTGATGCTGCTCCTGCTCGCATTCCTGCTGCTGTTGGCGGCGATCGCCACGATCGGCGCCGCGCTCGCCAAGGAGGCACCGGACGGTCTCGCGCGAGCGCTCCAAGCGCTGGAGCAGTCTGGCCAGGCCGGTCGCGAGATCGCCCAGGAGGCCGACCGTCCGTTCACCGAGCGGGTCCTGGCGCCCTTCCAGGCCCGCGCTCTGTCCCTGGGTCGGCGCATGACCGGCGCGGACAAGGCCGACCGGATCCGCCAACGCCTCGACTTCGCCGGGAACCCGCGCGGGTGGACCGTCGACCGCGTCCTGTCCATGAAGGTGATCTGCGCCGTGGCGCTGCCGGTCGTCGTCGTGGCCTACGGCGCCCTGCTCGGCGGCTCCTTCACGGTCCTGCTGGTCATCGCCCTGGCGAGCGCCGCGCTCGGCTTCTTCGGGCCCGACCTCTACCTCTACAACAAGGCCTCCCACCGCGCCGACCAGATCAAGCGCAGCCTCGCCGACGCGGTCGACCTGCTCACCATCAGCGTGGAAGCCGGCCTCGGCTTCGACGCCGCGCTGCAGCAGGTCGCACGCAACACCACGGGGCCCGTCGCGGAGGAGTTCTCCCGCGTGCTGCGGGAGATGCAGCTCGGCATGAGCCGCTCGGAGGCCCTCAAGTCGATGGGCGGGCGCAGCAACGTCGACGACCTCAACACCTTCGTCGGATCGATGGTGCAGGCCGACGCCTTCGGCATCCCCATCGCGCAGGTCCTGCGGGTCCAGTCGAACGAGATCCGGGTCAAGCGGCGTCAGTACGCCGAGGAGAAGGCCCAGCAGGTGCCGGTGAAGATCATGGTCCCGCTGATCCTGTTCATCCTGCCCTGCCTGTTCATCGTGGTGATGGGCCCTGCGGTGCTGAACGCGATCGACGCGTTCAACAACAAGTGAGCGGGCTGGTCCGGCACTAGGGTGGACACCATGCCGAGCAGTCAGACCTACGCCGTCGTCGGCGCGGCTCGCCTGTTCGCGCTGCTGGCGATCGGCGGGCCGATCGTCTGGCTCCACCAGGAGCAGGGGCTGCTCGCCCTCGCCGCCGTGAGCTGCGTGTGGGTCTACCAGGGCGTGACCGCCACGCGTCGCGATCTCGAGCTGTCGCTGAGCCCCATGACCGAGGCTGCGGCGATCGGCGTGATCTGCGCCCTGGCGATGGAGGACGCGCCGGTGATCCTGGCGGCGCTGGTCGTCCCGCCGCTCTACGCCACCGCCGTCGCCGGTGTGCGCACGATGTTCCGGACCGTGCTCGTCGAGCTGATCGCCGTCGTCGCGCTGGGGCTGATGTGGTGGGAGACGATCACGACCGACCAGGCGATCGCCATCTTCACCTGGGCGATGGCCGGCCTGGGACTCAGCCTGATCGCCGCCGTCACGTTCTCCTCCGACCGGGTCGCCGACCCGCTCGCGCCCTACCGCGACGCCCAGGAGCACCTCCGCCAGCTGATCGACCTCGCGGGCAGCCTCAGCTCCGGGCTCGACGTCGGCGCACTCGGCGGCGAGCTGCTCAGCCAGGTCAGCGACGACATCCCCAACCGCGCCCTGGTCCTGTACGTACCGCGCGGCGATGCGCTTGCACCGGTGGCCTCGACGGTCGAGCTCGCGACCGCGGACTCCGTCGCGACCGAGACCCTGGCCGGGGACGTGCGCCTGCAGGAGGCCGGCTCCTCGAAGCCGATCGAGATCGGCGAGGGCTTCGCCTTCCGCGTCAGCGACCAGGCGATCGTCGCAGGCCTCCGGCCGGCCGGAGCGGACACCTCGCGGTCCCTCCCCCTCAGCGCTGTGGCGCGCGACCTCTCGGACACGGCGGTCAAGCTCGACGCCGCACTGCTGTTCGCCCAGTTCCGCGACGCCGCGACCGCCGACGAGCGCAACCGGCTGGCTCGCGAGATGCACGACGGCGTCGCCCAGGACATCGCCTCCCTCGGCTACATCATCGACGCGCTGGCCGCGCGTCCGGCCGACGAGGCGCAGGCCAAGGCGCTCGGCATGCTGCGTGACCGCGTATCAAAGGTCGTCGCGGAGGTACGGCAGTCGGTGATGAACCTGCGTACCAGCATCGGCGAGAACGAGAGCCTGGGTGCCGCGATCAGCAATGTCGCGCGCCATCTCTCGGAGTCCTCGGGCATCCCGATCCGGGTCCGGCTCGACGAGCAGCCGACCCGGCTGCGGCCCGAGGTCGAGGCGGAGCTGTTCCGGATCGCCCAGGAGGCGATCAACAACGCGGTCAAGCACGCCCGCGCGACGTCGATCGACGTGCGCTGCCAGGTCTACGCGCCGGAGGCGATCATCACCGTCACCGACGACGGTGTCGGGTTGCAGGCGGCGCGCGCGGACTCACATGGCCTGAAGATCATGCGCGAACGTGCCAGACTGATCGGCGCGGAGCTCGTGGTCCGTGACAACGCCAGTCGGGGCCTCACCGTCTCGGTGGCCCTGAAGACCCCTCGGAGCGCGGTCGGCAGCGACGACTCCACGATCCTCACGGAGCAGCGATGAGTGACACGACGACCGTTCTCCTGATCGACGACCACGAGCTCATCCGCGACGGTCTCGGCGCCGTCATCGACCTCGAGCCCGACCTCAGCGTCGTGGCGACCGCGGGCTCGGTGATGGAGGGCATCCAGCGTGCTCGCGAGGTGCGCCCCGACGTGGTGATCACCGACCTGCAGATGCAGGACGGCACCGGCCTCGACGTGGTCCGCACGCTGCGCAAGGAGAACGACCAGGTCGGCCTGATCGTGCTCACCATGCACTCCGGGGACGAGCAGATCTTCGCCGCGATGCAGGCCGGGGCGTCCGGCTTCGTCGGCAAGGACGCCCCCTCCACCGAGGTGATCAAGGCCGCCCGCCACGCAGCCGTCTCGCCCAAGGCCTTCGTCTGCGCCGGTCTCGTCGGCGCCATGATGCGCCGCCAGTCGGCCGAGTCGACCGCGCTGACCGAGCGCGAGCACGACGTCCTGCTGCTGCTCGCCGAGGGGCTCAACGCCGCCGCGATCGGCGCCAAGCTCTACCTCTCGGAGTCGACGACGAAGTCCCACATCGCTCGCATCTACCAGAAGCTGGGGGCCGCCAACCGGGCCCAGGCGCTGGTCACCGCGATGCGGATCGGCCTGCTCTCGACGGTCCAGCCGTCCGCGCGCTGACGCGACTCCTGCACGTCGTGGATCGCTAGTCCGAAGTGACTAGCAGCGAGAAGACGAACTCCCGATCCGTCGTCTGACCTGGTCCGGCAGAGTGGTGTCCATCGGGGAAAGCACTCCCCGGGGACACGAAGAACCAGTGCACAGGGAGACCCCATGATCCAGTACCTCAACATCCTGCTGAACGGCCGCCTGGCCAAGATGGAGGAGCGGGGTGCGACCGCCGTTGAGTACGGCCTGCTGGTCGCGCTCATCGCCGCCGTCATCATCGCCGCGGTCATCCTCCTCGGCAACAAGCTCGACGACGCCTTCGGCAAGGTCAACAGCAGCCTCGGCGGCTGAGACCAGAACACGAACACCGTCTGCAACCGCGTCAAGGCAGCCTTGACGCGGTTGCGGCCTTTTCCGCCGCCTCTAGTTGGGAGACGACAGTGACCACTCCGACAGCCCCACCTGGTCCTTGCCAGCGGGGCGCGACCGCCGTCGAGTACGGACTGCTGGTCGCGCTGCTCGCGGCGGTGATCGTCTTCGCCGTGGTGAGCTTCGGAGGGGGCGTCGACGGCCTGTTCCGAAACACGAACGCCAGCTTCGACTCCGCGATCAGTCCGTAGCCCGAGCCTGGAACTGGTTGGCCAGCCCGATCCGCTGCAGCGCCGTCGGGTGGGAGCCGAACCACCACTGCGACCACGCCGGAGGTGTGGGGTCGGCGTGGGACCGCAGTGCCAGACGGCGCTGGAGGTCGACGAACGCCTGGGGGGCGTTGGTCACCTCCAGCGCCGTCTGGTCGGCCCTGGTCTCGATGAGCCGGCTGACGCCGTTCTGGACCGGCGCTGCGAGGAAGGTCGCGATCGCGACCAGCGCGAGCACCCGCGGCACGACGGACACCTCGTCGCCCCCGACCGTCCCCTCCCCGGCTCGCTCGCGGCGCGGGACGGACAGCAGGAAGCCCAGCAGCCCGACGCCGAGCGCCGCTCCCGCCGCTCCGAGCAGCGTCCCGGTGAGGACGTCGTCGTACTTCGCGTGGGCCAGCTCGTGGGCGACGACCGAGAGCGTCTCGTCGGTGGGCGTGCCGGACACGAGGTTGTCGTAGAGCACCACCCGGCGGCTGTTGCCGAAGCCCGAGACGTAGGCGTTCAACGTGGTCGTGCGCCGCGACGCGTCGGCGACCAGGACGTCGTCGACGTGGACGCCCTCCGCGTCGGCGAGCGCCAGCACCTCGCTGCGCAGCTGGCCCGCCGGCAGCGACTCGAAATCGTTGAAGACGGGCTCGACGACCAACGGGTAGGCGAACGAGCCGAGCACGACGAGGACCGCCGCCGCCAGGGCGGCCACCGCCGGCCACAGCCGCGGCAGCCGCCTCGTGCACGCGACGAGAGCCGCCACCGCGATCGAGGTGCTGATCACGGTGACCAGGTAGCCCTTGGCCTGGTCGGCTCCCCACTCGGCCCAGGTTCCGGCGACCAGGCCCTCGTGGAGCCCGAGCCGGCGCAGCGCGATGCCGAACGGCAAGGTGACCAGCTCACCGACGAGGGTGAGGCCGGCGACCACGACGACGACGCGGACCCACCACCAGCCGCGCAGGCGGGCCGCCCAGCGCCGGCCGGCCGGGCCGAAGCCCAGCCAGGCGGCCACCGCCAGGGAGACGGCAAGCCGCGACCAGCTCCAGATCCGTCCCCACAGCGCGTAGTGCTCACCGCGGTCGATCTGCGCCCGGGTGAAGACCGACGAGGCGGTCACCGGGTCCGGCAGGCCGCCGGGAACGGGGTGCCACGGCACGCGGCCGACAGCGACGAGGACGAAGGCGGCCGCACCGACCAGGACGGTTCCCAGCGCGACCCTGCGCACCGCCGACCGGTCGTCCACCACCACGTCCTCAGCCTGCCACGCCGGGCAACGACCGGAGCCGCTCCTGCCATGCGGCGGTGAGCTCGGGCTCGGTCCAGCCGGCGTGCTCCCGCAGTGCGGCGGCGAGGTCGCCGCTGTCGCGGACCTGCTCGTAGAGCTCGACCAGGGCCGGTTCGCCGGCGTGGTCGGCGAGGGTGACGCAGACCAGCCAGGCGGCCTCGTAGACACCGCCGAGGTGGCTGGCGGTCGGGTCGAACTCGCTGTCCGGCGGCAGCGCCTCCGGTACGCCGTCCTTGCGGACCTGCGCCGCGACCTGCCCGGCGGTCTTCGTCAGCGGCAGGTCGACGTCGCGCAGCGCGACGTAGTCGGCGAATCCCTCGACCAGCCACAGCGGTGCCTGACGGGCGCCGATCGCCCCGGTGAGCGCGTGGACGGCCTCGTGGGTCATCACCACCTGCGCCGCGACGGGGTCGAGGCCGTCGTACACGCTGCGGTTGAGGAACACGTGCACCGGGCTCCCCGGGGCCTGCGAGCCGTCGACGGGAGCCGTGACGGCGGCGATCGCCGAGTACTGGCCGGGAGCGGTGTCGAGGGTGGCCCGGAGTCCCTCGGGGTCGGCCGGGACCTCGACCACCAGCCCACCTCGACCGGGGACGACGGCACGCACCTGCGCCACCGCACGCCGCGCCGCCGTCAGGTAGGCCGGAGCCCGGGTCGGGTCGCCGGCGACCGCGACGAGGACGTCACCGGCGCGCTCGACCCTCAGCGGACCGGACAACCACAGCGGCAGCCGGGCGCCGGGCCCCCCGACCGCGGAGATGGACGCACCGTGGGCGGCGAAGGACACGGGCAGCTCGGTGCGGGCGGAGGCGGCGTCGTGGCCGTCGATGCGCCAGGTGACGGCGACCTGTCCGTCCCAGGCGTCCGAGCCACGGGTGCGGCCGGTCTCGGTGACGTAGCGCAGGGTCACGTCGGTCAGGCCGAGGGCTCCGGCGTTCGCGACGACCGCGCCCAGCAGGTCGCGGCTGCGTGCATCGGCGCCGAGGCCGGCAGCGGCCGACGTGTCACCGTCGTGGATCGCGTCCTGCAGCGCGGCCAGCGTGTCGGCCGCTGCCGCGGGATCGGCGACGTCGCTGGTCCTCGCCGGCGGCGGTGCGACGTACTCGTCCTTCGAGCACGCACCGGCGCCGAGGGCGACGACCAGGAGCGCTGCCGCGAGCGGGCGGAGCCGGGGGCTCACCCAGGCCGGACCGCTCCGGCGTAGGGCATCTCGTCGAGGTCGGAGACCTTGACGCCGGCGCCCGGGTTGGCCGCGTGCACGATCAGGCCGTTGCCGAGGTAGATCGCGACGTGGCTGATCGGGCTGTAGTAGAAGACGAGGTCGCCCGGCTGCAGGTCGCTCTTGGCGACGTGCGTGCCGCTGCCGTACTGGGCGCGCGAGGAGTGCGGCAGGCTGACGTTGGCCTGGGCGTAGGCCATCATCGTCAGGCCCGAGCAGTCGAACGCGTTGGGACCGGCGGCACCCCAGACGTAGGCGTCGCCGACCTGGGCGAGGGCGTACTTGATCGCCGCGGCGGCGCGGCCCGAGGCCGGGATGGTGGACGGGTCGATCGGGCGACCGGCGTTGCGCGAGAGGAACTCGGCGCGCTGCTCGTCCTCGAGCTTCGAGAGCAGGCCCTTGGCCTCGGCGAGCTTGGCGTCGGCGGTCTTCTTCTCCTCCGCCAGCGTCGCCTTGAGCTCCTTGATGTCGGAGCGGCGCTTCTCGGTCTGGTCCTTGCGGATGTCGTAGGCCTCGAGCTCGTCGCCGTAGTCGGCGAGGAGCGAGTCCTGGATCCCCTCCACCGTCGACATGGTGGAGAGCTCGTCGAGGAAGCCCTGGGTGTCGGAGGACAGGAGCTCGCCGGTCGCACCGAGGTCGCCGGACTGGTACTGCTGGATCAGCGAGTCGCGCACGTCGGAGCGGACACCGGCGAGAGCGTCGCCCTGACGGGACTGGTCCGACTCGAGGGAGGACAGGTCGCTGTCGAGCTCGGCGAGCTCGAGCTCGGCGTCGTTGTAGCGCTCGGCGGCCTGCTCGGACTCGTGGAAGAGCCGGTCGACCCGGGCCTTGACGGTCTCGATGTCGGGCTCGGCCTGCGCGGGGCTGCCGCTGATCGACAGCGTGATCGCTCCGGTGACGGCGAGTGCCGCGAGCGCAGCGGTGGTACGTGTCCGGCCGTTCAGCACGAGCTGGCGGTCCCCTCTGGTGTCGTACGCCTACCGGGTGAGCTGACGGGTTCGGGCACGACTCGCCCTACCCGCACTCCTCGCGCCGGCGATGGTCCGGTCGGACCCTCACCTTCGCGCCTCGAACGGGATTCACCCCAGAGTGGTTGGTTCCCCGGCTCCGGATCCCCGAGCTGGATCCGGACTCAGCGCGGTGCCCGCGCGGGTCGGTCGACCCACTTCCTCGGACACCTGAGGGTGCAGCCTAGTCGCGGCTCCCGGCGCCACCAAACCGGTCCGGCGCGTGTTGTGGATGATTGCACGCAACAACTGTCACGTGGGTCACACCAGCCCCTCCGGCCACGGCGGGGTCGGGTCAGGCGGACTCGACCTGGGGGCCGTCGACCGGCTGGACCAGCCGCAGCGGTGGCACCAGCCCTCCGTCGGCCAACGCCTCGAGGGCAGCCATCTCGTCGTCGCCGATCACCAGCTCGGGCGGTGGCCCGAGCAGCACCGTCACCACGCAGTCGTGGCAGGCCAGGCCTCGCACCACACAGGTGTCGCAGTCGATCCTCGTCATGCCTGCGAGGCTCGCAGGGACCCCCGACACAACCCGGCAGCCGGTCGCGAGGAACGAGCGAGCGGCGCGGGCCGGGACGGGTTGGGCAACCGTCGCTGCCGGGGAACGAGGCAGCGGCAGCGCGTCGAGGCCCGGTCAGCGTCGCGACACATGTCCACCACCTCCCCGAATGCGTCGGAGGTGGCGCCTACCGTCGCTCCCATGACCGCAGCACCTCTCACGCCCCGGTGGGATGCGCAGCGCAGCTTCGACGAGCTCGGCCGCCCCCTCCACGACGTCACCTTCTGCGTCGTCGACCTCGAGACCACCGGCGGCTCGGTCGCCGACGGCGACATGATCACCGAGATCGGCGCGGTCAAGGTCCGCGGCGGTGAGGTGCTGGGCGAGTTCCAGACGCTGGTCAACCCGCACACCTCGATCCCGGCGTTCATCGCCGTGCTCACCGGGATCACCAACGGCATGGTCGCCGACGCACCGCCGATCGGCGCGGCGCTGCCGGCCTTCCTCGAGTTCGCCGCGGGGTCCGTCCTGGTCGCCCACAACGCCCGGTTCGACGTGGGCTTCCTGCGTCACTTCGCGCGCGAGCAGGACATCGCGTGGCCCGACTTCGAGGTGCTCGACACCGTCAAGCTGGCCCGCCACGTGGTCGGCCGCGACGAGGCGCCCAACCACAAGCTCTCCTCGCTGGCCCGGGTCTTCCGAGCGGGCACCACCCCCAACCACCGGGCACTCGCCGACGCCCGTGCCACCGTCGACGTGCTGCACGGGCTGATGGAGCGCCTCGGTGGGCTCGGGGTGCAGACGCTCGAGGAGCTGCAGGGCTACTCCAGCAAGGTCGCGAGCGCCGCGCGCCGCAAGCGCCACCTCGCCGAGCACCTGCCGCACGCTCCCGGCGTCTACCTGTTCCGCGACGACAGCGCGCGGGTCCTCTACATCGGCACGTCCCGCGACTTGCGGCGCCGGGTCCGCAGCTACTTCACCGCCTCGGAGAAGCGCACCCGGATCGGCGAGATGGTCCAGATCGCGTCCTCGGTGAGCGGCGTCGAGTGCGCCACACCGCTGGAGGCGTCGGTGCGCGAGCTGCGCCTGATCGCCGAGCACAAGCCGCCCTACAACCGTCGCTCCCGCCATCCAGAGAAGGTCACCTGGCTCAAGCTGACCCGGGAGCCGTGGCCACGGCTCTCCCTGGTCAAGCGGGTCCTCGACGACGACGCCGACTACCTCGGGCCGTTCTCCTCGCGGGCGGCCGCGGAGAGCTCCCTCGCCGCGCTGCACGAGGTGTTCCCGATCCGCCAGTGCAACGACCGCTTCGGCCACCGACCGCAGCGCACTGCCTGCGTCCTGGCCGAGATGGAGCGCTGCCTGGCCCCCTGCGACGGCAGCGTCGACCCGCAGACCTACGCGGCCGTCGTGCGCCAGCTCAGGGACACCCTGCTCACCCGACCCGACGACGTCGTCGACCTGGTGCACGCGCGGATGTCGGCCCTGGCCGAGCAGGAGCGCTTCGAGGAGGCCGCCCACCACCGCGACCGGCTCGCCGACTTCGTCCGTGCTGCGGCCCGCACCCAGCGACTGACCGCGCTGACCGGCTGCCCCGAGGTGGTCGCCGCCCGCCGCGAGGACGACGGCCGCTGGGCCGTCCACGTCGTGCGCCACGGGCGTCTGGCTGCCGCCGGCGTGATCCCGGCCGGCGCCGACGCGGTCGCGTACGTCGAGGGCCTGCGCGCCTCGGCCGAGACCGTGCTGCCCACGATCGGCCCGACCCCCGCCGCGACAGCCGAGGAGTCCGAGCGCATCCTGCGCTGGCTGGAGTCCCCCGGCGTGCGGCTGGTCGAGGTGGTCGGCGAGTGGGCCTGCCCGGTGCAGGGCGCGGGTCGCCACGCGACGACGCTGCTCACCACTACTGTGGGCGCATGATCACCGCCATCGTCTTCGTCCAGGCCGAGACCGCGCGGATCCCGGAGGTCGCCGAGGCGATCGCGGCGCTCGAGGGCGTGAGCGAGGTCTACTCCGTGACCGGCCAGATCGACCTGATCGCGCTGGTCCGGGTCAGCTCCCACGACGACATCGCAGCGGTGGTCGCCGACCGGCTCAACAAGGTCGAGGGCGTCGTGGACACCGAGACCCACATCGCCTACCGCGCCTACTCCCGCCACGACCTCGAGGCGGCGTTCTCGCTCGGTCTCGACTGAGGATGACCGAACGAGCACAGGGCGAGCCCCGGTTCCCCCTGCTCGCCCGCGCCTACGCCCCGCTCGTGGCGCTGCTCCTGACCGCGCTCCTGACCGCGCTCGTGCGGCGTCCGCTGCGCGCGTTCGACACCTACTTCCACCTCCGCTTCGGCGAGGAGTTCCGGCGCGACTGGTCGATCGCGCACCCCGGTCAGCTCAGCTCGGCCTCCACCAACGACTGGGTCCCGACGCAGTGGCTGTCCCAGGTCGCGCTCGCGCGGATCGACGACTCCTCCGGTACCACGGGACTGGTGCTGGCCTTTGCGGCCGTCGTGGTCGCCTTCGTCGCGGCGACCTACCTGTTGCTGCGCCGCCACGCCGGCCCGGGGATCGCGATCACCCTCACGGTGGTGGTCGTCCTCGGGTGCCTGCCCAGCCTGTCCTTGCGCCCTCAGCTGCTCAGCTACCTCTTCCTCGTGGCGGTGCTGGCCGCGTGGGACGGCGCCCGCACCACGGGTCGACCTCCCTGGGCACTGATCCCCCTCGGCTGGCTGTGGGCGACCTGCCACGGGATGTGGCTCATCGGCGTGGCGGCCTGTGGGCTGCTGGCGGTCCTGGTGGTCGTCGAGCGGCGGCCGCGCCGGACCGGGGCCCTTGCCCTGCTGGCCGTCCCCGCCGGCATGCTCCTCGCCGCACTCGTGACGCCGGTCGGTCCGCGCCTGCTGACGGCCGTCCTGCTCGTCAACTCCCGCGCCGACTACTTCGCCGAGTGGGCGGCTCCGGAGCTGATCACCGTCGCTGCCGCGCCCGTGACCGTGCTCGCCGCGGCCGCCGTGCTCCTCCTGGTCCGGCGCACCGACGTGCGGCCGTACGACCTCGGCCTGCTCGCGATGGGCGGCGCGTTCGCCCTCTACTCAGACCGCACGGTGCCCCTGGCGCTGGTGACCCTGGCAGCGGTCGTCGCACCCGGGCTGAGCCGCTGGAGCGCCCACCGGCCGGTCGCCCGGACCGAGCTGGCGGTGGCGCTCGGCCTCGCCGCGGTGGTCATCGCCGTGGCGCCGAACCAGGGCCTCGTCGACGACTCGGCCGACCGGGTCCGGCCGTTCACCGCCCGGCTCGACGCGCTGCCTGCGGGCACCAGGGTGCTGACCGACTGGCCCGTGGGCGGTGTGCTGCTCCGGCTCGACCCCGGCCTCGACATACCCCTCCACGGCTACGGCGACGTCTACACCGACGCCGAGCTCGAGCGGTACGCCGACCTCGACCACCTCGAGCCCGGATGGGACCGCACCCTGGCCGCCCTCGCTCCCGGGGCCGCCCTGCTGCCGAACGACGCACCCCTCGCCTATGCGCTCGAGCGCGACGGGTGGAGCGTGGAGCAGCGCACCGAGGAGCTGGTGCTGCTCGCTCCCCCGGCGAGCTGAGCCCGCGTCAGCGACCGGCTGCCGCGACCCAGCGGTCGAGCGTGCCGCGCGCGGCGCCGGAGTCGATCGCCTCACCGGCGCGAGCGATGCCCGCCGCCAGCACCTCGTCGTACGGCGCACCGGGGGCGTCGTAGACGGCCAGAGCGGCACCCGCGTTGAGCAGCACCGCGTCGCGCACCGGACCGGTCTTGCCGTCGAGCAGCTCACGCACCACGCCCGCGTTGTGCTGGGCGTCACCACCGCGCAGGTCCTCGGCGCTCGCGCGTGCGATCCCGAAGGCCGTCGGGTCGACGGTGACCTCGGCGACCTCGCCGCCGTGGACCTGCCACAGCCGCGAGGTGGTCGTCGTGGTGAGCTCGTCGAGCCCGTCGTCACCGCGGAACACCCACGCGTCGACACCGCGGCGCGCGAACACACCGGCCATGACCGGGGCCAGCCTCACGTCGGCACACCCGATCGCCTGGGCGCCCGGTCGGGTCGGGTTGGACAGCGGGCCGAGCGCGTTGAACGCCGTGCCGATGCCGAGCTCCCTGCGCGGGACCGCGGCGTGCCGCATCGCCGGGTGGAAGGCGGCGGCGAAGCAGAACGTGATCCCCGCCTCGTCGACGACCTCGGCGACCCGGGCGACCGGCAGGTCGAGCCGGACACCGAGGGCCTCGAGGACGTCGGCCGTGCCGGCCTGCGAGGACGCCGACCGGTTGCCGTGCTTGACCACGCGCGCGCCGGCACCGGCAGCGACGATCGCGGACATGGTCGAGATGTTGACCGAGAAGGAGCGGTCACCGCCGGTGCCGACCACGTCGAGCAGCCGCCCGGGGACGGAGATCGGGGTCATCACCTCGTACATCGCGTCGACGAGACCGGTGAGCTCGTCGATCGACTCCCCCTTGGCCCGCAGTGCGACCACGAAGCCGGCGATCTGCGCGGGGGTCGCCTCACCGGCGAGGATCTGCCCCATCGCCCACGCGGACTGGGCAGGCGTCAGGTCCTCCCCGGCCACGAGGGCGCCGAGGACGTCGGGCCAGGTCGCCACGTCAGGCCGGGACGCGGGCCCGCAGCAGCGAGACCACGGCCTCCGCGAGCTGGATCGGGTCGAGCGGGTGCGGCACGGCGGCGTCGGCGCGCGACCAGGTCGCCAGCCACGCGTCCTGCGGCCGCCCGGTCAGCACCACGAGCGGCGGGCAGTCGAGGATCTCGTCCTTGAGCTGCTTGGCGATGCCCATCCCCCCGGCCGGGACCGCCTCGCCGTCGAGGATCGCGAGGGCCAGGCCACCGGCGTCCATGTTCTGGATGACCACGGGCTCGGTGGCGACCTCGACGTACTCCAGCTCCGGCAGGTCCGGGTGGGGACGGCGTCCCAGCGCCAGGATGACCTGCTCACGGGTGTGCACGTCGTCGCTGTAGACGAGCACCTTCAGGGTCTTGGGGGACGTCACCCGCGCGATGCTACTCGGACGGCGCCGGGTCCGCGGGGGTGACCTCGCTCGCGGCGCGTTGCCCCTGCCGCTCGAGGCGGTCGAGCCGCCGGTCCTCCCGCTCCGCCTCCTTCATCGACGAGCGCACCCACTGCGCGAACAGCACCACGAAGAAGACCAGGCCGACGAGGTCGCCTGCACCCCACAGGATGCCGCCGGCGAGCTTCTGGTCGTCGTACGGGTCCGGGAGCCACGCGCCGAGCGGCCCGTCGTGCAGCGACGGGTACCAGTCGCCGCCCAGCAGCGTCTTCTGTCCCATGATCGTGACACCGAGGAAGGCGTGGAAGGGCAGCGTCATCACCGTCAGCAGCACGCGGAACGGGTGCGCCACGCGGCCGGGCAGCGGGTCGACCCCGACGATCGGCCAGAAGAAGAGCGCACCCACGACGACCAGGTGCACGTGCATCATCTCGTGGACGTAGGTCGAGCGCAGCGACGCCTCGTACCAACCCGAGAAGTACAGCGCCCACGGCGAGATGACGTAGAGGCCGAAGGTCAGCGGCGGGAAGCCGAGCACCTTGGCCAGCCGGGAGTGCAGCAGCGTGAGCAGCCAGCCCCGCGGCCGGCGCGGCAGTGTGCGCAGGGCGAGCGTCACCGGCGCGCCGAGCGCCAGCGAGAGCGGCACCACCATCGACAGCACCATGTGCTGGACCATGTGGACGCTGACCAGGACGGTGTCGTACGCCGCCAGTCCGGACGACGTGGCGAGGTAGAACGCGAGCATGCCGACGCCCCAGGCGATCGAGCGACCGACCGGCCAGCTGTCCCCGCGCCGGCGCAGGGTCAGCACCCCCACGACGTACAGGCCCGTGGCCCACGCGGTGATGATCAGCGGCAGCGGCGCGATGCCCCACTGGGAGAGCAACGCCCCGGCGTCGAACGGCGGCAGGTCCTCGACCCCCGCACCGCCCGCGGACACCACCAGTCCCACCCGTCACCCCTCCGCCGATCGATCCCGGTTTCGGGACCCGTTCGAGCGTAGGTCGTGGGTGGTGAACGCCCAGAACGGGGGGTCGGGATGCCGTTGGGATCCGATACCGCCATAATGGCGCCCGTGGCGATCTCAGCTTCGGCAACTCTCCCGGCCTCGCGCCTGCACGGCCAGCACGACCGACCCAGCATGGTCGCGGTCGGCACGATCATCTGGCTGTCCAGCGAGCTCATGTTCTTCGCGGCGCTCTTCGCGTCGTACTTCACGATCCGCTCGGTCTCGCCCGAGATGTGGTCGGAGAACACGCAGCTGCTGAACGTGCCGTTCGCGTCGATCAACACCACGATCCTCGTGCTGTCGTCGTTCACCTGCCAGCTGGGTGTCTTCGCGGCCGAGCGCGGCCAGGTCTCGCGCGCCGGCTCGCTGCTCCAGGTCGGCAAGTGGGGCCTGCGCGAGTGGTTCATCCTGACCTACGTCATGGGCGCCATCTTCGTCGGCGGCCAGGCGCTCGAGTACGCCGAGCTCGTCCACGAGGGCGTCACGATCCCCCACGACGCCTACGGCACGATGTTCTACCTGACCACCGGCTTCCACGGCATCCACGTGACCGGCGGTCTCATCGCCTTCCTCTTCGTCCTCGGCCGCACGTACGTCGCCAGGCGCTTCACGCACGAGCAGGCGGTCAGCGCGATCGTCGTCTCGTACTACTGGCACTTCGTCGACGTCGTGTGGATCGGCCTGTTCGCGACGATCTACCTGATCAAGTGACACGGGGCACCCCGATGACGAAGAGCTGTTGGATCCTCCGGACTGACAAGGACTGAATGTGCGCCTTCTGAACCGTTCCGCCGGTCGACTCTCGCGGCACCGCCGCGGTCCGATCGCCGGACTCCTGGTGCTCGTCTGCGGCCTCCTGCTGACAGGTGGCCTCTACGCAGCGCTCGCGCCGGCCCAGGCCGACACCAGCCAGGACGAGGCGGCACTGGTCAAGGAGGGGCGTGAGCTCTTCCTGGTCGGCTGCGCCTTCTGCCACGGCCAGAACGGCGAGGGCGTCCTCACCCAGGGCGGCTCGCAGTACGGTCCAGCCCTGACCGACGTGGGCGCCGCGGCCGTCGACTTCCAGGTCGGCACCGGCCGCATGCCGATGGCCCAGCCCGGCGTCCAGGCGCCCCGCAAGGAGGTCGTCTACACCAAGGAGGAGACGGCTGCCCTCGCGGCGTACGTCGCCTCGCTCGGCACCGGCCCCGCCGTCCCCGACAAGGAGCTCTACTCCACCGAGGGCATGAGCCAGAAGGAGATCGAGGCGCTCGTCGTCCGCGGCGGCCAGATCTTCCTCGCCAACTGCACGGCGTGCCACAACTTCGAGGGCTCCGGCGGCGCCATGCCGCGCGGCGGCTTCGCGCCCAAGATCCGTGGCGTCGACTCGAAGCACATCTACGAGGCGATGCTGACCGGCCCCCAGTCGATGGACACCTTCTCCGACGGCAACATCCCGCCCGAGGACAAGAAGGCCGTCATCGCCTACCTCAACGAGCTGGACAAGGCCCCGAGCTACAGCGGCTTCACGCTGGGCGGCCTGGGTCCGGTGAGTGAGGGAATCATCGCGTGGATCGTTGGCATCGGCGTCCTGGTCGGCTTCGCCGTCTGGATCGCGGCCCACACCACCCGCTCGAGCAAGAAGAAGGACGAGGCGGCAGCGTGACCGACGCACACGACACCCACTCCGACCCGAGCGGGGGCGAGCTCGCGATTCCGATCGCGGACCCGGGCCTGCCGGAGCACCAGTGGCGGCCGACGGACGTCGACCCCGCCAAGGAGAAGCGCGCCGAGCGCCAGGTGGCCACGCTGTTCGGCCTCTCCGCGCTCGCGACGATCGGCTTCCTGGTCTCGTACTTCACCCTCGACGTGGGTGACGACTGGACCCTGATCGGCAACAAGGGCGCCTCGACGATCGCCCTGGGCGTCTGCCTGGGCCTCGCGCTGCTGTTCATCGGCGTCGGCATCATCCACTGGGCCCGCAAGCTCATGGCCGACCACGAGATGGTCGAGCTGCGTCACCCGGCGAAGTCCGCCGACGAGGACCGCGAGGTCGCCGTCCAGGCGCTCAACGACGGCATCGCGGAGTCGGGCATCGGCCGCCGGCCGCTGATCCGCAACTCCCTGCTCGGTGCGGTCGGCCTGCTCGGCCTCCCGGCCGTCGTGCTGCTGCGCGACCTGGGTCCCCTGCCGGGCGACAAGCTGTACCACACGATCTGGGGCAGCGGGACCAAGGAGAAGCCGATGCGCATCGTGCGCGACGGCATCTGGACCCCGATCCTGGCCTCGGACCTGGAGATCGGCGACCTGGTCAACTGCCAGCCCGACGCCCTCCACAACCCGGAGCGCTACGACATGGACCCGACCGAGGTCGAGGGCGTGAACGCCCAGGTCATCAAGTCCAAGGCGTCGCTGGTCCTGCTGCGGATGAACCCGGGCGACATCAAGCCGGGCAAGGACGCCCAGGGCAAGAGCCGGGAGAACTGGAGCGTCAACGGCATCGTTGCCTACTCCAAGATCTGCACCCACGTCGGCTGCCCGATCTCGCTGAACGAGCGGACGACCCACCACCTGCTGTGCCCCTGCCACCAGTCCACCTTCGACCTCGCCGACTCCGGCAAGGTGGTGTTCGGCCCCGCCGGCCGTCCGCTGCCGCAGCTGCCGATCGCCGTCGACGACGAGGGCTACCTGGTCGCGCAGAGGGACTTCGACGAGCCCGTCGGCCCGAGCTTCTGGGAGCGTGACTACTATGACCGTTGGTGACATGAGCAAGGTCGCCACGACCAACGGCACGACGCCCGCCACCACCAAGGGTGGCAAGGCTGCCGGCGCCATCGCCAACTGGGCCGACGAGCGCCTGGGCCTCGGCACGGCGATGAAGAAGAACATCCGCAAGGTCTTTCCGGACCACTGGTCGTTCATGCTGGGCGAGATCGCCCTGTGGAGCTTCGTCGTCCTGCTGCTGACCGGTGTCTTCCTGACGCTGTGGTTCGACCCGAGCATGACCGAGGTCCAGTACGACGGCGCCTACGACCCGCTGCGCGGCCAGCACGTGTCGTCGGCCTTCGCCTCGACGATGCACATCTCGTTCGACGTGCGTGGCGGCGTGCTCATGCGGCAGATGCACCACTGGGCCGCCATGATCTTCATCGCCTCGATGATGATCCACATGATGCGCGTCTACTTCACGGGCGCCTTCCGCAAGCCGCGCGAGCTCAACTGGGTCATCGGCTGCCTGCTGCTGCTGCTCGGCACGATCGAGGGCTTCACCGGCTACTCGCTCCCCGACGACCTGCTCTCCGGCACCGGCGTCCGGGCCGCGGACGGCTTCATGAAGGCCTCCCCCGTGGTCGGCTCCTACATGTCGTTCTTCCTGTTCGGCGGCGAGTTCCCGGGTGACTCGATCATCCCGCGCTTCTACGCCATGCACATCCTGCTCATCCCCGGCATCCTGCTGGCCCTGGTCGCGGCGCACATGCTGCTGCTCGTCTACCACAAGCACACGCAGTGGCCCGGGCCCGGCCGGACCGAGCAGAACGTCGTCGGCTACCCGATGCTCCCCGTCTACGCGGCCAAGGCCGGTGGCTTCTTCTTCATCGTGTTCGGCGTGATCACCCTGCTGGGTGGCCTGTTCTCGCTCAACCCGGTCTGGAAGTTCGGCCCCTACGACCCGTCGAAGGTGACCGCGGGCTCGCAGCCCGACTGGTACATGGGCTGGCCCGACGGACTGCTGCGCATCATCCCGGCCTGGGAGACGCACATCTGGGGCATCACCCTGTCCTGGAACGTGATGCTCCCGATCCTCGTGATGCCGCCGCTCATGCTGATGATCCTCATGGCGCTGCCGTTCCTGGAGGCCTGGATCACCGGCGACAAGCGGGAGCACCACCTGCTCCAGCGTCCGCGCAACGCTCCGACCCGCACCGCGATCATGGTCGCGCTGATGACCTTCTACGGCCTGTCCTGGGCCGCAGGCGGCAACGACATCATCGCGATCAAGATGCACCTGAGCATCAACGAGATCACGTACTTCATGCGGGCCGCGGTGTTCCTCGGACCGGTCATCGCCTTCATCATCACGCGCCGCTGGTGCATCTCGCTCCAGCGTCACGACGAGGGCAAGCTGCTCCACGGCTACGAGACCGGTGTCCTGGTCCGCTCCCCCGAGGGCGCGTACGCCGAGAAGCACCTGCCCCTCCCCGTGGGCAAGGCCTACACGCTCACGGCCCGCGACGACGACCCGACGCCGGAGACCGTCGAGGAGATCGACGCCTCGGGTGCCACCGGTCGCAGCGCACGCCTGCGCAAGCTGCGGGCCAAGCTGGCCACAGTGTTCTTCGCGGACAACGTCCAAAAGCCCACGGCCGAGGAGATCCACGAGGCGCAGCACCACGCGGAGCACGAGCTCCACGAGCTCGAGTCGCAGATCGCCGCCGGCCCCAACCGGCACGGTCCGGCAGAGCACTGAGCAACCAGCACGACCACAGCCGGCCCCGGCACCGCGTGATCGCGGTGTTCGGGGTCGCTGTGTTCCTGCTCTGCAGCCTGGGCACGTTGCACCCGCCGATCACCGGCGACGTGTGGTCGGCCGACCTCGGCGCCTGGCGCCTCGCCACGACCGGAACGCCCTGGATCGACGAGGTCTCCCCCGACCAGCTGCCGCCGTGGCCGGGAGTCGATGGCGTCGAGAGCAGCGGCCTGTGGACGGCGACGAACCCCGACAACGGGCACCGTGTGGTGGCGCGCAGTCCCGGACCGGTCCTCGCCGGGGTCCCGGCGTACGCGATCGCAGCGTTGCTCTCCGGGGACGGCACGGGCAGCTTCTCCGACGTCCCCGGCTCTCTCACGGCGGCGCTGCTGGTCGCGGCAGCAGCCACACTCCTCCTCCTGGCGACGGCGAAGCTGGTCGGTCACCGGGCGGCCCTCGCCTGCACCGCCGCCCTCGCGGTCGGCACGCCGCTGTGGAGCATCGCCGGCAACGACCTCTGGCCTCACTCCGTGGGTGTCCTGGGCATCGCGGGCATGGCCTGGGCGGCCTCCCGGGAGCGTTGGTGGCTCGTCGGCGTCCTGGGCGGCGTCGCTCTCGTCGGTCGTCTCCACCTGGCGGTGGCCGTCGCCGCCGTCGGTGTCGGCGTGGCCCTCGCTCGGCGCCGACCGGGCATCGCGCTCCGCGTCGCCGGCGGCAGCCTCCCCTTCCTCGCGGCGAGCTCGGCGTGGGGGCAGTGGCTGTACGGGAGCTGGAGCCCCACGACGGGGTACTCCTCGAGCACGCTCGGGGCGTGGCCGGCCTCACGGAGCTGGCCCGAGCGTGCCGGTGACCTGGCCGGGGTCCTCGTCTCCCCCGGTGTCGGCATCCTGGTCTGGACACCGTGCCTCTTGCTCCTCGTGCCGTTCCTTCGTGGCGCGTGGCGGGCAGCGCCCGACTGGGTGCGCGCGCTCTCGGCAGGCGGGATCGTGTACCTCCTCATCCAGGTGTACCTCAACCCGTTCCAGGGCGGCACCGGGTTCTGGGGCTACCGCCTCCCGCTCGAGACGCTGTGCGCGTGCTTCCCGCTCCTCGCTCTCGCCGCGGCACGGATGGGTCGCCGCGCCCGGACGGCAGCAGCCGTCCTCGTCGGGCTCCAGGTGGGCTTGCTCTCGATCGGGGTGCTGTTCGGTGCGGCCTCGACGGACGGGGACGGCGACGGCTCCGCGTGGCGCTACAGCCTCGCGCTCGACGCCCTGCGTGAGAACGCACCCGCCTTCCTCCTGATCCTCGGCGTGGGGGCAGGCGCGGCCTACCTCGCCGCACGGTGGCACAGGCCCGCGTCGACGCGGAGCAGTCGCCGCGCGGCCTAGTCAGAACGGGCTAGCGGTCCGCGGACTGTCGGCCAGACTTGGCCGGGACGGATGTCGCGGCGGCACCGTCGTCACTAACCTCGACGTCGTGAGCCCGTCCCCCGCCAGCGACCGCACCGTCGTCGTCGTGCCGATGTACAACGAGGCCGCGATGGTGGGCGCGGTGGTCACCGCGCTCCGCGAGGTGTTCCCCCACGTCGTGTGCGTGGACGACGGCTCGCGAGACGCCTCGTCGAGCGTCGCCCGCCACGCCGGCGCGACCGTCCTTCGCCACCCGGTCAACCTCGGGCAGGGTGCGGCGCTGCAGACGGGCTTCGACTTCGTGATGCGCCACACGGACGCCACCCACGTCGTCACGTTCGACGCCGACGGTCAGTACCTCGTGGCCGACGCCGTTACGATGGTCGACCTCGCCGACGCGACCGGGGTGGACATCGTCCTGGGCTCCCGCAACCTGGGACGGACCGAGGGACAGCCACTCGCACGTCGGATGCTCATGGCAGCCGCGCTCCGGTTCTCGCGAACGCTGACGGGCATCAGGCTGACGGACACCCACAACGGCCTGCGGGTCCTCAACCGCCGTGCGGTCGCAGCGATGAACCTGCGCCAGCGCGGCATGGCCCACGCCTCCGAGATCGAGTCCCGGATCGTCAGCGCCTCGCTCTCCTGGCGCGAGCACCCGGTCACGATGTGCTACTCGGACTACTCACGCAGCAAGGGTCAGTCGAACCTCAACGCGCTGAACATCCTCTACGACCTCGCCACCGACCGGCTCGGAGCACCCGCGTGATCATCCGGGTCTTCCTGCTGGCCAGCATCGTGCTGGCCGTCGTGTGGCTGCTGCGGACCCGCCCGTCGGGCAGCCGGTTGGCGATCATGCGCATCGCCGGGTTCCTCGTCGCCGCCGGGGCGGCAGCGAGCGTCATCGCCCCGGGGCTCGTCACCGATGCTGCACACGTCGTCGGCGTGCGCGAGGGACCCAACCTGATCCTCTACGTGCTCGTCGTGGTCTTCGTGTTCACCACGATCGTCCAGAGCCTGCGGATGCGCGAGATGGAGCGTCGCATCGCTCAGATCGCACGCGCACAGGCGCTCTCGGAGGTCGCGGCACCTGCCACGGTGGACGTGGAGAGCTGACGGGTCAAGCGAGCGGTCGGCGCGCCAGGATCCACACGTTGCGGCGCCAGCCCGGCAACCAGGTCAGGAGTGCCAGCACCCTCGGCCGTCTCTTGCGCGGGAACCACCCCGACACGATCCCCGTGCCGGGCGCCACGCTCTCGTAGGACACCCGGACGACCTCGAAACCGTGGTCGGCGAAGATCCTGCGCATCGAGGTGCGCGTCCACGGCCGGCGGTGGGTGTAGTCGTGCCAGGCCCAGCGCTGCGCATCGGGTGAGGACGCGAAGACCAGCCCACCGGGTCGCAGCACGCGGAAGGACTCGGCCACCACGCCCGCAGGATCCAGCAGGTGCTCGAGGACGTCCTTGAGGACGACGCCGTCGAAGTCCTCGTCGGGCAGCGGCAGTGGCTGCTCCAGGTCGGCCAGGCGTACGTCGACCCCGCGCGCCCGCGCAGCATCGACCGCTGCGGGGACGTGGTCGAGGCCGACGTAGGCCGGAAAGTCCTCGGACAGCCAACCGGTGCCGCAGCCGACGTCGAGCAGTCGGCTGCCCGGCTCGAAATGGCGCACGACGTCGCGGTAGTAGCCCGGACGCGCATGCCACTCGTGATAGCCCACGCGCGGGAGTCTAGTGGCCGGCCAGCCTGCGGTAGGCGCCGAGCGTGAGCCTCGCGGTGCGGTCCCACGTCATGCTCGCGGCACGCTCCAGGCCGGCACGCCGGAGCCTGTCGCGGAGCCCCGGATCGGCCACCACTCGGCGTACCGCTGCGGCGATCGCCGGAGCCGACCACGGGTCGAACCGGGCCATCGCCTCGCCACCCACCTCCCGAAGCACCGCGACGTCGGAGCCCACCACCGGGCACCCGGAGGCCATGGCCTCCAGGACCGGCAGGCCGAAGCCCTCGAACAGCGTCGGGAAGACGTAGCAGCTGGCCGAGGCGTAGAGCTCGGCGAGCTCAGCGGCGTCGATCCAGCCACGGAGCTCCACGTCGCGCTGCAGCCCGAGCCGTTCGACCTCGACGCGCAGCGGATCTGCTCCGTGACTTCCGGTGACGACGAGGAGCGGCCGCTCGGCCGCGGGGATGAGGGACCACGCCTCGACCAGGCGCGGGAAGTTCTTGTGGGGCATCCGGTTCCCACCGGTCAGCACGAACGGCCGGGCGGCGGTCCTGGGCCCTGCCGCCCGCACTGCCGGTGCACCCAGGGGTGCGATGTCGACGTCGCCGGGCGCACGACCGGTCAGGGCCGTGATGTCCGACGCTGTCGCGGCGCTGTCCGCGAGCAGCCGGTCGGCCGCCGCGATGGTCCGCAGCTGCAGGCGCCGCACCCCCTCGGACCGACCGCCGGGGACCCACTCCGGATGCTTGAGCGGCAGCAGGTCGTGAACCGTGACCACGGTCGGCAGGGCACGGAAGGCGGGTCCGAAGTTTGCCGGGCAGTGCAGCAGGTCGGCACCCAGGAGACGGGCGCGTGGGCCGACCGCGAGGGCGACGGCAGCCGCCCATTGCAGGCGGTTCTCCCCTGAGACCGGAAGGTGCACCAGCTCGCCCGGGAACCACCGGCCACGGCTCCCCCGGAGCTCGCGTCCAGCGATCCCGACCAGCTCCACCCCCGGCTGCTCGGCGAGCACGGGGAACAGCTCACGCGCGTAGCTCTCGGTGCCGCCCTTCCGACCGGTGAAGTAGACCAGCTCGACCGCCACGCGGAGCGACTCCGTCGTCATCGGCCGGCCGCCCGCGCCTCGATCAGCTCCAGGACGCCCCGGGCGGTGACGGCGACCGAACCGGCTCGGGCGTGGTCGTCGTACCAGGCGCGGGCACTGCTGCGCAGCGCCGAGCCGCCGTCGACCACGGAGAGGATCGCCTCGGCCAGGTCGTCCGCCGCTGTCGAGCGGGCGACCGCACCGTTGCGCCCCGGCACGACGAGCTCGACGGACGCGTTGTCCGGCCCGTCGACCACCACCACGGGAGTTCCCGCAGCGGCAGCCTCCACGACCACCAGGCCGTAGCCCTCTCGCTCCGAGGGATTGACCAGCACCGATGCCGTCCGCAGACCTGCGTCCAGCACGGAACGGTCGACGAAGCCCGGAAGGTCGACCACGTCGCGCAGACCGAGGCGCTCCACCTCGCTGCGGACGTGCTCCCGGGTCGGACCGTCCCCGTAGATCGTCGCCGTCAGGTCCGGCAGGACGGCGCGCGCGGCGGCGATCGCAGCAGGCAGTGCCTCGACGCGCTTGTCCTGGATGTGGCGACCGACGTAGACCACATGTGGAGTCGCGGGTGGCACGACGGCCGCCGCACCGTGGTCCTCGGGGAACACCAGTCCCGGACTGCGCAGCGGGAGGGACCTGAGGCCGCTCCGGCTCAAGCGGTCCGCGCTCAGCGCCGAGTGACACGTGGCTGACGGCGACAATCGCGCGGCCAGCCGTTGGAGAGCCCAGGCCACCCGGCCCATCACCGGACCGCTGTAGGCGCGCCAGCGCTCGGGCGTCCACACCTCGAGCCAGTCGCTCACCAGCACGACCGGGGAGCCGAGAAGGGCCAGGCGCGCGGCCGGCACGTTGGTCGCCGGCAGGGCGCTCACCACGACGGCGTCGTACCGTCGGCGATGGCGCACCAGGTGGAGGCACAGCCGGGCCGCGAAGCCGAGCGCAGGGCCCGCTCGACGAGCACCGGAGCGGTCATGCAGCCGGGCCCGGCCCGCGACCGCAACGACCTCGATGCCGGGGACCGTGGGCACCGGGCCGTCCCACTGCTGCCGCGTCAGGTAGCTCACCGAGTGTCCCTGCGCCGCGAACTCCTCAGCGAACGCTCTGTACTGCCGCTCACCACCCCCGAGGGTCCACGGGTAGAGGCAGTCGTAGGCGATGGCGATCCTCACGGACGTCCTCCGGGGCCGACCGTCAGCTCAGGGCGGATCCGGCGACGTAGTCGTTCCAGGAGACGTTCCAGTCGCCCCAGCCGTTGCCGGGCTCCATCGGGCGATCGGTGCCGACGTACTCGACGACGTCGCCGCGACGGGTCATGGAGTAGAGCCAGGCCGCGTTGTCGGTGCTCATGCCGGTGCAGCCGTGGGAGACGTTGGCGTGGCCCTGGGAGCCGACCGACCAGGGAGCAGCGTGGATGAACTCGCCGGAGCTGGTCAGCCGCATGGCCCACTTCACGTCGTCGATGTCGTAGGCCTCCGCGGAACCGCGGGCGATGCCGACGGTCTCGGAGTTCATCCGCTTCTGGGCGTACTTCTCCATGATGACCTTGACGCCGGAGCGGGTGGTGAAGCCGGCCTTGCCGGTCGTGATCGGCAAGGTGCGCAGCAGCTTGCCGTTCTCGAGGACCTTCATCTGGTGGGTGCGCGCGTTGACCTTGTAGACGTGGGCGGCCCCGATCTCGAAGTCGACCCTGCGGTCCTCCTGACCGTAGATGCCGCCGCCCGCGCTCACGCCGTTGACGCCGACGTCGACGCTGACCTTGGTCCCGGCCTGCCAGTAGGACTCGGGGCGCCAGTGCGCCTCCTTGCTGCTGACCCAGTACCAGGAGCCCGGCTGTGCGGGCGTGGAGGTGACCGTCATGTGCTTCTCGAAGCTCGCCTGGTCGGTGACCGGGAGGTCGAAGGTGACGATGACGGGCATGCCGACGCCGACCGTCTCGCCCTGAAGGGGCGCGATCGAGGCATAGGTCTGCTGGTCGAGGCTCAGCGACTGGGTCGTGAACGTCGAGACGCTCCGGACCTCCTTGCCGTCACCGTTGCGCGCCGTGGCGCGCACCCGGTAGCTGGTGGCGGGCTCGAGGCCGCCCGAGGCCACCCAGCGGGTGCCGTCGGCGCGCAGCTCGCCCTCGACCCGGCCGCCCTTCGACTTGAGGACCACCGAGGTCAGCGTGCCCTTCTCGGCCTTGACCCTGATCACCTTGTCGACGGGCACGCCGGAGGCGTCGTCCTTCACGTTGGTCGTCACGATCGCCTCGGAGGCGGCCGCGGCCGTGGTCTCGTCGCTGTCCGGGCCGTCGGCACCGGGGACGAATCCCGAGCCGTCGCAGGCGGTCGCGACGAGGGCGACGGCGGCCAGCAGGGCGGCGGCGCGCAGGGCGCGCGAGCGGGAGCGTGTCAGCGGGGAAGGCACGGAACGAGGGTACCTGCCGGGACCGACGATTCCCGGCTGGAGAGCACGTCGGCGGTGTCACACCGTGAGGTGGGACACCGCCGACGAGAGGCTGAGCGCAGGCTCAGTGGGCGTAGACGCCCCGGTAGTACTCGAAGATCCAGCCGCTGACCGCGATCGCGCCGAGCACGATGCCGATGATGAACAGCCACCAGGCGAGCACGGCGATCGAGAACACCATCACGCCGAGCGTCGCGGCGCACCACAGCGGCCACCAGGAGTAGGGCGGGAAGAAGCCCAGCTCGCCGGCGCCGTCGGCGATCTCGCCGTCCTTGAGGTCCTCCGGACGGGCGTCCATGCGGTTGGCGTGGAACCCGAGGTAGAGGGTGACCATGGCGCACAGCAGCGTGGTCATGACCAGCGCGGAGGTGCCGGTCCAGTCGGCACCGTGGTCACTGCCGTCGGTGATGAACCAGTAGGCAGGGCTGACCAGGACCAGGAAGACCGTGGTCACGCCGAAGATCCATGCTTCGACCTTCATCAGGCGTCGACCTCCTTGGCGCCGGCGCCCGCGGCGACCGGCTCGTCGTACATCTCGATGGCGGCGATCTCCGGGTGGTGGAGGTCGAACGCCGGCGACTCCGAGCGGATCCGCGGGATCGAGTGGAAGTTGTGGCGCGGCGGCGGGCACGAGGTGGCCCACTCCAGCGACCGGCCCCAGCCCCACGGGTCGTCGGTGTTGACGAGCGGTCCCTTGCGGGAGACGTAGACGTTGTAGAAGAACGGCAGCATCGAGGAGGCGAGGATGAACGCGCCGATCGTCGAGACCTGGTTCAGCGTCGTGAAGCCGTCACGCGGCAGGTAGTCGGCGTAGCGACGCGACATGCCCTCGATGCCCAGCCAGTGCTGGACGAGGAAGGTCGTGTGGAAGCCGATGAACAGCAGCCAGAAGTGGATCTTGCCGAGGCGCTCGTCGAGCATGCGACCGGTGAGCTTGGGCCACCAGAAGTAGAAGCCGGCGAACATCGCGAACACGACCGTGCCGAACACCGTGTAGTGGAAGTGGGCCACCACGAAGTAGGAGTCGGAGACGTGGAAGTCGAGCGGCGGGCTGGCCAGGATGATGCCGGTCAGGCCACCGAACAGGAAGGTCGTGAGGAAGCCGATCGACCAGAGCATGGGGGTGTCCATGCGCACGGACCCGCCCCACATCGTGCCGATCCAGTTGAAGAACTTCACGCCCGTCGGCACGGCGATCAGGAACGTCATGCCGGAGAAGAACGGCAGGTTGACGGCCCCCGTGACGAACATGTGGTGCGCCCACACGGCCACCGAGAGGATCGCGATGCCGAGCGTCGCGCCGACCAGGCCGATGTAGCCGAAGATCGGCTTGCGGCTGAAGACCGGGAGGATCTCGGAGATGATGCCGAAGAACGGCAGGGCGATGATGTAGACCTCGGGGTGCCCGAAGAACCAGAACAGGTGCTGCCACAGGATCGCTCCACCGTGCGAGGAGTCGAACACGTGGGCCCCGAGCTGTCGGTCGGCCTCGAGGGAGAGCAGGGCGCCGGCGAGGATCGGGAACGCGACCAGCACCAGGATCGCCGTGATCAGCACGGTCCAGACGAAGATCGGCATCCGGAACATGGTCATGCCCGGCGCTCGCATGCAGATGATCGTGGTGATGAAGTTGACCGCACCGAGGATGGTGCCGAGACCACCCATCCACAGACCCATGATCCACAGGTCGCCACCGACGCCGGGGCTGTTGACCGAGTCGGACAGCGGCGTGTAGGCGAACCAGCCGAACGAGGCGGCACCCTGCGGGGTGAGGAAGCCGGCGCCGGCGATCAGGCCACCGAACAGGTACAGCCAGTAGCTGAACATGTTGAGGCGCGGGAACGCGACGTCGGGCGCACCGATCTGCAGCGGCATGATCGCGTTGCCGAAGCCGAAGAACAGCGGCGTCGCGAACAGCAGCAGCATGATCGTGCCGTGCATCGTGAAGAGCTGGTTGTAGAGCTCCTCGTTGACGATCTGGCTGCCCGGGTAGGCGAGCTCGGACCGGATGAGCAGCGCCATGATGCCACCGGCGAGGAACCAGGCCATGGCGGTGCCGAAGTACAGGTTGCCGATCAGCTTGTGATCGGTCGTGGTCAGCGCGCGGACGATCTGCTGGCCGAGCGGCTTGCGCTGGCTGAGGTCCGCGGAACGCGCGAGAGTGGTCACTCGTGCTCTCCCTCGTCGTCGTTGATGGGCTGCTTGGCGTACTTGCCGCCTTCGACGGGCTCGTCCGACACGTGGTCGGGGTCCTTGGCGAGCCCGGCCAGGTAGGCCTCGTAGTCAGCCTCGGAGACGACCTTCACGTTGAAGAGCATCCGCGAGTGGTAGGCGCCGCAGAGCTCGTAGCACTTGCCGTCGTAGTCGCCGATCTCGGTCGGCGTCACCTGGTAGGAGTTCTTGTTGCCGGGGACGACGTCCATGCGCATCGCGAAGGCCGGGATGCCGAAGTTGTGGATCACGTCGGGGCTGCGGAGCTGGAACTCGATGGTCTTGTCGACCGGGATCACGAGGTCCGGGATGTCCTCACCGGTGCCGGAGACGAACACGTTCCTGCCCTCGTACGGCTGGTTGAAGGTCCACTGCCACTTCTGGCCGACGACCGTGACGACGACGTCCGGGTTCGGGTCGTGCTCGAGCGCGATGTTCTGCACGCGCACGGTCTGCGAGAAGAACGCGATGACCATGATGACCGGGAAGATCGTGTAGAAGATCTCGATCGGCAGGTTGTAGCGCGTCTGCACCGGGACCTCGTCGTCGCTGCGACGACGGAACCAGATCGGGACGCCGATGATGAGCGCCCACGTGATGACACCGGTCACCAGCGCGGCGATCCATGCGCCCTGCCACAGGTGCAGGATGTGCTCACCCTGCGTGGTCGTGATCTCCGGCATGCCGAACCGTTCCCACTGGGTATCGGTCGAGCAGCCGGACAGCGCGAGCGCGAGTACGACGAATCCGGCGAGCGGGGTCGCGCGACGGGTACGTCGCTGCGCGCCACGCGTGCGCTCGGGGTGCCACCAGCCCACGAACGAGCCTTCCTCTCGAGGGTCAGAACCACTGCGAACACTAGCGGAGTGCGACCCCGGCATGGTGGCGGGGTGGGTCTTCCGGGACGTGTGAGGCGTGGCACGAGCGCGGCACGAGCGTACGGACCCCGCTCAACTAGGGTTCGAACGTGAGCAGCACCTCCGAGGTCTACCTCGACTCGGCCTCGTCGTCCCCGGTCCACCCGGCGGCGCGGGACACCCTGCTGGCCGCCCTCGACCGCGGGTACGGCGACCCGCGTCGCCTGCACGCCGCCGGCCGCGACGCGCGGCTGCTGCTCGACAACGCCCGGGCCGTCGTGGCCGAGTGCCTCGGCGCCCGGCCGGACGAGGTCGGTTTCACCGCCTCGGGGACCGACGCCGTGCACCGGGGCCTGCTGGGCCTCACGGCCGCCACCGGGCGGGGCGGGATCGTGCACGGTGCGGTCGAGCACTCCGCCGTCCTCCACGCCGCCGCCTGGCGTCCCTCCCCCGCCCACGCCGCCATCCCGGTGGACGCGCTCGGCCACGTCGACGTCGCCGCGATGGCCGAGGCCGCGCGACGTCCCGGCGTGGGAGCCGTCGCGCTGCAGGCGGCCAACCAGGAGGTCGGGACGCTGCAGCCGGTCGACGAGCTCGACCTGCCGGCCGGCGTACCCCTGCTGGTGGACGCGGCGGCCGCTGCCGGGCACGTCCCGCTCCCCCGCCGCTGGGACGCGCTGACCGCATCCGCGCACAAGTGGGGCGGTCCGGCGGGGGTCGGCGTGCTGGTGGTGCGTCGTGGGACGCGGTGGACCACGCCGTACCCGGGCGACGACGGCCTGGACCAGCTGGGCGGTTTCCCGGACGTCCCGGCCGCGTTGGCCGCGGCTGCCGCACTGCAGGCGGTGCTGGCCGAGCGGGAGGAGGTCGCGGCGCGCCAGCACGCGCTCGTCGACCGCATCCGGGCGGCGGCCGCCGCCCTCCCCGACACCGAGGTCGTGGGCGACCCGGTGGCCCGGCTCCCCCACCTGGTGACGTTCTCGTGCCTCTACGTCGGCGGCGACGAGATCGTCTCGGCGCTCGCACGCCGGGGCTTCGCCGTCGCCAGCGGCTCCGCGTGCACCGCCTCGACCCTCGAGCCGAGCCACGTGCTGGCCGCGATGGGGGCGCTCACGCACGGCAACGTGCGGGTCTCCCTGGGCCGAGAGACCACTGCCGAACAGGTCGAGGCGTTCTGCGCCGCCCTCGCCGACGAGGTCGGCCGGATCCGCGGGGAGGCCGGGCTGTGACCACCGAGATCGACTGCCGCGACCTGCCGTGCCCGCGTCCGGTCATCGAGCTGGCGAAGGCGCTGCCCTCGGTGGAGGTCGGAGAGCTGCTCGCCGTGGTCGCCCGCGACCCGGCAGCACGGCACGACGTGCCGGCGTGGTGCCGGATGCGCGGACAGGAGTACGTGGGAGAGGAGCGCGCCGCGGACGGCGCGCCCCGCTACGTCGTGCGACGACTCAGCTGAGGTACTTGGCGACCTCGTCGGCCGCGTCGTCGCCGTAGGAGTCACGGATGCGCGCGACGAACTGCTCGTGGGTGAAGTCGTACTCCTGGGTGCCCACCGTCTCGACGACGTAGGCGGCGAGCACGCAGCCGACCTGGGCGGCCCGCTCGAGCGAGGCGCCCCACGACAGGGCCGCGAGGAAGCCACCCCGGAAGGCGTCGCCGACGCCGGTCGGCTCGACGGCTGCGACGTCCTTGGCGGCCGGGACCTCGAAGGAGGTGCCGTCGCTGGAGGTGACCCGGACACCGTCCTTGCCGAGCGTGGTGACCTGCAGGCCGACCTTGGAGAGGACCTCCTCGGCGCTCCAGCCGGTCTTCTTCTCGATGACGTGCGACTCGTACTCGTTGGAGAACAAGATGGCCGCGCCGTCGATCAGGTCGCGGATCAGGTCGCCCTCGGCGAACGCGAGCTGCTGGGAGCAGTCGGCGATGAACGCGTAGCCGCGCTGGCGGCACTCCTCGGTGTGCCGCTTCATGGCGTCGGGGTCGTCGGCGCCGATCAGGACGTACGTCGGCGCGCCGACCCGGTCGACGATCGGGAGCAGCTCGATCTGGCTGGCCTCGCTCATCGCGCCCGGGTAGAAGGACGCGAACTGGGCCATGGTGGTGTCGGTGGTGCAGACGAAGCGGGCGGTGTGCTTGCTCTCGGAGATGTGCACGGAGTCGCAGTCGACGCCGTTGCGCTCGAGCCAGGAACGGTAGTCGGCGAAGTCCTCGCCGGCCGCGCCGACGAGCACCGGGCGCAGCCCGAGCTTGGCCAGGCCGAAGCACATGTTGGGGGCAACGCCACCACGGCGGATCTCGAGGTCGTTGACCAGGAAGGAGACCGACAGCTTGTCGAGCTGCTCGACGACGAGCGAGTCGGCGAACTTGCCGCCGAAGGTCATCAGGTGGTCGGTGGCGATCGAGCCGGCGATCAGGAGGGAGCCCGTGGGTGCAGTCACGATACGAAAGGTTAACCGAGCCGTAGCCGTCGCGACGGCGTTCCCCCTGTGTCTACCCGGAAGTAACGCTTAGCGTCGAGACATGCCGCCGTACGAAGAGATCGCCAGCCCCGCCGAGCTCCACGCCGACTGCCAGGCCGTGAGCCGCCGTCTGCAGGACGCCGCCGTCAAGGCCACCCGCCCCGCCCCGAGCCTCCACTTCGACGAGCTCCCCCGCGAGGTCGCCAAGCGGGACATCCAGATCTCCGAGGCCGCCCAGCGCCTCGCCAACGCGCTGCACCTGCACCTCGACTGATCGTCGCGTCCCGCGTGCGCCGCGGGAACGACGAAGGCCCCAGCCGATCGGCTGGGGCCTTCGTCGTTGCAGTCGCGAGCGACCCTAGTTGAACGAGTCGCCGCAGGCGCAGGATCCCGTGGCGTTCGGGTTGTCGATCGTGAAGCCCTGCTTCTCGATGGTGTCGACGAAGTCGATGACCGCACCGTTGAGGTACGGGACGCTCATCCGGTCGACGACGACCGCGACGCCGTCGAAGTCGGTGACGACGTCGCCGTCGAGGGTGCGCTCGTCGAAGAAGAGCTGGTAGCGCAGGCCCGAGCAGCCGCCGGGCTGCACCGAGATGCGCAGGGAGAGGTCGTCACGACCCTCCTGCTCGAGCAGGCTCTTCACCTTCGTGGCCGCCACCGGGCTCAGGTTGATCTGGTCCTCACGGCGGTCGAAGTCCACCGGGGCCGCGACGGTCGTGGTCGCGCCGGGCGCCTCGTGGCTGTGGCCGCCTCCGCAGCAGCTGTCGCTCATGCTCACTCCAGTGTTAGTCAGGTCGGTGTTCGACTAGCCCAATGGTCGCACAGTCGTGGTTATTCCCCCCAGACGAGGACCGGCTTGACCACCGTCCCCGCCCGGGAGTCGGCCACGGCGTCGGCGATCTTCTCGAAGGGGTACGTCGTGACCAGGTGGTCCACGTCGAACCTGCCCGCCTCGCGCAGCGCGATCAGCTCGGGGATGGTGACCAGCGGGTCCGCCTCGCCCTCGATCGAGGAGCGCACGATCTTGCCGCTCGAGAGCAGGTCGATCGCGTCGATCGTGTACTCCGGCGCCCCCAGCCCGAGTGCGACCAGCACCCCGCGGGTGCGCAGCGAGCGCTGGGCCTGGAGCACGACGGCCGGGATGGCCGTGGTGTCGATGGCGTACCTCGCCCCGCCCCCGGTCAGCTCGCGGACCCGGTCCTCGACGGGTGCCGCGCCCTCCTCGGTCGGGTCGAGCGCGATCGCGCCGTAGCCCGCGGCCACGTCGCGGCGCGAGGCGACCGTGTCGACGGCGACGACCGTCTCCACACCGGTGCCCCGGGCGACGGCGATCGCCGCGAGCCCGACCGCGCCAGCGCCGTACACGACGATGCTGTCGCCGGGAGCCGGGTCGAGGACGTTGAGCACCGTGCCGGCACCGGTCTGGAAGCCGCAGGCGAAGGGCGCCAGCCGGGTCAGGTCGAGGGACTTGTCGACGACGACGCAGTTGTCGGCGTACGCCAGCGCGTGGCGGGCCAGGCTGGACTGGCCGAAGAAGCTGCCGAAGACCGTCTGGCTGTCCCCGTTCTCCTGCCGACGCGTCATCGTGGTCGAGCCGTCGGCGCGCATCCCCATGTAGTTGAGCAGCAGGGACTGCTCGCAGTAGCCGACGTCGCCTGCCTGGCACGGTCCGCACTGCCGGCACGAGCGGAAGCTGAGCACGACGTGGTCGCCGACCTCGATGCCGGCGACGGCGGCACCGACCTTCTCGACGACGCCGGTGCCCTCGTGACCGACGACGGTCGGCAGCATCTCCTGCGGCAGCATGGTCGGCACGGTCAGGTCGGTGTGGCACAGCCCGGTCGCGACGATGCGCACCAGGACCTCGTCGTCGCGGGGCTCCTCGAGCTCGACCTCGGCGGCGACGAAGTCGCCCCCGGGCTCCTCGACGAGGTAGGCAGTCGTCTTCACGCGTCACGCTCCAGCCAGAAGTAGTAGAGGTCGTCGATGCCGAACGTCGTGGCGAGCTTGCCGTTCATGATGCCCATGACGGTGTCGGCGTCGACCTTCTTGAAGTGGTCGAGGACGGGCAGCTTGTCGTAGACCATCGTGGCCGTGACCTCGCCGCGGAAGCCGACCGGCCACAGCGACGCCTCCCCGCCGCCACCGGCGGCCAGGTTGGAGTAGAGCTCCCCGTTCTCGTCGCGACAGACCAGCGGAACCGCCTCGAGCGGGCTGTCGAACCGCTTGCCGTGCCAGCGCACCTTCTCCAGCACGGCGCTGGCGACGTGGCCGGTGGCGAAGTCCCCGCCCCGCCAGGCGCCGAGCATCTCGTCGACCTCGACGGTCGCGAGGTCGGACCAGAGGGCGTCGAGATCGGCAGGGTCCGCGTGCTCGGCGGTCCGGAGGCCGTCGAAGCGGGTTCTGATGTCCGTCACACGAGCAATCTAGAACACGTTCCAGTTCGGGGACAGGGGGTCAGCCGGACCAGGTGCGCGCGACCCGGGCGGCGAGCTCGGTCAGCGCGCCCGAAGGGTCGCCGAAGGCCCGCTCCTCCCCCACGGCGTCCACCAGGGAGTACGCCGCGTCCATGCCGAGCGCCCGCATCTCCCGGGAGCCGACCAGCACCTGGCCGGCCAGCGCCACGCACGGGCGCAGCGCCTCGGCAGCGATCGCGGCGACCCCGGCCGGGACCTTGCCGGCCCGGCTGCTGAAGTCGAAGGCGCCCTCACCGGTGATCACCAGGTCGGCGTCCCGGGCCTGGCGGGCCAGGCCGACCGCCTCGGCCACCAGCTCGATCCCGGAGACGCGGGTGCCGCCCAGCAGCATGAGGGCGAAGCCGAGCCCGCCGGCGGCGCCGGCGCCGGGCTCGAGGGCGACCCTGCGGTCGGTGGCGGCCGCGAAGCTCTCCAGGAAGCCGTCGAGCAGCACCTGGGTCTCCTCGTCGAGGCCCTTCTGGGGACCGAAGGTCTTGCTCGCCCCGAACAGGCCGGTGAGCGGGTTGTCGACGTCGGTCGCCGCGATGATCTCGACTCCGTCGACCAGGCCGCGCGGGATGCTCAGGTCGACGCGGCTCACACCGTCGAGGAAGATCCCGCCGACGTCCAGCGCGACGTCGGCGTCGGCGCCGAGCGCCGCGAGCAGCCCCGCACCCCCGTCGTTGGTCCCCGAGCCGCCCAGCCCGACCACGACCCGGCGGGCGCCGGCGTTGACCGCCTCGAGGAGCAGCCGGCCGACGCCGACCGTCGTACCGAACTCGCCGAGCCTGCCCCCGGTCAGGTGGACGCCGCAGACCTGGGCGCTCTCGATGTAGACCGTGTCGCCGACCTGGAGGATGGTGGCGGGAACCTCGTGGCCCTGCGGCGCCTCCGCGACGACGGCCAGCAGCTCACCGCCGAGCGTCGCGTGCAGCACGTCGACGAAGCCGGGCCCACCGTCCGACATGGGTGCGAGCACGACCTCGTCGTCGGGTGCGTGCCGGCGCCAGCCGGCCGCGATGGCCTCGGCGGCCTCGACCGCCGTCAGGGTGCCCGCGAACTTGTCGGGGGCGACCAGGATCCGCATGGCGTCATCATGTCGGATCCCGGCCGCCCACCTCCGGCTAACCGAGCCGCGGGTCGCTGGTCCCGGGACGTCCCGACTCGACGTGCCCGGCGAGGGTGCGCACGAAGGACGTGCCGGGGATGGTGACGGTGACGTCGTACCAGCCACCGCAGGAACGGGTGTCGATGTCGACCTTCCCGCCCCGCAGCGTCAGCGGGCCGGCGTACGCGTCGCTCACCTCCACGGCTGCGTCGCCGTCGACGACGACCCGGACCTTGCCCGACCCGACACCGCCGCCGCGGCTCAGCGGCGCGAGGTCGACCAGGACCCGCTCGCCGGCCGTGCTGCCGGCGTACCGGCGGAAGAAGCCGTTGGGACCGTGCAGGTGGACGTCGTACTCGCCCTGCACGGGCAGCTCCACGTCGAGCCGCTTGCCTGCCTCGACCGTGTAGCTGTGCGGGTCGCCCGCGGGTGAGACCAGGCGAGCCTGGAGATGGGCGCCCAGGGAGCCGTCGTTGACCAGCTGCAGCCGCAGCGGAGCCGAGCCCCTCTCGACCACAGCGAGGTCGTAGCCGATCGGGCGGGCCGGGCGCACGCCCGGTTCCTGCGTGGGCAGGGCGCCCGCGGCAGGCGGCTTCGGGAAGTACGTCGGGTGGCGCAGCCGGTCCGTCGGCGCCAACGCGTCGGTGGCCGGCAGCGAGGGCACGGCCGGCTTCGCGGCCGAGAAGTCGAACGCGGAGGTCAGGTCGCCGGCGACCGCACGGCGCCACGGGGTGATCTGCGGCTCGCGGACCCCGAACCGCGCCTCGAGGAAGCGCAGCACCGAGGTGTGGTCGAAGGTCTCCGAGCACACGTAGCCGCCGGTCGACCACGGCGAGACGACGAACATCGGGACCCGCGGCCCCATGCCGTAGGGGCCGGGCTTCGCCCGCGGGTCGCCGCCGGCGTAGAACTCGTGCTCGGTCGTGACCGTCGAGGCACCCGGGACGAGCGGGCTGGTGGGGATGGGCGGGACCAGGTGGTCGAAGAAGCCGTCGTTCTCGTCGTAGGTGATGAACAGGGCCGTCCTCGCCCACACGTCCGGGTTGGCGGTGAGGGCGTCGAGGAGCTTGGAGATGTACCAGGCGCCGAAGTCGGTCGGCCAGTTCGAGTGCTCGGAGAACGCCTCGGGCGCCGAGACCCACGAGACCTGCGGCAGCCGGTCGGCGAGGACGTCGGCCGCGAGCAGCTCGAAGTAGTCCTGGCCGTCGCGGTTGCGGGTCCCGACGCGGGCCTTCTCGTAGAGGGGGTCGCCGGGCTGCGCGTTGCGGAAGGAGTTGAAGTAGAGGAGCGAGGTGTCGCCGTAGTTGCCGATGTAGGGGTCGGAGGTCCAGCCCCAGGAGCCGGCGTCGTCGAGCCCCGTGCCCTCGTCCTGGTAGACCCGCCACGAGACGCCCGCCTCCTCGAGGCGCTCGGGGTAGGTCGTCCAGTCGTAGCCGGTCTCGTCGTTGTAGAGGACCGGCCCGCCGCCCTTGCCGTCGTTGCCGGTCCAGCCGGTCCACAGGTAGTAGCGGTTGGGGTCGGTGTTGCCGATGAACGAGCAGTAGTAGGCGTCGCAGACGGTGAACGCGTCGGCGAGGGCGTAGTGGAACAGCGCGTCCTGGCGCTGCAGGTGGGCCATCGTCGCGGCGCCCTTCGCCGGCACCCACTTGTCGTGGTGGCCCTTGTTGATCGCCAGCTGGCCGTCGGGCCACGAGTGCGCGAGGCCCTGGAGGAAGGCGCCGCCGAGGTCCTCGGCGTCCGGGTGGAACGGCAGCAGCTCGCCGCCGCCACTCGTCGGCTGGTGCCACACCGACTTGCCCGACGGCAGCTGCACCGGGTGCGGGTCGCCGAAGCCGCGGACGCCACGCAGCGCGCCGAGGTAGTGGTCGAACGAGCGGTTCTCCTGCATCAGGATCACGACGTGCTCGATGTCGCGGATGGTGCCGGTACGACGGGCCGGCGCGACGGCGGCGGCCCGCTCGACGCTGCCGAGGAGGCCGGTGGTCAGGCCGGCGAGTGAGGTGGCTCCGGAGATCTGGAGGAACCGGCGACGGTCGAGCTCTGCCATGGGTGAAAAACCTTTCCGAGCGGTCAGCTTCTGGGGGCTTCCTGGGGCTCAGGTGAGCCGCTCAACGCTGGCAGCGGCCGGGGAACCCTCGACGAGGACGAGGCGTCCGGACGGTGAATGCCTAGAGTCGTGACGTGCTGATCCGACCGATGACCGACGCCGACGTAGCGGTGGCCGAGGAGATCAGCGACGACGCCTTCTTCGCCCTCGACACCGCCAGCCGGCTGCCGGCAGCACCGGCGCCCGAGCGCCGCTCCCCCGCGCAGCGCACGGCATGGCGGGCCCGTACCCGCGGCTTCCTCGCCTCCGACCCGGACGGCTCGTGGATCGCGGAGCAGGACGGCGAGGTCGTCGGCTTCGCCACCAGCTTCCTTCGCGAGCAGGTCTGGTGCCTGGCGACGTTCGCGGTGCGGCCCGGGCTGCAGGGCGCGGGGATCGGTGCGCAGGTGCTCGACGCAGCGGTGGCGTACGGCGCCGACGCGCCCCGCGGGATGCTCGCCGCATCGGTCGACCCGCGGGCGCTGCGCCGCTACCACCTGGCCGGGTTCCGGCTGCACCCCCAGCTCACGCTGCGCGGGTCGGTCGACCGCTCCGCGCTTCCGGTGGTGACCGGGGTGCGCGACGGCGGCCCGGACGACGCGGCCTGGATGGACGACCTCGACCGGCTGCGTCGCGGCGGACCGCACGGTCCGGACCACGAGCGACTGATGGCCGCCGGGAGGCTGGTCGTGACCACCGACCGGTCGGGCTACGCGTACACGAACGGTCGGGTGCTGGCCTTGCTCGCCGCGCGTGACGAACAGGCCGCGCAGACCCTGCTGTGGGAGTGCCTCGCCGGCGCCGAGGAGCGCTACGAGCTGTCCCACGTGACCTCGGCGAACTACTGGGCGGTCGAGGCAGCCCTGGCCGCGCGGCTGGACCTGGTCGCCCGCGGCTACCTCGGCCTGCGCGGCATGGCCCCGCCGTCGCCGTACGTGCACCACGGGGCGCTGCTGTAGCGCTCCGCGCCCAAACTAGGATGAGGACATGACCACCGTGGACCTCCCGCTGCTGCCGCTGGGCCGTGGCACGGACGCGCTCTCCGAGCGCGGCGTCGACTGCCCCGGCGACCTGCCGGCGCCCTCCGACCCGGACCTGGTCGCGCGCGCCCGCGCGGCCAAGGAGAAGCTCGGCGACCGGCTGTTCGTGCTCGGGCACCACTACCAGCGCGACGAGGTCATCCAGTTCGCCGACGTCACCGGCGACTCCTTCAAGCTCGCCCGTGACGCCGCGGCGCGCCCGGACGCCGAGTTCATCGTCTTCTGCGGCGTGCACTTCATGGCCGAGTCGGCCGACATCCTGACCGGGCCCGACCAGAAGGTGATCCTCCCCGACCTCGCCGCCGGCTGCTCGATGGCCGACATGGCGCGGATCGCCCAGGTGGAGCGCGCCTGGGACGCGCTCGCGGCGGCGGGGGTCCAAGACGTCGTCGTACCGGTCACCTACATGAACTCCAGCGCCGACATCAAGGCCTTCTGCGGCCGCAACGGCGGCGTCGTGTGCACCTCGTCCAACGCCGAGGTCGCCCTCGACTGGGCCTTCCAGCAGAAGGGCGAGGACACCAAGGTCCTCTTCCTCCCCGACCAGCACCTCGGCCGCAACACGGCCGTGCTCCAGCTGGGCTACTCCCTCGACGAGTGCGTCGTGTGGAACCCGCTGCTGCCCAACGGCGGGCTGAGCGCCGAGGAGCTCGCCGGCGCCCGGATGATCCTGTGGAAGGGCCACTGCTCGGTCCACGGCCGGTTCTCCGCCGACGTCATCGACGAGCTGCGCGCCAAGGTCGAGGACCTCAACGTCCTGGTCCACCCCGAGTGCCAGCACGAGGTCGTGCTCAAGGCCGACCTGGTCGGGTCCACCGAGTTCATCATCAAGACCATCGAGGCGGCGCCCGCCGGCTCGAGCTGGGCGATCGGCACCGAGCTCAACCTCGTGCAGCGCCTCGCCAACGCGCACCCGGACAAGAACATCATGTTCCTGGACCGCAACGTCTGCTACTGCTCCACCATGAACCGGATCGACCTGCCCCACTTCGTGTGGGCGCTGGAGAACCTCGTCGAGGGCGTCGTCGTCAACCAGATCGAGGTCGACGCGCAGACCGAGGCCGACGCGCTGACCGCCCTCCAGCGGATGCTGGACCTGCCCGGGAAGTCCCACCGTGACTGACGCCCTCCCCCCGTGCCCGCAGTGCTCGAGCGAGTACACCTACGAGATGGGCGACCTGCTCGTCTGCCCGGAGTGCGCCCACGAGTGGTCGCCCGCCGAGGCGGCAGCAGCCGCCGAGGAGGAGGCGTCCGCGGGCGCCGTACGCGATGCGAACGGGAACCCCCTCGCCGACGGCGACGACGTGATCGTGGTCAAGGACCTGCCGGTCAAGGGAGCACCCAAGCCGATCAAGTCCGGCACCAAGGTCCGCAACATCCGCCTCGTCGCCCCCGACCTCAGGGTGGGCGACCACGACATCGACTGCAAGGTCGACGGCTTCGGTCCGATGCAGCTCAAGTCCAGCCTGGTCCGGAAGGCCTGATCGTGTTCAAGCGCACCAAGTCCCCCGTCACCCCCGAGGCGACCTCGTCGGCCGCCACGGACGGCAAGGTCGGCGGCAAGGGCCGTCCGACGCCGACCCGCAAGGAGGCCGAGGCCGCGGCCAGGGCCCGCGCCAAGGCGCCCACCGACCGCCGTGAGGCATCGCGCCGTCAGCGGGAGTTCCGCGCCGAGGAGAGCCGCAAGATCCGTCAGGGCATGAAGAGCGGCGACGAGCGCTACTTCCTGCCCCGCGACAAGGGTCGCGTCCGCCGGTTCATCCGCGACTACGTCGACCGCCGCTTCTCCATCGTCGAGATGGTCATCCCGCTGATGATCATCGGCCTCATGCTCGGCTACACCGGCAGCTCCGCGCTCGTGCAGGCGTCCAGCATGGTCCTGCTCGCCACCGTGCTGTTCGTCGTGACCGACATGCTCATCCTGCGCTTCCGGCTGCGCCGCGAGCTCAAGGCCCGCTTCCCCGACGAGCCGCTCAAGGGCACGACCTACTACGCACTGACCCGGTCGATGCAGATGAAGTTCATGCGCCTGCCCAAGGCGCGGATCAAGATCGGCCAGCCGCTGCCCGAGGACTACGACAGGTAGGTTCCCGCCTGACCAAGCATGCGCTAGGTTTGCGGCGCATGAAGGTCATCGCTGCCCTGCACGGCCCCGGTCCTGCCCTGCTCGAGCCCGCGTTCCGCGCGGAGGTGGCCGCGACGGGCGCCACCCGGCTGCAGGTCAACGTCGACGACGACGCGGTCGCGCCGGCGATGCGGTTCGGCCCGGGTGCGCCGATCACCGCCGTCGTCGCGGTGTGGACGGATCGGGCCGCGGCCGGGCTGCTCGACGTCGTACGGCGCCACGACCCCGACGCCCACGCATGGGCCGTCGAGGAGCGCGAGCCGCTGGTCCCGCCCGCGGTGGCCGACGGGGCGCGCGCCGACGCGCTGGCGAACCTCGCGTTCCTGCGCCGCCCGTCGTCGATGCCGCACGCGGAGTGGCTCTCCGACTGGCTCGACCGGCACACGCAGGTGGCGATCGACACCCAGGGCACCTTCGGCTACGTCCAGAACCCGGTCGTCGAGCACCTCACCGACGGCGGCGGCGACGTGACCGGCATCGTCGAGGAGCTGTTCTCGATGACGGCGATGACCGACCAGCACGCGTTCTACGGCAGCGGCGGCGACCAGGAGGAGCTCGAGCGCCGGTTCACGACGCTGATGGACAGCTGCGCCCGGTTCGGCGCGGCAGAGGGACTCGACCTGGTGCCGACCAGCCGCTACCTGTTCTCGCTCTGATCCCGTCTCAGCCGAGGATCTCCGAGCGGCGCGGCGAACGGGTGAGCGACGGGTCGGTCGTCACGACGCCGTCGAGCGCCCGGTCGATCGCGGCGAGCATGTCGGCGTCCAGCGTGACCCCGGCCGCCTTGACGTTCTCGGTGACCTGATCGGGCCGGCTGGCGCCGATGATCGCGGCCGAGACGTTGGGGTTGTGCAGGACCCAGGCGACCGCGAGCTGCGCGAGCGAGAGCCCGGCCTCGTCGGCGATGGGCTGCAGCAGCTGGACCCGCTCGAGGACGTCGTCGCGCAGCCAGCGGCTGATGTCGTTGGCTCCGCCCTTCTCGTCGGTGGCACGGGAGCCGGCCGGGGGCGGCTGGCCGGGACGGTACTTGCCCGTCAGCACGCCCTGGGCGATCGGCGACCACACGATCTGGCCGATGCCGAGCTCCTCGCAGGTCGGCACCACCTCGGCCTCGATGACCCGCCAGAGCATGGAGTACTGAGGCTGGTTGGACACCAGCGGCACCCGGAGCTCTCGGGCCAGCTCGGCGGCCGCCCGGATCTCCTCGGCACGCCACTCCGAGACCCCGATGTAGAGCGCCTTGCCCGACCGGACGACGTCCGCGAACGCCACCATGGTCTCCTCCAGCGGCGTCTCGTGGTCGAAGCGGTGCGCCTGGTACAGGTCGACGTAGTCGGTGCCGAGCCGGCGCAGCGACCCGTCGATCGACTCCAGGATGTGCTTGCGGGACAGGCCGTGGTCGTTGTGCTTGCCGGGACCGGTCGGCCAGAAGACCTTGGTGAAGATCTCCAGGCCCTCGCGCCGCTCACCCGCCAGCGCCCGCCCGAGAACGGTCTCGGCAGCCGTGTTGGCGTAGACGTCGGCGGTGTCGAAGGTGGTGATCCCCTCGTCGAGGGCTCGGCGCACGCAGGCCAGCGCTCCGTCCTCCTCGACCTGGGAGCCGTGGGTGATCCAGTTGCCGTAGGCGATGGCCGAGATGCGGAGCCCACTCGCCCCGAGGCTGCGAATCTCCATGGGCCCGACCCTAGTGCGCAAGGCAACATCGAGGCCCTGACAAGATGGCGGCATGGTCGTTGCTGACGTCTCCGTACGGGTCGCCTGGCCGGCGGACGCCACCGGGATCGCGCAGGTCCAGCTGCGCGCCTGGCAGCAGCGGTACGACGGCAGCCCGGACCTCGACACCCCGACCCTCGCCGAGGCGTGGCGCCACTCGCTCTCCCGGCCGCCGGAGGCCCGGCACCGCGCGCTCGTGGCGCTCGCCGGAGACCAGGTGGTCGGCTTCGCGCTGACCGGCCCCAACACCGATCCGGACGCCGACCCGGCCACCGACGGCGAGATGGCCGAGTTCACCGTCAGCCCTGACGCGACCCGCGCCGGGCACGGCTCCCGCCTGCTGCAGGCCTGCGCCGACACCCTCGGGGCCGACGGCTTCGCCCGTGCCGTGTGCTGGGTCGACGCGACCGACGACGTGCTGCGGGCCTTCCTGACCAGCGCCGGCTGGGACGCGGACGGCGCGAGCCGCGAGCTCGCCGACGAGTCCGGTACGACGCTCAAGCAGGTCCGGCTGCACACCGCCCTCGCCTAGCCGTGGGCGAGGCGACCCGGTCCAGCGTGGTCCGCGACAGCCTCGGCGTCGCGATCGCGACCGGCACCTACGGACTGAGCTTCGGCGCGGTCGGCGTCGCGTCCGGCCTGAGCCTGGCCCAGACCTGTGTGCTGTCCCTGCTGATGTTCACCGGCGCCTCGCAGTTCGCGCTGGCCGGCGTGCTCGGCTCGGGAGGCACGCCGGTCGCGGGGGCGCTCACCGCACTGCTGCTCGGCACCCGCAACGCGCTCTACGGACTGCGCCTGGCACCGCTGCTCGGCTACCGCGGCTGGCGCCGCGCGGCCGCCGCGCAGGTCCTGATCGACGAGTCGACCGCGATGGCGGTGACCCGGCCGAACCGCGAGCTGGCGCGGACCGGTTTCCTGACCACGGGGCTGACCATCTTCGTGCTGTGGAACCTCACCACCCTCGCGGGTGGCCTCGCCGGTGAGCAGCTCGGCGACCCCCGCGATCTCGGGCTGGACGCCGCGGTCGGCGCCGCCTTCCTGGCCCTGCTCTGGCCGCGCCTCACCACGCCGGTGCTGAAGGCGACCGCCGCACTCGCCGCACTGGTGGCCGCCGGTGCGGTGCCGCTCACGCCGGCCGGCGTACCCGTGCTCGTGGCGGCCGGCGTCGCCGTCCTCGTGGGAGCGCTGAGCCGATGATGTGGTGGGCGGTGCTCGGCGCCGGTGTCGGCTGCTACCTGCTCAAGCTGGCCGGGCTGTCCGTGCCCCCGCGGATCCTCGGCAACCCGGTGGTGGCCCGGATCGCCGACCTGATCCCGGTCGCGCTCCTGTCGGCGCTGGTGACGGTGCAGGTGCTGGCCGCGCCCGAGGGCCGCGCGCTCGTGATCGACGCGCGGGTCCTGGCACTGGGCGTGGCGGTGCTGCTGCTCCTCGCCCGGGCGCCGTTCCTCGTGGTCGTGTTCGGCGCTGCGGCTGCGGCCGCGGTGGTCCGGCTGTTCTGAGGCCGGCTCAGCCCAGGTCGAGGAAGTGCTCGAGCCCGACGGTGAGGCCGGGGAACGACCCGATCCTGCGGACGCCGGTCAGCACGCCGGGCGTGAACGAGACCCGGTCGAGGGAGTCGTGGCGGATGGTCAGGGTCTCCCCCAGCCCCCCGAGGATGACCTCCTGGTGGGCGACGAGGCCGCGCACCCGGACGCTGTGGACGCGGACGCCGTCGACGTCGGCGCCCCGGGCGCCGTCCAGGCCCGTGCTGGTCGCGTCGGGGATCGGCGCGCTGCCGGCCTCGCGGCGGGCGGCGGCGATCAGCTCGGCGGTGCGGCCGGCGGTGCCGCTCGGGGCGTCGGCCTTCGTCGGGTGGTGCAGCTCGACGACCTCGACGGACTCGAAGAAGGGCGCGGCGATGGCGGAGAACCGCATCATCAAGATCGCGCCGATGGAGAAGTTGGGGGCGATCAGGACGCCGGTGCCGGGACTGTCGGCGAGCCAGCCGCGCAGGGTGTCGAGGCGCGAGTCGTCGAAGCCCGTCGTACCGACGACGGCGTGGATGCCGTTGTCGACGCAGAAGCGCAGGTTGTCCATCACCACGTCGGGGTGGGTGAAGTCGACGACGACCCGGGTGCCGCTGTCGACCAGCGAGGCGATGGGGTCGCCCTGGTCGACACCGACGGTGAAGTCCAGGTCGTCGGCGGCCTCCACGGCCTTGACGACCTCGGCACCGACCTTGCCCCGGGCCCCGAGGACGCCCACCTGGAGGCGCTCGGCAGCACCCTGATCCGCGACACGTGTGCTCACGGCACCAAGGTAGTGCGTCACCCCGGCTCGCGTTCTGGCAGGCTGACCCCCATGGTGAACAAGATCCCGGCCCGGATCCGGTGGGCGGTGGACTTCATGGACGTCCAGCCCAACGACCACGTGCTGGAGATCGGCTGCGGAAATGGTGCGGCCGCCGACCTCATCTGCCGACGCCTCGAGGGCAAGGGCAAGATGTTCGCGATCGACCGCTCCGAGGCCGGTGTGGACCGCACGAAGGCCCGCTGCGCAGAGCACATCGCCGCCGGCAGGCTCACCGTGCGCCAGATCGACCTGGCCACGCTCCGGGTGCCGGTCAAGCGGCTCACGAAGGTCTTCGCGTTCGACGTCAACCTGTTCTGGGTGCGCGACGCGAGCGAGGAGATCGCCCTGCTCCACGAGCGGCTGATGCCCGGCGGGTCGGTCAACCTGTTCTTCGACACCTCGCGTCCCGAGCAGGTGCCGGACATCCTCGCGAAGGCGTCCGAGCAGCTGCGCGACGGCGGCTTCCGGGTCTACATCGTGGACTCCAAGATGCCTCCCGTGATCGGCATCATCGGGCGTCGCTGACCTCTCGCTGGCCTCTCGCCGACCCTCCGCGATTCGACGCAACGGGGTGGGCCCTTGTTAACGTGCACGGGCAGCATGCCCGTCTCGGGGCTGGCCTGACGTCATCTCTCGGTCCTCTCTCACCGCCTCGGCGCGCGTGCTCGTCCTGACCGGCGAGACCCTGGAGAGACGTGACCCGAAGTCCCAGCACGACCCCGACCAGCATCCTGACGACACCTGCCGCGGACGTCGTACCGCACCCGGCGCTGGACCAGGCCGTCGAGGTCGACGCTCCGGTGCGCCGGGGTGTCGACCCTCTCGTCTTCGGCGTCGCCGCCGTCGTGAGCATCGCCTTCGTGGTGTGGGGCCTGGTGAGCACCGACTCGCTCGGCACCGCCTCCGGCAAGGCGCTGGACTGGGTGATGACCAACACCGGCTGGCTGTTCGTGCTGACCTCCAGCGGCTTCGTCGTGTTCGTGGTGTGGCTGGCGATGAGCAGGTACGGCACCATCCCGCTCGGCCGGGACGACGAGGAGCCGGAGTTCCGCACGACGTCGTGGATCGCGATGATGTTCAGCGCCGGCATGGGCATCGGCCTGATGTTCTACGGCGTCAGCGAGCCGCTCTCCCACTTCGTCGACCCGCCGCCGGGCACCGGCGGTGACCCGGACGCCGCCGCCCAGACGGCGATGGCGACCACGATGTTCCACTGGACCCTGCACCCGTGGGCGATCTACGCCGTCGTCGGCCTCGCGATCGCGTACGGCGTCTACCGCAAGGGCCGCGTCCAGCTGATCTCGGCGGCCTTCGCGCCGCTCCTCGGTGAGCGGGCCTCGGGCGGCGCCGGCAAGGTGATCGACATGTTCGCGATCTTCGCGACCCTGTTCGGCTCGGCGACCTCGCTCGGCCTGGGCGCGCTGCAGATCAGCAGCGGTCTCGAGATCGTCGGCGACATCGGCCCGCTCGGCAACGGCGTCCTGGTCGCGATCATCTCCGTGCTGACGGTCGCCTTCGTGCTGTCGGCCGTCTCGGGCGTCGCCAAGGGCATCCAGTGGCTGTCCAACATCAACATGGTGCTCGCGATCGCCCTGGCCCTGTTCCTGTTCGTGGTCGGCCCGACCGTCTTCATCCTCAACCTGGTGCCGACCTCGCTCGGCAGCTACGTGCAGGACCTGGCCATGATGGCCGCCCGCACCGGCGCCGAGGGACCCGACACCGAGGCCTGGCTGAGCGGCTGGACCGTCTTCTACTGGGCCTGGTGGCTGTCCTGGACGCCGTTCGTGGGCATGTTCATCGCCCGCATCTCACGCGGTCGCACGATCCGGCAGTTCGTCACCGGCGTGCTGCTCGTCCCGAGCGTGGTCAGCGTGATCTGGTTCTGCATCATGGGTGGCACCGCGATCGACCTGCAGCGCGACGGTACCGACATCGCCCACGCCGGCGGTCTCGAGGCGCAGCTCTTCGGCACGCTCGACGCGCTCCCCCTCGCCACCGTCGCCAGCATCCTGGTGATGCTGCTGGTCGCGATCTTCTTCGTGTCCGGTGCCGACGCGGCCTCCATCGTGATGGGCAGCCTCTCCGAGCGCGGTACGACCGAGCCACGCCGCAGCGTCGTCATCTTCTGGGGCGTCGCCACCGGCGCCGTCGCGGCGGTGATGCTGCTGGCCGGCGGCGAGGACGCGCTGACCGGCCTGCAGACGATCACCATCGTCGCCGCGCTGCCGTTCGTGGTGATCATGATCGGCCTCGCCGCAGCGCTGGTCCGCGAGCTGCGCACCGACCCGATGGTCGTGCGCCGCCGCTACGGCGAGGAGGCGGTCGAGCAGGCCGTCATCGCCGGCGTCACCGAGCACGGCGACGACTTCGTGCTCTCGATCGAGGCGGTCGACCCCGAGCCGGAGTCCTGAGTCCTGCAGGTTCAACCACCGAGCTCGTCGTCCGATCGGCCCTTGCCGCGACGAGCTCGGTGGTTGAACCGTGGTCCCCTAGGCCGGTCCGACCAGCGCGAGCAGCTCGGGCCGGCCGAAGACCTCGGCGGCGATCTCGCGCACCTCGTCGAGCGTGACCGCCTCGATCCGGGCGATGACCTCGTCGATGCCGAGCACCTCGCCGTTGACCAGCTCGTTCTTGCCCAGGCGCATCATCCGCGAGCCGGAGTCCTCGAGGCCGAGGATCATGCCGCCGACCAGCTGGCCCTTGCCGCGGACCAGCTCGTCCTCGGTGATCCCCTCCTCGGCGATCAGCCGCAGCTGCTCGCGGACCACGGCCAGCACCTCGTCGGTGCGGTCGGGCAGGCAGCCCACCGCGACCCCGACGATGCCGGAGTCGGCGTAGTGGCTGGCGAAGGAGTAGACCGAGTAGGCCAGGCCACGGACCTCGCGGACCTCCTGGAACAGCCGGCTGGACGTGCCGCCGCCCAGGGCGGTGTTGAGCACGCCGAGCGCGTAGCGGCGCTCGTCGTCGCGGGTCAGGCCCTCGCGACCGAGGACCAGGTTGACCTGCTCGAACGGCCGGTCGACCCGGCCGTCGCCGGCGGCGACCTTGGGGCGGCGCCGGGCGGTCGTCGTGCGAGGGGGCGCGGGAGCGGCCAGTGCGTCGAGCCAGCCGTGGCGGCCGAACGCCTTCTTCACGGCGCGTACGACGGCTGCGTGGTCGAGCGCACCGGCGACGGAGATGACGGTGTTGGCCGGCGCGTAGTGGCGGCGGTAGAACCGCTTGATCTGCGCGGGCGTCATCGCCTCGATCGAGCCGGTGGTGCCGGCGATCGGGCGGCCCAGTGCCGACTCAGCGCCCCAGGCGAGCTCGGCGAGCAGGTTCTGGACGACGTCGTCGGGGTCGTCGTCGTGCATCGCGATCTCGTCGAGGATGACGTCACGCTCGGCGTCGACGTCGTGGGTCGCGATGAGCGAGCCGGTGATCATGTCGCCGAGCACGTCGACGGCCAGCGGCAGGTCGTCGGAGAGCACCCGCGCGTGGAAGCAGGTGTACTCCTTCGCGGTGAACGCGTTGAACTCACCGCCCACCGCGTCGAGCTCGATGGAGATGTCGAGCGCCGAGCGCTCGGAGGTGCCCTTGAAGAGCAGGTGCTCGAGGAAGTGCGAGGCACCGTGCGTCTTCGTGGTCTCGTCGCGCGAGCCGACGCCGACCCACACGCCGACGGACGCGGAGCGCGCGCCGGCCATCTGCTCGGTGACGATCCGCAGCCCGGACGGCAGCTGCGTACGCCGTACGAGCGAGGTCACCTGACCCGACTGGTCACGCACGGTCTCGAGGGTCCGGGTGGACGCCCCGGCACGGGAAACGGCCGACGGCCGGCCAGCAGTTCGCTGGCCGGCCGTCGTCGAGCTGGTGGTGCTCACGCCTCGTCGGACTCCTCAGCCGCGTCGGTCGCCTCGCCGGCGGCCTCCTCGACCACGGGGATGAGGGACAGCTTGCCGCGGTCGTCGATCTCGGCGATCTCGACCTGCAGCTTCTGGCCCACGGCGACGACGTCCTCGACGTTCTCCACGCGCTTGCCACCGGCGAGGCCACGCAGCTTGCTGATGTGCAGCAGGCCGTCCTTGCCGGGCATGAGCGCGATGAACGCACCGAAGTTGGTCGTCTTGACGACGGTACCGAGGTACCGCTCGCCGACCTCGGGCATGGTCGGGTTCGCGATCGCGTTGATCGCGGCCCGGGCCGCCTCGGCCGCCTCACCGTTGGTCGCACCGATGTAGACCGTGCCGTCGTCCTCGATCGAGATCGAGGCGCCGGTGTCGTCCTGCAGCTGGTTGATGACCTTGCCCTTGGGCCCGATGACCTCGCCGATCTTGTCCACGGGCACCTTGACCGTGATGATCCGCGGCGCGTGGATCGACATCTCCTCGGGAGCGTCGATCGCCTCACCCATGACCTCGAGGATCGTCAGGCGGGCGTCGCGGGCCTGGGTCAGCGCCGCGGCGAGGACCTCGGCCGGGATGCCGTCGAGCTTGGTGTCGAGCTGGAGCGCGGTGACGAACTCCTTGGTGCCGGCGACCTTGAAGTCCATGTCGCCGAACGCGTCCTCGGCGCCGAGGATGTCGGTCAGCGCGACGTACTCGGTCTTGCCGTCGATCTCACCGGACACCAAGCCCATGGCGATGCCGGCGACCGGCGCCTTCAGCGGCACACCGGCCTGCAGCAGCGACAGGGTCGAGGCGCAGACCGAGCCCATCGAGGTGGAGCCGTTGGAGCCCATGGCCTCGGAGAGCTGGCGGATGGCGTACGGGAACTCCTCGCGGCTCGGGAGCACCGGCAGCAGCGCACGACGCGCGAGCGCGCCGTGGCCGACCTCGCGGCGCTTCGGCGAGCCGACGCGGCCGGTCTCGCCGGTGGAGAACGGCGGGAAGATGTACTTGTGCATGTAGCGCCGGTGGGTCTCCGGCGACAGGGTGTCGAGCTGCTGCTCCATCTTGAGCATGTCGAGGGTGGTGACACCCAGGATCTGGGTCTCGCCACGCTCGAACAGCGCGGAGCCGTGGACGCGCGGGATCACGTCGACCTCGGCGTGCAGCGGACGGATGTCGGCGAGGCCGCGGCCGTCGATGCGGACCTTGTCGCGCAGGATGCGCTCGCGCACGACCTGCTTGTTGACCGAGCGGAACGCCGCGCCGATCTCCTTCTCGCGACCCTCGAACTCGGCACCCAGCTTCTCGAGGAGGCCGGCCTTGAGCTCGTCGGTGCGGGTCTCGCGCTCCTGCTTGTCGCCGATGGTCATCGCGGCGGCCAGGTCGGCCTTCGCGGCGGCCTCGACGGCGGCGTAGACGTCGTCCTCGTAGTCGAGGAAGATCGGGAACTCCTGGACCGGCTTGGCGGCCACGTTGGCGAGCTCGACCTGGGCCTCGACCAGCTGCTTGATGAACGGCTTGGCGGCCTCGAGACCGCCGGCCACGACCTCCTCGGTCGGCGCCTGGGCGCCGCCGCGGACCAGCTCGATGGTCTCCTCGGTGGCCTCGGCCTCGACCATCATGATCGCGACGTCACCGGTCTCGGTGACTCGGCCGGCGACGACCATGTCGAACACGGCCTTCTCCAGCTGGCTGTGGGTGGGGAACGCGACCCACTGGCCCTCGATGAGGGCGACGCGGGTGGCACCGACCGGGCCGCTGAACGGCAGGCCGGAGAGCTGGGTCGACAGCGAGGCGGCGTTGATCGCGAGCACGTCGTACGGCGTGTCGGGGTTGAGCGCCATGACGGTGATGACGACCTGGACCTCGTTGCGCAGACCCTTCTTGAAGGTCGGGCGCAGCGGGCGGTCGATGAGGCGGCAGGCCAGGATCGCGTCCTCGCCCGGGCGGCCCTCGGACCGGAAGAACGAGCCGGGGATGCGGCCCGCGGCGTACATCCGCTCCTCGACGTCGATGGTCAGCGGGAAGAAGTCGAAGTGGTCCTTCGGGTGCTTGCCGGCCGTGGTGGCCGAGAGCAGCATGGTGTCGCCGTCGAGGTAGGCGCTCACCGAACCGGCGGCCTGGCGGGCGAGGACGCCCGTCTCGAACTTGATGGTTCGAGTGCCGAACTTGCCGTTGTCGAGAACGGTCTCGACCTCGGAGATGACGGGTTCAGTCAATGTTTTCTCTTGTTCGTGCGGTGCGGGACGCGCTGCCCCGCGGAATCGGACTTGATTGACGCCTGCCACTTTATCGATCGGCAGGGAAATTGCAGAACGGGCGACCCGGAGGGGGTCACCCGTTCTTGAGTATTTCCGTCGCCCGGCGCGTGCGGCTCCAAGGCGCGGGCCCGAAGGCGGCCTTCAAGCGGAGCGGGCCGTCGAGGGCCCGCAACGCCGGAGACGCTCCGCCGGGCGGCGGAGATCAGCGACGCAGGCCGAGGCGCTCGACGATGGAGCGGTAGCGCTCGATCTCGGTCTTCTTCAGGTAGTTGAGGAGACGGCGGCGCTGGCCGACGAGCAGGAGCAGGCCACGACGGCTGTGGTGGTCGTGCTTGTGCTGCTTGAGGTGCTCGGTCAGGTGGCTGATGCGGTGCGAGAGCAGCGCGATCTGCACCTCGGGCGAACCGGTGTCACCCTCGGTCGTGGCGTACTCGGCGATGATCTTCTTCTTGGTCTCAGCGTCGGTACCGACTGCCATGGGAACTCCTTGTTCGCTCGTTGCGCGGCGCCCCAGCCTGAAATCCTGGAGCTCTCTTGATCCGCGGCCGTTCTGACGGCAACCGCACAAGGCTAACAGCGGGCATCACGCGCGACCGAATCGCTGTGCGACGATGCCGACGTGGAGACACGACGGGTCGACCAGCGAGTGGGCGTGTGCAACCTGTGCGAGGCCACGTGCGGCCTGCTGCTGACCATCGAGGACGGCGTCGTGACCGGCGTTCGCGGCAACCCCGACGATCCGCTCTCACGCGGCCACATCTGTCCCAAGGGCGTGGCGATCGGCGACGTCCACGCCGATCCGGACCGCCTGCGTCGTCCCGTGCGCCGGATCGGCCGCGGCGAGGACGCGCGCTGGGAGGAGATCGGCTGGGACGAGGCGCTGGACCTGGTCGCCGACGGCCTCGCGCGGACGGTCGACGAGCACGGCGAGGACGCGCTGGCGATCTACCTCGGCAACCCCAACGTGCACAGCCTCGGCTCGATGACCCACGGGGTCGCGCTGGCGCAGTCGTTCCGCACGCGCAACAAGTTCAGCGCGACCTCGGTCGACCAGCTCCCCCACCAGGTGCTCGGCCACCTGCTCTACGGCCACCAGCTGCTGCTGCCCGTGCCCGACATCGACCGCACGTCCTACTTCCTCGTGCTCGGCGCCAACCCGATGGCGTCCAACGGCTCCCTGATGACCGTCCCGGACTTCCCCGGCCGGCTGCGCGAGCTGCGGGCGCGTGGCGGACGGATGGTCGTCCTCGACCCACGGCGCACCGAGACCGCGAAGGTCGCCGACGAGCACCACTTCGTCCGGCCCGGCACCGATGCCTGGGTGCTGCTGGCCCTGCTGCACGTGCTGTTCACCGAGGGGCTGACCCGGGTGCCGGCGTACGTCGACGGGCTGGCGGCCGTCGAGGACCTGGTCGCCGGCTTCACCCCCGAGCTCGCCGAGCAGGCCAGCGGGGTGCCGGCCGACGAGATCCGCAGGATCGCGCGGGACTTCGCGGCCGCGGACGGCGCGGCGGCGTACGGCCGGATCGGGGTGTCGACCCAGGAGTTCGGGACGGTCTGCCAGTGGGCCGTGCAGGTGCTCAACCTCGTCACCGGCAACCTGGACCGCGAGGGCGGGGTGCTGTTCACCAACCCGGCGATCGACGCGGTCGGGCGCGGGCTGATCGGACGCGGGCACCACGACCGCTACCGCTCCCGGGTACGACAGGCGCCCGAGTTCGGCGGCGAGCTGCCCGTCGCCGTGCTGCGCGAGGAGATCGAGACGCCCGGCGAGGGCCAGGTCCGGGCACTGCTGACGGTCGCCGGCAACCCGGTGCTCTCGACGCCCGACGGCGCCGCACTGGACCGGGCGATCGCGGGCCTCGACTTCTACGCCGCGGTCGACATCTACCTCAACGAGACCACCCGGCACGCCGACGTCGTCCTGCCCCCGACGACGCTGCTCGAGCGCGACCACTACGACCTGGTCTTCCACCTGCTCGCGGTGCGCAACACGGCCCGGTTCACGCCCGCGGTCTTCGCGAAGGGGCGCGACCAGCGCCACGACTGGGAGATCTTCCGCGACCTCTACCTGCGGGTGACCCGGCGCCGGCGCCGGCGCCGCAAGCCGCCGCTCAAGCGTCGGATCGTCGCCGAGGCACGGATGCGGATGAGCCCGACGTTCCTGATCGGGATGCTGCTGCGCTCCGGCGGCTCGCAGACGACGCTGACCGAGCTGCGCAAGCACCCCGAGGGTGTCGACCTCGGCCCGCTGCGCGCCGGGCAGCTGCCCGGCCGCCTGCGGACGCGCAGCGGGCGGATCGAGGCACTGCCGGACATCGTGGCCGGGGACGTCGCGCGGCTCCGCGAGCGTGCACTGCCGGTCGACGGCGAGCTGCTCCTCATCGGCCGCCGGCACCAGCGCGACTGCAACTCGTGGATGCACAACACCGACCGGCTCACTCGCGGCAAGGCCCGCCACCAGCTGCTGATGCACCCTGCCGACCTCGCCTCGCGCAGCCTGAGCGACGGCTCCGTGGTCACCGTGCGCTCGCGGGTCGGCGAGGTGCAGGTCGAGGTGGCGGCGACCGAGGACGTGATGCCGGGCGTGGTGTCGCTCCCCCACGGCTACGGGCACGGCCGCGCCGGCGCCCGCCTGGGCGTGGCGGCCGGCGTCGCCGGGGTGTCGATCAACGACCTGACCGACCCCGAGCGGCTCGACGTGTCGGGCAACGCCGCGCTCTCCGGCGTACCCGTCACCGTTTCCTAGTGGACCTCGACGTTCCGCGCGGGCCGGGCCTGCCGGCCGGGCTGGTCATCCCCGACACCGAGCTGGTCGAGCGGTTCTCCCGCTCCCCCGGCCCCGGCGGCCAGTCCGTCAACACCACGGACAGCCGGGTCGAGCTCGCCTGGGATCCCACCACCTCGACCGTGCTCACCGACGCGCAGCGCGCGCGGCTGCTGACGCGCACCGACGGACCGATCGTCGCGGTCGCCCACGAGCACCGCTCGCAGCACCGCAACCGGGTGGCCGCCCGCGAGCGCCTCGCAGCGCGGGTGCGCGAGCTGCTCGCGCCGCCCCCGCCGACGAGGCGGGCCACGAAGCCCACGCGTGGCTCGAAGGAGCGCCGGCTCGACGCGAAGCGCCGCCGCGGCGAGACCAAGCAGCTGCGCGGCCGCGTCCAGGACTAGGACACCAGCACCGGGTGTCGCACGACGGCGTCGAAGAAGTACCCGTTGGGGTTGTAGGCCGCCACGTCGGGCTGGGTGCGCCCGTGCAGGTCGGTCGCCCGGGCGAGCAGCTCGTGCCGCCCCACCTCAGGGGCGTGCCAGGTGTGCGCCCACCGGGTCCAGCCGTGGCCCTCGGCCCGCGGACCGGGCGCGGGACGCAGCCGGGCAGCCGTCCACGTCGTACCCCCGTCGGTGCTGACCTCGACCCGGGCGATCGGCGCGGCGCCCGACCACGACCGCCCGGTGAGGACCGCCGTGCGGCCGGCCGGGATGGTCGCGTCCCACGGGAGCTCCCATGCCGAGCGCACGGGGTTCGCGCCGAGCGGACCGCCGATGTTGTACCAGCGGGTGTTCCACGGCGAGGTCAGCTCGGTGGTCGACACCTCGAGCTCGCCCAGCCACTTGATGCTCGCGATGCCCACCCAGCCGGGGAGCACGAGCCGCAGGGGGAAGCCGTGGTCCGGGAGCAGCGGCTCGCCGTTCGCCCCCCACGCGAGCAGTGCGTCGTCGAGCGCCTTGGCGATCGGGAACGGGCGGCGCACGTGGCCGAGGTTCTGGCCCTTGTCGACGTACTCGTCGTCGAGCCCGACGCCTTGCACCGACACGGCGTCGGGGCGCAGGCCGGCCCAGCGCAGCACGTCGCGCAGCCGCACGCCCTGCCAGGTCACCGTGCCGACGGCACCGAGCGTCCACGCAGTGCCGGCCGCCTTGGTGCCCTGCTGGGTGTCGAAGAAGCTGCGGCCGTTGCCGGTGCACTCGTGGACCGAGGTGACCTCGACGGTCCGGAACCGGCGCTGCAGGTCGGCCAGGCTCAGCGTCACGCCGGCGGCGTCGTCGAGGCCGTCGCCGTGCACCCGCAGCCGGTACGACGCCGCGTCGACCTGCGGCGTGCGGGTGTGGTTGCGCACGAACAGCCGGGACTGCGGCGTGAGGTAGCGGTGCGGGTCGACCGACTCCCAGCGCGTCTCGGCATTGGTGCCGTAGTCGATGAACGCCTCGGCGGGCAACGGCTTGAGGATCGCCGGCGCCCCGGCCGTGGCGCGGGAGGCGAGCGGTCCGAGCTGACCGAGCGTGGCGCCGGCCAGTCCGGCAGCAGGCAGGCCGAGGACGGCACGGCGACGCATGCGGTTCGGGGTCATGACCCCGACATTAACATGAGTTAATCACTGCACTTAGTGCATTTGGCGGCCGAGTGTCGCTGTGAGCAGCTCGAGGTAGCGAGCCCGGTCGGCCGCGACCGCCACCGCGACCCGTCCACGCTCCTCGTCGACCTCGGCAGCGAACCGGGTGGCGCCGTAGGTCGTCGGGTCGGTGCACTCCACCCGCACCGCCGCCCGCAACGTGGTGAGCAGGCCCGGGTCGAGCAGCGCCGCGACCGCGAGCGGGTCGTGCACGCGCGCTCCGCGGTCGAGCCGGCTCGCCGCGAGGTCCGCGGCAGCGCGAGCGGCCGGCGTGCCGAGGCGTCGCCACCGCTGCGGGGCCGCATCGTCCAAGGCCGCCGCGGCCGTGGCGTCGGCGGTCACCAGCAGCACGTCCCGGAAGGGCGCGGCGAGCACGGCGGCGGCTGCCCGCGGGGCGGACCAGACGTTGCGGTCGGCGTACGGCGTCACGCCGGGCTCTCGGTGCGTCCCGCCGAGCACCACCAGCCGGGCGAGGAGCCGGTGAGCGACCGGTCGGCCGCCAGCGCCGCGGCCAGGTTGGTCAGCGGGCCGGTGGTCACGAGCGCCACCGGTGCCGACGACTCGGCCAGCGTCGAGAGCAGCCACGACGTGCCGGCGTGCACGTCGACGTCGACACCGCCCTGCGCGACCATCCCCCGCACGGTGGCCGCCTCCTCCTCGCTCGCCGTGGAGACGCCGAGCAGGTCGAGGCCCGGGTGGATCGCGGCGAGCAGGATCGCGATGGCGTCGTCGGTCTCGGCGTCAGTGTCGATGACCACCGGGACGGGAGTCACGCCAGGTCCTCGTCGCGGTCCTCGTCACGCAGCGAGCGGTAGGCCACCCGGGCGCTCACCGCCCGCTCGAGCTCGCGGATCACCACGGAGAAGAACTGCCGGCGGTAGAGCTCGTCGGTGACGGCGTACACGGTGAAGTAGAGCCCGCTGAACGCGGCGAGGAAGGTCGAGACCCGTAGCAGCTCGAGGCTGAGGCGCTGGCCGAACAGGTGCCCGAGCGGTCCGTCCAGGGCGTGCACCGGGTGCGCGAGCCACAGCTGCAGGACCTCCGGCTCCATCGCGACCAGGCCGAAGACGATGAAGAACGCGAACACCGCGAGCGCGAGCAGCAGCACCTGCACGGCCTGGGCGACGAGCAGGACGAGCACCAGGTTGGCCTTCTGCAGCCCGCTGACCTCGGCGTCGACGGCGCCGACCCGGTCGACCCGGGCGGCGATGCGGCGAGCGGCAGGCTCGAGCGGGGTGCCCGTGCACGCCTCGATGAGCTGGGCCGCCTCGACCTCGTCGTCGACGCTGTCGAGCTCCTCGGGCAGCCGGGTGAGCAGGAAGCCGACCGCGATGGCGGCGAACAGCAGCACCGTCACCCAGAGCACGCCACCGTCCAGGCTCGCCGCGACCTGCCACACCTCGGTGTTGATGAACAGGAACGTGATGAACAGCAGCAGCAGCGGCAACGCCCGGGTGACGAGGGGCAGCATCAGCCCCATCGAGCGGAACGTGCGCCGGATCGCCCAGCCCACGATCAGCCAGGCGCGGAGCACCGCGACGGCGTACACCGCGAGCACGACCCCGAAGACCGTCAGCGCGGCGCCGAGCGCGGAGGCGACACCGAGCCAGGCGCCCGTGACCAGGCCGGCCACCGCGGCGACCACGACCGCCACGGCCAGGGCCGGGACCAGGCGCGGCCGGCGCAGGCCGCGAGCGACCGCGGCGCGGTAGTCGTCGACGAAGTACGGCAGCCCGTGCTCGACGAACCACCGCTCGGCGGCGGCGACGTCGTCCCGCGTCCCGGTCACGACAGCCTCGTCCGCCCGCTCAGTCGGCCAGGATCGCCCGCGCCCGGTCGACGTCGTCGGCCATGGCGACGAGCAGGTCGTCGATCGAGTCGAAGCGGGTCATGCCGCGAAGCCGCTCGACGAAGGCGACCTCGACCTCGCGGCCGTAGAGGTCGAGGTCGGTGCGGTCGAGGACGTAGGACTCGACACGACGCTCGCGCTCGCCGGCGAAGGTCGGGTTGGTCCCGACGCTGATCGCGGCGGGGTGGGTCGAGCCGGCGAGGGGCCCGTCGTGCACGCTCAGCCGGCCGGCATACACGCCGTCGGCGGGGGCGGCGGCTCCGGGCCGGACCGGCACGTTGGCCGTCGGGAAGCCGAGCTCGCGGCCGCGCTTGTCGCCCTCGATCACCACGCCCGTGACGGTGAAGACCCGGCCGAGCGCCTCGGCGGCACCGGTGACGTCGCCCGCGGCGAGGCAGGTCCTCACGTAGGTCGACGACCAGACCTGGGGGCCGCCGTCGAGGCTGACCTCCTCCAGGACGAAGTCGTGCTCGAGGCCCGCGGTGCGCAGCAGGTTGCAGTCGCCGGCGGCGCGGTTGCCGAAGCGGAAGTTCGCGCCCACCACGACCGCCTTGACGTGCAGGGTGTCGACCAGGATCCGGTCGATGAACTCCCCCGGCGTCCAGGCCGCGATCTCGCGGGAGAAGGGGATGACGAGGACGTCGTCGACGCCGGCCTCACCGAGCAGCCGCAACCGCTGGTCGATGGTGGTCAGCGTCGGCGGTGCGTGCTCGGGACGCAGCACCGCGATCGGGTGCGGGTCGAAGGTCACCGCGACGACGCCGTCGAGCGCCGCGTCGGCGCCGACCTCGGCCGCGACCTCCCGCGCCCGTCGTACGACGTGCTGGTGGCCCAGGTGCATGCCGTCGAAGTTCCCGATCGTCGCGACCGTGCGACCGAGGTCGTCGGGCACGTCGGAGAAGTCACGCCACACTCGCACGGCCGCAACTCTCCCACATCCGCCGGCGCGGGCCGACGTCAGCCGACGAAGACGGCCGCCGGGCGCGCCGCGCCACCCTCGGGACGGTAGAGCGCGAGGAACTCCCCGTCCGGCGCGAACACCCCGGTGAGCGTCTCGATGCCGAGCGGGAGCGGGCGGCCGTAGCGGACCGCCTGGGCCTGGTCGGCGTCGAGGTCGAGCGCCGGGAAGCTCGCCCGGGCGGCGTCGGCGAGGGGGGTGAGCGTGACCTGCTCGAGGTCGGTGACCGCTCCGTCGAGGGTGAACGGCCCGACCGCGGTACGACGCAGTGCGGTGAGGTGCCCGCCCACGCCGAGTGCGGCCCCCACGTCGCGCGCGATGGCCCGGATGTAGGTCCCGCTCGAGCACCGGACCGTGATGTCGACGTCGAGGAACTCCCCCACGACCCGCTGGTCGTGGACGGTCAGCTCGTGGACGGTCACCGGCCGGGCCTCGAGCTCGACCTCCTCACCGTCGCGCACCCGCTGGTAGGCGCGCTTGCCGTCGACCTTGATCGCGCTGACGGCGGTGGGGACCTGCAGGATCTCGCCGACCTGGGTGGCGAGCTGCGCCCGCACGGCCTCGGGGTCGAGCCCGCCGGCCGGCATGGCGGCGACGAGCTCGCCCTCGGCGTCGTCCGTGGTGGTCGACATCCCGAGGCGGACCGTGGCGTCGTACGCCTTCTCGGTGAGCATCAGGTGACCGAGCAGCCGGGTGGCGCGCTCGACGCCGAGCACCAGCACCCCGGTCGCCATCGGGTCGAGGGTGCCGGCGTGGCCGACCTTGCGGGTGCCGACCGCGCGTCGTACGCGGGACACGACGGCGTGCGACGTCATGCCGGCGGGCTTGTCGACCACGACCAGGCCCGACGGCACGACGGGCTCGGCGACCACTAGTCGTCCTCGGCCTCTTCGTCGACGACCTCGCGCGGCTTCTTGTACGGGTCGGCCTCACCTGCCGGCTGCGCACCCTCGCGGGCGGCGGCGACCGCCGCGTCGGCCGCGCGGGCCCGGGCCAGCACCTCGTCGAGGTGGCGGGCCGTCTCGGGGACGGCGTCGAGCTCGAAGGCGAGCGACGGCACGTGCCGCATGCCGAGCTGCTTGCCGACCTCCGAGCGGAGCACGCCCTTGGCCGACTCCAACGCCGCGGCACTCGCCTGCTGGTCGGCGTCCTCGCCCAGGACCGTGTAGTAGACGGTCGCGTTCTGCGCGTCGCCGGTGAGCCGGACCTCGGTCACGGTGACGAAGCCGAGGCGCGGGTCCTTGATCCGACGCTCGAGCATCTCGGCGACGATCACCTGGATCCGGTCGGCGATCTTGCGTACCCGCGGGCTGACCATGGTCTGTTCCTTTCACCGCCCCGTCGCGAAAGTGCGCGGGAAACCGTCCGACCCGTCGCAAACGTGCCGCATGACGCGCACTTTTGCGACGGGTCGGTGAGCCGTCAGGAGCGCGGGATCTCCCGCATCTCGAAGGCCTCGACGATGTCGCCCTCCTTGATGTCCTGGAAGTTGCGGAGCACGAGACCGCACTCGAATCCCTCCCGGACCTCGGCCGCGTCGTCCTTCTCCCGCTTGAGCGAGGCGAGGTCGAGGTTGTCGGCCACCACGGCGCCGTCGCGCAGGACGCGGACCTTGGCGTTGCGGCGGATGACACCACTCGTGACCATGCAACCGGCGATGTTGCCGATCTTGGACGAGCGGAAGATCGCACGGATCTCCGCCTGGCCGAGGGCGTGCTCCTCGTACTCCGGCTTGAGCATGCCCTTGAGGGCCGCCTCGATCTCCTCGATCGCCTGGTAGATGACCGAGTAGTAGCGGATCTCGACGCCTTCCTTCTCGGCCATCTGACCCGCCTTGCCCTGCGGGCGGACGTTGAAGCCGATGATGATCGCGTCGGAGGCGGCAGCGAGGTCGACGTTGGTCTCGGTGATCGCACCGACACCGCGGTCGATGACCCGCAGGCTGACCTCGTCGCCGACGTCGATCTGCGCGAGGGCGTCCTCGAGTGCCTCGACCGAACCGGACACGTCGCCCTTGAGGATGAGGTTGAGCTCCTGGCTCTCGCCCTTCTCCATGGAGGCCATGAAGTCCTCGAGGGTACGACGCACGCGGCGCTTGGCCTGCATGGCCGCCCGCTCGCGCGCCTCACGCTTCTCGGCGATCTGGCGTGCCATCCGGTCGTCCTCGACCACGATGAAGTTCTGGCCGGCGCCCGGGACGGACGAGAGGCCGAGGACCATCGCGGGCCGGGCCGGGTCGGCCTCGGTCAGCTCGTTGCCGTGCTCGTCGAGCATGGCGCGGACACGACCGTGGGCCGGACCGGCGACGATCGAGTCGCCGACGCGCAGGGTTCCGCGCTGGACGAGGATCGTGGCCACCGGGCCGCGACCGCGGTCGAGGTGCGCCTCGACCACGAGGCCCTGGGCGTCCTGGACCGGGTTGGCCCGCAGGTCCAGGGACGCGTCGGCGGTGAGCACGATCGCCTCGAGCAGCTTGTCGAGGTTGAGCCCGGCCTTGGCCGAGACGTCGACGAACATCGCGTCGCCGCCGTACTCCTCGGGCACGAGGCCGTACTCGGAGAGCTGGCCACGGACCTTGGTCGGGTCGGCCGACTCCTTGTCGATCTTGTTGACCGCGACCACGATCGGCACGTTCGCCGCCTTGGCGTGGTTGAGCGCCTCGACCGTCTGCGGCATGACGCCGTCGTCGGCCGCGACCACCAGGACGGCGATGTCGGTCGCCTGGGCACCACGGGCACGCATGGCGGTGAACGCCTCGTGACCCGGGGTGTCGATGAAGGTGATCCGGCGGTCGTCGCCGTCGACCTCGGTGTGGACCTGGTAGGCACCGATGTGCTGGGTGATGCCACCGGCCTCGCCCGCGACGACGTTGGCGTTGCGCAGCGCGTCGAGGAGCTTGGTCTTTCCGTGGTCGACGTGACCCATGACAGTCACGACCGGCGGGCGGACGACCAGGTCGTCCTCGCCGCCCTCGTCGGCACCGAACTCGATGTCGAACGACTCGAGCAGCTCGCGGTCCTCGTCCTCCGGGGAGACGACCTCGACGACGTAGTTGAGCTCGTCACCGAGCAGCTCCAGCGTCTCGTCGCCCACCGACTGGGTGGCCGTGACCATCTCGCCGAGGTGGAAGAGCATCTGCACCAGCGAGGCGGCGTCGACGCCGATCTTGTCGGCGAAGTCGGTCAGCGACGAGCCGCGGGCGAGACGGACCGTCTCACCGTTGCCCTTGCGGACCCGCATGCCGCCGATCGTCGGGGCCTCCATGGCCTCGAACTCCTGGCGACGCGCCCGCTTCGACTTGCGGCCGCGGCGCGCGGGACCACCCGGGCGACCGAAGGCACCCTGGGTCTGGCCACGCTGGCCGGGACGACCGCCACCACCGGGACGACCACCGCCACCGGGGCCGAAGCCACCGGGACCGCGACCGCCGGGAGCACCGGCACCCGCACCCGCGCCGGGACGACCCGGGGCGCCAGCGCGACCCGGACCACCCGGGCCACGGCCACCGGGGCCGGGACGACCGGGACCACCCGGGCCACGACCGCCGGGGCCGCCCTGCCCGAAGGCACCGGCGGACTTCGGCATCATCGCCGGGTTGGGACGCGGCATGCCCGGACGGGCACCGCCACCGGCGCCGGCCGGCGGACGCGGGCCGGCCGGACCGGCCTCACCCTCGCGCGGCGGCGGAGCGGGACGACGGCCCATGCCCTGGCTGGGCGCGAACGGGTTGTTGCCCGGCCGCGGGGTGCCACCGGGCTTGCCGACCGGACGCGGAGCCGGAGCCGGCGCCTTGGGCGTCGGGGGCTTCGGGGCACCGGGCTTGGCAGCCGGAGCGGCGGGAGCAGCCGGGGCCTCGGGCGCAGCCGGAGCCGCGGCAGCGGCGGGCTTCTCCTCGACCGCCGGTGCCTCCGGTGCGGCCGGGGCCTTCGGACCGGGCCGCGGGCCCGGGCGGGGACCGCCGGGCTTGGGCGCGGCGGCAGCCGGAGCCGCAGGGGCCTCGGCGGCCGGGGCCGGGGCGGCCGGAGCCGGCGCAGCAGCGGCCGGCGCCTCGGGCGCGGCGGCAGCCTTCTTGGCCGGAGCCTTGGGGGCGGGCTTGGCGGCCTCGCCGGCGGACTCGCCGGCGGGCTTCATCTTGGCGAGGAGCTCGGCTCCATAGGTCGCCTCGAACTTCTTCACGGCGGGGAGCTCGATGCTCGACGACGCCGTCTTGGCGAACTCGCCAATGTCACTGAGCATCTTGAGCGCGTCGGCGCTCTTGATGCCGTACTGCTTCGCGAGTTCGGAAACTCGGGTCTTGGCCACGGTTCTCCTTCTGGCCCAAGACCCGGGATGGATCTCTAGACCGTTGGTGGGTGGTGCAGAACGAACTGGCTCATCGCGAGATACTCATCGAGTGCTCATGAGCTGTTGCTCCAGTCTCTGTCGGTCGGATCGGTCCGAGCTGCGGCCGCCTGGGCGACGTACTCCCTCACCGGCACGCTGGAGAGCCCACCCGCGCCCGGAGTGATCCGGAGCGCGCGGGAGAAGGCCTTCCGCCGTACCGCGAGGTCGTAGCAACCGGTCGTGGGGTGCAGGTGCGCTCCACGGCCCGGCGCGGTGCCACCAGGATCCGGGACGACGGCCGGCTGGCCGTCGGTTCCCGAGCCGGCGGTCACCCGCAACAACTCGCTCTTGGTGGCGCGCGCCCGGCATCCGACGCAGGTCCGGACGGGCCCCGGGATCGGGACGACGTCAGGGCATGCAGGGGAATTCGGTCGGTGTGCCACCGAGGGTCAACTCTACCGCTTGGGTGGTCGACTTCACGAACCGGCACCCGGTCCGCGGTCGGCGAGGGGGCTCAGGCCTCCTCGTCGGAGTGGATGTCGATGCGCCAGCCGGTGAGCCGGGCGGCGAGGCGGGCGTTCTGGCCCTCCTTGCCGATCGCGAGCGACAGCTGGAAGTCGGGCACGACGACGCGTGCCGAGCGGGCCGCCGCGTCGACCACGGTGACCGACTGGACCTGCGCCGGGGACAGCGCGTTCGCCACGAGCCGCGCCGGGTCGTCGGACCAGTCGACGATGTCGATCTTCTCACCGCCGAGCTCGGACATCACGTTGCGCACGCGCTGGCCCATCGGGCCGATGCAGGCGCCCTTGGCGTTGACGCCGGAGACGGTCGACTTCACCGCGATCTTGGTGCGGTGGCCGGCCTCGCGGGCGATCGCCGCGATCTCGACCGTGCCGTCGGCGATCTCGGGGACCTCGAGGGCGAACAGCTTCTTGACCAGGCTCGGGTGCGAGCGGGACAGGGTGACCTGCGGTCCGCGCATGCCCTTGCGGACCGAGACGACCAGGCACTTGATGCGCGTGCCGTGCCGGTAGTCCTCGCCGGGGACGCGTTCGCTGGCGGGCAGCTGCGCCTCGATCCGGCCGAGGTCGACCAGCACGTCGTCGGGGTTGCGGCCCTGCTGGATGACGCCGGAGATGATGTCGCCCTCCTTGCCGGAGAACTCGCCGAACCTGATCTCGTCCTCGGCGTCGCGCAGCCGCTGCAGCATGATCTGCTTCGCGGTCGTCGCGGCGATGCGGCCGAAGCCGTCGGGGGTGTCGTCGTACTCGCCGACCTTGTTGCCCTCGGCGTCGAGCTCGGTGGCCAGCACGGTGACGTGCCCGGTCTTGCGGTTGAGCTCGACCCTCGCCTGGGAGACCGAGCCCTCGGTCTTGTGGTACGCCGTGAGCAGCGCCTGCTCGATCGCCTCGACGAGGACGTCGAACTTGATCTCCTTCTCGCGCTCCAGCGTCCGGAGGATGCTGAGGTCGATGTCCATCAGTCGGCGTCCTTGTCGTTCTCGTCGTTCGTCATGTCTTTGCGGTTGAACTCGATCTGCACCAGCGCCTTGCGGACGTCGGCGTAGGCGACCCGCCGCAGGCTCTCGTCGACCGTCAGGTCCACGCCGTCCTCGTCGGAGGCGCCGATCCGGCCGGTCACGCTCACGTCGTCGGCGAGGGTCACCTTGACCAGGCGGCCCTCGTTGCGGCGCCAGTGGCGCGGCAGGGTCAGCGGCCGGTCGACGCCGCGGGAGGTGACCTCCAGCGTGTACGGCAGCTCACCGAGCGCCTTCGCCCCGCCATCGGGGCCGTCGTCCTCGAGGACCCGGTCGATCACCTTGGTCGCGGCCGCGACGTCGTCGAGCGTGAGCCCGCCGTCGGTGTCGACGGCGATCCGCAGCACGCGGCGCTTCCCGGCCGGGGTGAGCTCCACGGCCTCGAGGTCGAGGCCCAGCTCGGCGAGCGGCGCGACGAGGACGTGCTCGATCCGCTCTGCTGTCGCTCCCTGAGCGGAATGAGTACCCATGGTGAGTCTCCCCGTGTCCTGTTGTGGCTGTGCGAGGCACACGATACCCGTCCGGCGGCTGCCCGATAGGGTCGCCGGGTGCCTGCCCGTCACCGCCCCGTCCCGCGACGGCTCGTGCTCGTCGGCGGGATCGGCGCAGCCACGGTGCTGCTGACCGGCTGCGACGCGATCGACGACGTCCTCGGCTCGGACGACGACCCGGGCGTGTCGGGCGCGGTCACACCGACCGCTCCCCCGGCTGACGCCGACAGCAGCCTCGTCGAGAGCGTGCTGGCCTCGATCTCCACCACCGGCGCCCTCGCCGCGGCGACCGCGAGTGCCGTGCCCGGCCTCAAGGTCGCGGCCCGCCTGGCCCGGGTCCACGACGCCCACGCCGCCGAGCTCGGCGGCTCCGTCACCGCCCCCGCTCCCGAGGTCACGACCGACCGCGCCGCCTCACGCGCTGCCCTGGTGAGCGCCGAGGCCGCGCTGCGGGACCGGCTCGTCGACGCTGCGCGCGAGGCGCACAGCGGCAGCCTGGCGCAGGTGCTGGCCGCGATGGCCGCCGCGCTCGGCCAGGTGCTGGTCGGACCCGGCAGCCGCCCGCCGGCCGAGCTGCCCGCGGCCTCGGGTGACACCCCGCCCGCCGTCGAGGCGCTGCAGACCACGCTCGCCGCCGAGCACGCCGCCGTCTTCGTGTACGGCGTCCTCGGCGGCCAGACCTCCGCCTCGGGCTCCCCCGCGCTGTACACGGCGCTCACCTCGGCCTACACCGCGCACCGGGCGCGCCGCGACGACCTGATGGCCCGGCTGCAGGCCGACGGAGCAGACCCGGTCGCGGCCGAGCCCGGCTACGGGGTGCCCGCCGACCTGTCCACACCGACGGCGGTCACCGACCGCGCCCGCGCGCTGGAGGAGTCCGCGACGGCGACCTACGCCTACCTCGTCGCGAGCACCACCGGCGACGCCCGTGCCTGGGCGGTCGACGCGCTCGTGGACGCCGCGGTGCGCAGCACCACCTTCGGCGGGCGGCCGGACCGGCTGCCGGGCCTGTGAGCTCGTCGATCGCCGGAGCCCCGGAGCTCGTCGAGTAGGCCGAGCCCCTGGGCGAGGCCGTGTCGAGACGCCTCACCGAAGTCTCGATACGGCGGTCGCCCACTAGACCTTCCCGGCAGAACCGCCACTGCTCGTTCCTCGCAGTGTCACGGGTCGGTAAAAACGCCACCGGTTCGCGACCTCCGACATCCGGGGAACTCCCGAGACGTCCCCCGAAGCCGGGGTCGCGAACCGATGGTGACCGGGGACAACGGTCATTCGGCGACCGGGAGAGGTGGGGCTCACCGTCCGCCGTGTGCACAATCATGCAACAGAACGCGTCCAAGGGCCCGCGGAAGCGATCCTCATAAATGTGCACTGCACAAACCTGCAGATGAGGGAACCCTCACCTGAGCGTGAACCGCCGCTCCGCGGGAGCGCGCTCAGCGCCAGGGTGCGAGCAGGTCCGGGATGTCGGCGAGGCGGTGGGCGACGGCGTCGGGGTCGCCCTCGGTGTGGCCGACCTGGTCGGCCGGGATCGTGCTGTGCGGGACGTGGATCGCGCGCATCCCGGCGTTCTGGGCGCCCCAGACGTCGTCGAAGAGCCGGTCGCCGACGTACACGCAGGCGGCAGGGTCGGTGACGCCGACGGCGTCCATGGCGGCGCGGAAGGCGTCGGGCGAGGGCTTCGTCCACGGGATCTCGCTGGTGTAGACGTCACCGTCGATGAGGTCGAGCACGCCGTCGCGCTCGAAGTACCCGCGGTGCCACGAGCGCGGCCAGATCGTGTTGGACAGGACGCCGACCTTGATCCCCTCGGCGCGCAGCCACCGCCACAGCGGGCCCACGTCGGGATCGGTGAGGGTGTGCGGCTCCCAGAAGGCGTGGTAGGCGTCGAGCAGGTCCGGGTCGTGACCGAGCCCGGCGGCGTCGAAGAGGTCGCCGATCGTGGCGCTCTGCTGGTGGTCGCGGCTGCGCCCCCAGACCACGCTGCCCGCCTCGTGGAGACGGGCGGCGTGGGCGTGGTGGTCGTCGGAGGTGTCCGGCGTGGTCAGCACCGCCTGGGCGAGTGCCAGGGACTCCGCGTGGAAGTCGATGTCGTGCCAGGCGGTCAGCGTGCCGCCCCAGTCGAAGACGACCGCGTCGACCGCCACCGCGATCAGCCCCGCACGACCGCGGCGAGCGCGGTGACGGCGTCGCCGAGGGCGACCTCCTGGCGCTCACCGGTACGACGGTCCTTGATCTCGATCACCCGGTTGTCGGGGTCGGCCACGCCACGGCCCACGGTGACGATCGTCGGTACGCCGATCAGCTCGGCGTCCTTGAACTTCACCCCGGGGCTGATCTTGCCGGCGCGGTCGTCGTAGATGACGTCGAGGCCGGCGGCGGTCAGGCCGGCGACGAGCTCCTCGGCTGCTGCGAACACGGCCTCGTCCTTGCCGGCGGCGACGACGTGCACGTCGGCCGGGGCGACGTGGCGGGGCCAGCACAGGCCGATCTCGTCGAGGGTGTCCTCGGCGATGGCGGCCACCGCCCGGGTGACGCCGATGCCGTAGGAGCCCATCGTGACGGTGACCAGCTTGCCGTTCTCGTCGAGGACCTTCAGCTCGAGCGCGTCGGCGTACTTGCGGCCGAGCTGGAACACGTGGCCCATCTCGATGCCGCGAGCCGACTCGAGGACCCCGTCGGTGCAGTTGGGGCAGGCGTCGCCGTCACGCACCTCGGCGGCCTCGATCGTGCCGTCGCCGGCGAAGTCCCGCCCGGCGACCAGGTCGATGACGTGTGAGCCGGGGACGTCGGCGCCGGTCACCCAGCGGGTGCCCTCGGCGACACGGGGGTCGAGCAGGTAGCGGATGCCGGACTTGTTCTCCTCGCCCAGCACGCCGGGCCCGATGTAGCCCTTGACGAGCGCCGGGTGCTTCGCGAACTCCGCCTCGTCCATGGGCTCGACCTCGATCGGCTCGAGCTGGCCCTCGAGCCGCTTCTGGTCGACCTCGCGGTCGCCGGGCAGGCCGATGGCGAGGGGCTCACGGGTGCCGTCGGGGTGCTTGAGCACCAGGACCACGTTCTTGAGCGTGTCGCCGGCCGTCCAGGGACGGTCGTCGCGGGGGAAGGCCGCGTTGAGGTGGTCGACCAGGGTGTCGATGGTCGGGGTGTCGGGGGTCGGCTCGGCGTGGGCGGCCGGCTGGCCGTCGTACGACACGGGCGCGGGCGGGCGGACCTGCACCGCCTCGACGTTGGCGGCGTAGTCGCAGTTGCTGCACCGGACGTAGGTGTCCTCGCCGACCTCGGCCTTGGCGAGGAACTCCTCCGACTTCGAGCCACCCATCGCGCCGGCGGTCGCCTTGACGATCGCGTAGTCGAAGCCGAGCCGGTCGAAGATCCGGACGTAGGCGTCGCGGTGCTTCTGGTACGACGCCTCCAGGCCCGCGTCGTCGACGTCGAAGGAGTAGGAGTCCTTCATGGTGAACTCACGACCGCGCAGCAGGCCGGCGCGCGGACGCGCCTCGTCGCGGTACTTGGTCTGGATCTGGTACAGGCTCAGCGGCAGGTCCTTGTAGGAGCTGTACATGTCCTTGACGAGGAGCGTGAACATCTCCTCGTGCGTGGGCCCGAGCAGGTAGTCGCCGTCCTTGCGGTCCTTGAGCCGGAAGATGCCGTCGCCGTACTCGGTCCACCGGTTGGTCGCCTCGTAGGGCTCGCGCGGCAGCAGCGCGGGGAAGGACACCTCCTGCGCGCCGATGGCGTTCATCTCGTCGCGGATGATGCCCTCGATCTTGCGCAGCACGGCCAGGCCGAGCGGCAGCCAGGTGTAGATGCCCGGCGCTGCGCGGCGGATGTAGCCGGCCCGCACGAGCAGCCGGTGGCTCGGGACCTCGGCGTCGGAGGGGTCCTCCCGCAGGGTCCGCACGAACAGGGTCGACATCCGCATCAGCACGGCCGAAGCCTACGGCCGGGCCCCGTGACGTCGCGAACCAGCAAGCCTCAGGCGGCCCAGGCCGCCTTCAGCATCCCGCGGATCATGGGCAGCTGGAGCGGCAGCCGGGCGAGCGTGCCGGCCTTGAGCGCGGTGTTGTCGCCCCGCTGGGCGTCGAGCGCCATCTTCACGTTGCCGGGGAAGACACCGACGAGCAGCGCTGCGCCGGCGTACGCCGCCACGCGCCGGGTGCGCGGGTGCAGCATCCCGGCGGCGCAGGCCAGCTCGGCCACGCCGCTCCAGACCACGACCTGCCGGGGCGCGGGCAGCTGCTCGGGGATCATCGGCTCGAACACCTGCGGCCGGACGAGGTGCACGAGACCGCTGGCGGCGAAGGCTGCGGTGACGGCCTTGGCCGTGAAGGGGACGGACATGGGCCCCACTGTCTCAGCCCAGGTCGAGGACGTTGCGGCGGCCGAGCCTGTAGAGCAGCTTGTCGGTCTGCTTGAGCAGGGCGAGCTCGGGCGGGTCGTAGAGCCGGTACGTCGTCGCCCTCGGCGCCGTCGACCCGGTCTCGTCGAGGATGGCGTTGACGGCGTGCCGGGCCGACTCGTTGGCGCCCTCCATGGTGGCCAGGTCGATGTCGGTCTGCACGAAGTCGCCGCTCATCACCAGGTTCGGGACGCGGGTGCGGGCGGTCGGCCGGCTGGACCACGAGTCCACGGTGTTCACCAGCAACGGGGTCTGGTTGGTGTTGCGGCCGGCGACGGCGTTCCACTGCATGCCCGGGTCGAGGAACCAGGAGTGGATGATCCCCTCGGGCAGCAGGTCCCCGACCGTGTGGTGGGCGCGGACCTGGGCGAGCACCTCGTCGGCGATCTCCTGCCGCGTGCACTCCTTGGCCGGCTTGCCGTGGAGGATGCCGGGCGCGTCCCAGTTGGAGATGTCGACCGAGAGGATGTCGACGACCTCGCCGTCGCCGTAGTCGCGGGAGATGACCCGGTCCGCCCAGAACTGGCCCTGGGTGAGAGCGGTGAGCGCCCACGGCGAGTCGATGAAGGTGATGTGGCCCTTCGTCACGGGCACCGGCGAGCGCAGGAAGAACTGGATGCCGACCATCCAGTCGGTCGTCAAGGCGGAGAGCCGCCGCAGGCCCGGGTCGAGGGCGAGGAGGTCGGACGTCAGCGTCGGCACCACCCGCTCGACGGGCATCGCGCTGACGAACCAGTCCGCCTCGACGCGGCTCGTCGTACCGGACGCGTCGGCGAGGACCGCGGCCGTGACCCTGCCGCCGGCGGTCTCGTAGCGGACCAGGCCCTGGCCGGCGACGAACCGGACGCCGCGACCACGCAGGTAGGTCATCCACGGGTCGATCCAGGCCTCGTTGGTCGGCAGGTCGAGCACCCGGTCGAGTGCGCCGTCGTTGCCGCGGCCCATCATGTTGTAGACGAAGGCCTCCCCCATGGTGCCGATGGTCCGGGTGCTCGCGATGGTCTCCTTGGCCGCGACCAGGTTGCGGGTCAGGCCGGCGGCGAGGATCTGCTGGTACGGCTTCGAGCGGGTGCCGGCGCCGACGAAGTCCCACCAGCTGACCTTCTCCCACTGCCCGAGGCGTCGTTCGTCGCAGCTGGTGAGGAAGACGAGGAGCCGCTCCACGAAGTAGGTCAGCTCGTGCGGGGGTACGGCGGACCCGCCCAGCGTGTCGCGCAGGAACCGCCGCAGTCCGTCGACCGTGAGGACCTGTTGCGGGTCGGGGCCGATGCCGAAGACGAAGGCGTCGGCGTGGTCGCCGGAGCGGAGGAACTTGCCGCCCGTGGCGGCGACCAGGTTGTCGCCCACCGTCCCGTTCCCGAACGGGATGCGCCGCATCGTCTCGGGCACGTGGTGGTAGAAGCCGGGGAAGAAGCGGAAGCCGTGCTCGCCGGGCAGGTCCGCCCGGCCGCCTGCGCCGGTGCCGGCGACCGGGATGCTGCGGGCCTTGCCGCCCCAGGCCGACGGCTCGAAGACGGTGACCTCGAAGCCGCGCTCGACGAGCTCGTGGGCTGCGGTCAGGCCGGCCATGCCGCCGCCGAGGACGGCGACCCGCCTGCCCGGCGTGGCCGCGAACGCCGGCGCCACCCCGGCGCCGGCGAGGACCGCTCCGGCGCCGACGGCGCCTGCGGACGTGAGCAAGGTACGACGGTCCAGCTGCGCCATCGGCGATCACCCCATGATCTCCAACCGACACTGGTGTCGGTTTCCGTTGACAGCGAGTATCGTGACGCGAAGCACATCCGGTCAAGGGAGTCCGTCGACAACCGACGTCACTGTCGGTCTGAGCAGCGGCAGCGAGGAGGCGTCGTGAGCACCACCGAGGCGGTCCGCCGGCGACTCAGCGCGTCGGCGCGCCGCGAGCGGATCGAGGCGGCCGCGGTCGACGTCTTCGCCGCTCGTGGGTACGACGCCGCCTCGGTCGGCGAGATCGCCGGTGCAGCGGGCGTCAGCCGGACCGTGCTCTACGACCACTTCCGCTCCAAGCGCGACCTCTACCTCCACGTCCTGGACACCCAGAGCGCCGCGATGCTCGCCGAGGTGGGGGCCGGCATCACCGGCGCGGGAGCGGGCCGCGAGCGGATGCGCGCCACCGTGGCGGCGTACCTCTCCTTCGCCCGGCAGCGGCCCGCCGCCCGCCGGATCCTGGTCGACCCGATCCCGACCGGCGACCCCGATCTCGACCGCGCGCTGCGCACCTTCCGCACCGCCCGCACGCAGGCGGTCGCGACCATGCTCGGGCCGGACCTCGCCCGCGCAGGCCTCCCCCACGGCTCGACCGCGGCCGAGGTCGTCGTGGAGCTGCTCATCACCGGCGTCGACGGTGTGGCCCGCTGGTGGCAGGAGCACCCGGCGGCCACGCTCGACGAGGTGACCGACGTCGCCGCGCGCCTCCTGTGGAGCGGCCTGCCCCACCTCGGCGAGGTCAGAACATGACGGTCGCGAAGCGCGCGGTCTCGGTGAACCCGACCCTCTCGTAGGCCTTGCGCGCGGGGTGGTTCCAGTCGTTGACGTAGAGCGACACGGTCGGCGCGATCCGGGCCCGTACGTGCCGCACGACCGCAGCCATTCCCGAGGTCGCGAGCCCCTCGCCGCGCCGGTGCGGCGGCACCCAGACGCCCTGGATCTGCGCGGCGTCAGGCGTCGCGCAGGCGACCTCGGCCTTGAAGACGAGCTCGTCGCCGTCGTACCGGACGAAGGACCAGGCCCGGCTGACCAACTGGGCCACACGGGCGCGGTAGAGGTCGCCTCCCCCGCCGAGCTCCGGGGAGACGCCGACCTCCTCGGTGTACATCGCCACGCAGGCCGGGTAGAGCGTCGCGATGTCCTCGGGGGTGCCGTGCCGCACGCCGTGGTCGGGCGCGACCAGCGGCTCGGTGTCGATGACGAGGTGCCGCTGGTCCCAGCGGACGTCGCGCGGCTGCCCCCACTCGGTGCCGACGTGACCCCAGAACGCCCGGACCGCGTCCTGCGGACCCACGATCGTCGAGGCGGTGCGACGACGGGCCAGCGCCCGGCCTGCGAAGACCTCGGCGTCCTCGGGTGTGGCCTGCACGGGCACCAGGTTGGCGGCGACGTGGCACGCAGCGACCAGGTGGCCGCCGTCGAACCGCCCCCACATCTCGCCGCCGAGCCAGCGCGGCTCGAGGTTGGTGGTGTGGGCACGGTGGATCGCGAACACGTTGACGACCGGGTCGCGGCCCGCGAGGGCCACGAAGGCGGGGAGATCGGCCTGCGCGAGGACGCGCACGCCGTGCCGGGTGGTCAACACGCGACGAGCCTAGTGGTCATCCGCGGAAGTTGTGCGGAGCCGGCCTGCGCTCCGGGTGCGTGCATCGCGAGGCGGCGGCGCGAGGGGGCGTGCCCGGAGCGCAGGACGCCCGCCGGACGTCGCGGACGACCGCTGCGGCCTTTCCGGAGGCCCGCGCAGGAGGGACACTGAGCAGGACTCGATGGAGGTGCGGCCATGGCGACGCGACACGTGACGGACGGCGGGCTCGAGACCGACCTGATCTTCCTGCGCGGCTTCGACCTCCCCGAGTTCGCCTCGTTCCCGCTGCTCGACACCGACGAGGGCAGGGCGGCCCTGCGCGACTACTACCTCGCCTACGTCGACATCGCCGTGCGGGCCGGCGCGCCGCTCCTGCTCGAGACCCCGACCTGGCGCGCGAACCCCGACCACGCCGCGCGGCTCGGCTACGACGCAGCGGCACTCGACCGGGTCAACCGCGAGAGCGTCGCCTTCCTCGCCGCGCTCGCCGCCGAGCGTGCCGACGAGCTGACCGGCTGGGAGGTCGGCGGCATGCTCGGCCCCCGCGGCGACGGCTACGTCAGCGCGGGCGCGGTCGACCCCGACGAGGCAGCCGAGTACCACCGGCCCCAGCTGGCCTCGTTCGTGGCCGCCGGCGCCACCCGGGCGACCGTGCTGACGCTGACCGAGGTCGGCGAGGCCATCGGCGTCAGCCGGGCCGCGGCCGACCTGGGTCTGCCCGTCGGGATCGGGTTCACCGTCGAGACCGACGGGCGGCTGCCGGACGGCAGCACCCTCGCGGCGGCAGTGGCTGCGGTCGACGCGGACGCGCCACCGGCGTACTTCCTCATCAACTGCGCCCACCCCAGCCACGTGCTGCGCGGGCTCGAACCCGGCGCGTGGCGCGACCGGATCGGCGGCCTGCGGGTCAACGCATCGACGATGAGCCATGCGGAGCTCGACGAGGCGCAGACCCTCGACGACGGCGACCCGCTCGAGCTGGCGGACGCCCAGCTGCCCCTGCTCGACGCGTTCGGCGGCCTGGAGGTGCTGGGTGGATGCTGCGGCACCGACGCGCGGCACGTGGCCGCGATGTGGGGCGTCAGCTGACGGAGACCGTGGCCCCGGCGCCCTCGACCGGCTCCATCGACTCGGCGATCTTCATCGCCTCCTCGATCAGGGTCTCGACGATCTCGGCCTCGGGAACGGTCTTGATGACCTCGCCCTTGACGAAGATCTGGCCCTTCCCGTTGCCGGACGCCACGCCGAGGTCGGCCTCGCGCGCCTCGCCCGGGCCGTTGACGACGCAGCCCATGACGGCGACGCGGAGCGGGACCTCGAGCCCGTCGAGGCCGGCGGTGACTCGCTCGGCGAGCGTGTAGACGTCGACCTGGGCGCGGCCGCACGAGGGGCAGGAGACGATCTCGAGCTTGCGCGGGCGCAGGTTGAGCGACTGCAGGATCTGGATGCCGACCTTGACCTCCTCGACCGGCGGCGCCGAGAGCGAGACCCGGATGGTGTCGCCGATGCCGCGCGAGAGCAGGGCACCGAAGGCGGTGGCCGACTTGATGGTGCCCTGGAAGGCCGGACCGGCCTCGGTCACGCCGAGGTGCAGCGGCCAGTCGCCCTGCTCGGCGAGCAGCTCGTAGGCGCGCACCATGACGACCGGGTCGTTGTGCTTGACCGAGATCTTGAAGTCGCGGAAGCCGTGCTCCTCGAACAGGCTCGCCTCCCAGACCGCGGACTCGACGAGCGCCTCCGGAGTGGCCTTGCCGTACTTCTCGAGCAGGCGCTTGTCGAGCGAGCCGGCGTTGACGCCGATCCGGATCGACGTGCCGTGGTCCTGGGCCGCCCTGGCGATCTCCTTGACCTGGTCGTCGAACTTCTTGATGTTGCCCGGGTTGACCCGGACGGCGGCGCAGCCGGCCTCGATCGCGGCGAAGACGTACTTCGGCTGGAAGTGGATGTCGGCGATGACCGGGATCTGGCTGTGCCGGGCGATCTCCGGCAGCGCGTCCGCGTCGTCCTGGCTGGGGCAGGCGACGCGGACGATGTCGCAGCCCGCGGCGGTGAGCTCGGCGATCTGCTGGAGCGTGGTGTTGACGTCGGAGGTGAGCGTCGTCGTCATCGACTGCACCGAGATCGGGTGGTCGCTGCCGACCCCGACCTTGCCGACCCGGATCTGGCGGGTCTGGCGGCGGGGAGCGAGCACCGGCGCGGGTGCTTCCGGCATGCCGAGGTTGATCGACGTCATGACGTCAAGACTACTTTCCGGAGGGGGTGGATCAGGATTCGAGGTGCACCGGCACGACGATGTCGCCGACGATCAGCACGATGCCCATCACGAGGATCGCCAGGCCGACGACGTAGGCGATCGGCAGCAGCTTGGCCACGTCGACGTAGCCCGGGTCGGGTCGGCGACGCAGCCGGGCCCAGCCCCGGCGTACGGCCTCCCACAGGGCGCCGGCGATGTGGCCGCCGTCGAGCGGCAGCAGCGGCACGAAGTTGAACATGCCGATGAAGAAGTTGAAGCCGGCCACGAGCATCAGCAGCGAGATCACCTTGGTCGTGACCGGGATCTCGGTGTGCGACGCGGTCTCGCCGGCCAGGCGGCCACCTCCGACGATGCTGACCGGACCCATCGGGTCGCGCTCCTCGACACCGACGATCGCCTTGGCGACGCCCCAGACCTTGCCCGGGAGCGTGGCGAGCGACTTCACGACCTCGACGGTCATCGTCCCCATCTGGTCGACGGTGTAGACGACGCCCCCGGTGGTGGGGTGCGAGCGCGGGACGACGCCGAGGAAGCCGACCGTCTCGTCGACCTTCTCGCCCGCCTTGAGCGGGGGCTTCACGACGGTCCGGGTGTGGAAGGTGAGCTCCTTGCCGTCGCGCTCGACGACCACCTCGGCCTGCCCCGTGCCGTTGGCCTTGACCAGCTTCTGGACCTGGGCCCAGTCGGTGACCTCGGTGCCGTTGAAGGAGACGAACCGGTCGCCGGCCTCGATCCCGGCGGCGTGGGCCGGGGTGGGGTTCTGGGCGAGCTCCTCGGGGGTGCACACCCGGCCCGACTCCTCGGCCGGCAGCACGCAGGCGTTGACCTCGTCGATGGTGGTCTCGATGGTGGGGTCGCCCGGGTTGCCGTAGGTCGCGAAGACGCCTGCGAAGAGGAGGAAGGCGATCACGATGTTCACCGTCGGGCCGCCGGCCATGACGATGACCTTCTTCCACCACGCGAACTTGTAGAAGAGGCGGTCGGCGTCCTCGGGGCGGATCGTCTCCCACTCCGCGGCACGCGCATCCGAGATCAGCTGGGTGAACATCCCGGTGTTGGACTTGCGGACCCGGACCACCTGCCCGATGACACGGCCGTCGGCGTCGACCTCGTCGGTCAGCTCGTCGGCCAGTGCGACCGCGTCCGGCGGCAGCATCCCGACGATCTTCACGTAGCCGCCGAGCGGGATCGCCTTGACGCCGTACTCGGTCTCGCCGACCTGCTTGCTCCACACGGTCGGCCCGAAGCCGATGAAGTACTGGGTGACCTTCCCGCCGAACTTCTTCGCCGGGATCATGTGGCCGAGCTCGTGGAGCCCGATCGACGCCAGGATCGCCGTCGCGAAGACGACGACGCCGAGCAGGTAGAGCAGAGCGGTCATGTGCGGGATGCGGTCCTGTCGATGAGCTGGGTGGCGGCCTCTCGGGCCCACGCGTCGGCGCCGAGCACGTCGTCGAGGGAGAGCTGCCCCTTCGAGGGTACGTCGTGGGCGGCTAGCGCGCTCGCGACCACGTCGACGATCCCGGTGAAGCCCAGGCGTCCGGCGCGGAAGGCCTCGACCGCGACCTCGTTCGCGGCGTTGTAGACGGCCGGCGCGGTGCCGCCCTTCTCCCCGGCCTCGCGGGCCAGCGCCACGGCCGGGAACGCCTCGTCGTCGAGGGGGAGGAACTGCCAGGTCTCGGCCTTCGTCCAGTCCACGGCGGGAGCGGCGTCGGGGACCCGGTCCGGCCAGGCCAGGCCGAGCGCGATCGGGATCAGCATGGTCGGCGGGCTCGCCTGGACCAGGGTGGAGCCGTCGACGAACTCGACCATGGAGTGCACGACGCTCGTCGGGTGCACGACGACGTCGATGCGGTCGAACGGGATGCCGAACAGCAGGTGCGCCTCGATCACCTCGAGACCCTTGTTGACCAGGGTGGCCGAGTTGATCGTGATCACCGGGCCCATGTCCCAGGTGGGGTGGTTGCCCGCCTGCTCGGGCGTGACGTCGGCGAGCTCCGCACGGGTGCGGCCACGGAAGGGGCCGCCGCTCGCGGTCAGCACCAGTCGCCGCACCTCGTCGGGGGTGCCGCTGCGCAGGCACTGCGCGAGCGCGCTGTGCTCGGAGTCGACCGGCACGATCTGGCCGGGCCTCGCCTTGTCGAGCACGAGTGGGCCGCCCATGACCAGGGACTCCTTGTTGGCCAGCGCCAGCGTGGTCCCGGCCTCGAGCGTCGCCAGCGTCGGGAGCAGGCCCACGGCACCGGTGATCCCGTTCAGCACGACGTCGCAGTCCTGCTGTGCCGCCTCGACACTCGCCTGCTCGCCGAGCCCGTGGAACCGGGGCGCGAACTCCGCCACCTGGTGCGCGAACAGGTCCGGGTTGCCGCCCCCGGCGGTCAGCCCCACCACCCGGAACCGGTCGGGGTTGGCCCGCACCAGGTCGAGCGCCTGGGTGCCGATCGAACCGGTCGAGCCGAGGATGACGACGTCCTTCACCCGGTCATCCTCGCAGCACCGGTGCGGCCGGCCGGCCGGGGCTCGACCCGCGAGGTTCCTCACGTGTCCAGAAACGCCCGAAATGCCCGGATGGAGCGGGATCACCCTCCACACTGTGCCCGTGCGCCGTCCCGCTCCCGCCCTCGCCCGCTGCCTCGTGGCCGTCCTGGTCACCCTGCTGAGCGTGACGATCGCGTCCCCGGCGCCGGCGATGACGGACCTCCCCGCGGCACACCGCAAGGGTGGTTGCAAGGGCAAGGTGGCGCTCACCTTCGACGACGGTCCGGCCCGCGGCACGACGCACCGGCTGGTCCAGGTGCTGCGCCGCAACGACGTGCCGGCGACCTTCTTCATGGTCGGCCAGCGGGTCGCCGCGAACCCGTCCGCGGCGCTCGAGGTCGAGCGCGCCGGCTTCCTGACGGCCAACCACAGCTGGGCCCACCGCGACATGAGCCGGCAGTCCTACCGCGACGTGCGCCGCTCGCTCCGGGCGACACGGAACGCGATGTGGGACGCCGGGCTGCACCCGACCGGCCTGATGCGCCCGCCGTACGGCGCCCTGGCCAATCCCGCGCGCCGGGCGATCCGCGACTCCGGCTACGTCCCCGTGCTGTGGACCGACGACTCCCTCGACTGGAAGTGGGGCGGCTCCCCGCAGATCGCGCAGCGGATCCTCGCGGGGCTGCGCCCGGGCCGCAACATCGTGCTCCAGCACGACGGCGTCAACCGCTCACCGCTCTCGGTCGCCGCCGTGGAGCGGGTGATCCGGGTCGCCAAGCGCCGCGGCTACTGCTTCACCGCGCTCGACGAGAAGGGCCGTCCCGGGTTCCCGACGCCCCTGGTCACCGCGCTCGCCAAGGACGTGGTCGAGGGCACCGACGCGGTCGTCACCCTCGAGCTCGCGCAACCGGCCGGGCGCGACACCGCGGTGGTCGTCGAGGCCGCCTCCGGTACGGCGACCGTCGGCACCGACCTGCCCGCCTTCCGCGCCCGCGTGAAGGTCCCGGCCGGCACGGTGCGGGTCACCGTGCGGATCCCGGTCTCGACCGACGCCGTCATCGAGCCGGCCGAGACCTTCTCGGTCGCGCTGCGCGATCCCGAGGGCCTGCGGGTCACTCAGCCGTCGACGGTCACGGTGATCGACACCGCCAGTGCCCCGCGCATCGACCTGCCGGGCCCGCCGTTCCTGCCGCTGGGGCCGAAGTTCAGCTGACCGTCAGCTCCGCTGCCGCCGTGTGGGGGTCGACCTCGCCGGCGACCACGGCAGCGGCGAGCTCGTCGAGCCGGTCGCCCGACCCGACACTCCCCCAGCGCTTGCGCAGCGCCGTGAGGGCGAGGGTCTCGATCTCGTCGCGAGCGCGACGGACGCGGCGGCGCTCGAGCTCGCCGCTCGCGGCCAACCAGGCGGCGTGCTCGTCGATCGCGTCGACGACGTCGGCGACGCCGTCGCCGGTCGAGGCGGTCGTCTTCAGGACGGGTGGGCTCCAGGCACCCTCGCGGCGCTCGGCCAGGCCGAGCATCGAGCGCAGGTCCCGGCGCACCTTGTCGGCACCGTCGCGGTCGGACTTGTTGACGACGTAGAGGTCGCCGATCTCCAGGATGCCGGCCTTCGCGGCCTGGATCCCGTCGCCCATGCCGGGCGCGAGCAGCACGATCGTGGTGTCTGCCTGGCCGGCGACCTCGACCTCGCTCTGGCCGACACCGACGGTCTCGACGAGGACGACGTCGAAGCCGGCCCCGTCGAGCACGCGCAGCGCCTGCGGGGTGGTCCACGCCAGCCCGCCGAGGTGGCCGCGGGCGGCCATCGAGCGGATGAAGACGCCGGGGTCCAGGACGTGGTCGCCCATCCGGATCCGGTCACCGAGGAGGGCTCCGCCGGAGAACGGCGACGACGGGTCGACCGCCAGGACGGCGACCCGGCGGCCACGGCGGCGCAGCTCGCCGATGAGCGCGTTGGTCGAGGTCGACTTGCCGACGCCCGGGGAGCCGGTGAGCCCGATGACGTGGGCGTGCCCGGCGTACGGCGCCAATGCCCGCATCAACTCGGGCAGCAGCGCCGACTCGTCCTCGACGAGCGACACCAGCCGCCCGACCGAGCGCGGGTCGCCCTCGCGGGCCCGCTCGACCAGCGCAGGAACGGCCGCCGCGGTGATCCCGCGACGGCCGCCCTGGATGTTGCTCGCCTCAGGCAAAGCGGTCCGCTCAGGCAGAGGGGACCCGGAGGACCAGCGCGTCGCCCTGGCCGCCACCGCCGCACAGGGCGGCGGCGCCGAGGCCACCACCGCGGCGCTTGAGCTCGAGCGCGAGGTGCAGCGTGATCCGCGCACCGGAGGCACCCAGCGGGTGGCCGATGGCGATGGCGCCACCGTTGACGTTGACCTTGTCCTCGTCGATGCCGAGGGCGCGGGCCGACTCGATGCCGACGGCGGCGAAGGCCTCGTTGAACTCGACCAGGTCGAGGTCCGCGGCGGTCAGGCCGGCCTTGTCGAGGGCCTTCTTGGTGGCGTTGGCCGGCTGGAGCTGCAGGGTCGAGTCCGGACCGGCGACCTGGCCGTGGCTGACGATCTCGGCGAGGATCGGCAGACCGAGCTCCTCGGCCTTCTTCTTGCTGGTCACCACGACCGCGGCGGCACCGTCGGAGATCTGCGAGGACGAGGCAGCGGTGATGGTGCCGTCCTTGGCGAACGCCGGACGCAGGGCCGCGAGCGACTCGACGGTGGTGTCGCCGCGGACGCCCTCGTCCTTGCTCACGACGACCGGGTCGCCCTTGCGCTGCGGGATGGTGACCGGGACGATCTCGTCGTCGAAGATGCCGTTCTTCTGGGCGGCGGCGGCGAGCTGGTGCGAGCGGGCCGCGACGGCGTCCTGCTCCTCGCGGGTCAACGGGGTCTCACGGCAGGCGTTGGTCGCCTCGGTCAGGTTGCCCATGCCCTGCTGGGTGGCCTGGTCGAAGAGCGCGTCGTAGGCAAGCGAGTCGACCAGCGTCGTGTCGCCGTACTTGAAGCCCTCACGGGACTTCGGGAGCAGGTGCGGGGCCTGGGTCATCGACTCGGTGCCGCCGGCGACCACGATCTCGGCCTCGCCGGCGCGGATCAGCTGGTCGGCCTGGGCGATCGCGTTGATGCCCGACAGGCACACCTTGTTGATGGTGATCGAGGGGACCTGCGGCGGCAGGCCGGCGGCGAGACCCGCGGTGCGGGCGGGGTTCTGACCGGCACCGGCCTGCAGGACCTGGCCCACGATCAGGTAGTCGACCTGGTCGCCGGAGACACCGGCCTTCTCCAGCGCGCCCTTGATCGCGACACCGGCGAGGTCCGCGGCCGACAGGGTCTTGAGGGCGCCGAGGTGGCGACCGATCGGCGTACGGGCGCCGGCGACGATGACGCTGGGGTTGTCGGACATGTTTCCTCCGTGCAGACGTGTGGTCGGAACTCATTCGAGCGTACTCGTGGGTAGCCGACGGGGGCGAGGGGTCCATCGTGCGGTCGGTGAGGGACTCGTCACACCCCCGAAAGAGAGGGGCGACGGCACAATGACGCGCATGAGCATCACTGAAGGCGTCCCCACCCACCTGTTCACCGCGATCGACCACGTCGGCATCGCGGTCCCCGACCTCGACGAGGCGATCGCGTTCTACCGCGACAACTTCGGCATGCACGTCGCACACGAGGAGACCAACGAGGAGCAGGGCGTGCGCGAGGCGATGGTCGCCGTCGGCGACACCGACTCCAAGATCCAGCTGCTCGCCCCGCTCAACGCGGAGTCCACGATCGCGAAGTTCATCGACCGCAGCGGCCCGGGCCTCCAGCAGCTCGCCTACCGGGTCACCGACCTCGACCAGGTCTCCGCGATCCTGCGCGAGCGCGGCCTGCGCCTGCTCTACCCCGAGGCCCGGCGCGGCACGGCGAACAGCCGGATCAACTTCGTGCACCCCAAGGACGCCGGCGGCGTCCTGGTCGAGCTCGTCGAGCCCGCGGCCGACGCTCACTGAGCCCGGTCGTCTCAGGCCCAGCGGAACCGGAGCTCCTCGCCCGGACGCAGCTGGGCCAGCCGGTCGGTGTCGGCATCGACGACCACACCGACCACCGGATAGCCACCCGTCACCGGGTGGTCCGGACCGAACACCACCGGCCCGCCGCCCGGCGGGACCTGGATCGCGCCGCGCAGCGCACCCTCGCTCGGGAGCTCGCCCCTCCCCGGTGACGCCGTGAACGGGTGCCCCTCGAGCCGCAGGCCGACCCGGTCGCTCGCCGCACCCACGCGCCAGACCTGCTCGACGAGCCGGTCGGCGTCGGCGACCCAGTCCGCGCGCGGGCCGGGGACGACGCGGAGGACCGGGCGTTCGTCGTACACCTTCGCGGGGACGGCGTCGACCAGCATCTCCCCCGTCCCGTCGGGCCCGATGCGCAGGCGGTCGCCGGCGCGCACCGGCGCGGGGCCGAGCCCGGCGAGGGTGTCGCGGGACCGGGAGCCCAGCAGGGACGGAGCATCGAGCCCGCCGCGGACCGCGAGGTAGCTGCGCAGCCCGGTCGCGGGGAGTCCCAGCCGCAGCCGTTGTCCCGGTCGCAGCGCCAGCACGGCTCCCGTCGGCTCCGCACGGCCCTCGATCACCAGTGGGGCCGGCGCACCGGTCACGCACACCCACGCCACGCCGGTGGCCTCGACCTCGAGCCCGCCGAGGGTGACCTCGAGGACCGCGGCGCCCGGAGCGTTGCCGAGCATCCGGTTGGCGAGCGCGTACGACGACCGGTCGGCCGCGCCGCTCACCCCCACCCCGATCGCCGCGTGCCCGGGCCGCCCGGCGTCCTGCACCAGGCAGGGGCCGCCGACGGCGTGCACGAGCAGGCCGCTCATCGGACCTCCTCGAACACCACGGTCGCGCCGGCGCTCAGCAGTGCGGGCCGGTCGCGGTCGAGGTCCCACAAGGACAGGTCGGTGCGCCCGATCAGCTGCCACCCGCCGGGCGAGGCACGTGGGTAGACCCCGCTGAACTCCCCCGCCAGGCCGACCGATCCCGCCGGGACGCTGGTCCGCGGCTCGTCACGCCGCGGCACGCGCAGGCGCGGGTCGCCGCCGACGAGGTAGGCGAAGCCCGGCGCGAAACCCCCGAAGGCCACCCGCCACGGCGTACCCGTGTGGGCCGCCACCACCTCCCGCTCGTCCATCCCGGTCAGCGCGGCGACCTCCGCCAGGTCCGGGCCGTCGTAGGTCACGGGGATCCGGGTCGGGTCCTCGCGACGTACCTGACGAACGGGCTGCGCGATCGCCTCGGCGACAGCCCGTTCGTCAGGTACGACGTCCACCAGGCGATCCACGCGCACCCCGGCCCGTGCCACGACCAGCACGGTCCGAGCCCCCGGGACGACGTCGGCGACGAGCTCGGAGACCAGCGGATGGGTACGGACCAGCTCTGCGACGGCGACCACGGCCGCGGTGTCGGCGAGCTCGACCAACAGCCCGCGGTCGCCGTACGGCAGCAGCCTCATGTGGTCGCGAAGGCGCCGACCGGCAGCCCCGCCTCCTCCAACGCCATGCGCACGGCCGAGGCCAGCGCCGGCGCCCCGGGCGAGTCGCCGTGGACGCAGAGCGAGCGGACGGCACCGGAGCGGGCCAGCTCGACGGCCTGGCCCGCGACCGCCACCGGGTCGGTCAGCACCGCGCCGGCCCGCGACCGCGGCACCAGTCCCCCGTCGGGCAGGTAGGCCCGGTCGGCGAAGCCCTCGCCGACCGGCTCCAGCCCGGCGTCGGCCACCGCCGAGAGGAACACCGAGCCGGCGAGGCCGAGGACCGGCAGCCCGCCGTACGCGACGACCGCGTCGACGACCGCCTGCGCCTGGTCCGGGTGTCGCGAGACCGCGTGGTAGAGCGCGCCGTGCGGCTTGACGTAGGCCACCCGGCCACCGGCAGCGCGGGCGATCCCGTCGAGGGCGCCGAGCTGGTAGAGCACGTCGGCAGCCAGCTCGTCGGCCGGTACGTCGACGAACCGGCGCCCGAAGCCGGCGAGGTCGCGGTAGCCGATCTGGGCACCGATCGAGACGCCCAGGGACACCGCGAGCGCACACGTACGACGCAACGTGAGCGGGTCCCCTGCATGGAAGCCGCACGCCACGTTGGCGCTGGTGAGGTGCGGGAGCAGCGCGTCGTCGTCGCCCAGCTGCCAGCGCCCGAAGGACTCGCCGACGTCGGCGTTGAGGTCGATCACCCCGATCGTGCGGCCCGGCGTGGACGCAGAACCCGGATGCAACGTCATGGCCCTATCGTGGCTCATCGATGCGCCGCCGAGCCAAGGACGGTGCAGCCGCCGCGGACCCCGTCTCGACCCGAGCTCGATGAGATGAGTGTCACGAACCCGTCACCGAGTGGTTACCGACGGGTATCTTCGCGGCGGCCGTATTGCCACCCAGCCCATCTGGGCCATCTGGCTCGCAACGAATCCCAGGGAGACGACGACCGTGCAGCACATCCTCGACGCCATCCAGGCGGAGGCCTCCGCGGAGGACTTCGCCAACCTCGAGCTTCCCCAGTCCTACCGGGCCGTGACGGTCCACAAGGACGAGGTCGACATGTTCGAGGGCCTCGACTCTCGCGACAAGGACCCCCGCAAGTCCCTCCACGTCGACGAGGTCGCCCTGCCCGAGCTGGGCCCGGGCGAGGCGTTCGTGGCGGTCATGGCCTCCGCGATCAACTACAACACCGTGTGGACCTCGATCTTCGAGCCGGTCTCGACCTTCGGCTTCCTCGAGCGCTACGGCCGCGAGTCCGACCTCGGCGCCCGGCACAACCTGCCGTACCACATCGTCGGATCCGACCTGGCCGGCGTCGTGCTGGCGGTCGGTCCGGGCGTGAACAAGTGGAAGCCCGGCGACCGCGTCGTCGCGCACTGCCTCTCGGTCGAGCTCGAGGCCCCCGACGGCCACAACGACACGATGATGGACCCCTCCCAGCGCATCTGGGGCTTCGAGACCAACTTCGGCGGCCTCGCCGACGTCGCGATGGTCAAGGCCAACCAGCTGATGCCGAAGCCCGAGCACCTCACCTGGGAGGAGGCCGCCTCCCCCGGCCTGGTCAACTGCACGGCGTACCGCCAGCTCGTCTCGGCCAACGGCGGCAACATGAAGCAGGGCGACAACGTCCTCATCTGGGGCGCGTCCGGCGGTCTCGGCGGGTTCGCCACCCAGTACGCCCTCAACGGCGGCGCGAACCCGATCTGCGTGGTCTCCAACGAGGAGAAGGCCCAGATCGTGCGCAACATGGGTGCCGAGATGGTCATCAACCGCTCCGAGCTCGCTCCGAAGTTCTGGAACGAGGACGGCACCAAGCAGAACCCGAAGGAGTGGCAGCGCTTCGGCAAGGCCATCCGCGAGCTCACCGGCGGCGAGGACATCGACATCGTCTTCGAGCACCCGGGCCGCGAGACCTTCGGCGCCTCCGTCTACGTCACCCGCAAGGGCGGCACCATCACCACCTGCGCGTCGACCTCGGGCTACATGCACGAGTACGACAACCGCTACCTGTGGATGAACCTCAAGAAGATCATCTCGAGCCACTTCGCCAACTACCGCGAGTCGTGGGAGGCCAACCGCCTCATCGCGCAGGGCAAGATCCACCCCACCCTGTCGCGCACCTACAAGCTCGAGGACACCGGCCAGGCCGCGCTCGACGTGCACCACAACAAGCACCAGGGCAAGGTCGGCGTGCTGTGCCTGTCCCCCGAGGAGGGTCTCGGCGTCAAGAACGAGGAGCTCCGCGAGAAGCACCTCGACAAGATCAACCTGTTCCGCGGGATCTGACCCCAGCGGTACGAGGGACGGGCCGGTGCCAGCTGCGCACCGGCCCGTCCGGCATTTCCGGGGCGGTGCAGGCCGTCCGCTCCCGCGTGCCGGGGTGGGAAACGCTTCGGCGATCAGGGATCATGGGCGGGTTCGTGCACGCGCACATCCCCCCCATGACCGCAGCGAGAGCCAGGGAGGCTCCATTCCCATGAGCGACGAGGGTCTGTCCATCTTCGACGACGAGCCCACCCCGACCGAGGAGTCCAAGACCGTGACGACCAAGGCCACCGACGACCAGGCGACCCAGGTGATCCCGGCGGTGAAGACGGCCGAGACCCCGGCTGCCCGCCCGGCGGCGCCCGCGCCGTCCCACCCCGCGCCGACCGCCCGGCCCGCGGCACCGCAGACTTCGAGCGGTGCGGCGCCCCGTCCGGTCGGCTTCAACGCCCCGGGTGCGACCGGCGGCCTGCCGATCGTCCGCAAGGGCGGCTACGACCGTGACGCCGTCGACGCCCAGATCCGCCAGCTCTCCAGCGAGAAGGCCACGCTCGGCGCCAGCCTGAACGAGTCCGAGCAGCGCGTCATCGATCTGGAGCAGGAGCTCGCGAAGGCACGTGCGGAGCTGGCCGAGACCGACAACCCGTCGTACGCCGGCCTCGGTGGCCGCGCCAGCGCGATGCTGCGCCTCGCCGAGGAGGAAGCCGCGGAGATCCGCGCGACGGCCGAGACCGACGCCGCCGAGATCCGCGACCAGGCGACGCGCGACGCCAAGGCGATCCGCGCCGAGGCCGCGCGCGAGGCCGACGACATGCGTGCCGTCCAGCTGCGCGAGCTCGAGGAGAACCGCACCCGCCTGCTGGCCGACGCCGAGCAGGAGCGCGCGCTGGCCCAGAGCGAGGCCGCCGACACCCTGGCCGCCGCCCGCCGCGAGTCCGACCAGCTCCGGCTCGCGACCCAGCAGGAGACCACCGAGCAGCGCGCCCAGGCGCAGCGCGAGGTCGAGCAGGCCCGCGCCGCGGTCGACCGCGAGGTCCAGGAGGCCCGGCGCGCGCTGGCGATGGAGAAGGAGCGGCTGGCCCGCGAGGCCACCGACCACCACAACGCCGCCGTCGCCGAGACCCGCCGCCTGGTGCAGGAGGCCGAGGAGCGCGCCAACGCTGCCGAGGCCCGTGCGGCCGAGGCGAGCAAGCAGGCGACCGCCAACCGGGCCGCCGCGCAGACCGAGGCCGAGGGCGTGCTCACCCGCGCCCGTCGTGAGGCCGAGCAGGTCATCGCGTCGGCGCGCGCCCAGGCCGAGGCGATCACCGCCAGCGGCGACGCCGAGCTGCAGCGCGAGATCGCGGCCAAGCGCGCCGAGCTCGACCGCCTCACCAAGCGCCGCGCGGCGATCACCGCCCAGCTGTCCTCGCTCGCCGACCTCGTCGCCGGCTTCGGCGAGGACGAGAGTTGAGCAGCACCGCCGACGCAGCCGCCGCGGACGGCGTCACGGAGCACGCCGGGGTCGACCCGGCGGCTCCGGTCGACGCCGAGGCGATGCCGTACGGCGAGCTCGGCAAGCCGTTCGACCGGCGTTCGCCGTTCTACTACGGCTTCATCGGCGCCCTGGGCGCGCTGACCGCCTTCTGGCTGTTCCAGGCGGTCCTCGGCATCGGCTCGGTGCTGATGCTCGTGGTGGTGTCCTTCTTCCTCGCCGCCGGGCTCAACCCGGCGGTGAGCTTCCTGGAGCGCCACGGCCTGCGCCGCTCGTGGGCGGTCACGGTCGTCATCGTGCTCGCCCTCGGCACCGTCGCGCTCTTCCTCGTGGCGATCGTCCCGGTCATCACCGACCAGATCACCGCGATCACGAAGAACGCCCCCGGCTGGCTCGACGAGCTGCAGAAGAACAAGCGGATCCAGCAGCTCAACGACGAGTACGACATCATCGACAAGCTGCAGGCGACGATCACCGACAAGAAGTTCCTCTCGGCGCTGTTCGGTGGCGCGCTCGGCTTCGGCCTCAAGGTCGTCTCGGCGCTGTTCAACCTGTTCGTCATCGTCGTGCTGACGCTCTACTTCCTGGCGTCGCTCAAGACCACCACCGGCGCGCTCTACAAGCTGGCCCCGGCCTCGCGCCGCGAGCGGGTCGCCAAGCTCGGCGACAAGGTGATCGCCAACATCGGCGGGTACGTCTCGGGCGCTTTCCTGGTCGCCCTGTGCGCCGGCCTGAGCTCGCTGGTGTTCCTCTCGCTGACCGACGTGCGCGAGTACGCCGTCGCACTGGCCTTCGTCGTCGCCGTGCTCGACGTCATCCCGATGATCGGCGCCACCCTCGGCGCGGTGATCGTCTCGGCCATCGCGTTCGCGACCGACGTCAAGACCGGCATCGCCTGCGTGGTGTTCTACGTGATCTACCAGCAGTTCGAGAACTACGTCGTCTACCCGCGGGTGATGAGCAAGTCCGTCGACCTGCCCGGCGCCGTCATCGTGATCGCCGCGCTGGTCGGCACCGCCCTGCTCGGCGTGGTCGGTGCCCTGCTCGCCATCCCGGTGGCCGCCGCGATCCTGCTGGTCGTGCGCGAGGTCGTCGTCAAGCAGCAGGACCTGCGCTGACCGACGGCTCGACGTCTCAGCCCTGCTGACCGATGAGGCGGGTCAGGCTCGCGCGGGCCATCGGGCTCGCCCACGGCTCGACCGCCTCGTCGGTCAGCAGGTGCCGCGTGCCGTCGCCCGGGTCGACGGTCCCGCACCCCAGGTCCAGCACGATCGTGCGCCCCGACTCCCTCAGCTCGACGACCTCTCCGGTACGTGGACCGCAGCCGGGATCGCCCGTCGCAGCGGGGGCGCGCCGCGCGGCCGCCACCACCGCCTCCGGCACGTCGGCCGCCACCTGCTCCGCGAACCCGAGCACCCGCCCCCCTGCCACCGCCCGGTAGCCGCACACCTCGACCTCGCCCGGCGCGGGCGTCGCGTCCCGGCAGAGCGTTGCCGGCCGCGCCGAGCCCAGGATCCGGGCACGCAGGCCGGCGTCGGTGCTCGCGACCGTCAGCGTCGTGCCCTCGACAGCGATCGTCTCCTGGACCACGGCGCCGTCGTACCTGACGGCTCCGGGCTCGAGGTCGGCCCCCAGCCACACGTACGGCTCGGCCGAGGCCGGCATCCCTCGGAGCCACGGGTACGCGGCGCAGACGTCCGAGCGCAGCACCGGCCGCCCGACGCCGGCGACCGGGCCGCAGACGGAGACCGACCCGCCGACGCGCACCGGCGCCGCGCCGTACCCCCACGAGGCGGGGACGTCGACGCTCAGGCCGGCCCAGGTCTCGGTGCGCCACTCGCCGTCGGTGACGTCCGGGGGATCAGCTCGCGGTGGCCGCTCCGGGCTGGTGCACGACGTCGTCAGCAACGCGAGCACCAGCGTCGTCAGCCACCACCTCATGCTCGGCAGGCGTGAGCGGCAGCGGATCGGTTCCGACCACGACGCTGCGCTCCCCCAGCTTGACCCCGATCACGCCGGCGAGGATCAGACCGCCACCGAGGAACTGCACCGGCGCGGGCAGCTGGTCGAGCAGCAGCCAGGCCCACACGACCGCGGCGACGACCTCGCTGAGCGCGACGAACGAGGCCAGCCGGGACCCGAGACGGCGGCTGGCCGCGATGCCGGTCGTGTAGGCGAGGGCGGCGGTGACCAGCCCGAGGGCGAGCAGCACCGTCCAGGGCGCGACGTCGACGCCGGCGTAGGCGACCGTGCTCGACGAGGACGCCATCGGCATCAGGCCGGTCACTGCGAGCACGCCGAGCAGCACGCCGCCGACGACCAGACCGCCGGCGGCCAGCGTGATCGGGGGGATCCCACTGCGCTCGTCGGCGGAGATGACGAAGTACGCCGCCGCGCCGACCATCGCGGCCAGCGCCCAGGCGGTGCCGCGGACGTCGACGTCGGCACCGGCGAACAGGTCGAGCACCAGGACCAGGCCGAGGGCGGCGACCACCGCGCCCGCGACGGTGAGCCGGCCCGGGCGCTGGCCGTGGGCCAGCCACATCCACACGACCACCGCAGCGGGGGCGGTGTACTCGATCAGCAGGGCCGGGCCGACCTCCATGGTCCGCACGGCCGAGAAGTAGCAGTACTGCGCGCCGGCGACCGCCAGGCCGCCGTACAGCACGACGGTCGGGGCCGCGCGCCGCAGCAGCTCCCAACGCCCGCGCAGCGCGACCACGCCGAAGGGGAGGACGACGAGCGCGCCGATCGCGATGCGCAGCAGCACGATGCTGCCGGCGGTCCAGCCGCTGTCGAGCATCGGCCGCGCGAGGGCGCCGGAGAGCGCGAACGTGATCGCAGAGGTGAGCGCGAGGAGCACGCCGGTCCGGGCGGTCTCCCGGGATGCGTCACGAGTCAACGTCGTCATGACTCATGACACTAGAGGCCGGTACGGTAACCTGTCAAAGTGGTTTTCGCCCATGACACGTCCTTGTCGCTCCAAGCGGCCGTGGCTCTCGTCAACGGCAGCCTGGAGCCGGTGACGATCAGCACGCCCGACGACCTCGACGCCTTCTTCGCCGACTTCGCCTACACCGGGCGCCACGACGGCGACCAGGCCGAGGTCGACGCCGTGCTGGCGATCGCGCCCCGGCTCCGCGCCCTGCTGACCGCCGACCGCGACGACGCCGCCGACATCGTCAACGCCATGCTCCGCGACGCGTCCGCCCTCCCCCAGCTGCGGCGCCACGACGGCCACGACTGGCACCTGCACGCCGTCGGCAACGACGCTCCCTTCGCCGAGCGGATCGTGGTCGAGACCGCCATGGCGATGATCGACGTGATCCGCGCCGACGAGATGTCGCGACTCTCGGTGTGCGCCGACGACACCTGCGAGGGCATCGTCCTGGACCTCTCCCGCAACCGCTCCAAGCGGTTCTGCTCGGTGACCTGCGGCAACCGCAACGCCGTCGCGGCGTACCGCGCCCGCCAGGCCGACGGCTGAGGTCAGTCCCCCAGGAAGCGCTGGAGGATCTGGAGGAAGAGCTCCGGGCGCTCCGAGTGCAGCCAGTGCCCGGTGTCCTTCATGGTCACCTTGCGGTTGCGCGGGAACCAGCGGTCCATCGCGGCGTCGTACTCGGGCAGGACGTAGCCCGACCGGGCACCGGCGAGCCACAGCACCGGTCCGTCGTACGGCGCCACGTCGGCCAGCTCCGCCTCGGGCCAGCCGCTGATGGCGCCGAGGTCACGGCCGAGCACGTCGAGGTTGGCCTGCCAGCTCCACCCGCTCGGCGCGGTTGGGTCGCGACGCAGGTTCTGCAGCAGGAAGGAGCGGACCGTCGGGTCGGGGACGGCGGGCTCCAGCAGCCGCTCGGCGTCCTCGCGACGCACGACCCGGGTCAGGTCCATCCCCTTCATCGCGGCGATGTAGCCGGGGAACTCGCGGCCCTCGGGATAGGCGACCGGCGAGATGTCGGCGACGCACAGCCGCTCGACCCGCTCCGGGTGGAGCAGCGCGAGGACCATCGCCACCTTGCCGCCGAGCGAGTGTCCGACCAGCGCGACCGGCTCGTCGTCCGGGAGCACGTCCGCCACCAGCCCCGCCGTCTCGGAGAGGTCGAAGCGCTCGGGCCACCCGGACCGCCCGTGGTGGGGCAGGTCGACGAGCAGCACCCGGTGCTTCGTGGCCAGCTGCTTGGCGATCCCGGTCCAGTTCTTGCCCTGGCCGAAGAGTCCGTGCAGGAAGACCACACGGCTCCCGGTGGAACCGAGAGCCGTGTGGTGAAGCGTCACGCCGACATTGTGTCAGGCGTAGTCGTGGAAGCCCTTGCCGGTCTTGCGGCCGAGCTCGCCGGCCTCGACCTTGGCGACCAGGGTGGCGGCCGGCTCGAAGCCCGGCTCGCCGAACTCGCCGTGCAGCTCCTTCTGGATGGCCAGCGAGACGTCGTTGCCGACCACGTCGAGCAGCTCGAACGGGCCCATCGGGAAGGCGGCGGTCTCCTTGATCGCGGCGTCGATGGTCGCGAGCTCCTCGCCACCCTCGGCGAGCTTGATCGCGTCGTTGAGGTACGGGAACAGCAGCAGGTTGACGATGAAGCCCGCGCGGTCGCCCGCGGAGACGCCGACCTTGCCGACGTTGGCGGTCAGCGCCCGGACGGTCTCGTCCACGTCGGCGGAGGTCGCGGAGGTGGTGATGATCTCGACCAGCTTCATGACGGGCGCCGGGTTGAAGAAGTGCATGCCGATGACGTCCTGCGGGCGGCCGGTGGCCTCGCCCAGCTTGGTGATCGGCAGCGACGAGGTGGTGGTCGCGAGGATCGCACCCGGCTTGCAGATCCGGTCGAGGTCGCCGAACAGCTCGAGCTTGAGCTCGAGGTCCTCGGCGATGGCCTCGACGACGATGTCCACGCCGCCGAGCGCCTCGCGCTCGGTCGAGCCGGTCAGGCGGCCCAGGAGCGCGTCCTTGTCGCCCTCGGTGCCCTTGCCCTTGGCGATGGCGCGGTCCAGGTTCTTGGTGATGTAGCCGACGACGCCGTCGAGCTTGTCCTGGCTGCGGCCGACGTAGATGACCTCGTACCCGGCCTGCGCGAAGACCTGGACGATGCCCGAGGCCATGGTGCCGGTGCCCACGACGCCGACCTTGGCGATGTCGTGCTTGAACTGCGGCGCGGCCGCCTCGCCCGCAGCAGCAGCCTCGTCGGCGAAGGTGCGGTTCTCGGCGACGAGCTTGTCGAGCAGGCCGGCCGGCTCGTGCAGGTGGTCGCCGGTCTCGGCGTACCGGGCAGCGAGCAGGTCACGGACCTGGGCGGCACCGATCTCGTCGACGACGCTCAGCGGGCCCTTGGGGTAGCCGCAGCCGAAGCGCATCGCGGCGTCGATGTCGGTCACCGAGGCGTAGCCCGACTCGTAGGTGCGCACCGCGTGGTTGAGGTACGGCAGCACCAGCGTGTTGAAGATCTGCTCGCTCGAAGTCATGGCTGGCAGTGTGGCACCCGTCCGGCCGACTGACTACCCGTCGGTAACCATGTGGACAGAGACAGACGTCACACCCGCGTCACCCGCGGCGGGCGGACACGTCAACGCGGACCACCTTCGACCGCGAGGTCGCTCCGCGCACCAGCGACACGGCCGACCGGGGCACGCCGAGCTCCTTGGCCAGCCAGCGCACGAGCTCGTCGTTGGCGCGGCCGTCCACGGGCGGCGACGCGAGCCGGATCTTGAGCTCGGCACCGTCCACGCCCGCCGCCCCGGCCACACCGGTGCGCGAGGCGCCCGGCTGGACGCGTACGGCGAGCAGCCAGGTCGTCGTACGGCCCTCGGCGTCCACCTGCTCGGGGCGCCACCACGGCTGGTCGTCGATCTCCACGCAGCAGACTGTAGATTCGTCGCCCGTGAGACTCGTCGTTGCGCGTTGCCAGGTGGACTACGCAGGCCGATTGACCGCGCACCTCCCGATGGCGACCCGGGTGCTCATGCTCAAGGCCGACGGATCGGTGCTCGTGCACTCCGACGGCGGCTCCTACAAGCCGCTCAACTGGATGTCGCCGCCGTGCACGGTGCGCGAGGGCGAGGACGAGGACGGCCGGGTCGAGTGGACCGTCACCGCGAAGGCGCCGAAGGGCCAGGCGCCCGACACGCTGCGGATCCTGATCGAGGAGATGTTCCACGACTCGTCACACCACCTCGGCATCGACCCGGGCCTGCAGAAGGACGGCGTCGAGAAGCACCTCCAGGAGCTGCTCGCCGAGCACCCCGCCACCCTGTCCGCCGGCCTGACCCTGGTCCGCCGCGAGTTCCCGACCGCCATCGGCCCGGTCGACCTGATGTGCCGCGACGGCGACGGCCTCTCGGTCGCGGTCGAGATCAAGAGGCGCGGCGAGATCGACGGCGTCGAGCAGCTCACCCGCTACCTCGAGCTCCTCAACCGCGACCCGCTGCTGACCGGCAAGGGCGCGGTGCGCGGCATCTTCGCCGCCCAGGAGATCAAGCCCCAGGCCCGGGTGCTCGCCGAGGACCGCGGCATCGCCTGCGCCGTCGTCGACTACGACGCGCTGCGCGGCCTGGACAACGCCGAGGACCGGCTCTTCTGAGCCGCCGCGCGATGACGCCGATCTTCCACCTCGCCCTGCTCCACGACTGGGAGGATGCGCAGCGCACCGGCGCCTACACGGTCTCGACGCGCGGGCGCACCCTCGCCGAGGAGGGCTTCATCCACGCCAGCCGGGCCGACCAGTGGACCGGCGTGCGCGACCGGTTCTACGCCGACGTCGCCGAGCCGATGGTGCTGCTGCAGATCGACCCGGCGCTGCTCGACGTCCCCGTGATCGACGAGGAACCGTTCCCCGGCGCCACCGAGACCTTCCCGCACATCTACGGACCGCTGCCCGTGACAGCCGTGGTCAAGACGATTCCGCTCGACCAGCGAGTCGCCGTGGAGGCTCCCGCGGGGCGTACGCCCAGCCCGGCTGCACCGGCCGCACCGGTCCGGCCGGACGTGCCGCAGGAGAGCTTCACCCGGGCCTACTTCCGCGAGGTGTTCTTCAACGTCGCGGTCGTCAGCATCGTCCTGCTCGTCGGTACGTCGGGCATGGCCCTGGGCGCCACGCTGCCCGGGGACGCCGGGCCCGCGGTCGGCGGCCTGCTGGGCCTCGTGCTGGGAATCCTGCTCGCCGTGCGCGTGTACCGCTACCGGCACCCGCGCCCCGAGCGCTGAGGCCTCAGGCTCCGGCGGCCGGCGGAGCGGTCGGGTCGGCGTCGCCGGCACCCTGCTCGCGCGCGACCCAGTCCTCGATCGCGTTGACGTCGTCCTTGCTGCGGGTGACCACGGTGAGCAGGTCGTTCATGGTCGCGACCTCCTCGACCTGCTCCTTGATGAACCACTGCATGAACTGCTCGGAGGCGAAGTCGTTCTCCTCGCGGGCGATCCGCAGCAGGCCGTTGATCTGCTCGGTGACCCGCTTCTCCTGCTCCAGCGCCAGCGCGATCGGCGCCACGACGTCCTCGAAGGTCGAGACCGGCGCCTCGACGCCCGGGATCTCCACGGGAGCGTCGGTGTCGAGGAGGTACTGCACCATCATCATCGCGTGCAGCCGCTCCTCGAGCGCCTGGGCGTAGAAGAAGGCAGCCAGCTGCGGCATCGTCAGAGCGTCGTAGTGCACGGCGCACGCGAGGTACTGGTTGTGCGCGGCGAACTCGTTGCCGATCTGGACGTTGAGCTGGTCGGTGAAGCGTGGTGCGGCCATGGGCGTCAGCCTAGTGGGCACGCGAGCGCGGGCTCAGGCGGCCTTCTGCAGGGCCTTCTTGGTGACCTTCTTGCCGTCGGCACGCACGAGCACGCGCTTCTTGACGGTGTAGCCCTCGGGGAGGGTGCCCTCCTTGAGCATGCGCAGGGGGCAGCGACCGCAGCGCGACTTCGACACGCAGCACTTCGTCTTGGGGAGCTTGCGCACCTTCCCCTTCGACTTCTTCTTGTCCTTGCCCACGACACGAGGGTAAGCGATCGAGGGTAGGCATACCTAACCGACGTGACGCGGCTCACACGTGGCCCACGGCACTCGTCTAGGGTTCGGGTCGTGATCGAGATCTGGCTGAACCCCGCGTGCTCCAAGTGCCGCACCGCCGAGAGCGAGCTGAAGGCCGCGGGCGTGGAGTACGCCGTGCGCCGCTACCTCGACGAGCCGCCCACGGTCGCCGAGCTCGAGAACGTGCTCGCCCGGCTGGGGCTCGAGCCCTGGGACATCGCGCGGACGACGGACGCCCGCAAGCTCGGCATCACGCTGCCGGCCAGGGACGTCGACCACCGAGCGGACTGGCTGGAGCTGATGGTCGACAACCCCAGGCTCATCCAGCGCCCCATCCTCACCGCGTCGGACGGCACGACCGTCGTCGGCCGCGACCCCGAGTCGCTGTCCCGGGTGATCGCCGCGGAGTGATCCGGCGTCGCCTGTCAGCCGCAGGTGATCCTGAGCGCCTCACGCGGCGCCGAATGTTCTCCGTCGGGCGCAGCGAGGGCCTAGACCAAGGAGTTGGCCTTGCGGATCACCTCGACGATCCCGCCCATGATCTCGGTCAGCCCGAAGTCCTTGGGCGTGTAGACCGCGGCCACGCCGAGCTCGATCAGCGCCTTGCCGTCGGACTCGGGGATGATCCCGCCGACGATGACGGGCACGTCGCCCATCCCGGCCGCTCGGAGACCGTCGAGCACGGCCGGCACCAGCTCCATGTGGGAGCCGGACAGGATCGACAGGCCGACGCAGTGGACGTCCTCGGCGACGGCCGCGGCGACGATCTGCTCCGGGGTGAGCCGGATGCCCTGGTAGATGACCTCGAAACCGGCGTCGCGGGCGCGTACGGCGACCTGCTCGGCGCCGTTCGAGTGACCGTCGAGGCCGGGCTTGCCGACGAGCAGGCGCAGGCGACCGCCGAGCTCCTCGCCCGTGGTGCGCACGGCCTCGCGGACGGCGGTCAGCTCGGCACCGGCCTCGGCGACGCCCACGGCGCCGGCGACGCCGGTGGGGGCGCGGAACTCGCCGAAGACCTCGCGCAGCACGCCGGCCCACTCCCCCGTGGTCGCGCCCGCACGGGCGGCGGCGAGGGTGGCGGCCATCAGGTTGGTGCCGGTCTTGGCGTCCTCGGCCAGACGCGCGAGGGCGGCGTCGACCTCGCCCTGGTCCCGCTGGGCCTTCCAGGCCTCGACGGAGGCGAGGGCGGACTTCTCGGCCTCGGGGTCGGCGACCATGATCGCGCCGTCGAGGTCCGCGGTGAGCGGGCTCTGCTCGGTGGTGTCGAACTTGTTGACGCCGACGATGATCTCCTCGCCGGCCTCGATCGCCGCGCGACGGCGGGCGTGGGAGGAGACCAGCTCCTGCTTCATGTAGCCCGAGTCGACCGCGGCGATCGCGCCACCCATCGCCTGGACCCGGTCGATCTCGGCCTTGGCGCCGGCGATCAGCTCCTGGACCTTGGCCTCGATGACGGGCGAGCCGTCGAAGATGTCCTCGTACTCGAGCAGGTCGGACTCGAAGGCGAGGACCTGCTGCAGGCGCAGCGACCACTGCTGGTCCCACGGGCGCGGGAGGCCGAGGGCCTCGTTCCACGCGGGGAGCTGGACGGCGCGGGCGCGGGCCTTCTTGGACAGCGTCACGGCGAGCATCTCGAGGACGATGCGCTGGACGTTGTTCTCCGGCTGCGCCTCGGTGAGGCCGAGGCTGTTGACCTGGACCCCGTAGCGGAAGCGGCGCATCTTCTCGTCGGTGACGCCGTAGCGCTCGCGGGTGATCTCGTCCCACAGGTCGACGAAGGCGCGCATCTTGCACATCTCCTCGACGAAGCGCACGCCGGCGTTGACGAAGAAGGAGATCCGGCCGACGACCTTCTCGAAGTCGTCGTCGGAGACCTGGCCGGAGTTCTTCACCTGGTCGAGCACGGCGATCGCGGTGCACATGGCGTACGCGATCTCCTGCACGGGCGTCGCGCCGGCCTCCTGCAGGTGGTAGCTGCAGATGTTGATCGGGTTCCACTTCGGGATCTCGTGGACCGTGTAGGCGATCATGTCGCCGATCAGGCGCAGGGAGTGCTCGGGCGGGAACACGTAGGTGCCGCGCGAGAGGTACTCCTTGATGATGTCGTTCTGGGTCGTGCCCGCGAGCTGGTGGGCGACCTCCGACGGCGACAGATCGGGGTTCTGCTCCTCGGCGGCGACCTGGTACATCGCGAGCAGCCACATGGCGGTCGCGTTGATCGTCATCGAGGTGTTCATCTCGGTGAGGGGGATCTGGTCGAAGAGCTTGCGCATCTCCCCCAGGTGCGGCACGGGTACGCCGACCTTGCCGACCTCGCCGCGCGACAGCGGGCTGTCGGGGTCGTACCCGGTCTGGGTCGGCAGGTCGAAGGCCACCGAGAGGCCGGTCTGGCCCTTGGCCAGGTTGGTCCGGTACAGCGCGTTGGACGCCTCGGCGGTCGAGTGACCGGCGTAGGTACGCATCACCCAGGGGCGGTCCTTGGTGTGCGATGCCTTCCCGGCGGTGCCGGCTGCGTCGGGCGAGGTGCTCATACGCCGAAGCGTAGGCCGATCGCTACCGCTTGGTAACCGTCGTCCGTGTGGGGTTCTCCACAACGCAGGCGGGCTCAGGCGGGGATCGGCTCCCGCTCGACCTCGATCAGCCGGATCAGGTGGGTGAGGTGCAGCATCCGCCGGACGGCGGGCTGGGCGCCGCGCAGGACCACGCGGACGCCGTAGCGCTGGGCCTGCCGGCTGGCCGCGGCGATCACCTTGAGGGCGGTCGCGTCGATCGAGCCGACGGCGCTGATGTCGAGCACGACCGGACTGATCAGGTCGGTGCCGCAGGCACGGATGTGCTCGTGCACCGCCGCACGCAGCTCACCCGTGCTGCGCACGTCGAGATCGCCTGCCAGGACCAGGATGGGCTCGCCGAGAACGTGCTCGACACGGATGGCGGTGGACTGCCGTGCTCCCATTGGTTCCCTCCCGAGATCGATCCGGACAGGCGCCCCACACGCCTGTTACCCACCATGACGCTCCGGCAGTCCGATCGGTTGCATGCCGGGCCGAACTTTTTCTGCGGGCGGCCGGGGCTACCCTCCGAGTCATGGTCAACCTCACCCGCATCTACACGCGCACCGGTGACGCCGGCGAGACCCGCCTCGGCGACATGAGTGTGACGTCGAAGACCGACCTGCGACTCGAGGCCTACGCGACCGTCGACGAGGCCAACGCCCAGATCGCGGTGGCCGTGGCGACCGGCGGGCTGAGCGACCACGTCGTCGCGGTGCTCACGCACGTCCAGAACGAGATGTTCGACGTGGGGGCCGACCTGTGCAACCCGGTCGTGCCCGACCCGGAGTACCCGCCGCTGCGCATCGAGCAGGCCTCGATCGACCGGCTCGAGAAGTGGTGCGACCACTTCAACGAGGACCTCGAGAAGCTGCGGTCGTTCATCCTCAACGGCGGCACGCCGGCGGCGGCCCACCTGCACGTCGCGCGCACCGTCGTACGCCGCGCCGAGCGGGCCGCGTGGGCGGCCAACGCCGTGCACGGCGAGACGATGAACCCGCTGGCCATCACCTACCTCAACCGGCTCAGCGACCTGCTCTTCATCCTGGCCCGGCACGCGAACCGCGAGGTCGGCGACGTGCTGTGGGTGCCGGGTGGCGACCGCGGCTACGCCGACGAGCGCGGGCAGAGCGAGTGAAGCGGCGCCGATAACACGTTGCGACGTCCGGGCGGTCCCCGGACGATGGGGCCGGTGGACGTGACCTTCACGAAGCTGGCCGGGCGCTACGAGATCGCCGTCGACCGCACGGTCGGTGCCGCCCTCGCGCCGCGCAACGGGCCGGGCCACAGCGACGCGGTGCCGCACGACGTCGCGCACCTGCTGGTCGAGGTCGAGGACGGGATCCGCGGCGGCGTCTACGGCCGGCTCGCCGCGGCCGACGGCGACGACGGGATGTTCTGGCCTCTCGCCCCGGCCGAGCGTCGTACGTCGCTGAGGAAGCGGCGCACGCCGACGCCCGAGGAGTCCGCCGACATGGCGCGCTCGGAGCGGCTCGCGTCGTTGACCGTGGCGCTGTGGGAGGTGGTCCGCGGACGGCGGCCCGCGGACCCGTCGTGGCCCGGACGCGTCGAGGACAGCGAGGTCGACCCGGACCTGTTGGAGCGGCTCTTCGCGCGCTACGACGACTTCGCCGCGCGCTGGTCGGACCTGCCCGACGGTGGCTCGATCACGCTCGGGTGGCCGTTCCCCGAGGGCACCGGGAAGCGGCGCCGCACCCGTCGGTGACCACCCCCTCGCGGGGATCAGGGAATCGTCGGCGGGGCGTGCCACGATGAGGGAACCGTGGACGTCCTCGCCGAGCTGACCGACGACTTCCTGGCGCGCCACTTCGACGCCGGGACACTCGAGCGCGCCCGCGACATCGTGGCCGCCGGCGGCGTACGACGCCCCGAGATCGGCATGCGCTCGGCAGCGTCCGTGACCGCGACGGCGGAGGTGCTCGGGAGCCGGGAGACGCCGTACCAGGTCCAGCTCCACGTCGAGGCGCCCAACGCCAGCTACGCGGGCTGGGTGTTCACCGTGTGCACCTGCCCCGTGCGCTCGGTGTGCAAGCACGGCGCCGCGCTGGCCCTGACCCTGCGCCAGACCTTCACCCAGCCGGCCGGCGAGGCCGCGTGGCGCCGTTCGGTGGAGCGCCTGGTGGGCGAGCTCGAGCGGCAGCAGCCGTCGGTGCGCGAGGAGGTGCCGCTGGCGCTCGAGGTCACCCTCGACCGCGGCCGCGGCAGCTATCGCTCCGCCGGTCCGACGCTGCGCGTGCGACCGCTGCGGCAGGGCAGGAGCAAGCCCTGGATCAAGAGCGGCGCGGAGTGGAGCGAGGTCGGCGGCAGCCCGCGCGGGTTCGTCCAGCGGCAGGCCGACGCGCTCGCTGCGCTCCACACCCAGTGGGCCGGGCACCGCGGCTACTCCCCGGCCGGGCTCTCCCCCGCCCTCGACGAGTTCGGCGACCAGGTCGTCCGCGCGCTGCGCAACGCCCGCGACGCCGGGGTCACGCTGCTGGCGGCGCGGCCACTGGTCTCGGTCGAGGTGGCCGACGAACCGGCCGAGGTCGTGGCCGAGCTCGGCGACGTCGACGGCGGCACGACGATGCGCGCGGTCGTCACCCTCGGCGAGCGGACCTGGCGCGACGAGTCGGTGGTGCTGGTCGGCTCCCCCGCGTCGGTCGTCGGGCTGCTCGACGACAGCGGCCACCTCGTCATCGCGGCGACCACGACCCCCGTGCCGCCCGCCCTGCGCCACCTGGTCGACGGACCGCCGATCCTGGTCCCGCCTGCCGACCTCGCCGACTTCCGCGAGGCGCTGCCCGGCCTGATGCGGCTGGTGCCGGTGCGTGCGGACGCCTCGTCGGTCGAGCTGCCCGAGCCGCTGGCGCCGACGCTCGTGCTGACCGTCTCGTGGCACACCTCGACCAAGGCCGGCCTGGCGTGGCACTGGCAGTACGGCGACGACGCCGAGCGCAGCTGCCCGCTCGCCAGCAGCGAGTCCCTCGGCGGCGTGCGCGACCGCGCGGCCGAGCAGGCGCTGCTCGCGACCGTCCCGCCCGGACTCCTGCAGGTCTCGACGGTGACCGACGGCGACGCCCTGACCCTGGCCATCCACGACCTGCCCCACCTGCGCGAGCTCGACGGCGTCCGGGTGGTCGAGGAGGAGCGCCCCGACTTCCGCGAGGCCGACGTCGCGCCCGAGATCCGGTTCGACCTGGTCGAGCCGGAGTCCGGGTCCAGCACCACCGACTGGCTCGACCTCGCCGTCACGGTCAGCGTCGACGGCGAGCAGATCCCGCTTCCCGACGTGCTCGCCGCGCTCACCCTCGACCTGGAGTTCCTGGTCCTGCCGAGCGGCCTGTACGTCACCACCGACCGCCCCGAGCTCGACCGGCTGCGGGAGGTGGTCACCGCGGCCGCCGAGCTGCGCGAGCGCGAGGGCAACCGGATCGGCATCGGCCACCACGACCTCGGCCTGTGGGCCCAGCTCGCCGAGACCGGGCTGGTCGACGCCCAGGTCGCCGAGTGGGTCGAGCGAGCGCAGGCGCTGCGCGACCTCACCGACATCCCGCGGCCCGAGCCGCGCGGGCTGGTCACCGACCTGCGCAGCTACCAGCGTGAGGGATTCTGGTGGCTGGCGTTCCTGTGGCAGCACGGCCTCGGCGGCGTCCTCGCCGACGACATGGGTCTCGGCAAGACGCTCCAGGTGCTGGCCCTGATCACCCATGCCCGAGCCGAACGACCCTTCGACGCGCCCTTCCTCGTCGTCGCCCCGACCAGCGTCGTCACGGCCTGGGCCACCGAGGCCGCACGGCACGCGCCCGGGTTGCGCGTCGCGGTCGCGGCTCGTCGTACCGACGACGTGGCGGCGCTGGCGCGTGAGCACGACGTCGTGGTGACGACGTACACGCTGCTGCGGCTGGCCCACGAGGAGTACGCCGACCTCGCATGGTCCGGCCTGGTGCTCGACGAGGCACAGCAGGCCAAGAACCACCAGAGCAAGACCTACCAGGCAATCCGCACGATCACCGCGCCGTTCCGGCTCGCCGTGACCGGCACGCCGTTCGAGAACCGGCTGATGGAGCTGTGGTCGCTGCTGTCGATCACCGTGCCCGGGCTGTACCCGTGGCCGCGCACGTTCCAGGAGAAGGTCGTACGGCCGGTCGAGCGCGACGCCGACCAGGTGGTGCTCGACCGGTTCCGTGCCCGGATCAAGCCGTTCCTGCTGCGGCGCACGAAGGAGCTGGTGGCCGACGACCTGCCGCCCAAGCAGGAGCAGGTGCTGCAGGTCGACCTCGAGCCGGCCCACCGCAGGATCTACGACACCCACCTCGCCAAGGAGCGCCAGCGGATCCTCGGGCTGGTCGAGGACTTCGACCGCAACCGGGTCGCGATCTTCAGTGCGCTGACCAAGCTGCGCCAGCTCGCCCTCGACGCCGCGCTGGTCGACGACGAGCACGAGACGGTCGGCTCGGCCAAGCTCGACGTGCTCGTCGAGCACCTCGCCGAGATCACCGCGGAGGGCCACAAGGCGCTGGTGTTCAGCCAGTTCACCTCGTTCCTGACCCGGGTCCGCTCGCGTCTCGACGACGTGGGGATCGCGACGACGTACCTCGACGGCACGACCCGCGACCGCGCCGGCGTCATCGACAAGTTCCGTTCCGGCGACTCCCCCGTCTTCCTGATCTCCCTCAAGGCGGGCGGCACCGGCCTGACCCTCACCGAGGCCGACTACGTCTTCGTGCTCGACCCGTGGTGGAACCCCGCCGCCGAGGCACAGGCCGTCGACCGCGCCCACCGGATCGGCCAGACCCGCCACGTCCACGTCTACCGGCTGGTCGCGACCGACACCATCGAGGAGAAGGTGATGGAGCTCAAGGCCCGCAAGGCAGAGCTGTTCGCCCAGGTCATCGACGGCGACGGGGCGATGAGCACCTCGATCGGGGCCGAGGACATCCGCGGGCTGTTCGAGGACTGACCTGGTCTTTTGGGGACTGTCCGTCGGGCCTGGTCGGCAGGAGAATCCGGACCATGAGGACCGTCGCGCGGCTCGTCGTCCCCGACCGGACAGCCGGGGCGACGTCCGCCGTGGTCAGGGTGCGGGTGCGGCGCTGACGTCCGGAGCAGGGTTGCGGATCAGCAGCCAGGACAGCGCGCCCCCGGCGGCCAGGAGGCCGGCACAGCACAGCATCGCGGTGCGGTAGCCGGCGTCGAAGATCTCCGGGCGCTGGTAGTCGGCGCCGCCCAGCCCGACGACCAGGGGCAGGGCTGCCACCGCGAGCAACGAGCCGGCGCGAGCGACCGCGTTGTTGACGCCCGAGGCGACGCCGGCGTGCTCGTCCGGCACGGCGGCCAGCACCGCCGCGGTCAGCGGGGCGACGAGCGCCGCGAGCCCGAGCCCGAACACGGTCAGGGGCAGCGCGACCTCGGTCCAGTAGTCGAGGTCGGCGTCGATGCGGCTGAGCAGCAGGGTGCCGGCGGCGCACAGCAGCGGACCGACGGTCATCGGCAGCCGCGGGCCGATCCGGCCGGCGAGGGCACCGCCACGACCGGCGAGCAGCAGCATCACGAGGGTGATCGGGAGCGTGGACAGGCCGGCCTCGAGCGGGCCGAGGCCGGCGACGGTCTGCAGCTGCAGGACGAGGAAGAAGAGGACGCCGCCGAGGGCGGCGTACGTGAGCAGCGTCATCGCGTTCGCTGCGCTGAACTGCCGCGAGGCGAACAGGCCGGGCGGCAGCAGGGGCGCGTGCGAGCGGCGCTCGTCGAACCAGAAGGCGACGGCCGACACCAGACCCACCAGGAGCGCGACCACGGCGACGGTCGGCTCCGTCGTCCACTCGATCAACCCGTAGGTGAGACCGCCGAGGCCGAGAGCGCACAGCGCCGCGCCGGAGAGGTCGAATCCCCGCACGGCCGCCGGGTCGCGGGTCTCCGGCACCTTGCGGGCGACGAGGAGCGTCAGCACGGCGACGGGCAGGTTGATCAGGAACACCCAGCGCCAGCTGACCTGCTGGACCAGCCAGCCACCGAGGAAGGGACCGATCGCAGTCGCGACGCCACCCAGCCCGGACCAGGTGCCGATCGCGGTCGAGCGGTCCGACGGCGCGAACGCACCCTGGATCATGGCGAGGCTGCCGGGCACGAGCAGCGCCGCGGCCACACCCTGAGCGACCCGGGCGAGGATCAGCACGGAGGCCGTCGGGGCGAGACCGCAGGCGACCGAGGTGAGCGCGAAGCCGAGCACGCCGGTCATGAAGATCCGGCGTCGCCCGAACCGGTCACCGAGCGAACCGCCGAGCAGGGTCAGCGAGGCGAGGCTGAGCAGGTAGCCGTTGGACACCCACTGGAGCTCGCCGAGGCTGGCGTCGAGATCCTCGCCGATGCGGCGCAGCGCGACGTTGACCACGGTGCTGTCGAGCAGCGCGAGGGAGGAGCCGAGGATCGCCGCGGCGAGGACCGTGCGTCCGGTCCTCGACCCGACGGTGACCTCGGCGCAGGTCGGATCCACAGACGGAGACTAGCGCCGGTTCCAGTCGGTGCCGGGCGGCATCGCCTCGAGCCAGGCCTGGAAGCCGGTCAGCGACGAGACGCTCATCGCCAGCTCCACCTCGCCCTGCGGCGAGTGGCAGCGGATCACGAGGTGGTCGGGGTAGAGCGAGGCCTGCTCGGTGCCGACGGGCTCGCGGCGGCCGTCGTAGGAGAGCTCGTCACGCCGCCAGGACCGCTTCGGCCGCGGCGAGAGGGTGAAGACGCGGAACCACTCCAGCGTCTCGCCGGAGTACCGGCCCAGACCGAGCATCCAGCCCCGCTGGGCCGAGGAGGTGCGGTAGCGGTGGCTGAGTTCGAAGGTGCCACCGTTCCGGGAGAGCGTACGGCGCCGGACGATGAGTCCGGCGCCGTACAGAACACACAGCAGCAGGAGCGCGCCACAGATGTCGAGCAGCCACTCCCACCATGCCATCTGCGTATCAGTGACCTTCTACGAGACCTTCTCCGCGGCGCGGATCCGCGCCTCGGCGTGACGGACACGCTGCTCCGCCTCGTTGCTCGAGTCGAGCAGCCGCTTGGCCTCCTCGAGGTCGATGCGCGCCTGGGACACCTCGATGTCCTCGGCGAGCTCGACCCGCTCGGCCAGGATCGACACGCGGTCGTTGGCCACCGAGAGGAAGCCACCGTCGACGGCGACGACCACCAGCTGGTTGGAGTTCGCGACCTGGATCTCGACCACCGAGGCGGAGAGCAGCGACAGCGTGGGCGCGTGTCCGCGCAGCACGCCGATGTCACCCTCGAGCGTGCGCGCGATGATCATCGCCGCCTCACCGGACCACACGGTCCGGTCGGCAGCGACGAGCTCGACGTGCAGGTGCTCGACCGTCGTGTCAGCCATGATCAGAGGCTCTTCTGGATCTCGGCCCAGTTGCGCTCGACGTCGTCGAGACCACCGCACATGAAGAACGCCTGCTCGGCCACGTGGTCGTACTCACCGTCGGCGATCTTGTTGAACGCCTCGATGGTCTCGGCCACGGGCACGGTCGAGCCCTCGATGCCGGTGAACTGCTTGGCGACGTAGGTGTTCTGCGAGAGGAACCGCTGGATACGACGCGCGCGGGACACGATGATCTTGTCCTCCTCGGAGAGCTCGTCGACACCGAGGATCGCGATGATGTCCTGGAGCTCCTTGTTGCGCTGCAGGATCTGCTTGATGCGGATCGCGCAGTCGTAGTGCGCCTGACCGATGTACTGCGGGTCGAGGATCCGCGAGGTCGAGGTCAGCGGGTCGACGGCCGGGTAGATACCCAGCGACGCGATCTCACGGGAGAGCTCGGTCGTCGCGTCGAGGTGCGCGAAGGTCGCGGCCGGGGCCGGGTCGGTGTAGTCGTCCGCGGGGACGTAGATCGCCTGCATCGAGGTGATCGAGCGACCACGCGTCGAGGTGATCCGCTCCTGCAGCGTGCCCATCTCGTCGGCCAGGTTGGGCTGGTAGCCCACGGCGGACGGCATGCGGCCGAGCAGCGTCGACACCTCGGAGCCCGCCTGGGTGAACCGGAAGATGTTGTCGATGAACAGCAGCACGTCCTGGCCCTGGACGTCGCGGAAGTACTCCGCCATCGTCAGCGCCGACAGGGCGACGCGCAGACGCGTGCCCGGCGGCTCGTCCATCTGGCCGAAGACCAGGGCGACCTTGTCGAAGACGCCGGCCTCCTGCATCTCGACGATGAGGTCGTTGCCCTCACGGGTGCGCTCGCCGACACCGGCGAACACCGACACACCGCCGTGGTTCTTGGCGACGCGCGCGATCATCTCCTGGATGAGCACGGTCTTGCCGACGCCGGCACCACCGAAGAGGCCGATCTTTCCACCGGTGACGTACGGCGCGAGCAGGTCGATGACCTTGATGCCCGTCTCGAACATCTGGGTCTTCGACTCGAGCTGGTCGAACGCCGGCGCCTTGCGGTGGATGCCCCACCGCTCGTTCACCTCGACGGTCTCGCCCGCCTCGAGGTTGAGGAAGTCACCGGTGGCGTTGAACACCTTGCCGAGGGTGACGTCGCCGACGGGGACGGTGATCGGGCCGCCGGTGTCGCTCACCGTCTGGCCGCGGACCAGGCCGTCGGTCGGCTTGAGGGAGATGGCGCGGACCATGCCGTCGCCGATGTGCTGGGCCACCTCGAGCGGCAGGACCGTGGTCTCGCCGTCGAGGGTGATCTCGGCCTCGAGCTTGTTGTAGATGTCGGGCATCGCGTCGGTCGGGAACTCGATGTCCACGACCGGGCCGATGACCCGAGCGATCCGACCCACCGAGGCCGCACCGCTCGCGGTGGTCTCTTCAACCGTTGCAGTCATGTCTTACTCCGTTTGGTGTTTTCTCTGGTGGGTTCAGTCGTTTGCGGCGGCCTGGGCGTCGGCGAGCGCGTTGACGCCACCGACGATCTCGCTGATCTCCTGGGTGATGCCCGCCTGGCGCGCCTGGTTGGCGATCCGGGTGAGCTTCTTGATCAGCTCCTCGGCGTTGTCCGTCGCGGCCTTCATCGCCTTCTGGCGCGCGGCGAGCTCGGAGGCGGCCGCCTGCAGCAGGCTGTAGAAGATCCGGCTCTGGACGTACTGCGGCAGCAGCCCGTCCAGCACCTGCGCGGCCGACGGCTCGAACTCGTAGAGCGGCAGCAGCTCGTCGGCCTCGGGGGCCTCCTCGCCCTCGACGACCTCGAGCGGCAGCAACCGGATCGCGGTCGGCTCCTGGGTGAGCATCGAGCGGAACCGGGTGTAGACCACGTGGACCTCGTCCACGTCGCCCTCCTCGCCCTGCTCCTTGAGGAACGCCTCGATCAGCGCCGCGCCGATCTCCGCCGCCTTGTCGTAGGTCGGCTGGTCCGAGAAGCCGGTCCAGGCCTGGACGAAGGGCCGCCCGCGGAACTTGAAGTACGCCTCGGCCTTGCGACCGGCGAGGTAGAAGTCGATCTCCTTGCCCTCGGAGCGCAGCCGCTCGGTGAGCCGCTCGGTCTCCTTGATGACGCTCGAGGAGTAGGCACCCGCGAGGCCGCGGTCGCTGGTGATGACCAGCACGGCGGCACGCTTCGGGTTCTCCTGCTCCCGCGTCAGCGGGTGGTCGACGTTCGAGAACGTCGCCACCGCCGACACGGCTCGGGTCAGCTCCCGGGCGTACGGCGCTGCCGCCTGAGCCCGCTGCTGCGCCTTGATGATCCGGGACGCAGCGATGAGCTCCATGGCGCGCGTGATCTTCTTCATCGACTCCGTCGACTTGATCCGCGCGCGGTACTCACGCAGCGATACGGCCATGCGTCAGCCCCGCTTCTGCTTGACGATCTGCTCCTGCTCGAGCTCGTCGTCGGCAAGCGCCTCGGCCTCGGGCTCGTGCCCGACCTTGATGCTGCCACCCTCGGAGGTCTCGAACTGGCCCAGGAAGGAGTCGTACGCCGCCGCGAGACCGTCCTCGTCCTCGAACTTCTGCGTCTCGCGGATGGCGGCCAGCAGGCCGTCGTGCGAGCGGTGCAGGTAGTCGAGGAACTCACGCTCGAAGCGCAGCACGTCGCCGGTGTCGACGGCGTCGAGACGACCCGAGGTGCCGAGCCACAGGGACACGGTCATGTCGGCCAGCGGGTACGGCGAGTAGGCCGGCTGCTTGAGCAGCGCCATCAGCCGCTGGCCACGGGCCAGCTGCTGCTTCGACGCGGCGTCGAGGTCGGAGGCGAACATCGCGAAGGCCTCCATCGCGCGGTACTGCGCGAGGTCGACCTTGAGCGAGCCGGTGACGGCCTTCATCGCCTTCGTCATCGCGGCGCCACCCACACGGGAGACCGAGATGCCGACGTCGATGGCCGGGCGCTGGTTGGCCGCGAACAGGTCCGACTGCAGGAAGATCTGGCCGTCGGTGATCGAGATGACGTTGGTCGGGATGAACGCCGAGACGTCGTTGGCCTTGGTCTCGATGATCGGCAGACCCGTCATCGAGCCGGCACCGAGCTCGTCGGACAGCTTCGCGCAGCGCTCCAGCAGGCGGGAGTGCAGGTAGAAGACGTCACCCGGGTACGCCTCACGGCCCGGCGGACGACGCAGCAGCAGCGACACGGCGCGGTAGGCCTCGGCCTGCTTGGTCAGGTCGTCGAACACGATGAGGACGTGCTTGCCCTGGTACATCCAGTGCTGGCCGATGGCCGAGCCGGTGTAGGGCGCGAGGTACTTGAAGCCAGCGCTGTCGGACGCGGGGGCGGCGACGATGGTGGTGTACTCCAGCGCGCCGGCCTCCTCGAGGGCGCCACGCACGGAGGCGATGGTCGAGCCCTTCTGGCCGATGGCGACGTAGATGCAGCGGACCTGCTTGGCCGGGTCGCCCGACTCCCAGTTCTGCTTCTGGTTGATGATCGTGTCGATCGCGACCGTCGTCTTGCCGGTGGCGCGGTCGCCGATGATCAGCTGGCGCTGGCCGCGGCCGATCGGGGTCATCGAGTCGATGGCCTTGATGCCGGTGGCGAGCGGCTCGTGGACCGACTTGCGCGCCATGACGCCGGGGGCCTGGAGCTCGAGAGCCCGGCGTCCCTCGGTGGCGATCTCGCCGAGGCCGTCGATCGGCTTGCCGAGCGGGTCGACGACGCGGCCGAGGTAGCCCTCGCCGACGGGGACCGAGAGGATCTCGCCCGTGCGGCGGACCGTCTGGCCCTCCTCGATCTTGTCGAAGTCACCCAGGATGACGACACCGATCTCGCGCTCCTCGAGGTTGAGCGCGAGGCCGAGCGTGCCGTCCTCGAACTCGAGGAGCTCGTTGGCCATCGCCGACGGCAGACCGCTGACGCGGGCGATGCCGTCACCGGCGGAGGCGACGATGCCGACCTCTTCCTTGCTCGCGGCCGCGGGCTGGAAGTCAGCGACGTACTTGGCGAGGGCGTCGCGGATCTCGTCCGGACGGATGGAGAGTTCCGTCATCTCTGGTGCCTTCTCTCTTGTCTACAGCTGTGAAGTCGTGGGTGGTACGGCGATCGCGGGGTCAGCCGGCGATCTTGCGGCGGGCGTCGTCCAGGCGGGCGAGGACGGTTCCGTCGATGACGTCGTCCCCGATCTCGACCTTCATGCCGCCGATCACGCCGGCGTCGACGACGATGTTGAGGTGCACCGGGCGGCCGTACTGGCGCGTCAGTGCGGCGGCGAGGCGCCGCTGGTCGGACTCGGTGATCGGACGGGCGACGTGGACCGTGGCCACGCCCTCGCCCTGCACCTGCGCCGCGGTGCGCTCGTAGTCCTCGAGCGCGGCGACGACGGTCCGGTAGGAGCCCGCGAGCGCCTGCTTGACCAGCTGCACGGTCGTCGGGAGCACCTTGCCGGTGAGCAGGGTGTCGACGAGCGCGCCCTTGTCGGCCACCGAGCGCAGCGGGTCGGACAGCGCGTCGCGCAGGCCGTGGTCGCGGTTCACCAGCTGGCGCACGGCGAACAGCTCGTCGACCAGGGTGTCGGCCTGCAGGCCGACCGACCGGACGGCGGCGATGACGCCGAGCTGCTCCAACGCGTCGGCGAGGTCGCGGGTGCGGGTCCAGCGCCGGCCGGCCGCGTCACGCAGCACACCGAGCGTGGCCGCGTCGACCTTGCCGTTGAAGAGGTCGCCGACCAGGCCCGAGCGGGCCTCGGCCGGAACCGACTGGTCGGTGACGACCCGGCGCAGCGCCGCCTCGTAGCGCACGGTGCGAGCCGCGGAGAAGAGGTCGCCGGACACCACCGGGGCCGACGCCTCGGCCACCCCACCGACGAGGTCGGTGAGGGCGGCCATGGCGTCTGCGGAGGCGCCGCGGAAGGACACCATCAGGCGTCCTTGCCCGCGTCGGCGGCCTCGGCCGTCTCGAGCTCGGCGAGGAACCGCTCGACGACGCGAGCCTGGCGCTCGTCGTCCTCCAGCGACTCACCCACGATGCGACCGGCGAGACCGGTGGCGAGGGAGCCGACCTCGGCACGGAGCGAGGTGACCGCCTGCTGGCGCTCGGCCTCGATCTGCGCCTTGCCGTGCTCGAGGATGCGGGCGGACTCGGCCTGGGCCTGCTCCCGCATCTCGGCAACGATCGCGGCACCCTGCTCGCGCGCCTCCTCGCGGATGCGTGCGGCCTCGTGACGGGCGTCGGCCAGCTGCTGCTCGAGCTCGGCCAGCTTGGCGTCCGCCTCGGCCTGCTTGGTCGCAGCCGCGGCGATGCCGCCCTCGATCGCCTGCGAGCGCTCGGCGAACGTCTTCTCGAAGTTCGGGACGACGAACTTCTTGATGGCGAAGAACAGGATCGCGAACACGACGAGGGCGAGCACGACCTCGATCCACTCGGGGACGAGCGGGTTGTGCTCCTCGCCCTCAGCGGCGGCGATGACCAAAAGTGACTTCATGGACCTGACCTAGATCTCGAGCTGACAGGAGGCGGCCGGTTCGGCTCAGGTGTTGCTGGCCTTGAGGACGAACGCCAGGGCGATGCCGATGATGGCGAGGGCCTCGGCGAGCGCGAAGCCGAGGATCGCGATCGACTGGAGGCGGCTCTGCGCCTCGGGCTGGCGGGCAACGCCGTTGATGTACGCGGCGAAGATGAGACCGATGCCGATACCCGGGCCGATGGCAGCCAGGCCGTAACCGATCATGTTGAGAGAGCCACCCATGGCTACTTTCCTTTCGGGTTGTTTTCTCTTGGTGAGAACTGTGGGTTGTGGTCGGGGCGGAGCGTCAGTGCTCGTCGGCGAGCGCGCCCTGGATGTACATGGCGTTCAGCAGGACGAACACGTAGGCCTGCAGGAACTGGACCAGGATCTCCAGGAAGCTCACCAGGATCGCGAGCACCCACGCCAGCGGGCCGGCGACGTACCCGATCCCTCCGACGTGCTCGATGAGGTAGAGGCCGCCGGTGGCGAAGAGCACCAGCAGGATGTGGCCCGCGAACATGTTGCAGAACAGACGCAGGGCCAGCGTGACCGGGCGGACCAGGATGTTGGAGAAGAACTCCAGCGGGACGAGCAGCGGGTACATCGCCGGGCTGACGCCCGACGGCACGCTCTGCAGCTTGAGGTAGCCGAGCAGGCCGTGCTTGGCGATGCCGACGCCGTTGTAGACCAGCCAGGACAGGCCGGCGAGCGCGTAGGCCATGCCGGCGCGGCTGAACGTCGGGAACTGGATGAACGGGATGCTGGCGAACAGGTTGTTGACCAGGATGAAGAAGAAGACCGTGACGAGGTACGGCACGAACTTCTGGAAGTCGTGGCTGCCGATGATGTCGCGTGCCACGCTGTTGCGGACGAAGCCGTAGGCACCCTCACCGGCGAACTGGAGCTTGCCGGGGACCAGCGCGCGCTTGCGCGAGGCCATGAAGAAGAAGCCGAACACGAGGATCGCCGCGAGGAACAGCTGGACCATCGGCTTGGTGACCTCGGACCCGGCGATGCCGGGGAGGTCGAAGATGCTGGGGCCGGGCGCGTGGAACGTCTCGCCACCCTCGGCGGCGATGGTGGCGCTGGCTGCGGTGATCACCAGGTCTCCTCTACGGTCACTGCTCGTCTGAACTGTCGGGCTTCGGGCTGTCGGGTGGAACTGGTGGTGCTGGTGGGGCAAGCGGCATCGTGCGGAAGCGCCGGGCCGTCATGAAGATCCCCAGCGCAGCACCCGCGAGAATGCCCACCGCAACGAGGAACGTCGTGCCCAGCCAGCGGTCTGCCAGCCAGCCGAGGAAGCCGTAGAACGCGACCCCGGCCACGACGTAGCCGAACGCATGCCACGGATCGCCCTGGGGCTTCTCCTCGGGCTGACTCATTGCGCCCCGGACAATAGCAGTCGCTCCGGGTCATCGCGCACCGCCCTCGGCCGGGGCCGCGGGACGCGGCTCGAAGGCCGGGATCCGGGCCGTCGTGGCGAGCACGATCTGCACCGTCATCCACACGAAGGCGCCGAGGATGATGGCGATGCCGACCCACGTGCTGTCGAGCTCGTCGTCCAGCAGGCCGGACTCGTTGAGCGCGACGAACACCAGGGCCATGGCCACCACCTGGAAGGTGTAGGTGACCATCGCGAACAGCAGCGAGGCGGTCGGCATCAACCGCGAGACCAGCTCGACGGCGAAGGAGCCGAAGGCGAACACGCCGACGGCGATCACTCCCCCGACGGCGGCGCCGAGCGCTGCGGGCGAGCCGGCGACGAGAGCGGCGACCACGACGAGGAGCACCGCGGCTGCGGCGGCCACCAGGGCCGCACGCAACACCACGTGGTGTGTCCGGGTCTCGGTCGTCAGCATCGGCGGCCGTTCTGCTCGGGTGCGTCCTGGGCGGTCCCGGAGACTGCTCTCCGGGAGTTCGTGAAAGTTATCACAAAGTCCCGGAGGGCTCCGAATCGGGAGCGGTCCCCGGCTCCTCGACGGGCTCCTTCGGCGTCACGACGGGGTCCTTCGACGCCTCGGCCGGGTCGTTGACGTGGGGCAGCGCGAAGGTCAGGGCGAGCGTGACGAGCAGGCTCACGCCGAGGGCGGCCCAGACGGCAGGGCCGGTGAAGACGCTGGCCAGGACCACGCCGAAGGCGATCAGGCCGGCCCACAGCCACATGATGATCACCGCTCGGCGGTGGGAGTGCCCGATCTCCAGCAGCCGGTGGTGGAGGTGCTGCTTGTCGGGGGCGAACGGCGAGCGCCCGGCCCGCGTGCGTCGTACGACGGCCAGGACGAGGTCGCCCAGCGGCACGATCAGGATCAGGATCGGCAGCGCGAACGGCAGCAGCACGGGCAGCAGGCTGGAGCGGGTGCCGTCGGCGCCCTGGGCGAGGTCGCCGGGGGCGAACTGGGTGGTGATGGTGATCGCGGTGGCCGAGAGGACCAGGCCGATCAGCATCGAGCCGCTGTCGCCCATGAACAGCCGGGCCGGGTGGAAGTTGTGGACCAGGAAGCCCACGCAGGCGCCGGCCAGCGCGGCCGACAGCAGCGCTCCGGTCGTGGCCCGGCTGACGTCGTTGAGGACCGAGAGCGCGTAGCAGAACAGGAAGAAGGCGGACGCGCTGATGCCGATGACGCCGGCCGCCAGGCCGTCGAGCCCGTCGATGAAGTTGACCGCGTTGACGGTCGCCAGGACGACGAAGGCGGTGAGCAGGGCCCCCTGGGCCAGGTCGAGCGAGAAGACCTCGCCGGTGGCCTGGTAGAAGTACTTGAACTGGATGCCGGCGTACACCAGCACCCCCACCGCCAGCACCTGGCCGCCGAACTTGGTGAGCGCGTCGAGGTCGAAGATGTCGTCGACCACACCGACCGCGCAGACGAGGGTCCCTGCCACCAGCACGGACAGCGCGTCGTCGGAGAACGGGTTGCGTGTGCTCAGGAAGGGCAGCTGCTGGGCGACCAGGTAGGCCGCCCAGAGCCCGCCGAGCATCGCCAGGCCCCCGAGGTACGGGATCGGCTCGGCGTGGACGTCGCGGTCACGCACCTTCGCGACCGCGCCCGTGCGCAGTGCGATCTCCCGGGCGACGACCGTCAGCAGGTGGGTGACGATCGCGGCGACGAGGAAGACGACGAGGTACTCACGCATCGGTGGGCGCGGCCTCCTGGCCCTCCGGCTGGTCGGGCTGGTCGGGCTGGTCCGGCTGGTCGGGGTCGGGCTCGACCTGGACGGTGATGCCGAGGTCGGCGAGGGCGGCGTCGAGGTCCGCGACCGGGATCGCGCCCAGGCGCAGCAGCCGGGGCCGCTCGCCGGTGGCGTCGACGATGGTGGACGGCACGCCGCCGGGCGAGGCGCCGGCGTCGACGACGACCGCGACCGACTCCCCCAGCATCGCGATCGCCGCGTCCGCGTCGAGCGCGGCCGGGCTGCCGGACAGGTTGGCCGAGCTCACCGCGAGCGGACCGGTGCGGTCGAGCAGCTCGCGGGCCACGGCGTGGTCGGGCATCCGGATCGCGACCGTGCCGCGCGTCTCCCCCAGGTCCCACTGCAGCGACGGCTGCTGGTGGCACACGAGCGTCAGTGCGCCGGGCCAGAACCTCTCGACCAGCGGCGCGACGTACGACGGCACCCGGGTCGCGAGCGCCTCGAGGGTGCCCTTCGTGCCGACCAGCACCGGCGGGGGCATCTCGCGGCCGCGGCCCTTGGCGGCCAGCAGCCGCGCGACGGCGTCGGGGTCGAAGGCGTCGGCACCGACGCCGTAGACGGTGTCGGTGGGGAGCACGACCAGGCGGCCCAGCCGGACGGCACGGCTCGCCGCGTCCAGCGCCGCCTCGCGCTCATCGTCGGTCTCGGTCGGGAACCGCTCGGCACTCACGCGCTCCATCCTTCCACTGCGTCCTCGCCGTGGCGCGGGCGGCGTGCCGTGGTGAACCGCGGCCGGTCGGCGAGGTCGCGGTGGTCGCGGACCTCCTCCCAGCGTGCGCCCCTGCTGAACACGGCCGGCGCGGACTCGCCCTGGACGTCGGCGTGCTCGACCCCGACGACCCCTCCGGGCTTGAGCAGGACCAGGCCGCGGGTGGCGATCACCCGGATCGCGTCGAGCCCGTCGTCGCCGGAGAACAGGGCCAGGTGCGGGTCGTGGTCACGAGCCTCGACCGCCACCGACTCCCACGCCTCCAGCGGCACGTAGGGCGGGTTGCTCACGAGGACGTCGACCCGGCCGGCGAGGTCGTCGAAGGCGGTCGCGAGGTCGCCGAGCCGCAGCTCGACGCCCGTGCCGGCGAGGTTGCGCTCGGCCCAGGCGTGGGCCGGCGGGTCCAGCTCGACGGCGTGCACCTGCGCCTGCGGCACCTCGTCGGCGATGCTCTTCGCGATCACTCCGGAGCCGGTGCACAGATCCACGACCACCGGGGTCTCCCCCGTCGCCGCGATCGCGCGCGCATGGTCGATGGCCCAGCCGGCCAGCAGCTCGGTCTCCGGGCGCGGGACGAACACACCGGGCCCGACCTCGACCTCGACGTGGCGGAACCAGGCGACTCCCAGGAGGTGCTGCAGGGGCTCCCGGGCGGCACGCCGGGCCAGCAGGTCGTCGTAGCGCCGGGCGTGGTCGGGGGTGAGGTCGGGCGCCAGGAAGAGCTGCCCTCGGGTGGTGCCGAGCACGTGGGCGAGCAGCTCCCCGGCGTCGTGCTCGGGGCTCGCGACGCCGGCAGCCCGGAGCCGGTCGGCGGCGTCGCGGAGCAGCTCCCGGGTGGTCACCCTCAGTCCTCGAGGGCGGCGAGCCGGGCGGCCATGTCGGCCTCGACGCAGGAGTCGAGGACCGGCTGGAGGTCGCCGTCGAGCACCTGGTCGAGGTTGTAGGACTTGTAGCCGGTGCGGTGGTCGGAGATCCGGTTCTCCGGGAAGTTGTAGGTGCGGATCCGCTCGGAGCGGTCCACGGTGCGGACCTGGCTGCGGCGGGCGTCGCTGGCCTCGGCGTCGGCGGCCTCCTGGGCGGCCTGGAGCAGCCGCGCCCGCAGGATGCGCATCGCCTGCTCCTTGTTCTGCAGCTGCGACTTCTCGTTCTGGCAGCTCACCACGATGCCGGTCGGCAGGTGCGTGATCCGTACCGCCGAGTCGGTCGTGTTGACGCTCTGGCCACCGGGCCCCGAGGAGCGGAAGACGTCGATGCGCAGGTCGTTCTCGTTGATCTCGACGTCGACCTGCTCGGCCTCCGGCATCACCAGAACGCCGGCGGCACTGGTGTGGATCCGGCCCTGCGACTCGGTGACGGGCACCCGCTGGACGCGGTGCACGCCGCCCTCGTACTTGAGCAGGGCGTACGGCGTCTGGCCGGGCTCGACGCTGCCGGAGCTCTTGACCGCCACCGTGACGGACTTGTAGCCGCCGAGGTCGGACTCGGTGGCGTCGAGGACCTCGGTCTTCCAGCCGCGGCGCTCGGCGTAGCGGCTGTACATGCGGAGCAGGTCGCCGGCGAACAGCGCGCTCTCCTCGCCGCCCTCCCCCGACTTCACCTCGAGCAGGACGTCCTTGTCGTCGGCCGGGTCGCGCGGCACGAGCAGGCGGCGCAGCCGCTCGGCCGCGTCCTCGCGCTGGGCCAGGAGGGTCTCGACCTCCTCGGCGAACGCCGGGTCGTCGGCGGCCAGCTCACGCGCGGCGTCCGCGTCGTCGCCGTACCGCTGCCACTCGCGCCAGGCCGCGATCACCGCGTTGAGCTCGGCGTAGCGGCGGTTGAGGGTGCGCGCCAGCCGGGCGTCGGCGTGCGTCTCCGGCAGCGCCAGCCTCGACTCGAGCTCGGCGTGCTCGGCGAGCATGCCCTCGACGGCTTCGAACACCTGGGACTCCTCGGTTGGTACGCGGTGCAGGAATCGCCGCTTCAGCGGCGATTCCCTCGCTTCCTGGCCCTTGCAACGGTCAAGAAGCGCAAGGAACGGTCAGGAAGTGCGGACAAATGACGAACGCCGGTCCATCCCCGTGGGGACGGACCGGCGCTCGGAGACGGCTACTTCTTGCCGACGTTGGCGTAGCGGGCCTCGAACCGGGCCACGCGGCCGCCGGTGTCGAGGATCTTCTGCTTGCCGGTGTAGAACGGGTGGCACTGCGAGCACACGTCGGCGTGGATCGTGCCGGACGTCGCGGTGCTGCGGGTGGTGAACGAGGCGCCACAGGTGCAGGTCACCTGGGTCACGACGTACTCGGGGTGGATGTCCTTCTTCATGGTGTCCTCTCACGGGGGTCCGGGTCGCACCACGGGTTGTGGGGCGTGAACCGGAGCCAACAGTCGATTCTACGGGGGACGGCCACGCCACCCAAATGCAGGGCGGCCGCTCCCGGCGCGACGATCAGTCGCGCTGCACGCGGAGCAGGAACTCGTAGTTGGTGCGCGAGGCCTTCAGCCGCTGCAGCAGGGCTGCGTGGGCCTCGGACCGGTCGCCCTCGGCCAGCTCGCGGCGCAGCTTCCAGACGATCTCGAGCTCCTCCTTGCCGAGCAGCAGCTCCTCGCGGCGGGTGCCCGAGGCGACCACGTCGATGGCCGGGAACAGCCGCTTCTCGGCGAAGTCGCTGCGCAGGCGCAGCTCGAGGTTCTCGGTGCCGCGCAGCTCCTCGAAGATCACCTCGTCCACGCGGGAGCCGGAGTCGACGACCGCGGTGGCGAGGATGGTGAGCGAGCCGCCGTTCTCGATGTTGCGGGCCGCACCGAAGAACCGCTTCGGCGGGAACAGCGCCGACGAGTCGACGCCGCCCGACAGGATCCGGCCGCTGGCGGGGGCCGCGAGGTTGTACGCGCGGCCGAGCCGGGTCAGTCCGTCGAGCAGGATCACGACGTCGTGGCCGAGCTCGACCAGGCGCTTGGCCCGCTCGACGGCCAGCTCGGCGACGGTGGTGTGATCGATCGCCGGGCGGTCGAAGGTGCTCGCGATGACCTCGCCCTTGATCGAGCGCTCGAAGTCGGTGACCTCCTCGGGTCGCTCGTCGACGAGGACGACCATGAGGTGGCACTCGGGGTTGTTGGCCGTGATCGCGTTGGCAATCGACTGCAGCAGCGTCGTCTTGCCGGCGCGGGCGGGCGAGACGATCAGGCCGCGCTGGCCCTTGCCGACGGGCGCCGCCATGTCGATGAGCCGACCCGTCAGGTCGTCCTGGCCGGTCTCGAGGCGCAGCCGCTCGGTCGGCGAGACCGGCGTGAGCTGGGTGTACTCGACCCGGTTCTTCGCCTGCTCCGGGTCGACGCCGTTGACCGACTCGATGCGGACCATCGGGTTGAACTTCTCGCGGCGCTCGCCGTCGCGGGGCTGGCGGACCTGGCCGGCGATCGCGTCGCCGCGGCGCAGGCCGTACTTGCGGACCATCGAGAGCGACAGGTAGACGTCGTCGGGTCCGGCCAGGTAGCCGGCGGTGCGGACGAACGCGTAGTTGTCGAGGACGTCGAGGATGCCGGCGGCCGGCACCAGGACGTCGTCCTCGCGCACCTCGGTGTCGGGCTCGCGGCCCGCACGGTTGGTGCGGTCGCGGTCGCGGCCGCGGCGGCGGCGGTTGCGGCGGCTGCCGCCCTCGCCGTCGCCGTCGTCGTCGACGTCGTCGTGCTCACCGGCCGCAGCGGCAGCCGCGGCGCGCGCCTGGTCCTGCTGGTTCTGCTGGTTCTGCTGGTTCTGCTTGTTCTGCTGGTCCTGCTTCTGCTGGCCGCCCTGCTGCTTCTGCTGCTGGTTCTGGCCGGCCTGCTGGTTCTGCTGGTTCTGCTTCTGCTGCCGCTGGCCCTGCTGCTTGTGCTGCTGGCCCTTCGGCTCCTCGGCCTTCGGCTGGTCGGCCTTCGGCTGGTCGCCCTTCTCGGCCTTCTGCTGCTCGGGCTTCTCCCGGGACTGCTCGACCTGCCCGCCCTTGGGCTGGTCGTCCCTGGGCCGCTCGGCCTTCGGCTGCTCGGCTGCCGACTGCTGCGCCTTCGGCTGGTCCGCCTTCGGCTGGTCCGACGTCGGCTGGTCCGACGTCGGCTGGTCCGACTTCGGCTGCTCGGCCTTCGACTGGTCGGCCTTCGACTGCTCGGCCTTGGCCTTCGGCTGCTCGGCCGGCGCGCTGCGCTGCGTCGCCGTACCGGCCTGGGCGGCCTTGATCGCGTCGACGAGGGCGGCCTTCTTCATCGAGCCGGCGCCGCGGATGCCCATGCCGTTCGCCATCGCCTTGAGGTCGGCGAGCAGCATGGCGTTGAGTCCACCGGTGCGCTTCTTCGGGGCCGCGGCAGCGGCAGGCGCGGTGGATTCGGAAGTTTCGGTCACGTGAGTCCTTCCCACGTATCTCGTGGGTTCCACGGTCGAACGACGGCGGAACGCGCACTGGTCTGGTCCTGCGAAGGTCCGTCCGGCCGAGGGCCAGACGTTCCTGGAGAGGGGCGGGGCGAACCCGCCGGGGCGCCGAGAACTGCGGCGCTGCGTCAATGTACCACCACGGTGGCGGGGATCACGGGGCTCAGCGGTCGTCCGGCGCGGCGCCGGTGCCGCTGACGGCCAAGGCGTGCCCGCCCCACCCCTCGGGGCAACGGGCGAGGAGCTCCTCGGTCGCGACCGAGCCGGGGCCGTCGGTGAAGGCCAGCACGGTGGGGCCGGCACCGGAGATCACGGCCGGTATGCCGTCGGCGCGCAGGGCCTCGACGAGGGCGAGGCTCTCGGGCATCGCGGGCCGGCGGTACTCCTGGTGCAGCCGGTCCTCGGTGGCCCGCAGCAGCTCCTCGGGGTGCCCGGACAGGGCCGCGACGAGGAGGGCGGCGCGTCCGGCGTTGGCGGCCGCGTCCGCATGGGGTACGTCGGCCGGCAGCAGCCCGCGGGCGGCCTCCGTCTCGACCGGGGTGGTCGGCACGAAGACGACCGCACCGACGCGGGGGTCGACGCTGCCGGGGACCGCCCAGAACGAGCCGTCGGCGTCCTGGCCGGAGATGACGAAGCCTCCGAGCAGCGCCGGGGCGACGTTGTCGGGGTGTCCCTCCATCCGGGCGGCGAGGTCGAGCAGGGCGGCGTCGTCGAGGAGCAGGTGCCCGCCGGCGACCAGCTCGCGGGCCAGCCACACGCCGGCGACGATCGCGGCCGACGACGAGCCGAGGCCGCGAGCGTGCGGGATGACGTTGGTGCAGGACAGCCGCAGGCCGCTGGGCTGCTGGCCGAGGCGGTCGAACGTGGCGCGCATCGCGCGGACCACGAGGTGCCGCTCGTCGAGCGGGACCTGCCCCTCGCCGTACCCCCGGACCTCGACGACGAGTCCGTCGGGCAGCACCTCGGCCTCGAGCCGGTCGTGCAGGTCGAGGGCGAGGCCCAGCGTGTCGAACCCGGGACCGAGGTTGGCCGACGTCGCGGGCACCCGGACCCGGACCGGGCCCTCCACGAAGGTCATCGGGCTCAGAGACCTGCGGCCGCAGCGGCGGCGTCGACGTCGGCGTCGACCACGACGTCGGGCAGGACGAGCCCGTCCAGCGCCGTGGCGATGTCCTTGAGGCCGTGGCCGGTGACCGTGATCGCGACGGTGGTGCCGGTGTAGGACTCCCCCGCCTCGAGCTCGGCGAGCAGGCCGGCGATGCCGGCGGCCGACGCGGGCTCGACGAAGACGCCGTCGTTGGCCGCCAGCGCCTTCTGCGCCGCGAGGATCTGGCCGTCGGAGACGGCGGCGAACCGGCCGCCGGACTCGTCGCGGGCCGCCTCGGCGAGCTTCCAGGACGCGGGGTTGCCGATCCGGATCGCGGTGGCGCGGGTCTCGGGATCGGGGAACGGCTCGCCGGTCACCAGCGGCGCCGCACCCTCGGCCTGGAAGCCGCGCATCACCGGCTTCTTCGTGGCGCGGCCGAGGCCGGCGTACTGGGTGTAGCCGAGCCAGTACGCCGAGATGTTGCCGGCGTTGCCGACCGGCAGCAGGTGGTAGTCGGGGGCGTCGCCGAGGAAGTCGACGATCTCGAAGGCGGCGGTCTTCTGGCCCTCGAGCCGGTGCGGGTTGACCGAGTTGACCAGGGCGACGGGGTACTTCCACGCCATCTCGCGGGCCATCCGCAGGCAGTCGTCGAAGTTGCCACGGACCTGGATGACCTGGGAGCCGTGCAGCACGGCCTGGGCCATCTTGCCGGCGGCGATCTTGCCCTCGGGCACCAGCACGATCGGGGTGACGCCGGCCTTGGCGGCGTAGGCGGCCATCGACGCGGACGTGTTGCCGGTCGAGGCGCACACGACGGCCTTGGCGCCCTCGTGGACGGCGACGGACAGGGCCGTGGTCATGCCGCGGTCCTTGAAGGAGCCGGTCGGGTTGTTGCCCTCGACCTTGAGCCACACCTGGGCGCCGGTCAGGCCGGAGAGCCACTCGGAGTGGACCAGCGGGGTGCCACCCTCACGCAGCGTCACCGCCGGCGTGTCCTGGGGGATGTCGAGGAGCTCGCGGTACTCCTCGATGACGCCGCGCCACTGACCGTTGGCCTGGCCGTTGGGGGTGTTGCTCATGCTCACTCTTCGGTTCCCTCGACGCGCATCACCGAGGTGACCTCGCGCACGATGTCCATGTCACGCAGGTGGTCGACGGTCGCGGCCAGCGCCGCGTCCGTGGCCTCGTGCGAGACGACGACGAGCTGGGCATCGTCGCCCCGCCCCTCCTGACGAACGGTCTGGATGGAGACGCCGTGCTCGGCGAAGGCCAGCGCCACCGCCGCGAGCACGCCCGCCTTGTCGTCCACGTCGATGGCGACGTGGTAGCGGGTACGGGTCTCCCCCATCGGCAGCACGGCCCGGTCGGCGTACGCCGACTCGCCGACGCCGCGCGTGCCCTGGCGGTGGTTGCGCGCGACCGTGACGAGGTCGCCGAGGACGGCGCTCGCGGTCGGCGAGCCGCCGGCGCCGGGACCGTAGAACATCAGCTGGCCGGCGGCCTCCGACTCGACGAAGACCGCGTTGTAGGCCTCGCGGACGCTGGCCAGCGGGTGCGACCTCGGGATCATCGCCGGGTGGACCCGGACGCTGACCGCCTCCTCGCCGTTGTCGTCGGTCCGCAGCTCCGCGATCGCGAGCAGCTTGACGACGCTGTCCATCTCGCGCGCCGAGCGGACGTCTCCGGCGCTGACCTCGGTGATGCCCTCGCGGTGCACGTCGTTGGCGGTCACCCGCGAGTGGAACGCCAGGCTCGCCAGGATCGCGGCCTTCGCGGCCGCGTCGAAGCCCTCGACGTCGGCGGTCGGGTCCGCCTCGGCGTACCCGAGCGCCTGGGCCTCCTCCAGCGCGTCACCGAAGCCCGCGCCCGAGGTGTCCATCTTGTCGAGGATGAAGTTGGTCGTGCCGTTGACGATGCCCAGCACCCGGGTCACCTTGTCGCCGGCGAGCGACTCGCGCAGCGGGCGCAGGATCGGGATGGCGCCCGCGACGGCCGCCTCGTAGTAGAGGTCGCGGCCGGCCTTCTCGGCGGCCTCGAACAGCGTCGCGCCGTCCTCGGCGAGCAGCGCCTTGTTGGCGGTGACGACCGACGCGCCGTGCTCGAGCGCGGACAGGATGAGGGACCGTGCCGGCTCGATGCCGCCGATCACCTCGATCACCACGTCGACGTCGTCGCGGGCGACCAGCGCCGCGGCGTCCGTGGTGAGCAGCCCGGCCGGCACCTCGACCTCGCGGGGGCTGTCGAGACGTCGTACGGCGACGCCGACCAGCTCCACGGGGGCCCCGACCCTGGCCGCAAGGTCGTCGGCCTGCTCACCGAGCAGCCGCACCACCTGCGACCCCACGGAACCGCAACCGAGCACGGCAACCTTGAGAGGACTGTTCACCCGCTGATCGTATCGGCGGCAGCGGAGCGTCCCGTCAGGGACGGCAGAACGCGGACACCTTGCGGTCGCCGGACCCGGGTCGGGCTGCTGTCACGGCAGCGTGACGACGACCTTCCCCGTCACCCGGCCGGTCTCCAGCCTCTCCTGGGCGGCGACGACCTCGTCGAGGGGGAAGGCCGCGTCGACGAGCACGGTGAGGCGGTCCTGGTCGGCGAGGGCGGCGACCTCGGCGAGGGCGGCGCCGTCGGCCGCGACCATGATCCGCTCGAGGCCGGTCGCACCGGCCGCGCGCAGCGTCTCGACCGCGCCGTCGGGGAACGCGGTGATCGTGATGACCGCCGTCCCCTCCCGGACGGCACCCAGCGGCGGGACGCCGTCACCGACCGTGGAGAGCACGACGTCGACCGGCGCGATCGCCGCGAGGGCGTCGTCGTCGCGGTAGTCGACCAGCTCGTCGGCGCCGAGGCCGGCCAGAACGGCGTGCTTGGCCGGGCTCGCGGTGGCGACGACGTGGGCGCCGCGGGCCTTGGCGACCTGGATCGCGAGGTGGCCGACCCCGCCGGCTCCCCCGAGCACCAGCACCCGCTGGCCGGTCGCGTCGCGGCCGAGACCGGCGGCCTCGAACGCGTGCCAGGCGGTGAGCACGGCCAGGGGCGCGGCGCCCTGCTGCTCGACCTTCCACGACGCGGGGGCCCGGGCGAGGTCCGTGGCAGGCACGGCGACCAGCTCGGCGAGCGTGTGGGCCGCGCGCGGGAAGCGAGCCAGCCCGAACACGGCGTCGCCGACCTCCAGCGACGTCACGGCCGCGCCGGTCGCCACGACCTCGCCGGCCAGGTCCCAGCCGGGCAGGGGCGAGTACTCGATCGGCCCGAAGTCGCTGCCGGCCGCACGGATCTTGACGTCCACCGGGTTCAGCCCGACGGCGGCGACCCGGACGAGCACCTCGTCCGCGGCAGGTACCGGGTCGGCGACCTCGACCAGCTCGATGACCTCCGCTGCGGCGCCGGCCGCGGTGTAGTGCACTGCGCGCATCACATCTCCTTCGTTCGTCCTCGTCTGCTTGGTGCGGGCCCAGCCTTCCGACGATCGGGGCCGTTCACCAGTGGCCAGATGGACGACATGTGTCATGATCTGGCCATGCGTCCGACCACCCCGCACCGCATCGGCGTCGTCGCACTGCCCGGCGTCTACGCCTACGAGCTCGGCATCGCCTCGCGGTTCTTCGGTGCCGCCGAGGTCGACGGCCGGGCCGCGTACGACGTCGTGACCTGCAGCCTGGACGGCCGGCCGGTGCCGACCTCCGCGGACTTCTCGGTCGCGGTCGGCGCGGACCGCTCGGTGCTCGACGAGGTCGACACGATCGTCGTGCCCCCGTGGGACACCGCCCTCGACGGCGTGGACCCGATCGGGCTCGCCGCGCGCACCTCGCAGCGCGTGGTGTCCTACTGCACCGGCGCCTTCACCGTCGCCGCGTCGGGCCGGCTGGACGGCCGGGCCGCGACGACCCACTGGCGCAAGGCGGAGCAGTTCCGCATGGCATTCCCGCAGGTGGACTTCCGGCCGGATGCCCTGTTCGTCGACGAGGGCGACGTCCTGACCGCGGCGGGCGCGTCGGCCGCCATCGACCTGACGCTGCACATCATCGCCAAGGACCTCGGCGCGGCCGTCGCCGCTGACGTGTCGCGCGCGACCCTCGCCCCGCCGCACCGTGGCGGCGGGCAGTCGCAGTTCGTGGCCCGCCCGGTGGTCGCCGAGGGGCCGGGGACCACCGCCGACGTCCGGGCGTGGCTGCTGGGCCGCCTCGACCAGCCGGTGAGCCTGGACGAGGTCGCCGCCGCCTTCGGGCTCAGCGTGCGGACGCTGACCCGGAGGTTCCGCGACGAGACCGGCCTCACGCTGGGGAACTGGCTGGTCCAGGCACGTGTCGAACGGGCCAAGGAGCTGCTCGAGACCAGCGACGCCGTCGTCGACCTGGTCGCGGAGCGGGCCGGCTTCGGCACGGCGGCCGCCCTGCGCAAGCACTTCCGGGACCGGGTCGGCCTCTCGCCGCAGCAGTACCGCGCCCGCTTCTCGCTGCGGGCGTCCTAGCCGAGCCGGGTCGCCGGGACCAGCGCGAGCGCAGCGGTGACGGCTGCGGCGAGCACCAGCCCGGTGGCCGCGGCTGCCGGCGCCGTCGCGGCGAATCCCGCGAAGACGACGCCGCCGAGGGCCAGCCCGGCGCTGTTGGCGAGGTAGTCGTCGAGCTGGAGAGCGGACGACGTCCGCCCCTCCTCTCCCGCCCGGGCGGTCGCGAGGGCGAGCACCGAGAGCGTGGAGAAGGCCATGCCGATGCCGAGACCGGCGGCGGCCCACCCGAGCACGGGTACGACGAGCGGGACGCCCGGCACCGCGACGAGCGCGAAAGCTCCGATCCCCGCGGCCAGGAGCACGGCACCGAGCCGGACCCGCGTGGGCTGGTCGGCGAGCACCCGCCAGCGGGCGGCGAGGACGGCGCCGGCCGACCAGGCCACCGCCCCGGTCGTGAGCACCCACCCCGCCTGCGCCAGGGAGAGGTCCCGTTGCAGGGTGAGCAGCAGCGGGACGTAGACCTCGGCGGCGGCGAAGGCGGTGCCGATCGCGGCACGCGAGCCGAGGACGGCAGGCAGGCCGGGGCCCATCCGCCAGGTCCCGGGCGGCAGCAGGCGCCGCGCACCGGCGGCGATCGCGACGAGGCCGGCGGCGACGAGGATCGGCCATGCGCGAAGGGTGCGCTGGCCGGCCAGGCTGACCAGCAGCACGCCGCCCGCGGCCAGCAGCGCGACCGGGAGCCGACCGGGCTCGGACCGGTCGACCCCGGGTCGTGACGGTGCGTCGGCGACCAGGAGCCAGGCGGCGACCGCGACCAGCGGGACGCCGAGGAACACCCAGCGCCAGCCGACGGCCGCGGCGACCTGGGCCGCGAGCGCGGGACCCACGAGGGCGGGCAGCACCCACGCGGTGGTGAGCACGGCGAACACGCGCGGTCGCAGCTGCTCCGGGTAGGCCTGCGCGATCACGACGTACAGCGCGACGCCGAGCACGCCGCCGCCGTAGCCGTGGACGAGGCGCCCGAGCAGGAAGACCGGCATCGACGGCGCGAGTCCGGCGATCACGACACCGGCGCAGAAGACGAGGAGCCCCCGGCGCAGCGCCGGGCCCGGGCCGCGCCGGTCGACCTCGGCTCCCGCAGCCGCGAGCGCGACGACGGAGGCCGCGAGCGGAGCGGCGAAGGCGACGGCGTACCAGCGCAGTCCGTCGAGGTCGTCGGCCACGTCCGGCATGACCGTGGCGACCGCCAGCGCCTCGAAGGCGAAGAGGAACGCCAGCGCGAACACGCCGACCGTGGTCCGGCCGTGCCGGCCCCGCCACGGCGAGGCCGCCGTGGGCTCGACGAGGGCGGTCACGACAGCGGCCGCTCGACCAGCAGGACCACCTTGCCCGTGGTGGCACCGCTCTCCAGCGCGCGGTGGGCGCCGGCAGCGTCGGCGAGGGGGAAGGCGGCGCCGACGTACGGCACCCGCTCGCCGTCGGCCGCCGCGGCCAGGGCCAGCCGCTCGAACTCGGCCAGCCGGCTCATGATGGGCGGGCCGAGCACGTCGACGACGGGGCGGGCGGGGTCGTCGTACGCGTTCTGGATCCCGGACGCCCAGCCGTAGCGGACCAGCCGCCCGCCCACGACGAGCCGGTCGTAGAGCGCCTGCCCGACCTCGCCGCCGACCCCGTCGAGGACGAGGGTCAGTGGGGCGGGCAGCTCATCGGCCCACCCGGGCGTACGGCGGTCGAGCGCCGGGTCGGCGCCGTGCTTGGCGGCCACGGCCACCTTCTCGGCTCCGCCGGCGACGCCGATCGCAGTCGCGCCGACGTTGCGCACGCCCTGCAGGAGCAGGGTGCCGAGCCCGCCGGCGGCGGAGGTGACGGCGACGACGTCGTCGGCGGCGAGGCCGGAGAGCTCGAGGATCGCTGCCGCCGTGCGGCCGGTGCCGATCGCTGCGACGGCGGTGGCCGCGTCGAGGTGGTCCGGCAGGGCGTGGGCCCGGCTCGCGTCGACGAGCGCCTGGTCGGCGTACCCACCGCCGGCGAAGCCGAGGTGCGCCACGACCCGCCGTCCCAGCCAGCGCTCGTCGACGCCGTCGCCCACGCCGTCGACGACCCCCGCGACCTCTCGGCCCGGGACCACCGGCAGCTCCGGAGCCTGGCCGGCGCCGAACGACTCCCCCGCCCGGATGGAGGTGTCGAGCAGGTGGACCCCCGCGACCTCGACGGCGACCCGGAGCTGGCCGGGCGCGGGGTCGAGGTCGGGGAGCTGCTCGAGGCGGAGGAGGTCGGCGGGCCCGAAGGCGTGGTGACGGATCGCGTGCATGACGGCATTCGACAACCTGAACTAAGGTTGAGGTCAATGGACCTCAACCGCGCCCTCCGCAGCCACGACCTCACTCCCGGCGACGTCGCCCACCGTTCGGGTGTGGCCGTCTCCGCCCTGCACTACTACGAGCGCGAGGGCCTGATCACCAGCATCCGCACGGCCGGCAACCAGCGCCGCTACCACCGCGACGTGCTGCGCCGCGTCGCCTTCATCCGGGTCTCCCAGGGCGTCGGCGTCTCCCTCGCCGAGATCCGTGACGCGCTCGCCACCCTCCCCGAGGGCCGCACCCCCACCAAGGCGGACTGGGCGCGCCTGTCCCGGGCCTGGCGCACCACCCTCGACGAACGCATCACCCGGCTGGAGAGGCTGCGCGACACGCTCGACGACTGCATCGGCTGCGGCTGCCTGTCGCTGAAGTCGTGCTCGCTGGCCAATCCGGGGGACGTGCTGCAGCAGTACGGCGACGGGCCGGTGCGGCTCGTCGGGCGCCGTTAGTCAGCCGAGGTCGGTGGCGAGCAGGTCGTCGACCGTCTCCCGGCGCACGACGACCCGGGCCTGCCCGCCCTTGACCGCGACCACCGGTGGGCGGAGGGCGTGGTTGTAGTTGGACGCCATCGACCGGCCGTAGGCGCCGGTCGCGGGCACGGCGACCAGGTCGCCCGGGGCGATGTCGCCGGGCAGGAACTCGTCCTTGACCACGATGTCGCCGGACTCGCAGTGCTTGCCGACGACGCGCGCCAGCACCGGTGCGGCGTCGGAGGCACGGGAGGCGAGGGTGCAGGAGTAGTCGGCGTCGTACAGCGCGGTGCGGATGTTGTCGCTCATCCCGCCGTCGACCGAGACGTACGTGCGGGTCGCGCCGCCGTCGAGCGCAACCTGCTTGACGGTGCCGACGGTGTAGACGGTGCACATCGCCGGCCCGACGATGGCGCGACCGGGCTCGATCGACAGGTGCGGGACGGCGATGCCGAGAGCCGCGCACTCCCCCGTGACGATCTTGGTGATCTGCTCGGCCAGCACGGCCGGGTCGGCGGGGTCGTCCTGGGTCGTGTAGGCGATGCCGAAGCCGCCGCCGAGGTCCAGCTCGGGCAGCACCTCGCCGAGCTCGGTGCCGATGCGGGCGTGCAGGGCGAGCACACGGCGCGCGGCGACCTCCCAGCCGGAGGTGTCGAAGATCTGCGACCCGATGTGGCTGTGCAGGCCGCGCAGCTCGAGGCCCTCGGCGGCGACGACGCGCGACGCGGCCTCGAAGGCGTCACCCGAGGAGATCGAGAAGCCGAACTTCTGGTCCTCGTGGGCGGTCGCGATGAACTCGTGGGTGTGCGCCTCGACGCCGGCGGTGACCCGGATCATCACGCCCTGGCGCACGCCCAGCTGCCGGGCGACGTCGGCGACCCGGTCGATCTCGTGGAACGAGTCGACGATGATCCGGCCGACGCCGGCATCGACTGCACGCCGCAGCTCCATCGCCGTCTTGTTGTTGCCGTGGTAGCCGATCCGCGCGGGGTCGGTGCCGGCGCGCAGGGCGACGGTCAGCTCGCCGTCGCTGCACACGTCGAGGCACAGCCCCTCCTCGGCCACCCACCGGGCGACGGCGGTGCACAGGAACGCCTTGCCGGCGTAGTAGACGTCGTAGCCGGCGAAGCCGTCGCGGAACGCGCGGGCCCGCGAGCGGAAGTCGTCCTCGTCGAGGACGTACGCGGGGGTGTTGACGTCGGCGACCAGGTCCGGGACCGCCAGGCCGCCGACGTGGAGCACCCCGTCGTCCTTGCGTGCCGACGACGACCACAGCTGCGGCACGAGCGCGTTGACGTCAGCGGGCTCGCGCAGCCAGACGGGCGACGTACCGGCGTAGTCGCCGGGCGGGACGCGTCCCATCACATGCGCTCCGGCGCGGAGACACCGAGCAGGTCCAGGCCGTTGGCGATGACGGTCTGCGTGGCGACCACGAGCACCATCCGTGCCAGGTTGGCCGGGCCGACGGGCTCGTCGCCCTGCGGCAGCATCCGGCACTCCTTGGTGTCGTACCACTTGTTGAACACCGAGGCCGTGTCCTCCAGGTAGCGCGCGACCCGGTGCGGCTCACGCAGCTCCGCGGCGCTGGCGACGACCCGCGGGTACTCGGCCAGGGCGCGCAGCAGCTCGCCGTCGCGCTCGTGGTCGAGCAGGCTCGGGTCGAAGGCGTCGCCGGGCAGCGTCATCCCGAGGTCCGCGGCGTTGGCGAGCATCCGGCAGGTCCGCGCGTGGGCGTACTGCACGTAGTAGACCGGGTTGTCGTTGGACGCCTTGGTGATCTCGGCGACGTCGAGGGTCAGCGGCGAGTCGGCCGGGTAGCGCGCCAGCGAGTAGCGCAGCGCGTCGACGCCGATCTCCCTGGCCAGGTCGTCGAGGGTGACGATGTTGCCGGCCCGCTTGGAGAGCTTGAGCTCCTGGCCGTCCTTGAGGATCTTGACCAGCTGCCCGATCATCACGTCGAGGGTCTGGTCGGGGTCGTCGCCGACGCACGCCGCCATGGCACGGAGCCGGCCGACGTACCCGTGGTGGTCGGCGCCCAGCAGGTAGATGCAGTGCTCGAAGCCCCGCGCCCGCTTGTTGAGGTAGTAGGCCGTGTCGGACGCGAAGTAGGTCAGCTCACCGTCGGACTTGATGAGGACGCGGTCCTTGTCGTCGCCGAAGTCGGTGGTGCGCATCCACAGCGCGCCGTCCTGCTCGAAGACGTGACCGAGCTCCTTGAGCCTCGCCAGCGTCTCGGGCACCGAGCCCGAGTCGTGCAGGGACAGCTCGGAGAACCAGACGTCGAAGTGGGTGTTGAACCCGGCGAGCTGCGCCTGCTGCTCCGCGAGCTGGATCTCGTAGCCCTTCGCACGCACGGCGGCGCGCCGCTCGTCGCCCTCCAGCTGGAAGATGCCGGGGCTGGCGGCCTCGACGGCCTTGGCCAGGTCGTCGATGTACTCGCCGGCGTACCCGTCCTCGGGCTTCGGCTCGCCCAGCGCCGCGGCGATGATCGAGTCGGCGAAGTGGTTCATCTGCACGCCGCGGTCGTTGATGTAGAACTCGCGCGTCACGTCGGCGCCGGCTGCCGCGAGCACCCGGCCGATCGCGTCGCCGAGCACCGCCCACCGGGTGTGCCCGAGGTGCAGCGGTCCGGTCGGGTTGGCGGAGATGAACTCGACGTTGATCTTCTGGCCGCCGAGGGTGTCGGTGCGTCCGTACGCCTGCCCGGCCGCGACGACCTCGGCCGCCACCTGTCCCTGTGCACCGGCCTCGACGGTGATGTTGAGGAAGCCCGGCCCGGCCAGCTCGACGTCGGCGATGCCGTCGGCCTCCTTGAGCCGCGCCGCCAGGAGCTCGCCGAGGGCGCGCGGGTTGGTGCCCGCCTTCTTGGCCAGCTGCAGCGCGACGTTGGTCGCGTAGTCCCCGTGCCCCTTCTGCCGCGGTCGCTCCACCGTCACCTCGCTGGGGACGCCGTCGGGCAGGGCGAGATCACCCTGGTCGACGAGCGTCGAGAGGGCATCGACGATCGTGGCGGAGAGCTGCGCTGGAGTCACCGGCCAAGGGTATCGATGGGTACCGGTTTCCTTTGCACGGATATCGCCCGGTAGGGTTCCTCATCGCGCCACCGACCTCACCGTCGGCGCGCATGCCTCCGTAGCTCAGGGGATAGAGCACTGGTTTCCGGTACCAGGTGTCGCAGGTTCGAATCCTGCCGGAGGCGCTCACGAACCGCAGGCCGCCGGGCCTGCGGTTCTCGCCGTTCCGGGGCACGTACGCTCTGCCCCTGTGCCGACCGACTCGACCTCCCGCGTCACCATCCACACCGACGGGGCCTGCCTGGGCAACCCGGGGCCGGGCGGCTGGGGTGCGCTGATGCGCTACGGCCAGCACGAGAAGGAGCTGTACGGCGGCGAGGTGGCCACGACCAACAACCGGATGGAGCTGATGGCGGCCATCCAGGCCCTCGAGTCGCTCAACCGGCGCTCGGCCGTCGACATCCACACCGACAGCAGCTACGTCCGCAACGGGATCCTGTCGTGGGTGGCCAAGTGGAAGGCGAACGGCTGGCGCACGTCCGCCAAGGCGCCGGTCAAGAACGACGACCTGTGGCGCCGGCTGGACGTCGCCGCGGCCGCCCACGACGTGGAGTGGCACTGGGTCAAGGGGCATGCCGGCGACCCCGGCAACGAGCGCGCGGACGCTCTCGCCGGACGTGGTGCGCGCGAGGCCCGCGACGGCATGCTGACCGCCTGACCACCGCAGGACGAGAACACGTTCCACGGGCCGGAAACGGCGCCTCGGTGTCTGATGCGCAACACCTCGCAGCAAAGGGTGACCACAGGGCGGTATTTGCTTCCCCGGGGGACTAGCCTTGGCGGTCGACAGCCACCCGCTATCGGCGGCGGGTGCGTCCAGCTCATCGGAAGAGGCGAAGCACGTCGTGACGCAGTCGTCAGACCAGTCCACCGGATCTCCCGTTCCTGAGGACTTCGGGGCCAACGAGTGGCTCGTGGAGGAGATGAAGGAACGGTTCGAGGCCGATCCGAGCAGCGTCGATCCCGCATGGGCGACGTTCTTCAGGAACGGCAGCAGCAACGGCACGACGACCGCGGTCGCCGCCCCTGCTGCTCCGGTCGCAACGGCCCCCGCCCCGGCCGCGCCCGCAGCCCCGGCAGTCCCGGCCGCGCCGGCCGCGACCCCCGCCGCCCCGGCCGCCACCGCGCCGACCCCGAAGGCCACCCCTGCCCCGCAGGTGAGCCCCGCCTCCTCGACGACGCCGACGCCGCCGAAGGCCGACTCCCCCGCCCCGACGCCGAAGGACGCCCCGCGCCCGGCGCCGGTCACCGCCAGCGACGAGCCCACCCTGACGGTGCTGCGCGGCATCCCTGCCGCGACCGCGAAGAACATGGACATCTCGCTGTCGGTGCCGACGGCGACCTCGGTGCGCAACATCCCGGTCAAGCTGCTCTGGGACAACCGCATCGTCATCAACAGCCACCTCAAGCGCGCCCGCGGCGGCAAGGTGTCCTTCACCCACCTCATCGGCTACGCGATCGTCAAGGCGATCAAGGCGCTGCCGGCGATGAACAACACCTACGACGAGATCGACGGCAAGCCGACCATGGTGACGCCGGCCCATATCAACCTGGGCCTGGCGATCGACCAGCAGAAGAAGGACGGCACCCGCCAGCTGGTCGCGCCCAGCATCAAGGCGTGCGAGTCGATGGACTTCGCGCAGTTCTGGACGGCGTACGAGGACATCGTGCGCAAGGCCAAGGACAACAAGCTGACCATGGAGGACTACTCCGGCACGACGGTCAGCCTCACCAACGTCGGCGGCCTCGGCACCAACAACTCGGTCCCCCGCCTCATGCAGGGCCAGGCCGCGATCATCGGCGTGGGCTCGATGGACTACCCGCCCGAGTTCCAGGGCGCGTCCGAGGACACGATCGCGCGCAACGCGATCTCCCGGATCATGACGATGACCTCGACCTACGACCACCGCGTCATCCAGGGCGCGCAGTCGGGCGAGTTCCTCGGCCAGGTGCACAAGTACCTGCTGGGCCAGGACGGCTTCTACGACGAGATCTTCCGTGCGCTGCGGATCCCCTACGAGCCGATCCGCTGGAACGCCGACATCGCGACGTCCCACGACGACCAGATCGACAAGCAGGCCCGGATCCTCGAGCTGATCCACGCCTACCGCGTGCGCGGCCACCTGATGGCCGACACCGACCCGCTGGAGTACAAGCAGCGCAGCCACCCGGACCTGCGCATCGAGTCGCACGGCCTGACCCTGTGGGACCTCGAGCGCGAGTTCCCGACCGGCTCGTTCGGCGGCCGCGACCGCCGCTTCATGAAGCTGCGCGACATCCTCGGCATCCTGCGTGACTCCTACTGCCGCACCACCGGCATCGAGTACATGCACATCATGGATCCCGAGCAGCGTGCGTGGATCCAGGAGCGCGTCGAGCAGCCCCACAGCAAGCCGCCCCGCGAGGAGCAGCTGCGGATCCTGCTGAAGCTCAACCAGGCCGAGGCCTTCGAGACCTTCCTGCAGACCAAGTTCGTCGGCCAGAAGCGGTTCTCGCTCGAGGGTGGCGAGACCACGGTCCCCGTCGTCGACGAGATCGCCGAGGCGGCCGCTCAGGCCGGCCTGGTCGAGGTCGCGATCGGCATGGCCCACCGCGGCCGGCTCAACATGCTGGCCAACATCGTCGGCAAGTCCTACAACCAGATCTTCCGCGAGTTCGAGGGCAACATCGACCCGCGCACGGTCCAGGGCTCCGGCGACGTCAAGTACCACCTGGGCGCCGAGGGCACGTTCGTGGCCGGCACCGGCGAGACCATCGCCGTGTCGATCGCCGCGAACCCCTCGCACCTCGAGACGGTCGACCCGGTGCTCGAGGGCATCGCCCGCGCCAAGCAGGACGTGCTCGACCGGGGTGCCGAGTTCCCGGTGCTGCCGCTGCTGATCCACGGCGACGCGGCCTTCGCGGGCCAAGGTGTCGTGGCCGAGACGCTCAACCTCTCGCAGCTGCGCGGCTACCGCACCGGTGGCACGATCCACGTCGTCATCAACAACCAGGTCGGGTTCACCACCTCCCCCGGCTCGTCGCGCTCGACGCTCTACTGCACCGACGTGGCCCGGATGGTGCAGGCGCCGATCTTCCACGTCAACGGCGACGACCCGGAGGCGTGCATCCGCGTCGCCCGGCTCGCGTTCGAGTACCGCCAGGCGTTCAACAGCGACGTCGTCATCGACCTCGTCTGCTACCGCCGCCGCGGTCACAACGAGGGCGACGACCCGTCGTACACCCAGCCGCTGATGTACGACCTCATCGAGCAGAAGCGCTCGGTCCGCAAGCTCTACACGGAGTCCCTCATCGGTCGTGGCGACATCACGATCGAGGAGGCCGAGCAGGTGCTGCGCGACTACCAGCAGCAGCTGGAGCGCGTGTTCACCGAGGTCCGCGAGGCGTCGTCGGCGCCCAAGGAGTGGACCACGGTCCCCGACTACCCGGACAAGTCGGTCGGCGAGACCCAGACCGCCGTGACCCCGGAGGTCCTCAAGCGGATCGCCGACGCCTACGTCACCCCGCCGGACGGCTTCACCGTCCACCCGAAGGTGATGCCCCAGCTCCAGCGCCGCGCCGCCGCGATCGCCGACGGCCCCATCGACTGGGGCACCGGCGAGATCCTCGCGTTCGGCTCGCTGCTCATGGACGGACGCCCCGTGCGCCTGGCCGGTCAGGACTCGCGCCGCGGCACCTTCGTGCAGCGGTTCGCGACGATCATCGACCGGGTCAACGCCGACGAGTGGACGCCGCTGGCCAACCTCACCGAGGAGCAGGCGAAGTTCTTCGTCTACGACAGCCTGCTCTCGGAGTACGCCGCGCTCGGCTTCGAGTACGGCTACTCCGTGGCCCGCCCCGACGCGCTCGTGCTGTGGGAGGCCCAGTTCGGCGACTTCGTCAACGGCGCCCAGTCGGTCATCGACGAGTACATCTCGGCCGGCAAGACCAAGTGGGGCCAGGACTCCGGCGTCGTGCTGCTGCTGCCGCACGGCTACGAGGGCCAGGGTGCCGACCACTCCTCCGCGCGCATCGAGCGGTTCCTCGCCCTGTGTGCCGACGAGGCGATGGTCGTCGCCCAGCCGTCGACGCCCGCGTCGTACTTCCACCTGCTGCGCCGCCACTCCCTCGGCGAGGAGCACAAGCCGCTCATCGTGTTCACGCCGAAGTCGATGCTCAAGCGCAAGGAGGCCGCCTCGCAGCCCTCCGACTTCACCTCCGGCGAGTTCCGCCCGGTGATCGGCGACGCGACGGCCGACCCGGCCAAGGTGAAGACCGTGCTGCTCGTCTCGGGCCGGCTGACCTGGGACCTGATGGTCGAGCGCCAGAAGTCCGAGCGCGACGACGTCGCGATCCTGCGTGTCGAGCAGCTCTACCCGTGGCCGACCGAGCAGGTGAAGGCCGAGCTCGACAAGTACCCGAACGCCACCGTGAAGTGGGTTCAGGACGAGCCCTACAACCAGGGCCCGTGGCCGTCGTTCTACCTCAACGTCGTCCCGCAGCTCGGCCGGGCCATCGAGCCCGTCACCCGCGCCGCGTCCTCGACCACGGCGGTCGGTACGGCCAAGCGCCACCAGGAGGAGGCGAAGGTCCTCATCGGCGAGGCGTTCGCCTGATGTACTTCACGGACCGCGGCATCGAGGAGCTCGAGCAGCGCCGGGGCGACGAGGAGGTCACCTTGGCCTGGCTCGGCGAACGGCTGCAGGAGTTCGTCGACACCCACCCGGAGTTCGAGACGGCCGTCGAGCGGTTCGCCACCTGGCTGGCCCGGCTCGACGACCCCGAGGACTGACCGACCCGGCCCGAACTGGCTCACAGGTCACGCCGACCCGGCAGAAACTTTCTGCCGGGTCGGCGTGTTTTTCCGGCCATTTCCTGCCGGGTCGGCGTCAGGCCGGGACCGCCTCGGAGAGACCCACGCGGCGGTGCAGCGCGCGCAGCGGACGCGGCGCCCACCAGGAGCGCTCCCCCAGCAGCCGGATGCTGGCGGGGAGCAGCACGCCGCGGACCAGGGTGGCGTCGATCAGGATCGCCAGGCCGGTGCCGAGCCCGAAGAACTGGATGAAGCTCACCGAGCTGACGAGGAAGGCGAAGAAGCTGATCGCGATCAGCGCCGCGGCGGTGCTGACGATCCGGCCGGTGTGGGCCAGGCCGTGGACCATCGCCTCGTCGTTGGCCATCCCGCGCTCGCGCATCTCCTTGATCCTGCTCATCACGAAGACCTCGTAGTCCATCGACAGGCCGAACGCGACGCAGAACAGCAGCACCATCATCGAGCTGTCCATCGGCTGCGGCGTGAAGCCGAGCGCCCCGGACAGGTGGCCGTCCTGGAACACCCAGACCATCGCGCCGAGGGTGGCGCCGAGGCCGACCGCGTTGAGCACCAGGGCCCGCAGCGGCTGGACGACGCTGCCGGTGAACAGGAACAGGATCACCATCGTGGTGAGCACCAGCCACCCGGCGACGAGCGGCAGCCGGTCCCCGATCCCGGACATCTGGTCGTGCAGCTCGGCGCTCGCGCCACCCACGAGGGTCTGCGTGCCGGCCGGTGCAGGCGCCTCGCGCACGTCGTCGACCAGGGCCCGCGCGTCGGCGGACATCGGGTCGAGGTCGGTCACGACCGAGACCAGGTCGGCGTCGCGTCCCGCCTGGGTGTCCACGCGGACCACGCCGGGCAGCTCCCCCAGCGTCGCGGCGTACGACGCCAGCTCGGCCTCGGGCACCGCCGTGGTGGTGACCACCTGGATCGGGTGGGTGCCGTCGCCGGCGAAGGACGAGCGCAGCACGTCACCGGCCTGCCGGCTGGACGCGCTCGTGGGCAGCACCCGGTCGTCGGGGGTGCCGAGCTCGATGCCGGCGAGCGGGATCGCCATCATGAGCAGGCCGGCGAGGACCGGGAGCGCGCTGAGCAGCGGTCGGCGTGCCACGAACCGGGCCAGCCGGGCCCACGCCGGCGCCTCCTCGCCCCGGATGCCTCGCACCCGCGGGACCGGCCACGCGTCGATCCGGTCGCCGAGCAGGCTGATCCCGGCCGGGAGGACGACGACCGCGGCGAAGGCGGTGATCAGCATGACGCCGATGCCGGCGTAGGCGAACGAGCGCAGGAAGTACATCGGGAAGACGAGCAGCGCCGCCAGCGCGACCGCGACGGTGGTCGCGCTGAAGGCGATCGTGCGGCCCGCGGTCTCGACCGCTCGTCGTACGGCGTCCTGGTGGGCGCGTCCGGCCGCCCGCTCCTCGCGCACCCGGGCCACCATGAGCAGCCCGTAGTCGACGGCGAGGCCGAGCCCGAGGCCGGTGGTGAGGTTGACCGAGTAGATCGAGACATCGGTGGCCGAGCCGAGGATCGAGAGCTCGGCGAAGGTGCCGAAGATGGCGGCGACACCGACACCGAGGGTGACCAGTGCGCCGACGACGTTGCCGAACGCCAGGACCAGGAGCACGAGGATGAGCGGGATCGCGATGCTCTCGGCGAGGCCGAGGTCCTGCCCGATCTGGGCGCCGATCTCCTCGCCGACGACCTCGCTGCCCGCGACGTCCACCGTCAGCGGACCGGCGGTGCCGCCGTACTCGTCGAGCACGGCGCCCGGGTCGGCCTCCTCGCCGGGCGCGACCGACGCGGTGACCAGCGCGTAGCGACCGTCCGTCGAGCGCATCGGGCCGGCTCGGCCGTCGAAGTACGACGCGACGTCGGCCAGCGCCGGGTCCGAGCGCAGCCGCGCGGTCAGTGCCGTTCCTGCCTCTGTCGCGGCCGGGGCGTCGACGTCGCCGTCGGCAGCCTCGACGACGAACACGTAGTCGGCGCCGCCGGCGAACCGATCCTCGAGCAGGGCCGCGGCGCGGCTGCTCTCGGAGTCGGGGTCGTCGAAGCCCTGCGTCTGCAGCTTGGAGAAGGCGCCGACGCCGACGACCGCGGCGAGCACCACCCCGAGCAGGCCGAGCGCGAGCACCGTGCGGGCCCGTCTCGTCACCAGTCCACCGATCCAGCCGAACATCGCGTTCCTCCAATGTGTGCGGACGTAAACTTTGTAGGTGTTAACTTGGCATGGATGTGTACGGGTGTCAACATGTTCTCCGTGACGACCCCGAAGCGGAGCTACCACCACGGCGACCTGCGCAACGCGCTCGCCCGCGCGGCGGCGGACCTGGCCGCGACCGGTGGCCCGGACGCCGTGACGATCCGCGGCGCCGCACGCGAGGTCGGCGTCACCCCCACGGCGGCGTACCGGCACTTCGAGAACCAGGCCGACCTGCTCGAGGCCGCCCGCTCGCTGGCGATGGACGGCATGGTCGCCGCGATGGCCGACTACCTCGCCCAGGTGCCGGCCGGCGGCGACCCGGTCGAGCGGGCCGTCGAGCGGCTGCGCTCGACCGGACGCGGCTACATCCGGTTCGCGATCGAGGAGCCGGGCGTCTTCCGGACCTGCTTCACCGGCGGCCTGCGCGACGACGACGCCGACGGGATGGGCGAGCCGGCGCCGTACGTCCTGCTCGGCGAGATGCTCGACCAGCTGGTCGAGGTCGGCTACCTCGCCCCCGAGGACCGCCCCGACGCGGAGGCCGGCCCCTGGGCGGCCGTCCACGGGCTGGCGATGCTGCTCATCGACGGGCCGATGTGCGAGCTGGGCCCGCTCGAGCAGGAGGTCGCGATCGCGCGCACCCTCGACATGGTCAGCCGCGGCCTGGCGACCGGCCCGCGGGGGCGGCCCACCCACTAGTGTCACCCGCGTGAGCGAGGAGCTGATCGACTACGCGGCCTGGGGCGAGCGCTTCTTCGCCACCGCCGTGACCGCCGAGCGGGTGCTGAACGGCGTCAACGTGCTGGCCGGGCGTCCCATCGACGTCGGCCCGCTGGGCGTCGGCCCCGGCCGGATCGCGAAGGTGACCGCTCAGGGCACCATCGGCACGGCAACCGGCGAGCGCGTGGGTGCCGATCCGGTGTCCTTCCACGTCGACCTGCCGGTGACGCTGAAGTTCAGCATCGACCTCGGCATGGACAAGCAGAACTTCGACGCCGAGATCACGGTGCCGCTCGTGATCACCGCGCGCGGACGCGCCGACCTGGCGATCGTCCTCGACGTGACGCCGCCGGCCGCCGGGCAGGTCGTCGTACGCCTCAAGGCGCAGGGCCTGCGCGCCTCGCTGACCAGCAAGGCGGCCAACGTCGAGGGTGAGCTGCGCCGGTTCGTGGCGAAGTACGTCGCCAAGGAGCTCGAGAAGCCCTACGTCCGCCAGGCCACGATCATCGACGTGGGCGCCGCGGTCGAGAAGGCCGCCGCCGGCCTCGGCCCGCGCGACGAGAGCCCGATGGCCGACGAGCTGACCGACGACCTGCCGGCCGCGATGGAGGCCGAGCTCGAGCACACCGCCCAGCTGTTCTTGGAGGACGAGTCGTGAACCCCTATCCCCCGGCCCCGTGGCACATGCGCGGGTCCCTGTGGCTGTCCGTCTTCCGGCTCGGGAGGGACGTCGACGCCCACCACCCCGCCGGCACGTACGGCGTCGCCCTGGTCTCCTACGAGGAGCCGAGCCCGCTGACCTACCACGAGCTGCTGCTCGCCCGGACCGTCAAGAACGCCGCCGGCAAGGGCGCGGTGACGATCACCGACATCTGGGTCGACTCCCCCGCCTCGCAGGCCGGCGGCCGCGCGCTGTGGGCGATCCCGAAGGAGCTGTGCGACTTCGACCTCGACACCAGCTTCCGGGGACCGGTCACCTCGACCGACTGGACGGCGACCGTGGAGCGGCGTCCGATCGTCGAGGCCAGCTTCACCGACGTGTCCCGCGCAGCGATCCGGGTGCCGTTCACCGGCCTGGTCGAGCAGCCCGGGATCCCCGAGCACCCGGAGACGGCCGACGTCGTGATGAAGGGCACCGCCAAGGCGCTGCCCTGCCGCGGCCGGTGGACCTTCGCCGCCGACGGGCCCCTCGGATTCATGCGGGAGGCCCGTCAGCTGGGGTCGTTCCGCATGGCAGGGTTCCGGCTCGCCTTCGACTGAGCCGGAACGCGTGACGTTGCGGTTTGGTCCCAAACCGCAACATTTCGGGGCTCAGACGTGCGGTCTGTGCCCAATCGAGGTGCCTACTCGGCGTCGTCGAGGTGGGGCGACTCCGGCAGCTGCGGCGCCGGCGAGCCGTGCTCGGCGAGCGCGCGCTGCGAGGAGTCCTTGATCTCGAAGATCTCGGTGGCGAAGCCGCCGACGGCCGCGGCCACCTCGCCGACGGCACGGGTCACGATGCTCGCGACCTCGCCGACGGTCTGGGCCGCGGCCTCGGCGCCCGCCTGGATCGCGTCCTTGGTGATCTCGGCCTTGCTGAGGTGGTCGCGTCCGTCGCTCATGGGCGTCAGTCTCCCCCGCGGAGGCTCAGGCTGCCAACGAGTCCTCGGTCACGGCCTCGGGGCCACGGACCGGGGCGGTCTTGGCGTCGCCGCCCGGCAGAGAGTAGCGGCAGATCTTCTTGAAGACGCTCCACAGCTGCTGGTGCAGGCGACCGGTGTTGTACGGCAGGCCGTAGCGCTCGCAGATCTCCTGGACCTCGACGGCCATCTCCGGGTAGCGCCGGGCCGGCAGGTCGGGGAACAGGTGGTGCTCGATCTGGTGCGAGAGGTTGCCGCTCATCACGTGCATGAGCTTGCTGCCCTTGATGTTGGCCGAGCCCAGCATCTGGCGCAGGTACCAGTGGCCACGGGTCTCGTTCTCGGTCTCCTCGACGGAGAACGACGCGACGCCGGCCGGGAAGTGCCCGCAGAAGATGATGTTGAACGCCCACACGTTGCGCACCAGGTTGGCGACGGCGTTGCCGGCGAAGGTCAGCGGGAACAGCGGGCCGGTCAGCGCCGGGAACAGGACGTAGTCCTTGAGCGCCTGGCGCCGGATCTTCTTCATCAGCCCCGGGTACAGCGGCTTGTTGTCGGCCATCTTGCGCTTGCCGGACACGATGTTCTCGACCTCGAGGTCGTGCAGGGCCACGCCCCACTCGAAGAAGGTCATCAGCAAGAAGGCGTAGAGCGGGTTGCCGAGGTAGTAGGGGTGCCACTTCTGCTCGGGGTCCATCCGCAGGATGCCGTAGCCCACGTCGCGGTCCTTGCCCACGATGTTCGTGAACGTGTGGTGGATGTAGTTGTGGCTGTACTTCCACTGCTCACCGGGGCACACGGTGTCCCAGTCGAACATCCGGGAGTTGAACGCCGGGTCGCCCAGGAAGTCGTACTGGCCGTGCATGACGTTGTGCCCGATCTCCATGTTGTCGAGGATCTTCGACACGCTCAGGCAGGCGACGGCGGGCAGCCAGCCGATCACGGGCAGGTAGAACAGCGCGCGGCCGGCGATCTCCATCTTGCGCTGGGTCGTGACGATCTTGCGGAGGTACGCCGCGTCCTCCTCGCCGAGGTCGGCGAGGACCCGCTGGCGCAGGGCGTCGAGCTCGGCGCCGAGCTGCTCGATCTGGTCGGCGGTCAGGCCGTGGTACTTCTCGTCGGCCGGGGTGTCGGCCGGGGGGTTGGCCGGGGCTTCGGTCAGGGTGCTCATGGGACTCTCCTCAGAGGTCGACGTGGCAGTCACCGGCAGCGGCGGTGACACAGATGCGGATCTCCTCGTCCGGCAGGGAGGACTCCTCGCCGGTGAGGACGTTGCGGACGGTGCCGGCGGTCTTGGTGCGGGTGCAGGAGAAGCAGATGCCCATCCGGCAGCCGAACTCCGGCTTCAGGCCCAGCTCCTCGGCCTGCTCGAGCAGGCTGGCACCGGTGGCGGCGGTGGTCGCACCGGACCGGGTGAAGGACACCTCGCCCTCGATCGCCTCGCCGGGGGCGGCGGCCCGGGCGACGGCGGGCTTGAAGAACTCCATCCGCAGCCGCGGGGAGAGCTCGCCGTCGGTGTCGGTGTAGGCGTCCTTGACCAGCTCGACGAGGCCGGCCGGGCCGCACAGCCAGGTGTCGGTGTCGCGGTAGTCGGGCACCAGGCGGCGCAGCTCGAACTCGCTGAACACCTGCTCGGCGTAGTGCAGGTGGACGTCGACGCCGTTGTCGCCCGCGGCGATCTCGGCGAGCTCCGCGGCGAAGATCTGGTCCTCGGGGCTGCGGGCGAAGTGCAGGAAGGTCACCCGGCGACCCGCGTGGCCGTCGTACCCGTCACGCAGGAGGGTGCGGACCATGGACATGGCCGGCGTGATGCCGGAGCCGCCGGTGATGAACAGCAGGCGGCTGATCGTCGGCGTGGCCGGGCTCTCGACGAGGGTGAACTCGCCCTGCGCCTGGCTCAGGTGGAGCAGGGTGCCGGGCTGCGCCTCGCGGACGAGGTACGACGACACCTGTCCCTCGTCGTGCGCCCGGATCGTGAGCGTGAACTGCTCCCCCGGCGCCGAGGCGGCCGAGGAGATCGAGAACGCGCGGGTGTGCCGCTTCGCCGAGCCCGGCAGCTCGACGCCGACGAGCACGTGCTGGCCGGCGCGGTGGCCGCGCCAGGTGCTGGTGGGCTGCAGGGTCAGCGTGGCGACCGGGGCCGAGTCGGTCCCGGAGGTCTCGCGGTGGACGGACACGACGCGGGCGCGCACCTCGTGCGCCGCCCACATCGGGTTGAACCGCTCGAGGTACCGGTCGACGCCGTGCGGGGTGGTCAGCGCTGCGGCCAGCCGCGAGCGCAGGAGCCGCCCGACGGGGCCGCCGGGAGCCGGCGGGGAGATGAGCGCGGACATCGCGCCTCCTTCGTTGGCGGAAACTTGGGTGTACATCCGTACTCCGAAACTCTCTCCCGCTGGCCCACGGATGGTCAACGACCCGACCACGTGACAGTGCACACATGTTCACTCACGTAGGATGCGGCCATGGCCCAGACCCGTGTCGAGCAGAAGGAGCGGACCCGCCGCGCCATCCTCGACGCGGCGCTCTCCCTGTCCGAGGGCTCCGCCCTCGTCGCGCTGTCCCTGCGCCAGGTCGCCAAGGAGGTCGGCATCGTGCCGACCGCGTTCTACCGGCACTTCCCGTCCATCGAGCACCTCGGCCTGGCACTGGTCGAGGAGTCGCTCGACACCTTGCGCGCACTGCTGCGCGAGCTGCGGCACACCGCGGGCGAGGACGCCGGGACCATCATCGACGGCTCGGTCGCCGTGCTGGTCGAGCAGGTGCGGCAGGACCACGCCCACTACGGCTTCATCGCCCGGGAGCGGTTCGCCGGTCCGGCCGGGGTGCGCGACGCGATCGCACGCGGCATCGAGCTCGCCGAGCGCGAGCTGGCCACCGACATCGCCCACCTGCCCGGCACCGACACCTGGAGCGAGCGCGACCTCGAGGTGCTCTCCGAGCTGATCGTGGGCTCGATGGTCACCACCGCTGAGCGGCTCCTCAGCACCGAGCCCGGTTCGCCCGCCGAGGAGCGGATCGCCGAGGCTGCGCGCACCCAGCTGCGGATGATGCTGGTCGGCGCACGCAACTGGCGCTCCCGGAATTCCTGAACCGCAGGTGCAACCCCGCAGGGGTCCTCGCTCGTCTACCTCGTGGACCATCCACTCCCCACCAGCCAGGAGAACCTCATGTCCGTCTCGGGCCGCCGTACCGTCCCCGCCCTCGCCGCCGTCCTCGCCCTCGTCGCAGGACTGCTCGCGACCCTGCTCGTCGCGACGCCCTCGTCGGCGGCGACCGACCGCACCCGCGTGGTCGTCAAGGTCGCCGACTGCGAGGGCTGCCAGGTCTTCGTCCAGCAGGGCCTGCGCAACCGCTGGTGGGCGAGCAGGACGCGCACCGTGCGAGACGGCAAGGCCGTCTTCGTGGTGCCGTCGAGCCGGACCCGCGGGATGTCGATCGGCATCACCGGCACCTGGGAGGCTGCGTCGCCGCACCCGTCGGGCTTCCAGGCGATCGTGACCCTGCGCTACAAGGGTGTCGCGGCCGGCAGCAGCATCGACCAGGCCGGCGCCGCGACCAAGCAGCGCGGCTCGGCCTGCTTCCCCGGCACCGACGCGCACCGTGTGGTCTTCCACGTCACGGCACGCAAGGTCACCATCGCCGGCAACGGCGGACCGGCCGACACGACGATGGCCTGGGCGGACCCGCAGGTCCGCACGATGCGCAGCACCATGATGGAGGTCTTCGACGGCGTCGCCGGCGCGCAGGACATCGTCCCCTGCTGGTGACGCGGCCGGTGACGCGGCTGGTGAGCGTCACGCTCGTCACGTTCGGTGGACGGCCGGTGCGCGCGACAGGGACCATGACGCGGTGCCGACCGCGACCGATCTCCTGAGCACCGCCGCCCGCAACGCCTGGGCGATCTCGCCCTTGGGCGAGGGCGTCGAGCAGTACGACGGCCTGCTGGCCACCGTGCTCTCCGACGCCCCGCACCGGCGGCTCGTGCGCTACGACCGCAGCACGACCGCCCGCGCCACCCGACCGGTGCTGCTCGTGCCGCCGCTGGCCGTCTCGGCCCGCTGCTTCGACCTGCGCCCCGGGCAGAGCCTGGCCGGCCACCTCCTGGAGGCCGGCCGGGCGACGTACCTCGTCGACTACGGGCGGATCACCTTCGCCGACCGCGGCATGGGCTTCGAGGCCTGGATCGACGACATCCTCCCGACCGCGATCCACGCTGTGCTCGCCGACCACGCCGCCGGCGGGGACCAGGCCGGCGGCGTCGACCTGGTCGGCTGGTCGCTCGGCGGCACGATGAGCCTGCTCACCGCCGCCGCTCACCCCGACCTGCCGATCGCGTCGCTGACCGCCTTCGGCACGCCGATCGACTACACGCAGATCCCGGCGATCCAGCCGCTCGTCGTCGCCGACCGGCTGCTCGGCACGCGAGCCGTCACCGCGCCGACCGCCGCCCTCGGCGGCGTGCCGCGCCACCTGGTGCGCGCCAGCTACCGAGCGATGGCCCCCAAGCGCGAGCTCACCAAGGCCGTGCACCTGGCGAGGAACATCCTCGACACCGAGGCCCTCGCCCGCACCAGCGCCATCGACGACTTCATCGCCGAGATGCCGGGCTACCCGGGCCGCGCCTACCACCAGATCCACACCCGGCTGATGGTCCGCAACGAGCTCGCGTCCGGCACGGTGCGGCTCAGCCGCAAGCGCGAGGTGCGGCTGGCCGACGTCCGCACCCCGGTGCTCTTCGTCGGCAGCGAGACCGACAACATCGCCGACGGTCCCGCCGTGCGGGCCGGTGCGGACGTCGTACCCGGTGCCCGGTACGCCGCGGCCGACGGCCTGAGCCACCTCGGCCTGGTCGCGGGCCCCCGGGCCGCCGAGATCAGCTGGCCGCTGCTCGACGAGTTCCTCGACAGGCCCTGAGCCCGAGACGCCGACCGGCCCGGTCCCCTGCGGGGGCCGGGCCGGTCGTGCGTCGGTCGGTCAGTGCCCGCCGTGGGCACCCACCGGCGCGTCGGCCTTCGACGGCAGCAGCAGCGACATCGCGATCACCACGAGGCCGATCACCGCACCCGCGAAGAAGGCCCACTGCAGGCCGCCCATGAAGGCGTCGGCCGGCGAGCTGCCCGACTCCGCGAGGCTCTCGGTGCGGTTGGTCATGATCACGACCAGCAGCGCGGTGCCGATCGCACCGGCGACCTGCTGGAGCGTGCCGAGCAGCGAGCTGCCGTGCGAGTACAGGTGCGGCGCCAGGTCACCGAGGCCGATCGTGAAGACCGGCGTGAAGATGGTCGCCAGGCTGGCCATCAGTGCGACGTGCAGCGCCACGATCAGCAGGTACGGCGTGTCGACGCCGATCCGGCTCAGCGCGAACAGCAGCGCCACCATCACGACCGAGCCGGGGATGACCAGCGGCCGGGCACCGATCCGGTCGAACACCTTGCCGACCTGCGGGCCGAGGAGACCCATGGCCAGACCACCCGGCATGACCAGCAGGCCGGTCTCGAGCTCGCTGAGGCCACGCAGGTTCTGCAGGTAGAGCGGCAGCAGGAGCATCGAGCCGAGGAACGCCATGAAGCCGGCCGACATCAGGATCAGCGACACCGTGAAGTTGCGGACCTTCAGGGTGCGCAGGTCCATCAGCGGGCGGTCGGAGCGCTGCAGGAAGAGCTGGTAGACCGCGAAGGCGGCGATCAGCACGACACCGGCGGCGATGAGCAGCGTGGGCTCGGTCCACTTCGCGTTGCCGACCTTGCTCAGGCCGTAGACGAAGGTGCTGAAGCCACCGGCGGCCAGCACCACGCTGAGCCAGCTGATCGGGCTGCGGTTGGTCTCGCCGACGTTCTCGAGCTGGCGGAAGCCGAAGAAGCCGACCAGCACGGCGATCGGCAGGACCACCGCGAAGATCAGCCGCCAGGAGCCGAAGTGCAGCAGCACGCCGGACACCGCCGGGCCGAGCGCCGGGGCGCAGGACATGGCGAGGGTGACCTGACCCATCACGCGGCCGCGGTCCTCGGCGGCGACGACCGTCATCAGGGTCGTCATCAGCAGCGGCATCATGACCGCCGTACCACCGGCCTGGACGACGCGGCCCACGAGCAGCACACCGAACGCCGGCGCGACCCCGGCGATCAGGGTGCCGAGGCTGAACGTGATCATCGCGGTGGCGTACGCCGTGCGCGTGCTCACCCGCTGCAGGAACCAGCCGGTCACCGGGATGACCGCAGCCATGGTCAGCATGAACACCGTCAGCGACCACTGGGCGGTGGTCTCGGTGATGTTGAAGTCGGTCATCAACCGTGGGACCGCGTTGACGAGCGTGGTCTCGTTGAGGATGACGACGAACGTCGCCGCGACCAGCAGCTTGATGACGAGCGGAGTCCGCCCCGGGGTCGCCGAGGCACTCGTGAACTCCTGCTCGAGCTCGGCGATCTCGCCGGTCTCAGCGGGTCCGGAGGGCGCAGTCATGACAGGTCCTATCGGTTGGTGGCAGGGTCTGGCGGTGGCCGACCCCGTGACGCCGGGCGGCTCGGGCTGGCCGTCGCTTCACAAGTACGACGAACCAGCCGTCACCAGATCGACATGGCGAACCGAGAAAATTCATCGGCCCACCCCGTCGGGCGCTGACAGGAGTCAATCGTCCACCACCGACAGTCATTCCCGCCAATGGTTAAAAACGGCTCACCAAACCCCACTGGTCACAAGTTTCACCGGCCGACCGGTGAAACTGGCGAACTTGGACGACAAAACTAGCGCTTGGACGACGATGCTTCATCGTCCAAGCACTAGTTTCACCGGCCGGCCGGTGAAACTCACCTCGCCTCAGCGCGTGAAGATGATCTTCCCGAACACGTCACCGCTCGCCATCGCAGCGAACCCGTCGCGGGCCTCGGTCATCGGCAGCACCCGGTCGATGACGGGGCGCAGGTCGGTGGCGTCGAGCATCGTCACCAGGGAGGCGAGCTCGTCGCGGGTGCCCATCGTCGAGCCGATGACGCTGAGCTGGAGGAAGAAGATCCGGGTCAGCTCGGCGTCGTCGAGGTTCGGCCCGGACGTCGTGCCGGAGATGACGATCTTGCCGCCCGGGCGCAGCGCCCGGATGGAGTGCGACCAGGTCGCGCGGCCGACGGTCTCCATCACCGCGTCGACCTTGACGGGCAGCCGGGCGCCGGACTCGTAGACCTCGTGGGCACCGAGCTCGAGCGCCTTGGCCCGCTTGGTCTCGTCGCGGCTGGTCGCCAGCACGCGCAGGCCACCGGCCCGGGCCAGCGCGATCAGGGCAGTGGCCACGCCGCCGCCCGCGCCCTGCACCAGCACGGTGTCGCCCGCCTTGAGGCCGCCCTGCGTGAACAGCATCCGGTACGCCGTCAGCCAGGCCGTCGGCAGGCAGGCCGCCTCCTCGAAGGACATCGACGCGGGCTTCGGCACGACGTTGCGCCGCGGCACGACCACCTTGTCGGCGAACGTCCCCTGGTGGCGCTCGGACAGCAGCGACCGGCGCGGGTCGAAGGTCTCGTCACCGGACCAGTCGGGGTCGGAGACCACGGCATGCACGACGACCTCCTTGCCGTCCTCGTCATACCCGGCCGCGTCGCAGCCCAGGATCATCGGCAGCGCCTCGGCCTTGAGCCCGACACCGCGCAGCGACCAGAGGTCGTGGTGGTTGAGCGAGGCGGCCTTGACGGTGACCGTGGTCCAGCCGTCGGGCGCGACCGGGTCGGGTCGCTCCCCCACGACGAGGCCCTTCAGCGGGTCGTCGGACGAGCTGGCGAAGGAGTCGGCGTAGACGGCGAACATGAGCCCGACGCTATCCGGGGATCAGATCCGGGCGACACCGTCTCGGCGTGCGGCGTCCGCCACAGCGGCGGCCACTGCAGGGCCGACCCGCGGGTCGAACGGCGACGGGATGACCAGGTCCTCGGACAGGTCGTCGCCCACCAGCGCGGCGAGCGCGTCGGCGGCGGCGACCTTCATGCCCTCGGTGATCGAGCTCGCGTGGACGTCGAAGGCGCCCCGGAAGATGCCCGGGAACGCCAGCACGTTGTTGATCTGGTTGGGGAAGTCCGAGCGGCCGGTGGCGACGACCCGCGCGTGGCGGTGCGCCACGTCGGGGTGCACCTCCGGGTTCGGGTTGGCCATCGCGAAGATGATCGCGTCGTCGGCCATGGTGGCCACGACCTCCTCGGGCACGGTGCCGCCGGAGACGCCGATGTAGACGTCGGCACCGTCGAACGCCTCGGCGAGCGTGCCGCGGCGACCGCACTGGTCGGCGGTGAGCTCGGCCAGCGCCTTCTTGGCCGAGGTCAGGTCGGTGCGGTCCGAGCTGACGACGCCCTTGCGGTCGGTGACCGCGATGTCCTTGATGCCGGCGGCGAGCAGGATCTTCGCGATCGCGACGCCCGCGGCGCCGGCGCCGGAGATGACCACGCGGGTCGACTCCGGGGTGCGGCCGGTCAGCCTGAGCGCGTTGACCAGCGCGGCCAGCGTCACCACGGCGGTGCCGTGCTGGTCGTCGTGGAACACCGGGATGTCGAGGGCCTCCTTGAGGCGGTCCTCGATCTCGAAGCAGCGCGGCGCCGAGATGTCCTCGAGGTTGATGCCGCCGAAGCTCGGCGCGAGCCGGACGACGGTCTCGATGATCTCCTCGACGTCCGTGGTCGCCAGGCAGATCGGGATGCCGTCGACGCCGCCGAACTGCTTGAACAGGACCGCCTTGCCCTCCATCACCGGCATCGCGGCGGCGGGGCCGATGTCGCCGAGGCCGAGCACCGCGGTGCCGTCGGTGACGATCGCGACGGTGTTGGGGACCCAGGTGTAGTGCCGGGTCAGCTCCGGGTCGGCGGCGATCGCCTCGCACACCTCGGCGACACCGGGGGTGTAGGCCAGCGAGAGCTGGTCGCGGGTGCTGACATCGGCCGTGGGTACGGTCGCCATCTTCCCGCCGAGGTGCAGATCGAAGACCGGCTCACCCGCGCGCGGGTGGGAGGGAAGAACGTCATCAGCCACGATCATCCATCCTTTCACACCGTCCGCCGGCACAGCGGACGTGTCCGGATGGGACAGGTCACAGCAGGCGGGGCCACGGCCACAACCGGACACGTACGACGCCCGCGACATCCTCGTCCGGCACGGCACCACGGTGCCGCGAGTCCACGCCCGCCTCGGCGTTGTCGCTGAGCAGCCACCACCCGCTCCCCCGGCGCTCGGCGACGCGCTTCACCGCGAGGGTCCCGTCCGCGAAGCGCGCGACGACGACGCGACCGGGGCGCACGCGCGCGCCGTACAGGACCAGGAGGCGCTGGCCGGGCTGCAGCGCCGGCCGCATCGAGTCGCCGCGGACGACCGCGATGCCGAGCCGGCGCCGACCTCCCGTTGCCGCGCGTTCCATGACGAGTAGTGTCGCAGCCAGCAAGTACCCACCCGCCTGAACCTCAGAGAGGACCGACATGTTCTCCCGTATCGCCGAGTCCATCCGCGCAGCCTTCGTGGCCCCCACCGTCGACGTCTCCGCCCACTGCGACCTGCCGTGCGGTGTCTACGACCCCGCCCAGGCCCGCATCGAGGCCGAGTCGATCAAGGCCGTCATCGCCAAGGCGCTCGACAGCGACGACCCGGACTTCCGCACCCGCGCCATCCTGATCAAGGAGCAGCGCTCGGAGCTCGTCAAGCACCACCTCTGGGTGCTGTGGACCGACTACTTCAAGCCCCCGCACTTCGAGGCGTACCCGCAGCTGCACACCCTGGTAAACGAGGCCACCAAGCTCGCGGGCGCCACCGGCACCAAGGGCACCCTCGACCCGGCCAAGGCCGACGAGCTGCTCGCCAAGATCGACGAGATCGCCGAGATCTTCTGGGCGACGAAGAAGGCCTGATCCTTTCGGACTAGTCCTTCCGGGCCACAGTGCCCAGGCCACACGGGCCGCACGTCCATTTCGGGCGTGCGGCCTGTGTTTTCGGTCCCGAAAACATCCCGCTTCCCCTAGCGTGACGGCGAGTCAGGCACGTCGTTGTCTGCACTGAAATCACCAACCGACCAGGGAGCACAGGGTCGGGGGGACCCACACCATCCGGAGGGAGAAGACGCGATGCATCGCGCCCTTTTCAAGATGTTCATCGGCCTGGCGGTTGCGCTCGGTCTGACCTTCACGACGGCGTCCGTCGCGTCGGCTGCGCCGGTCGCCGAGGCCGCCCCTGCTGCCGCGGCGCAGCTCGCCAGCTGCCCGGCTGAGGGCGCAGCGCTGACCAAGGCGTACAACAACTACGCCGCGGCCAACGCCTACGTCGCCGCCGCCGACGCCAAGGTCAAGAAGCTCAAGAAGAAGCTCAAGAAGGCCAAGAAGCACCACGCCCCGGCCAAGAAGATCAAGAAGCTCAAGAAGAAGCTCAAGAAGGCGAAGAAGGCCAAGCGCGCCGGCGTCGCCTACCGCAACCAGACGATCGCGAACTACAACGCCGCCTACTCGGCGTACGCCACCTGCCAGGGTCGCCCGGCCGCCATCCCGCCGGCCACGCCCGAGCTGCCCATCCAGGCGCTGTGCGACGCGGTTCCGCAGCTGCAGCAGCTGTGCGACCTCTTCCCGACCGTGCTGGACCCGCTGACGAGCACCTTCAACCAGCTCTGCGCCTCGGCTCCGGAGCAGCTGAAGGGTCTCTGCGACGCGTTCAACGCCGGCCTGGCCAACCCGACCGGTCTCGTCGACATCCTCAAGGCCACGCTGACCAACCTCGGCCTCGGTGCCGCGGTCGACGCCCTGGCGCCGGTTCTCGACGCACTGGACTCGGTCCTGGACCTGCTGGCCGGTGGCCTGCCGAGCCTCCCGGGCCTGCCGTCCGGCGGCCTGCCGAGCCTCCCGGGTCTCCCGGGTCTGCCCACGGGTGACACCAACCCGCTGTGCTCGCTCGGCCTCCCCCTGCCGGGGCTGTGCTGATCGCACCCAGCTGAACCAGTAGTCGCAGGACCCCGGGACGTACGTCCCGGGGTCCTGTGCTTCCCGGGCTCGACGAAGCTCCACCAAGGGGTCACCACGATGCCCTAGGGTGACCGGCGAGCCGGGCTGCCCATGCGCCCGGCGTACGCGACCGGACGTCGGGGAGGGAACCTGCGGCGGCCGGCCACACCAAGGGAGAGACCGGCATGCATCGTGCCCTGTTGAAGATGATCCTCGGCGTCGCCGTCGCGCTCGGCCTGACACTGGCCGCAGCGCCGGTGGCGCCGGCCGCCACCGCCGCCCCGGCCGTTGCCGAGCGCGCGCCGAGCTGCACCGTCCAGTACGCCGCCGCCCAGGGTGCCTACAACACCTGGGCCGCCGCCGACGCCAAGGCCGCGAAGCTCGCGAAGAAGGTCAAGAAGACCAGGAAGAAGGCCGCGAAGGCGCACGGTGCCACCGCGGTCCGACTGAAGAAGAAGCTCGCGAAGCTGAAGGCGCGCAAGCGCGCGGCGCGCGCGTTCCTCGCCCAGGCAACGTCCGCGGCAACGGCCACGGGCGCTGCGTACACCGCCTGCCAGCGCGGCCAGGGCACCCCCATCCCGAGCCAGGTGCCGGACGGCACCAGCCCGCTCGACTTCCTCGGCGAGGTCCTCGACGCGCTCGGCGTCGGCCTGCTGGTGGACCTGCTCGGCCTCGACACGGTCATCGACATGCTGGGCCTGCGCCCGCTCCTCGAGAGCCTCGGCCTGGGCGCGATCCTGGACTGATCGCCTCGCCCAGGGCCCCGGGACGCGACGGCGTCCCGGGGCCCCCGTGCGTCAGGCCTCACCAAAATGCCCTAGGGTGACCGCCGAGCCGGGCATCCCATGCGCCCGGCCGATTCTCGGCCGCCGCCATGGGGGGCGTGCGGCAGCCGACTTCACCTGAGGGAGAAAACCGGCATGAATCGTGCCCTGTCCAAGCTGATCCTCGGCCTCGCCGTCGCACTCGGCCTCACGCTGTCCGCCGCTCCGGTGGCCCCGGCCGCCCAGGCGGCACCGGCCGAGCGTGCCGTCAGCTGCACCGTCCAGCAGACCGCCGCCAAGGGCGCCCAGGCGAACTACGCCAACGCCGACGCCAAGGTCGCCAAGCTGAAGCACAAGATCACCAAGCTCAAGAAGAAGATCAAGAAGGCCAAGCGCCACCACCAGCGGGCCAAGGTGGCCAAGCTGCAGAAGAAGCTCTCGAACAAGCGGGCCAAGATCCGCCAGGCTCGCATCTTCCGCGCCAAGGCCGCCACGGTCGCCACGGCCACCAGCGCCGCCTTCACGGCCTGCCAGCAGGGCCAGGTCTCCCCGATCGTGATCCCGGACAACGCGAACCTGCTCGACCACGTCGGCGACCTGCTCGCCAGCATCGGGCTCGGCGACCTGGTCCGGACGCTCGGCCTCGACGCCGTGCTCGACCTGCTCGACCAGCTCGGCCTGCTCGACCTGCTCGGCCTCGGCGCCCTGCGCGGCTGAGCCCAGCACCACCGTCCGACGGCCGCGTCCTCCGGGGCGCGGCCGTTGGCGTAGGGTCGGTCCCGACCTGGTTCCCCAACGCCTACCCGGAGGATGCGGCATGTCGGAGACGAGCAGCCCTGCTGTCGGCGGTACGACGGCCGCCGGCCGACCGGACGAGGTCGAGCTGCGCCTGCCCGCCGACGGCGCCTACGCCTCGGTCCTGCGCACGCTGACCGCCGGTCTGGCCGCGCGCCTCGACTTCACCATGGACGACATCGAGGACCTGCGCATCGCCGTCTCCGAGGCGGCGGCGATGGTGCTCGACGAGGCCGACTCCGGCGCTGTCCTCGACTGCCGGTTCCGCCTCGGCACGAGCGAGCTGGAGCTGACCATCGCCGCCGACGCCCAGTCCCCCACTGCTCCCGACTACGAGAGCTTCGGCTGGCAGGTCCTCGCGACCCTCGCCGACGAGGCCGCGATCGACGCCGTCGCCGGACGCTACTCCGTGCGCCTCCTGGTGCGGTCGTCGCTGGCGTCATGACCACCGACCTGTCTCGGGGTGGCGGCGGGCGCGGGCCGACCAACATCGAGGTGACTCGCCAACGCAGCGCCGAGCTGTTCGTCGTGCTCCGTGACGAGGACGTCTCCCAGGCCGAGCGCGACGTCGCCCGCGACTCCCTCGTCCACCTGCACCTCCCCCTCGTCGAGCACTGCGCCCGCCGCTTCCGCAACCGCGGCGAGCCCTACGAGGACCTGGTCCAGGTCGGCACCATCGGCCTGATCAAGTCCGTCGACCGCTTCGACACCGAGCGCGGGGTCGAGTTCTCGACGTACGCGACGCCGACGATCATCGGTGAGATCAAGCGCTACTTCCGCGACAAGGGCTGGGCCATCCGGGTGCCCCGGCGGCTCCAGGAGCTGCGCATGCAGATCAGCGCGAGCACCGCTGAGCTCACCCAGTCCCTGGGGCGCTCGCCGACGGCGCGCGAGCTCGCCGACGCGATCGGCTGCTCGGTCGAGGAGATCGTCGAGGGCCTCGAGTCGAGCAACGCCTACTCCACGCTGTCCCTGGACGCCACCGACGACGACTCCGACGGCGGCAGCGGCCAGAGCATGCTCGACGCGATGGGCGTCGACGACGAGGCGCTCGAGCACGTCGAGATCCGCGAGTCGGTCAAGCCGCTGCTGGAGAACCTGCCGCCGCGGGAGAAGAAGATCCTGCTGCTGCGCTTCTTCAAGAACATGACCCAGTCGCAGATCGCCGAGGAGATCGGCGTCTCCCAGATGCACGTGTCGCGGCTGCTCAGCCGGACCCTCGCCCAGCTGCGCGAGTCGCTCGAGTCGGAGGTCTGAGCCTCCTGCGGACCAGCCTTCGGGAATCCGCGCACCAGGGACGTTTATCCCGGGCGACCTCGGGCAGTACCCCCTGCGTCTCACACGTCTCGACCGATTCCAGGGACCTCGTCCAGCACGGGTCGGTCCCTCCCGAAGGAGCTCCTCCATGCGCAGGCTCGTCTCCGCTGGCGTCATCGCGATCACCTCGCTCGCGCTCGCCACGCCCGCTCTGACGTCCACCGCCGCCGCGACCCCCGGCACCGCCGACACCGCCGTCGTGGCGGCGAAGGTCAAGGCCGGCAAGTTCAAGATCAAGAAGTCGGCCGACGGTGTGCAGCCCGGCATCAGCAAGCTGGTGCTCACCTCGAAGGGGCTCGCGGGCAAGGGCAAGGTCAAGTACACGATCACCGGCGACAACGGCGCGGTCCTCAAGGGCAAGGCCAAGGTCAAGAAGGGCAAGGCCAAGTACCTCGTCCCGGCGCTCGGCACCGGCCACTACAAGGTCAAGGCCAAGTTCAACGGCCGCAAGGGCAAGACCAAGTTCGAGGTCTACGACTCGGCGATGACGCTCAACACCACGGCGGTGGCCTGCTACCGCAGCGACTTCCGCTCGCCGTACACCAAGAAGAGCACCCAGCTGTCCGGCAGCGTCAGGTACAAGGGTGCCCCTGCGACGTCGGGCTACGTCGACGTCTACCAGAACGGCAACGCCGCCGGCGGCTCGTCGTCGCCCTACCTGCTGCGCTTCGCGAGCGTCAACCCGGCCAACGGCACCTTCACCTTCACCACCGGGTTCTGCTCCTCGATCATCAACGGCGGCACCGGCAGCGCCCTCAAGGCGGGCCTGCCCAACGGCCAGTACCAGTTCCAGGCGTACTACACCAAGGACGCCGGCTACGACGACTACTTCTCGTCGAACTACATCACGGTGACCGTTCAGGACTGAGCGCCCACCACGCAGCGACGGCCCGGTCCCCTCGGGGGCCGGGCCGTCGGCGTTCGCCGGCGCTAGTTGTGATGTCCAGGGAGGTTGTACCGCCCGGCACCGGTGAGCCTGTCTGACAGACGAAGGCCTCCGGTTGTGAAGTGGAGCTGTCTAGTTCAACGCTTCACTGACCGGAGGCCCTCGTGTCCCACGCTAACGCTGCCCTGACCCCGCGCGCCCGTTTGCGGCTCGCCCAGCTCGTCGTCGACCGCGGCTGGACCTACGCTGCAGCGGCCAAGATGTTCATGGTCGCCCCACGCACCGCGAAGAAGTGGGCCGACCGCTACCGCATCGAAGGCCCGGGCGGGATGGTCGACCGCAGTTCACGACCGAAGACGTGTCCGAACAGGACCAGGCCGGAGGTGGTGCGCCAGATCGTGCGACTGCGATGGCGCCAGCGACTCGGTCCGGTCCAGATCGCCGGCCAGCTCGGCATGCAGGCCTCGACCGTGCACGCCGTGCTCGTCCGCTGCCGGATCAACCGGCTCTCCCACATCGACCGCGTTACCGGGGAGCCGCTGCGACGCTACGAGCATCCGCACCCCGGCTCGCTGATCCACGTCGACGTCACCAAGTTCGGCAACATCCCCGACGGCGGCGGGCACAAGTTCCTCAGCCGCCAACAGAGTCGAGCCAACGGCATCGCGACAGCACTCCGCACAGGCGAACGCGGGAAGCACTATCGACCATTGATCGGGACCGCGTTCGTGCACACCGTCATCGACGACCACTCACGCATCGCCTACGCCGAGATCTGTACCGACGAGAAGGCCGCCACCGCGATCGGCGTCCTACAGCGTGCGGTGGCCTGGTTCGCCGATCACGGCGTCACCATCGAACGAGTCCTATCAGACAACGGCTCGGCCTACCGGTCCTACGCCTGGCGCGACGCGTGCGCTGAGCTCGCCATCAGCCACAAGCGGACCCGGCCCTACCGGCCCCAGACCAACGGGAAGATCGAGCGCTTCCACCGAACCCTCGCCGACGGATGGGCCTACGCCCGGCTCTATGAGTCAACCGAGCAACGCAACGCCGCGCTGCCCGCCTGGCTCCACTTCTACAATCACCACCGCGCCCACTCCGCCATTGGAGGCCGCCCACCGGTCACCCGGCTGACCAACCTCCCCGGACATCACAGCTAGTCGTCCTCGCCCGGGCGGCCCTCGAGGGCGGCGACCGTGTCCGGGTGGACGACGGCGGCCACGGCCACCAGGGCGAACGCGGCCAGCCCGAGCGCGGCCAGCACGTGCTCGCGCAGGTTCCAGGCGAGGCCGAGCACGATCAACTGGGTGATCAGCACCGGTCCGCGCGCCCAGCCGTGGCGACGCCACAGCGCCAGGGCGGCGCCGACCAGCACCACGCCGTACGCGGCGAAGAAGAGCGCGGTCGACAGGCCGAACCCGAGCCGCTCGGAGGACACGCTGGCCATCTCCAGGACCGCGAGGATGAGCAGTACCAGCGCCTGGACGGCGGCCAGCGAGGCGGCCACGGTCAGCTGCGGAGGTCGGTCGGACGGGTGGTCGAGGGGCCCTTCGGTCACCGCCGCAGCCTAGGCGGTGGGTGTCCACGATCCGGTTGTGACCCAACGAACCACCGGAATTGCTTGATTCGTGACGCAATCCTTGGAAACCTTGCCGGAGCGATCGTGAAGCCGTTCACTTTTGCGGCTTCACGTGTGCCCGGTCGAGGGCACCCCCGGTAGTGAAAGAAGAGGGCTTTCCCACCCATGGATTGGCGACACCGTTCCGCATGCCTCGACGAGGATCCGGAGCTGTTCTTCCCGATCGGCAACACCGGCCCGGCGATCCTCCAGATCGAGGAGGCCAAGGCTGTGTGCCGTCGCTGCGACGTGCGCGAGCAGTGTCTCGCGTGGGCGCTCGAGGCGGGACAGGACCACGGTGTCTGGGGAGGCCTGAGCGAGGACGAGCGCCGCGCGCTCAAGCGCCGCAACGCCCGCGCCCGGGTCCGCACCCCCGTCTGAGCACGTCTCGACACGTCCTCGGTCGGCGCCTCGCGCTGCTCGGCGACCTCGCCGTCACTCGACGGGGATGGTGAAGCCTGCCCGGGTGCCACCGCCGGGCGCCTGACCGAGCGTCAGGTGCCCGCCGAGCTCCGACTCGACGAGCGTGCGCACGATCGACAGGCCGAGGCTGGTCGCCGTGTCCAGGTCGAAGTCCTCCGGGAGCCCGCGGCCGTCGTCCTCGACGGCGACCTCGAGGACGGAGCCGTGCCGGGCGGCGTGGATCGCGATCTGGCCGGAGCCGCCGGCGTCGTACCCGTGCTCGGCGGCGTTCTGCATCAGCTCCATGACGACCATGGCCAGGGGCGTGGCGACCTCGGAGGCGAGCACGCCGAAGCTGCCCTCGCGGCGTACGCCGACCTGGGCGGTCGTGGAGCCGACGTCGACGACGAGGCGGGCGAGCCGGTCGGCGATGTCGTCGAACTCGACGGTCTCCTCGACGGCCTGGCTCAGGGTCTCGTGGACGATCGCGATCGAGCCGACCCGTCGGACGGCCTCCTCGAGCGCCGACGCGGCCTCCGGCGAGCCGATCCGGCGGGCCTGGAGGCGCAGCAGCGCGGCGACGGTCTGCAGGTTGTTCTTCACCCGGTGGTGGATCTCGCGGATCGTGGCGTCCTTGGTGACCAGCTCGCGGTCACGGCGGCGCAGGTCGGTGACGTCGCGCAGCAGGATGATCGCGCCGATGTGCTCGCCCTTGGGCCGCAACGGGATCGATCGCACGATCAGGGCGGCGCCGTCTCCGGGACCGCCGGACGCGCCGAGCTCGGTGTCGCGGTGCGCGCGGCCGCCGAGGACGGCGCTGAGCGTCTCCTCGTCGGGCCGCTTCTTCGGCGGCACCAGCTCACGGGTCAGGTCGGGCAGCCGGTGCCCGGTGAGGTCGCCGGTCAGGCCGAGCTTGCGGTACGTCGACAGCGCGTTCGGGCTCGCGTAGATCACCCGGCCCGCCGCGTCGACGCGCAGGAAGCCGTCGCCCACCCGCGGCGAGTCGGCGTGGTCGCTGCGCTGCGCGGTCGAGGGGAACAGGCCGGCGGCGATCATCTGGGACAGGTCCGTGGCGGCCTGGAGGTAGTTGATCTCCAGCAGGCTGGGGGTCCGCACCCCCAGCAGGTTGGTGTTGCGGCTGATCACCGCGATCACGTTGCCGGCGCGGCGCACCGGGATCGCCTCGACCCGCACCGGAACGTCGTCGCGCCACTCGGGGTCGCCCTCCCGGGCGATCCGGCCGAGCTCGTAGGCGGCGTCCACCAGCTGGCGGCGGCCGGTCGGCGCGAAGGTGCCGACGACGTCGTCGACGTACGCCGTCGGGCCGGTCGTCGGGCGCATCTGGTCGCCGGCCCAGAAGCCCGCCCCGCCGCGGTCGGGCAGCCAGAGCACCAGGTCGGCGAAGGACAGGTCGGCGATCACCTGCCAGTCGGCCTGGATCAGCTGGAGCCAGGCGATGTCCGCGTCGTCGAGGTCGGTGTGACGCCGGGCGATCGCGGACAGGGAGGGCACGGGATCCACTCTAGAGAGCGAGGATGCGTCCTCACTTAGGGTCCCTTCACATTGTTTGGCAGGATAGGCCCCGGGGGATCAAGGGCTCGGCTGCTCCGGAGGGTGTGGGTTGATGGTGTCGGTGGACTGGGCGCGCCTCCAGCAGGCCCTCCGCGACGGTGAGCGGCGACCTCCTGCCGACCACCCGATCGGCGACCTGACCGCCCAGCTGACGCAGATGCTCGGCGACCCGGACCCGCAGGTGCGCGACGGGATGGCCTACTCCTTCCTGGCGACGTGGATCGAGCACGGCGCGTACGACGACCTGCTGGCCGGCCTCGGCGACGGGATGTGCGCGGGGCTCAACAACGGGATCGGCGAGCGCGACACGGACTCGGTGTTCCGGCGCAGCTTCTCGGTGCTGCTGCTCGCCGAGTGCATCCAGCGTGACACCCGGATCCGCCGGCTGCCTCCCAGCAAGGTGCTGCACTGGGGCGACCGGATCGCGGCCTGGTACGTCCGCGAGCGCGACCTGCGCGGGTTCGTGCCCGGCAAGGGCTGGGCGCACGCCGCGGCCCACGGCGCCGACGCGCTGGCCGCGCTGGCCGCCTCCCGCCACTTCGGGATGACCGAGCTGACCGTGCTGCTGGACGTGATCGCCGACCGCGTGCTCAACCCCGACACGCCTCCCCTGGTCCACGGCGAGCCGGACCGGATCGCGCACGCGGTGATGGAGATCCTGCGTCGCGACCGGGTGCCGCTGAGCGTCCTCGAGCCGTGGGTGGTCCGCCTCGAGCAGGGCGCCCGGGCCAAGGCGCGCAGTGGCCGCGACCCCTACCGGGCGACCGGCAATGCGCAGGCGGTGCTGCGGGCGATCTACCTCCAGCTCACCATCTCGCCGCGCCACCCCGCGGTCCGTCCCGACCTGCTGCTCGCGCTGGTCGCCTCGCTGCGCCGCGTGCACCCGTACTTCCTCGACGACGTCGGCTGAGGTGGCTGACCGGGCGCCCGCCGCTGGCTAGTGTGCCCGGGTGACCTCCACTCCGCCGGACGAGACCCCGCTGACCGGCCACGCCGGCGAGATCGCCACCGCCGTCGCGCGCGCTCACGGCGTCGAGACGATGTTCACGCTCTCGGGCGCCCACGTGTTCCCGATGTACGACGGCGCGGTCCGCTCCCAGCAGGACGGCGGCACGCCCGTCCGGCTGGTCGACGTGCGCCACGAGCAGACGGCGGCGTTCGCGGCCGAGGCGACCGGCAAGCTGACCCGGGTGCCGGGGCTCGCGGTGCTGACCGCCGGCCCGGGGGTCACCAACGGCGTGAGCGCGCTGGCCCAGGCCCGGTTCGCCGGCTCCCCGATGGTGGTGGTCGGCGGCCGCGCGCCCAACAACCGCTGGGGCACCGGAGCGCTGCAGGAGATCGACCACCTGCCGATCGTCACGCCCGTCACGAAGCACGCCGCCACCTTGATGACGGCGAACGACGTGGCCGCTGGGTTCGACACGGCGTTCACCCAGGCCCGCTCGTCCCACCGCGGCCCGACGTACGTCGACGTGCCGATGGACGAGTTCTTCAACGCCGGAACCGGCCGCGCTCCCGTGATCGGGGACCACCGCGGCGCGGAGCCCGACAGCGACGCCGTGGCCCGGATCGCCGGCTTGGTCGCGCGGGCGCAGCGGCCGGTGCTCATCTTGGGCACCGACGTGTGGGCGGACCACGCCGAGGAGGCGGCGCTGCGCCTGGTCGAGGAGATGCGCCTGCCCGCGATCACCAACGGCATGGGCCGCGGCGTGGTCCCCGGCGGCCACCCGCTGCTGGTGACCAAGGCCCGCGGCGCCGCGATCAATGGCGCCGACCTCGTGGTGGTCGTCGGCACGCCGCTCGACTTCCGGCTGGGGTACGGCGTCTTCGGTGGAAAGGACGGCGCAGAACCCGCTGCCGTCGTCCACATCGCCGACTCCCCCGGCCAGGTGTCGGGCCACGCGACGCTCGCGGCATCGGTCAGCGGGGACCTGACGGCCGTGCTCGACGGGTTGCTGGAGGCGTTGGCCGGCGCCGGCCAACCGGACCGCTCCGACTGGCTCACCCTCCTCCAGGACACGGTCGCGGCGGCGAGCGCGAGGGACGCCGACCTGCTCGGCGCCGAGGCCGACCCGGTCCACCCGGCCCGGATCTACGGCGAGCTGGTCCCCCGGCTCGCCGACGACGCCGTGGTGATCGGCGACGGCGGCGACTTCGTGTCCTTCGCGGGCAAGTTCGTCGAGCCCAGGCGGCCCGGCTGCTGGCTGGACCCCGGCCCGTACGGCTGCCTGGGCGCCGGGCTCGGCGCCGCCGTGGCCGCCCGGATCGCCCGTCCCTCGTCGCAGGTCGTGCTGCTCCTCGGTGACGGTGCTGCCGGCTTCTCCCTGATGGACGTCGACACCCTGGTGCGCCACGACCTGCCCGTGGTGATGGTGATGGGCAACAACTCCGCATGGGGCCTGGAGAAGGGCCCGATGCAGATGCTCTACGGGTACGACGTCGCGGCCGACCTGGCCCCACGAACGGCGTACGACCAGGTGGTGTCCGCCCTCGGCGGCGCGGGTGAGACGGTCACCGACCCGCGCCAGATCGGGCCGGCGCTGGACCGGGCGTTCGCGGCCGACGTGCCGTACCTGGTCAACGTGATCACCGACGTCGACGCCGCGTACCCGCGCAGCACGTTCGGGATCTGACGCCGTGCGGTTCACCGTGACCGAGGCCGACACGGCGCTCGCGGTCGGGTCCGGCAGCCTGCCCGTCCTCGGCACGCCGCGGCTGCTGGCGTGGTGCGAGGCGGCGACCTGCGCGGCCGTCGAGGACGAGCTCGCCGCGGGCGAGACCAGCGTCGGCACCCGGGTCGAGCTCGAGCACCTCGCCGCCACCCCCGTCGGCGGCAGCATCGAGGTCACCGCCCGCCAGGTGTACGCCGACGGCCGGCTGCGCCGCTACGCCGTGTCCGCCCGCGAGGTCGGCCCCGAGGGCCGGCCCGGCAAGCTGGTCGGGTCGGGCGAGGTCACCCGCGTCGTCGTCGACGCCGCACGCTTCCTCGCCCGCCTGTCCTGACCGGCTGCGGGCGGTCAGGGTGTCGGCACCACCGCGTGCACCGACACCTGGAGCAGCGCACCGGTGCCCGAGGACGGCAGCCAGCTGGCTGACCCGGCGTAGTCGGCGCGGTAGCCGAGCCGCAGCGCGGTGAGCACCGTGCTCACCAGGGTCAGGTTGCAGGACGCCACGCCGTCGGCGTCGGTCACCGCACTGCACACCGTCAGGTTGGCCGCTCCCTTGAACACGACCATCTGCCCGGCGAGCGGCTGTGCCGGCAGGCCGCCGGTCAGGCGGGCCCGCAACGTGCCGGTGGCGAGCAGGGCGTTCGTGGTGACGACCGGCTCGGCGACGATCGTGCTGACGCCCTTGGTCACGCTGAGCTGGAAGGTGCGCCGCGCCCTGCTGACCGGGGCGCCGCCGTCGGCGACCTGGATCTCGACCGTCGCGGTGCCCGGGGCGCCGCTCGGCGTACCGCTGATCCGGCCGTCGGTGCCGAGGGTCAGGCCGGCGGGCAGCGAGCCCCCCGTCACGGTGAAGGTGTACGGCGCCGCGCCGCCGTCGGCCGTCACGAACGCCTCGTAGGCGCTGCCGACCGCGGCCTGCGGCAGGGAGGTGGTCGCGATGCCGACCTTCGGGGCGACCTCGACCACGACCTCGAGGGCGGCGTCGTCGCCGATGCCGTTGGTCGCCGTCACGGTCACCGGGTAGCTGCCGACCGCGCTCTCCGGCGCGGTGCCGTGCAGGGTGGCGGTGCCGTCGCTGTCGACGTCGAGGCTGATGCCCGGGGGCAGGTCGCCGACGATGCCCAGCGTCGGGGCCGGGTAGCCCCCACCGGCGAACTCGAAGCTCCCGGAGGCGTCCGCCACGAACCGCACGGCGGCGGGGCCGACGACGGAGGGTGCCTCCTCGACCACGATCCTCAGGTGGTCGACGGCGTCGTCGCCGACGCCGTTGGCGGCGGTGAGGGTGACGTCGTAGCTGCCGCCCGAGCCGGCGGCCGGCGTCCCGGTGATCGCGTCGCCGGCGAACGTGAGGCCGGCCGGGAGGCCGGTGGCCGTGACGACGGGGGCCGGGTAGCCGCTCGACGTGACGGGCAGGTCGACCGCGCTGCCGGCCCGCACGGTGGCGTCGTTGGCCGAGACGGCGGCCGCCTCCTCGATGCTCAGCGTGAACGGCCAGGTGGCGTCGGGGCCGGTGCCGTTGCTGCCGGTCACGGTGAGGTGGTGGACGCCGCCCGTGCCGGCTGCGGGTGTCCCGGCGAGGGTGCCCGTGCCACCGGCGCCCGGGGTGAAGGTGAGCCCGTCCGGCAGCGGGTCGGCGATCGCCAGGGTCGCGGCGGGGTGGCCGCCGGACTGGTGGAACTGGTCAGGGCCGCCGGCGGTGCCGACCCGGTAGGTCAGGCTGGTCGGGCCGGTGAGGACGGGCGCCTGGTGGACCTCGATGGTCACGCTCCCCTGGTCCGTGCCGGCCTCGTTGGTCGCGGTCACCGTCACGGGGAAGGAGCCGCCGGGACCGGTCGGGGTGCCGGTGAGGCTCGCCGTGCCGTCGTGGTGGTCGACCAGGCTCAGGCCGGCGGGCAGCGGTGCGGAGGTGATGACGGGCCGCGGGCTGCCGGCCGTCGAGGTGACCAGGACCTGGTCGACGGTACTTCCGACGGTGAGGTCGAGGGTGGCCGGTAGGTCGACCTGCGGGGCCACCTGCGCAGCCTCGACCGCGCCGATGTCGCAGCGGGCGCCCGCCCGGCGCGGCTCTCCGCGCTGGTCGACGGCACCGGGAGCGCACAGGATCACCGGGTCACCGGTGACGGCGCTGGTCAGTCCGGTGCTCGTCGAGGGGCTGATCGCGTCGAGCAGCGCGCTGCCCGGTCCGGGCACGCGGGTGGCGGTCGGGCCGCCGTGGTCGCCGAGCGGGCCGAGGTCGGTCGCGCCCGGGACGACCCCGCAGCCGGAGTCGCCGGCACCGGCGAGGTTGTGGCCGCCGGAGGTGAGCGCGAGGTTGCAGGCCTTCGGGGTGTTGCCGGCGAGCACCGAGCCCGCGATGCCGACGTCGGTCGTCGCGAACGTCGTGACGGCACCCGAGCCGCCCGCGGCCGCGGAGTTGCCGGTCAGCGTGGAGCCGGTGACGGTCAGCCTGTGCGCGCCGTTGAGCAGGGCGCCGGAGGTCGAGGTGGAGACGTTGTCGGCGATGGTCGAGGTGTCGATCAGCGTCGTGCTGGTCGCGCCGGAGGCCGGGGCGTAGGACACGACGGCCGAACCGCCGTGGGCGTGGTTGCCGCTCAGCGTGCTGCGGCGCACGGTCAGCTCGGCGGCGACCGCGGTCGTCGTGCCGCCGCCGGTGTAGATCGCGCCGCCGAGTCCGGTCGTGCTGCCCGAGGTCCACAGCGCCTGGTTGTCGGCCAGGGTCGAGTCGACGACGGTGGTCCGGCCCGAGCTGAACACGGCACCGCCGCCGAGGCTGGTCGCGACGTTGCCGCTGGCGACCACGTGGTCGAGGTCGGCACGCGCGTCGTTCGCGACGACGATGCCGCCACCGCCGGCGGCGGAGTTGTCGGCGAGGCGGGTCCGGGTCAGGTTCACCGTGGTGCGGGCGACGGCGACGATGCCACCGCCGGCGACGGCAGCGCTGTTGCCCGAGACGACGCTGTCGGTGAGCGAGGCGACCGGGGTGTCGCCCGTGCCCGTCGTACCGACGGCCAGCCCGCCGGCCTGGAAGGACGCGTCGTTGTCGGTGATCGCCGAGTCGCGCACCGTCAGGTTGCCGGCCGACCAGACGCCGGCGCCGCTCTGGGCGGTGTTGGCCGAGACCGTGCTGCCGTTGCGGATCGTGGTCGTGGTCGCGGCGGAGTAGACACCGCCACCGCCGGTGGGTGCACTGTTGCCGGTGACGTCGGTGTCGTCGAGGGCCAACGGGCCGACGGCGTAGACCCCTCCGCCGTAGTTCACGGTCGCGGTGTTGGCGGCGAGGGTGCTCCGGGTGACGGTGAGTGCGCCACCGGCGTAGAAGCCGCCGCCGACCATCGCGGTGTTGGTGCGTACGTCGGTGCCGGTGACCGTCGCCGCGGCCCCGTTGGCGAGTGCACCGCCGAAGGTCGCGGTGTTGGCGGTCAGGGTGCTGCCGGTGACCGACGTGGCTGCGTTGCTGCTGTAGATCGCGCCGCCGTAGCCGGTGTTGGCCGTCGGCGCCGCGGTGAGGACGGCGTTGTTGCGGAAGGTCGTGTTGCGCACCGTCAGCGGTCCGGCGCTGGCCACGCCGCCGCCGACGGTGACGCTGGCGAAGCCCGCACCGTCGGCCTTGTTGTTCTCGACGGTGACGCCGTCGAGCAGGAGGGAACCGGCCGCCGCGACGTAGGCGCCGCCGCCCCAGCCGGTGGCGTTGCCGGAGGTCGCGGTCGCCTTGTTGCCCGCGATGCGGCCGCCGTACATCTCGAGGGAGCCGGAGTAGACGTAGACGCCGGCACCCGCGATGGCGGTGCTGCTGGTGATCGCGACGTCGTAGGCCTTCACGGACGCGGTGACCACCGGCAGGGCACCGCCCGCGGCGTAGGTGCCGCCGGTCAGCGTCAGGTTGCGCAGCTCGACGTTGCCGCTGGTGTTGACGGCGAGCGCCCAGGTCGCGGAGCCGGTGCCGCCGCCCTGGAAGACGACGTTGGGACCGGTGCCGACGACCTTGACCTGCTTGGTCACGGCCGGGCGGTCCGTGTAGGTGCCGGGAGCGACGTTGACGGTGTCGCCGGCGGCCACGCCGGGCTTGGCCAGCACGCCGGTGAGCGTCGCGCAGGGGCTCGCGGCGCTCAGGCAGCTGCCGCTGTTGCTGCCGCCGGGTGCGACGAACCACGGTCCGGCGGCGCGTGCGGGCGACGCGGTGAGCACGCTGGCGAGGCCGGTGCCGAGGGCGAGCGTCACCAGCAACGAGGTGCGGCGGCGGCCCGGACGGGCGGCACGGGGCGCACGGTGGCGCGGAGCAGGAGCCGACATGGGTGAGCCTCGCGGGGTCCGGCCGAGATGGGGAGCAGTGCGGCGGAGCGTAGCACCGGCACGGCGCGGCGCACGGCCGAAATCGAGAACGCGTTCCTGCCCACTCCCGGGGCCGATTTTCGACAGCGCCCGCCGACCTGCGACACTGGACCGATCTATCCGAGGAGGAACCATGGGCAAGACCGGCCGCAAGCGCCGCGCGCGCCGCAAGAAGGGCGCGAACCACGGCAAGCGCCCCAACAGCTGAGCGCACGCATCCGCCGAACCCCCGACCGCCAGGTACGGGGGTTCGACGCTTTTTCACCGCCCCGCGGCGGTGCGAGCCTGCGAGCACCGGCGCGGACCGGGCGGGGAGGTCGAGTAGCGCCGCGGCTGAGCTTGCGAAGCCGCGAGGCGCGTATCGAGACCAGGCGAGGCGTCTCGATACGTCCTCGCCCAGGGGCTCGGACTACTCGACGACCTCAGGGGCGAGGCGTCTCGATACGCCGCTCGCTGGCGCTCGCAGCTGCTCGACGACCTCAGGGGTTCCTCGGGCTGCTCGGTGAGGGCCCTACTCCGGGCGCGGGAACTGCGAGCGCATGGCGAGGTCCCAGCCGCGGTCGCCCAGCACCTTGCGGGCCGCCATCGCGGCCGGCGCCGAGACCGTCACCGTGTAGCGCGCCTTGGGCCGGTCCTTGGTGAGCGCCTTCTCGATCACCTTCGCCACGGCCTCGGGCGGGCCGCCGAAGCGGGCCATCGGGCCGGCGTACGCCTGTGAGGTGGCGGCCTGGACCTGGGCGTTGAAGGCGGCGTACGGGCCCTCGCCCGTCGGCATGCCGGCGGCGACGGCCGCCTCGAAGTTGGTGGTGATCAGGCCCGGCTCGATGAGCACGACCTCGATGCCGAAGCCGGAGACCTCGAAGCGCAGGGCGTCGGAGAGTGCCTCCACGGCGTACTTGCTGGCGTGGTAGGCGCCACCACCGGGGAAGGTGAGCCTGCCGCCCATCGACCCGATGTTGACGATCCGGCCGGAGCGCTGGGTGCGCATCGTGGGCAGGACCAGCTGGGTGAGCCGCAGGAGACCGAAGACGTTGGTCTCGAACTGGCGGCGGACGTCGTCGACGTCGAGGGACTCGAGCGCGCCGGACTGGCTGTAGCCGGCGTTGTTGACGAGGGCGTCGATCCGGCCGGTGGCCTCGGTGAGGGCCGCCACGGCGGCGGTCATGGATGCCTCGTCGGTGACGTCGAGGGCGAGGGTGTGGCAGCCCGCGGCGGCCAGGTCCGCGAGCGTCTCGGGACGACGGGCGCTCGCCCAGACGTCCCAGCCGGCGCCCGCGAGGCGGGTGGCCGTCGCGGCGCCGATCCCGGAGGAGCAGCCGGTGATGAGCACGGTCTTCATGACCGGATCATCGCAGGGGTGCGGGTCAGCCCTCGGTGATGCGGACCTGGATCTGCTGGATCTGGATCCGGACACGCTCGCGCAGCTCGGCCGGCGCGGTCTCACCGCAGGAGCGGGCGACGACGGCCTTGACCGTTCGCTGGAGGTCGTAGCGCTCCAGACAGGGGCTGCAGGAGTCGATGTGGGCCCGGACCACGGCACAGTCGCCGGCCTCGAGCTCGTTGTCGATCAACCGCACGATGCGCTCGAGGAAGTCGGCGCACTCGGCGTTGCTCGGGTCGTCCGACACGTGCACGTGCTCGTGGCCCGCGTGCGGGGTGGGCTCGGACATCACTTGCCTCCCTCGAGGGGTGCGTCGCCGCCGGAGCGGACGTAGTCGGAGAGCATGTCGCGCAGCTGGCGCCGTCCGCGGTGGAGGCGGGACATCACGGTCCCGATCGGGGTGTCCATGATCTCGGCGATCTCCTTGTAGGCGAAGCCCTCGACATCGGCGAGGTAGACCGCGAGCCGGAACTCCTCGGGGAGCCGCTGCAGCGCGTCCTTCACCTGGCTGTCGGGGAGGTGCTCCAGCGCCTCCATCTCCGCCGACTTGAGCCCGCTCGACGTGTGCGACTCCGCGCGCGCGAGCTGCCAGTCCTCGACGTCCCCCGTGTCGCCGGCGAGCGCCTGCTGCGGCTGGCGCTGCTTCTTGCGGTAGGAGTTGATGAAGGTGTTGGTCAGGATCCGGTACAGCCAGGCCTTCAGGTTGGTGCCGGGCTTGAACTGGTGGAACGCGGAGAACGCCTTGGCGAAGGTCTCCTGGACCAGGTCCTCTGCATCGGCCGGGTTGCGGGTCATCCGCATCGCGGCACCGTAGAGCTGGTCGAGGAAGGGCAGGGCGTCACGCTCGAAGCGTGCGGCCCGCTCCTCAGGGGTCTCCGACGCGACGTCGACGATGTCCTCGGGGTGGGAGGCGTCGGCGTCCAGGGACGAAAGATCGGAAATCTCGGTCATCGCGTCCCAGACTACGGTGCTCCCGGTCCGGGGGCGCTCCAGCGTCGCGATCATGGAAGCCAGAACGCCACGGGTGCGGGACACATTCCCGCCCGCCTCAGCGGGCGCCGACGACCTCGCGCACGATCCACTCGAGCGTCGACTCGACGACGATGCCCATCGCCTCGGTCTCGGTGAGCGCTCCCCGCTTGGGCACGGCGAGGCCGTGGTCGGCTCCCGGCACGACCGCCAGGTCGGTGCGCCCGGGCAGCGGGTCGGGGAACTCCTCGGGCCGGCCGAACGGGTCCCGCTCCCCCTGCACGACCAGGGTCGGCACCCCGGCTCCCGCCAGCTCGTCGAGGCGGGAGCGCTCGGGCCTGCCCGGCGGGTGCAGCGGGAACGAGAGGGCCAGGCACCCGGCGGCGCCGAGCTCCTCGGCCGTGCGGCACGCCGAGCGCGCGCCCGCGGAGCGGCCGCCGACGACCAGCGGGGTCCGGGCGCGCAGCGCCTTGGCGGCAGCGCGCAGGCCCACGTCGAGGGTGGCGGGCGCGCTGGCGACCTTGCGGCCCGCGCGGCGCCAGGGCTGCTCGAACCGGGCGACGGTGATCCCCTGGCCCGGCAGCTGGGCTGCCAGCGCCTCGAGGTCGCGGGCGTCGATGCCCCCGCCCGCACCGTGGCTGACGAGCAGGGTGGCCAGGGGCTTGCGGGCGCGGCGCAGGACGAGCCGGCCCTCGCCGTACGGCGTCTCGACCAGGCGCTCGTCGCTCGTCGGGGTGGTCACAGCAGGGTCCCCTGTCCGTCGTCCTCGGGCTCGCCGGAGTCGGCGAACGGGATCGGCTCGACCAGCTCGGGACCGTTGTTGGCGACGTTGCCGACGGCCGTCGAGACGGGGTAGGCCGTCAGGCCCGTCTGCTGCGCGGGCCTCAGCTGCTGCAGCAGGGCAGGCAGGTCGCCCGCCGGGGTGCGCGGGTCGAGCCACTCGTGGCGCCGCTCCGGCTCGACGAGCAACGGCATGCGGTCGTGGATCCGGCCGAGGTCGTCGGTGGCCTCGGTGGTGAGGATGGTGCAGGTCCAGCGGAACCTGTCCTCGGCGTCCTCGGGCTTCGACGGGTCGCGCCAGATCTCGTAGAGCCCGGCCATCGCCAGGCTGGAGCCGTCGCCGGAGGTGATGAAGAAGGGCTGCTTCCTCGCCTTGCCCTTCGCGGTCTTCTGCTGGGTCTCGTACCACTCGAAGTAGCCGTCGGCCGGCACGATGCAGCGGCGGGCCGCGAACGCCTTGCGGAAGGCGGGCTTCTCGGCGACCGTCTCCATCCGCGCGTTGATCATCCGGCTGCCGATGCCGGCGTCCTTGGCCCACGACGGGACCAGGCCCCACCGCAGGGCGCGGAGCTGGCGGGTCGGCTCGTCGGCCCTGTGGCCGTCGGCGTCGCGGGAGGCGCGCTCCAGGACGGCGTACACCTCGTCGGTCGGTGCGACGTTCCAGGACGGCGGGATGGCGCGTTCGAGGCGCGGGTCGAGCACCTCGAACTCCTCCGCGAGGTCCTCCGGGCTCCGGCTGGAGGCGTAGCGGCCGCACATGGCCGTCAATCTATCGGTCTGGTCGGACAGGTCCGGGGTACCGAGCGGCCATGACCCTGAGCAGACTGATCGCCCGGCCGCTGCTGGCGTCGTACTTCCTCGCGAACGGCGCCCTGGACCTGCGTGAGGCTCCCGCGCTGGCCGCCCAGGCGGCGCCGGTGACCGAGACCCTCGCCCCGGCGCTGGACAACGCGACGCCGGACAGCGTGTCGGTCCCGCGCGACCCGGTGCTGTGGGTGCGGGCCAGCGGCGCGGCACAGGTCGTCGCCGGGCTGGCGCTGGCGACGGGGCACTTCCCGCGGCTGTCGGCCGCGGTGCTGGGCGGGACGCTGGTGCCCTCGACCGCGGCGCGGTACCGGTTCTGGGAGGCGACCGACAAGGAGCAGCGGCGCGAGCAGCTGGTCCACTTCGTGAAGAACACCGCCCTCGCCGGGGGGCTGCTCATCGCGGCCCTCGACACGGCCGGGAAGCCGGGGCTTGCCTGGCGGGCCCGGCACGCCACGCACGACGCCCGGCGCGAGGCAGCGCTGGTGGGCGCTCGGGTGAGGGCTCGGGTCTCCTAGACTCGGTCGGGAGATGACGACTCCCGCCACGCACGCCGACCCCTGGCCCGCGCCCACCACCACCGGGCCCCTCGACGCGACGGTGACGCTGCCGGGCAGCAAGTCGCTGACCAACCGGGCGCTCGTGCTCGCCGCGCTGGCGGACGGGCCCTCGGTCGTGCGCCGGGCGCTGCGCTCGCGCGACACCCTGCTGATGGCGCAGGCGCTGACCGCGCTGGGGGCACCGGTCGACACGTCCGGCGAGGACTGGACGGTGACACCGCTCGACGGTTCGGTGCCCGGCGACCGCGCGAGCGTGGACTGCGGCCTGGCCGGGACGGTGATGAGGTTCGTGCCGCCGGCCGCCGGGCTGGTGCGCGGCGAGGTCGCCTTCGACGGCGACGAGCACATGCGCAAGCGGCCCGTCGGTGAGATCCTCGCCGCCCTGCGCGGCCTCGGGATGGCGATCGACGACAGCGACGGTGCACTGCCGTTCACCGTGCACGGCACCGGATCGGTGCCGGGCGGGACGGTCGTGATCGACGCGTCGGCGTCGTCGCAGTTCGTGTCGGCCCTGCTGCTCGCGGGCGCACGGTTCGACGCGGGTGTCGACGTACGCCACGACGGCCAGCCGATCCCCTCGCTGCCCCACATCGAGATGACGATCGCCATGCTGCGCGACCGCGGTGTCGCGGTCGACGACGGCGACGCCGACCGCTGGGCAGTGGCGCCCGGACCGATCGCGGCCCACGACGAGGCGATCGAGCCCGACCTGTCCAACGCAGCGCCCTTCCTGGCGCTGGCCGCCGTCTCCGGCGGCACGGTGGTCGTGCGCGACTGGCCGACCGCGACCACGCAGGCGGGTGACGCGCTGCGCGACCTGCTGGCGCGGATGGGCTGCACGGTCTCGCGGGTCCCGGAGGGCCTGCAGGTGAGTGGTCCGGCCGACGGCTGGCGCGGGCTGCAGGGACTCGAGGCCGACCTGCACGACGTCGGCGAGCTCGCGCCCGCGATCGCCGCGCTCTGCGCACTCGCCCAGACCCCGTCCCAGCTCACCGGCATCGCCCACATCCGCGGTCACGAGACCGACCGGCTGACGGCGCTCGCCCGCGAGCTCGGTGCGCTCGGCGCCGACGTCGACGAGCACCCGGACGGGCTGTCCTTGCGACCGGCGAGGCTGTCGGGCGGGGTGTTCCACACCTACGCCGACCACCGGATGGCCCACGCCGGCGTCATCGTCGGCGCCGCCGTGCCCGGCGTCCTGGTCGAGAACGTCGCGACCACCAGCAAGACGTTCCCCGACTTCGCCGGCTTCTGGTCCGGGCTGTTCTGAGGTCGCCTGATGCCGCGGTACGACGAGCACGACGTCGAGCACTACGAGCGCCCGCGTCGTCGTACCCGGCCCCGGACCAAGGAGCGCCCGGCGCACGAGGACGCCGTCGAGGGCCTCGTCGTCACCGTCGACCGCGGCCGGTTCACGCTGCTCATCGACGACCGCACCGTGATGGCCATGAAGGCCCGCCCGCTGGGCCGCAAGGGCGTGGTCGTCGGCGACCGGGTCCGGGTGGTCGGGGACGTGTCCGGCGCCGACGGCTCGCTCGCACGGATCGTCGAGGTGCTCGAGCGCAGCAGCACGCTACGTCGTACGGCTGACGACGACGACCCGGTGGAGCGCGTCATCGTCGCCAACGTCACCCAGCTCGTCATCGTCACCGCCCTCGCCGACCCCGAGCCGCGGCCGCGGTGGATCGACCGGGCGCTGGTGGCGGCGTACGACGGCGGGATGGCGCCGCTGCTCTGCCTCACGAAGGCGGACCTGGAGGACCCCGAGACACTGCTGGCGACGTACCGCTCACTCGGGGTGCCGTGGGAGGTGACCCGCCGCGACGCCGACCGCACCATCATCGGCCTGGACGCGCTGCACGGCCGGCTGCGCGGCGAGACCAGCGTGCTGATCGGGCACAGCGGTGTGGGGAAGTCCACGCTCGTCAACGCGCTGGTCCCCGACGCGCGGCGCGAGACCGGGCACGTGAACGCGGTGACCGGTCAGGGCCGGCACACGTCGACGTCCGCACTCATGCTGCCGCTGGCCGACGGTGACGGCTGGATCATCGACACCCCCGGCATCCGCTCGTTCGGGCTCGCGCACGTCCAGCCCGAGCACCTGATCGAGGCGTTCCCCGACCTCGACGAGATGACCGAGGACTGCCCCCGCGGCTGCACCCACGGCGACGACGAGCCGGAGTGCGGGCTCGACGAGGCGGTCGCGGCCGGCGAGGCCGACCCCGAGCGGGTGGCGTCCTTCCGACGGCTGCTCGCCGCGCGCTCGGTCACCGACTACTGACCCGTCGAGGCCCGGGTGGATCACCCGTTGAAGCCGCCCCACACCGCCGTGGCGCCGGCGTCGCCGGTGAGGACGACGAGCACGATGACGGCGACCGCGCCGCCGGCGAGGAGCAGGCCGAGGAGCCAGCGCAGCGGGCCCTCCTCGGGGTGGAGCAGGCCGGAGACCAGGGCGACGGCGCTGAACCCGATCGAGGTCCACAGCAGCTTCAGCGCGAGGGCGTGGTGGTGGTCGATCCGGCGGGTGATCTCCGAGGGCGGGGTCGAGAAGAACTCGTTGGCGTTGCGGAAGCTGTTGCCCGAGACGAAGGCCAGCGCCACCGCTCCGATCGCGACCACGGCACCGACCACCAGTGGCCAGCGCAGGCGGTCGCGCCACGACGGCACGAGCGAGGCGAGGGCGAGGAGGGCCACGAGGGGCGCGAGCACCACGGCGGCGTGAACGGCGAGCGGGTGCAGCGGAAGGCCGTTGATCTCCATGGTTGAATCCTGCACGACCGCTGGTCACGGGAGCCGCACCCGCGCCGGTCGCACGGCGCCCGACGGCTAGGGTGCCCCTGTGGCTGCCCCCGACTACACCGACGACCTGCGTCTGGCACACCTGCTGGCCGACGACGCGGACTCGCTCACCCAGGCCCGCTTCCGCGCGCTCGACCTGCACGTGATGAGCAAGCCGGACCTGACCCCGGTGACCGACGCCGACCAGGCGGTCGAGGAGTCGATCCGTCGTACCCTCTCCAAGGCGCGCAGCCGCGACGCCGTCACCGGCGAGGAGCAGGGCACCTCCGGGCACTCCCAGCGGCGCTGGATCGTCGACCCGATCGACGGCACCAAGAACTACGTGCGCGGCGTGCCGGTCTGGGCGACGTTGATCTCGCTGGTCGTCGACGACGAGGTCGTCCTCGGCGTCGTGTCCGCCCCCGCGCTGCAGCGCCGGTGGTGGGCCTCGGCCGGCCAGGGCGCGTGGACCGGGAAGTCGCTGATGAAGGCGACCGAGTGCCGCGTCTCCGACGTACGACGCCTCGAGGACGCGTCCTTCTCCTACTCCTCGATCAGCGGCTGGGAGGACCGGGGCCTCGGCGAGGACATGCTCGCGCTGATGCGGCGCGTGTGGCGGACCCGGGCGTACGGCGACTTCTGGTCCTACATGCTCCTCGCGGAGGGCGCCGTCGACATCGCTGCCGAGCCCGAGCTCGAGGTCTACGACATGGCTGCGCTCGACATCATCGTGCGCGAGGCCGGCGGGCGGTTCACGTCCCTGGAGGGCCGCGACGGCCCGTGGGGTGGCAACGCGCTGGCCAGCAACGGGCACCTCCACGAGGCCGCGCTGTCCTTCCTCGGCAGCGTCAGCGACCTCGACGACGACCCCGACTGGCCGCGCACCGGACCGGGCAGCGTGTCCGACCTGCGCTCCCACCGGCACCGCGTGTCGGACGAGACCAGTGACGGCGAGGGCGCTCCCGAGTAGCCTGCGTCACATGCGCATCGCTGACGTGCTCGGTTCGAAGTCGCTTCGCGACGTGGTCACCATCAGTCCCGAGGCCGGGGTCCGCGAGCTGCTCGCGCTGCTCTCGGAGCACAACATCGGTGCGGTGGTGGTGAGCTCCGACGGCACCTCTCTCGACGGGATCGTGTCCGAGCGCGACGTCGTACGCCGTCTGCACAGCGACGGCACGGTCATCAACAACGTCGTCTCGGCGATCATGACGACCGAGGTGAGCACCTGCTCCCCCGACGACGACCTCGACGACGTCCTCGCGGTGATGACCGAGCGCCGGTTCCGCCACATCCCCGCCACCGACGGCGAGCGGGTGGTCGGCATCGTCAGCATCGGCGACCTGGTGAAGCACAAGATCGACCAGCTGCAGTTCGAGCGCGACCAGCTCGACAACTACGTCCACCAGTCCTGACCGCCGACCCGGCGCGAACTGGCCTGCGGAAGCCGCCGACCCGGCAGGAAGTGGCTCGCGTTCGAGCCACTTCCTGCCGGGTCGGCGCGAAGTCGGAGCTAGTTTGTGACGGGTCGCGCGTGCCGTACGACCTCGTCGACGGCGGCGAGGAACACCGGGCGCCAGCGGTGCACGTCGAAGACGACCGAGGCGTGGCCACCGGGGGTCTCGTGGACGGTCGCACCGGGGATCGCGGCCGCCAGCGCGCGCTGTCGTGAGGTCGCGATGGCGTGGTCGCGGCCGGTGACGACGACGGCCGTGGGGACGTCGACCTCCCCCAGCCAGGGCCGGGCGTCGAAGCGGCCCAGGGCCCCGAGCACCTCGGGCATCGCCCAGGCGCTGGTGCTGCGGAACTCGCCCCACGCCCACGTGGACATCTCCGCACCGACGTGCCGCTCGTCGCCCAGGCCCGCGCGCACCTCGAGCACCCGCTGGCGGTAGCGGTCGCGGAAGCGGTCGTTGGCCTTGTGGAGCGTCGGGTAGAACATCGCGTCGCCGCGGGTCTGGCTCCAGCAGGCGGCGGTCGAGGCGAGCACCAGGCCCGCGGTGCGCTCGGGGTGCCGGCGCCAGAAGAGCTGGGCCAGGGCGCCGCCCATGGAGTAGCCGACGGCCACCACCGAGGCGATGCCGAGCTGGTCGAGGACCGCGGCGGCGTCGTCGACGCAGTCCTCGAGGGAGAACCGCTCCGAGACGATGCCGCGGCCGTGCCAGCGCTGGTCGAGCATCACCACCCGGTGGGTCGCGGCCAGCTCGGCGAGGGTGCTGAACCAGGTGAGGTAGGACGTCGTGGCCAGACCGTGGAAGAGCAGCAGGGTCGGCGCACCGGGGTCCCCCGCGGGGGCGCCGGTGTCGACCACGAACGCCTCACCCCGCCCGGGCAGGTCGAGGAGGCGGCCGGCCGGCAGCTCGGGCAGCGCCGGGAAGCGCTGGGTGCGCCGGATGCCGGTCCGCATGCCGAGCACGGCTGCCCTGCCGCCGTACCGAGCAGCGGTGAGCGAGCCCTTGAGGGCATGGCGGGTCGCGGACTTCATCACACGGGTGGTCATCGGGGTCCCCGACCGGTTGTTCGCTGGAGGAGCGCAGCGGGGGAAGCGAAGAATCGGGTGGGGTGAATCACGCAAGGTTCCTTCGCGGGGTCTCGGCGGGCGCCGCCGGCGGCTCGAGGTCGAGCTCGGCCAGCGCGTCGGGGAGGTACGACGCCAGCACGTGGACGTCGGGCAGCAGGTCGGGGCAGGCGAGGAGCGAGAAGTTCATCCGGTCGACGTAGGACCAGACGGTGACGTTGAGGCCGATGCCGTCGACGAGCGGCCCGACGCTGAACAGGTCGGCGAGACGGGCGCCGCCGACGGTGGCCGGCTCGCGCGGGCCGGGGACGTTGGACACGATCGCGGAGAACGCAGCGGGGTGCCACGACGCCGCGTTCAGCCGCGAGTAGGCGCGCACGGCGGCCGCGAACGGGCGCGGCGGGGTGAACTGCGACCAGTCGGCGAGGATCGAGGAGCCCAGCTGGGCGTTGATCCGCTTCGCGTCGGCGGTGGTCTCGGCGATGGTCCGCAGCCGCTCGACCGGGTCGTCGACGTCGGTGGCCAGGGTCGTGAACAGGTTGGAGACGCGGTTGCCCCCGAGCCGGGGCACGGCGTCCCGCTCGTCGGCGCTCACCGGGACGCCGGCCAGCAGCGAGGACGCCGGGCGCTCGTCGTGGTCGGCCATCCAGCGGCGCAGGGCGCCGGAGGTGACGGCGAGGACGATGTCGTTGAGGGTGACGTCCAGGCCGGCGGCCCGGTGCTGGGCGCGGACCCGCTTGAGCTCGCCGAGCGGCAGCGTGACGGTGGCGAACGAGCGCAGCGGCGTGAGGGCGCCGTTGAACGACACCCGGGGAGCGTGCAGCACCGGCACCGGCGACCTCGCGCCGGCCCGCCGCTCGCGGACCACGCCGAGGATGCCGAGCAGGGTGCGCAGCAGCAGCGCCGGGATGGTCCTGATCTGCGCGGCCGCGTCGGCCCAGGCGTGCCGGACCAGGTTGAGCCTGCTGGGCAGCCGGTCGGTCGAGGTGTACTCCTCCTGCACCGCCTCCGGCGTGGCCGCGGAGCGCACGTCGGTCACGTTGGCGAGCAGTGCGTTGGCGGCGGCGCCGTCGGCGAGGGCGTGGTGCATCTTGCCGACGACGGCCACCCGGCCTCCCTCGAGGCCCTCGCAGTAGTGGAGCTCCCACAGTGGGTGGTCCCGGTGCAGCGGGGTGCTCGCGATCATGCCGATCAGCTGCTCCAGGTCGCGCATGCTGCCCGGGTTGTCGGGGCCGCCGACCCGGTGCCGCCGGATGTGGTGCGGCACGTCGATCCGAGGCTGGGTCACCCAGACCGGGTGGTTGAGGCCGAAGGGCACCTCGACGACCCGACGGCGCAGGGGCGGGAGCCTCTTGAGCCGGGACAGCATGCCGGCCACGAAGGCGTCGTACGTCAGGGCCTCGTCGGCCTCGAGCAGCGCGATCTTGAGCGTGTGCATGTGGACCGACGGGGTCTCCATGTAGAGGAACCCCGCGTCGATCCCCGCCATCCTCTCGATGGCGGGGCGCTCGTTGGCCGGGCGGGTCACGACGCCGCCCCGGGCAGCTCGCGGACCATGATCTTGCCGGACGCGTTGCGCGGCAGCGTGTCGAGCACGACGACCTCGCGCGGGACCTTGTAGCCCGCGAGCTGCGACTTGACGTGCCCCTTGAGCTCGTCGGGCGTGGCCGCGCCCGAGAGCGCGACGTACGCCGCCAGCCGCTGGCCGAACGCCTCGTCGTCGACGCCGATCACCACGACCTCGCGCACGGCCGGGTGGGCGCCGAGGACCTTCTCCACCTCGATCGGGTACACGTTCTCGCCGCCGGAGACGATCATGTCGTCGTCGCGGCCCACGACGTAGAGCCGTCCCTCGGCGTCGAGGCGGCCGACGTCGCCGCTGACCATGTAGCCGTCGACGAACTCCTTCGACGCACCCGCGGTGTAGCCGTCGAACGGGGAGGCTCCGCGGACCAGGATCCGGCCGACCACGTCGGTCCCGACGTCGCGGCCGGCATCGTCGACGACCCGGAGCAGGGTGCCGCGCACGGCCTTGCCGGCGGTGTCCGGGGCGTGGCGCAGGTCAGCGGGCTGGGCGACGCTGATCTGCCCGGCCTCGGTGGCGTTGTAGCTGTTGTGGACCAGGTCGCCGAAGCGGTCCATGAACGCGATCACCGACTGCGGCCTCATCCGCGAGCCGCTCGCCGACACGAAGCGCAGGGACCGCAGCGAGTAGCGGTCCAAGATGGCGGCCGGCAGGTCCATGATCCGCTCGAGCATGACGGGAACGACGCTCAGCCCGCTCGCCCGGTTGTCGTCGACGAGCGCGAGCGTCGCCTCGGGGTCGAACCGGCGGCGGGTGACGACGGTGCACGTCATCGTCGCCGCGACGACCAGCTGCCCGAAGCCCCAGGCGTGGAACATCGGCGCCGCGACGACGACAGTCTCCTCACCGCGCCAGGGGATCCTCTCCAGCATCCCGGCCAGCTCGTCCGCGCCACCCCCACTGCGGCGCGCACCCTTGGGAGTGCCGGTCGTGCCGGACGTCAGCAGCACCACCCGGCCGCGCTGGGCCGGCGTCGGCGGCACCTGGCCGGCGTGGGCCTCGATCAGGCCGTCGATGCTGAGGACCCCCGTGGGGACAGAGGAATCGGTCCAGCCGAGGACCTCGACCAGCCCGTCGACCCGGGCCCGGGCGTCGGCGACGACACCGGCGAACTCCTCGTCGTACAGGATGACCCGAGCCCCCTCCCGCTCTATCACGTCGGCCAGCTGCGGACCGGAGAAGCCGGTGTTGAGCAGCAGCGCGCTGGCGCCCAGCCGGGAGCTGCCGATCAGCGCGTCCACGAAGCCGCGGTGGTTGCGGCACAGGATCGCGACCGTCTCGACCGCTCCCCCGGTCACCTCGATCAGGCCGGCGGCGAGTGCCGCGGAGCGGTCCTGCAGGTCCTGCCAGGTCAGCGTGCCGCGCTCGTCGACGAGGGCCGGGCCGTGCGGGCGTCGTACGGCGGCCAGCGCGAAGCTGGTCGTGGCGTTGGTGCCCTGCTGGCGCAGGACCCGGACCAGCCGGACGTACTTGGCCGGGCTCATCAGCACCAGCATCCGGCTGGTGAGGAGCATCCGGAAGACCCACAGCTGGGTGCGCAGCCGGGCCAGCACGGCATTCATCCCAGCACCGGGAAGCGCCGCTTGCGGGCCATCTCGGCGAGCGCGTCCTCCATCCGGCCGCGGACGACCCGGTCGACCTCGGCGAGGTCGGGCTCGGACCCGAACTCCGCCTCGATGTCGATCGGGTCGAGCACCCGGGTGGTGATCTTCGTCGGGAGCGGCAGGTTGAGCGGCGCCGCGGACAGCCCGAACGGGAAGCCGATGCCGATCGGGAACAGGTCCGTGCGCATCACCTTGCGCAGCGGCGAGCGCCTGCCGATCCACTCGCCACGCGTGAGGAACAGCTGCGACTCCTGGCCGCCGATCGAGACGACCGGGACGATCGGGACACCGGCGCGCAACGCGGTGCGCAGGTAGCCGGTGCGGCCGTTGAAGTCGACGACCCTCGACTGCAGCGTCGGGCGGAAGGTGTCGTGGTCACCGCCCGGGAAGACGATCGTGACGCCGCCGTTGGTGAGGATCTCGTGGGCGGCCTCCCGGGTCGCGTTGACGAACCCGAACTTGCGCATGACCGGCCCGGCGGCGCCCGTGAAGAGCATGTCGTGGGCCAGGCAGTACAGCGGCCGGTCGGCGCCGAACGTGTCGGCGAAGGCGACCGCGATGATCGGCACGTCCATCGGCGTCAGGCCGCCGGAGTGGTTGCCGACGATGAGAGCGCCACCGTCGGGAACCTTGTCCATGCCGCTCACCGTGGAGCGGAAGTAGCCCTTCATCGCGAGCTTGAGAAGCGGCAGGACCTTGGCGACATACGCCGGGTCGCGGCCCGCGAGCGCGCTCACGACGCCGCCCCTGCGAGTCCCGCGAGCCCCGCGGCCACGCGTGACCAGGCGAACGGCTGCCAGTCGCCCGGGTCCTGGCGGAGCCGGTCGACCACGACCGAGAGCACCAGCGGGTTGGCGACCATGCCGACGTGGCTGCTGACCACCTCGACGTTCTCGGCGGGCGGGCGGCCGTCCGAGCCGTCGTGCTCGTCCACGGTGCAGCCGCGCCACGGGACGATGCCGTCGGTCCTCGACCAGACCGCGGTCAGCGGCACCGGGACCGGGCCCCGGAGCTGGTCGACGATCTCGCGGGCGTTGTCCACGATGCCGTGCCTGGCCCGGGACCTCTCGAACATCCCGGTGGCGCGGGTGCGCTCCCCCTCGGCCCGCCACGGCGAGCCGAGGCAGACCACCTGGTGGACCCCGTCGGGGTGCTCGTGAGCGAGCCAGCGGGCCAGCAGGCCGCCGAAGCTCCAGCCCACGACGCTGATCGGCTCGTCGTAGCGGTCCGCGATCTCGGCGAAGCGCTGCGGCAGGCCGGTGACGATCCGCTCGGTGAGCCCGTGGTTGCTGCCGAGGTTCCAGCCGTGGACCTCCCAGCCGCGCCGGGAGAGGTGACCGCGGAGTCGCCCGGTGAGCCTGTCGTTGGCCGAGAATCCCGGCAGCACCAGCACCGGGCGGCCACGGCCGAGGTCGCGCTCGCCGGGGAGCACCGGGCCGGAGGCGGTGCGCGCGAGGTCGACCAGGCGCGAGGCGCCGTACTCCACGCTCCAGCGGGGCAGCTCGAGCAGCAGCAGCCCGCGGTGTGGGCCGCGGGCGCCGTCCGGCGCCGCGGCGCCGTGGTCGTGGAAGTCGTACACGTCGTTCACCCCATGTAGAACACGTTCTAGTTTCGAGAAGTATCCCCACAGGTGTTGCGCGGAGCAAGGCTCCGCCCCGGTCCGGGACGCAGATCACAGGACCGGTCCAGACCAGCCGGCCGCGACCGCGGCCTACGGCGCGGGCGCGAGCGGCGTGAGCGGGTTGCCGGCCGGGATGGACGAGCAGGTGCTCGGCGCGGGCACGCCGGCGAAGCGGGCGTTGAGCCAGGCCATCGCCTCGGGCAGCCAGAACGGCACCGAGGTGAAGTGGCTGAGCGGGTACTCGCGGTGCACGACCGGGAGCCCGTCGGCGCAGTACTGCTTCGCGAGCGAGCGCACGTCGCCGGCGATCATCACGCCGTCGCCGGGGCCGAGAGTCCTGCTGCGCGGGGTGCCCTCGAGCTCGCCGGCCGTGCCCTGGCCGATGAACATCGGCACGGTCGGCGTGGGCCGGGTGCCGAGGTTGAGCTGGTTGACCGTGTCGACGAAGACCGGGATCCGCGCCGGGTCTGCGTACTCGGGCTTGGTCATCTTGCGCCAGGTCAGGCCCGGGTAGGCGCCGAGGACCTGGGCGATGGAGGCCTTCTGGAGCTTGGCGTAGACCTGCTTGCCGTAGTCGTTGAGGTAGGGCGTCAGGTCGATGCCGAACCCTCGGGCGACCCCCACCACGGCCATCGGGATGACCCCGGCCCAGACCATCGAGCCGTCGACGTAGCCGAGGTTGGCCGAGGGGCGCACGAGGACGCCGCCCTCGGCGGCACCGACCAGGCGCCGGTCGATGTCGGGGGCGTAGCCCGGCGCGAGGACCGAGGCCCAGTTGGTCGCGATGGCGCCGCCGGAGTAGCCGATCAGGCCGATCCGCGCGGTCGGGGCGATGCCGGTGCCCGGCGCCTTCAGCGCGGCGCGCAGGGAGTCGAGGGTGACCTGGCCGTACTCCGGCCCGGCGGCGAAGTCGGCGGTCGGGCCCTGGGTGTCGGCGACCACGATCGCGTAGCCCTGGAGCAGGAAGCCGGCGAACAGCGTCGTCTCGACGTGCGCGGCCATCACACCCGGGCTGAACACGCCGGAGTAGGCGCGGGACGGGCCGTCCTCGGGGTTGAGCGAGTCGTAGAACGACTGGTAGCCGATCACCTTGGCGGTGCGGCCGACGAGCGGCCGGACCACCGTCGTGACGCCGGCGACGGCCTCACCGCGCTGGTCGGTCGTGCGGAACAGGACCTGCACCAGCTGGAGCGGCAGCGGCAGCCTCGCGATCCGGTACGGCAGCGCGCGGGTCGCCAGGACCGTCCCCGGCGCGAGGTCCGCGAGCGGGGTGCTGCCCGTGTAGGTGAAGAAGGGGTCCGGAGTCGCCGCCGCCTCCTGCCTCGCCCCCTGCGCCGTCGGTACGACGGCCGGTCGCGCCTGCGACGATCCCGCGGGTGCGAGCGTCGCCACCGTTGCCATCACTGCCGCCAGCGCAGCGCCGAAGCGCACCCGCCTCCTGGAGATCCCCATGCCGGGATGGTTGTTGACAGTCCTGTCACTTGTCAACGGTCGCGATGGAGGATCCCGGCCACTCCCCGCGCCAGTCGGCGCCCTCCGGCCCGGACCCGGACCACCGGGCCCAGCGCGGCGAACCAGCGCCCGGCACGGCGCGCCCTGCTCCCGAGCCCGGCGCGGAGGCGCTCGAGGCCGGCCCGCCACGGCACGGAGGCCAGCGAGAAGCGGGCCAGCAGCCGACGCCACCACGGGGTGGCCTTGCGGATCCGGCGCAGCGCGGTGTCGACGTCGGCCCAGTAGGCGTGTGCCTCCTCCGGGGTGGGCTCGCCCGCGCCGTATACGTGACGGTCGGCGGTGTGGGCGAGCGTGACGACCGGCACGGCGTCGTACCTCTCCGCGACGGCGTAGGCGCTCTCGCGGCGGGTGGAACCCGGCGCGGGCCGCACCCCGAGGTCGCGCACGCGGTCGGCGAGCTCGTGCCAGGCACCGGTCAGGCGCCGGGTCGGGTCGTCGGCACGGCGGCGGCGTCGCCGGCGCAGGAACTTGAACAGCAGCACCCCCCACAGCGGCGAGAGCAGGAGCGCGACCTTCGCGACGTCGAGGGCGATGCCGAGGATGGTGCCGAGCACCGCGAGCACGTCGAGCTCCTTGCGGTGGCCGTCGCCCTGCTGGAGGTTGTCGCTGGCCTCCTTCGGCTCGCCCGGCACGCGCGGTGGCTGCAGGACCTGGGGCTGGGGTTCCTCGTCCGGGTCGTCGTTGGGCTTGCGCAGCTTGTGGTCCTCGGGCGGGGTCGGGTCGAAGGGCACCCAGCCGGCGCCCGCGAGCTTGACCTCGGTCCAGGCGCTGATGTCCTGCCCGCGCACGTCGTCGCCGCCCGGCGGCACCTTGAACCCCAGCACCACCCGGATCGGGAGGCCCATCTGCTGACCGATGACGGCCATGGCCGCGGCGTACTGCTCCGCGTCCCCGACGGGCGTCGCGGTCTTGGTGAGCTCTGCCAGGCGACTGGCGCCGTGCCCGGCCGGGACGTCGTCGTCGATGCCGTCGGAGTAGAAGCCGTGCTCGCGGAAGGCGTCGCGCAGGAACAGCGCGAGCTCGCCGCCCGAGCCGCCGGCGAACTTGTCGTCGACCTGCCAGCGCTGCACCCGGTCGGCCAGCTCCTCCGGCACGATCCTGGGCGCCGGCAGCGAGACCGACGGGTCGGCGGCGAGGACCGCGATCTCCTCGTCGACCAGCGGCGGCGGGGTGACCGCCTCCACCTCGAACGTGGTGCCTGTCGTGACGCCGCCGATCTGGGCGACGGTCCCGGTCTCGCGGTTGATGACCAGCTCGGCGGCGGAGGCGTCGTCGGCACGACCGTCCCTGACCGGGGTCATGGACAGGGTGTCGCCGACGCTGGGGACCCACACGCCGGTGTAGCCGGTAACCGTGATGGAGCCGCGGGTCGTGGCCTTGGCCTCGGCGTCGGGGTCGTTGCGCAGCCGGCGGAAGGTGCCGGAGTCGTGGGCGCTCTCGGGGCCGCCCGAGACGTTCCACACGATGCCGTCGTACGTGTCCATCACGGCCAACCGGACGCGGGTGCCGCTGTCGAGGTCGTTGACGGAGAACAGCGAGGTCTCCGTGCGCAGCGGCTCCTTCTTGTAGGCGCGGAACTTCGACAGCGGGCTCGGGTAGTCGTGGGGGTCGAACGGCGGGTCGACGTGGTCGCGCAGCACGACCCGGTTGGCCTGGGGGTCGGCGAGGGCGCCCAGCCCGCTCGCCGCTCCCCCGGCCACCCCGACGACGACGAGGGTGGCGAGCACCCGGCGGCCCCACCGGGCACGGACATGGCGCAGCGAGCGCCAGCGCAGCCACACGAGGCCGATGACGGCACCGACCAGGCCGCGGGTCAGCGCTGCGGGCGCGGTCACGTCGCCGAACGCAGCCGACAGCACCAGGACCAGGGCCAGGACGACGCCCGCGAGGCCGGGCCACCGGGAGCGCCACAGCAGCACGCCGGCGGTGAGTCCCCCGACCAGTCCGGTCACGAGCGGGACGATGAGCACGACGCCGGTCTCGGTGAGCGGCACGGGCAGGGTCAGCGACTCCCGCCAGGACTGCACCAGCCCGATGACCAGGTCGTGCAGCGAGTCGGCCGTCGGCACGAGCCCGTTGGCGGTGCGGTTGGGCACGGCCACCGCGGACCCGACCAGCAGGTAGGCGACAGCAACGGCGAGCGCGGTCAGCCACGGGCCCCACCGCCACCGGGCGCCGGTCCAGGCGATGACGACGCCGAGGACCAGGCCGACGACGACGGCGACCAGCCAGCGGTCGCCGGTCCACGCCTGGCCCAGCGGCCAGGCGCACAGGACGCCGAGCCCGACCACGAGCACCGCGTCGATCACCGTCAGCCACCACGGCGGCAGCACCCCGCGCCCGCGACGGCGCTGCGGGACGACCACCACGGGTCCCCCGCGGCTGGCCGAACGGCTGCTACCGCGGACGGGCGGCGGGACGGGGGCACTGGTCGGGTGACTCATGCCGACACCCGTCGTACGGCGACGCCGAGCTCCTCGAGGCGGCCCACCGTGGCGACGCCCAGGTCGCCGAGCCAGCGCACCGAGGGCTCCTCGCCGACCAGGCAGCGCACCGCGATCACCCGGGTGTCGACGGGGAGGTACTGACGGGCGCGGCGCAGGTCGGTGATCGACACCCCCGAGCCGATGCACAGCACCATCACGCTGGCGGCGAGCTCGTCGCCGCTGAGGTGACGGGCGACGTCGACGAGTCGGTTGGCCTGCCAGTCGTAGGTGAGCCCGGAGAGGCCGTCGAGGAACCGCTGGGCGCTCGCGGCGGGCAGCGAACCGTGGGACGAGGCGGCGCTCAGCCGCTGGCCGTCGGCGAGTGCCTGGGTCCCGAGCGAGCCGGCGACCGAGATGGCCAGTTCGAACTGCTCGTCGCTGGCGTAGTCCTCGAGCCGGGAGCTCACCATCGTGAGCAGGTGGGAGCGCCGGGTCTCCTCGAACTGGCGGACCATGAGGGTGCCGGTCTTGGCACTGGACTTCCAGTGGATGTGGCGGCGGTCGTCACCGGCGACGTAGCCGCGCAGGGCGTGGAAGGACACGTCGTTGTCGGACACCTTCGGCACCGTGCGTCCCTCGAGGTCGCGCACCAGGCCGGCCGCGGAGCCCTCGACGCGCAGCGTCTTGGGGTGGACGTAGAGGGTGTCCATCTCGCTGAGGTGCCGCTCGCGGCGCAGCAGGCCGAGCGGGTCGGACCGCACGGCCGTCACCGGGCCGACGTCGAGGACCGCGCGGTGCGCGGTCGGGACGGCGAACAGCTCCTCGTGCTCGGCACCGGGTGCCAGGCCCGGGAGCTCGAAGGCCGCCCGGCCGGCACCGACGGGGAACTCCACGACCAGCGAGCGCGAGCGGCGCCCGCTCGGGTTGGCCACGGTGAGGTACCCGTTGGCCCGCTCCCCCACGATCACCCGGTCCCGGGCGAGGTCGAGGCGGGCCAGCAGCGGCAGCCGACCGACGACGAACGCCACGGCGAGCAGCAGCACCAGGGCGAGGAACGCCCCGGCGACGACCAGCTCGCGCCAGTGCAGCATCGGACCGGCGACCAGCAGCGCGACCGCCAGCACGGCGACCACCCAGCCCGCGGGCGTGACCGCCTGCGTGACCGGCGCGACCACGCGGCGGACCCGCTGCGTGCGCTCGGCGACGCCGTCGCGCAACCGGCCGCCCAGCGCCTGGCGGCGACGGGACAGGTCGGTGAGCGTGCGGCGGACGCCGGCCGCCCAGGAACGGGGACCCTTCATCGGCTCATCGACCAGCCGGCTCCAGCGGGACCGACACGCGCTCGAGCACCCGGCGCACGACGTCCTCGGTCGTCGTGCCGCGGAAGTCCTCCTCGGGGTCGAGGACCATCCGGTGGGCCAGGACCGGCACGGCGAGCGACTTCACGTCGTCGGGCACGACATAGCTGCGGCCGTAGGAGAGCGCCTGGGCGCGGGCGGCGCGGACCAGCGCGAGGCCGGCCCGCACGCTGGTGCCGAGCACCACCTCCGACGCCTCGCGCGTGCCCTCGGTCAGGCTCGAGACGTACTCGTAGATGGTCGGCTCGACGTGGACCTGCTGGGCCAGTCGGATCAGGTGGAGCACGTTGTCGCCGCTGATGATCGGCCGGAGCACGGTGGCCGCCTTGCCCTTCGGGGCGGTGGTGAGGATCTGGACCGTGCTCTCGTGGTCGGGGTAGCCGAGGGAGGTCTTGATCAGGAACCGGTCGAGCTGGGCCTCGGGCAGCCGGTAGGTGCCGGCCTGCTCGATCGGGTTCTGCGTCGCGATGACCATGAACGGCTGGCCCACCTGGTGGGTCACGCCGTCGACGGTGACCTGGTTCTCCTCCATCACCTCCAGCAGCGCCGACTGGGTCTTGGGCGAGGCCCGGTTGATCTCGTCGGCCAGCACGACGTTGGAGAAGATCGGCCCCTGGTGGAACTCGAACTGCTGGGAGCGCTGGTCGAAGATCGTGACCCCGGTGACGTCGCTGGGCAGCAGGTCCGGCGTGAACTGGATCCGGTGGTGGTCGCCCTGGATGGTCTGGGCGATGGCGCGCGCGAGCGAGGTCTTGCCCGTGCCGGGGTAGTCCTCGAGGAGCAGGTGCCCCTCCGCGAGCAGGGAGACGAACGCCAGCCGGACGACCTCGGTCTTGCCGACGATCGCCTGCTCGACGTTGGCGACGAGCTGGGCGAAGGTCTGCGAGAACCACTCGGTCTCTTCGGTGGTGAGCGACATGGTGTCCTTTCGGGCTGCTGGTGGGATGGAGGCGGGGACGGCGTCCGGGCTTCAGCCGCCCTTGGCCGCCGAGGCGGGCACCCCGTCGACGAGGACGTCGGCCGACCCCGTCCCGCTGAAGGTGCAGTTGGCGCCGCCCACGCGGTAGACGAACTTGCCGTCGTAGAGACCGGAACCGCTGACGGTGCCGTCCATGCTGCCGCAGTCCGCGCTGGGTGCGACGCCCTTGAGGGTGACCGCGATCGGTTGGGACACCCTCGCGAAGCCGTACCCGGTCACCAGCAGGGCGAAGTTGTTGCCGTTGGTGAAGCTCGCACTGAGGATCTTGTCCTTCGAGCGCGCCTGCAGCGTGACCTCGTTGCTGTACTGCCGGTCGCCCGTGGCCGAGGAGACCGCCCGGGCCTTGATCGTCGCCGTCGCGCCGCCTTCGGGAACGTCCACGGAGAACTGGCCGCCGTAGTCCTGGAAGGCACCGCCGTCGACGCTGACCTGGAGCTTCAGGATCGACTTGCCGTTGTAGGAGTCGTCCTTCGGTGCCAACTGGAACAGCGCGGCGTAGTGGGACGACGAGGTGGTCGAGTTGAGCGTCGGGTCCAGGGGCTTGCCCCACGTGTCCACGTTGGCGATCGAGTCCACCGCGCCGTCGACCGGGTCGCCACCGTTGTAGGTCACCGCCCACACCTTGACCGAGTGCGTGCCGTTGTTGGGGAAGGTGATGTCGATACCGCCGGAGGGCGCGCTGCCCACGGACGTCGGTGCGTTCGAGTCGGTCTGGACCATGTAGCGCTTGATCTCGAGCCCGCCGTCGTCCTGGGGCGGATCCCAGGCCAGCGTGGCGGTCCGGTCCGCCGGGGACTCCCGCGTCTGCCGCAGGTTGCGCACCGGGCTGGCCTTGGTCCACGGCCGGCCGGAGGCGCTCGGGCTCGGGTCGCTGGTCCCGGCGTCGTTCACGGCGGCCACCGTGAAGGTCACGACCTTGCCCTTCTCGATGCCGTCGCTGCTGTCGAACAGCTTGGAGGTGGCCGATCCGTCGACGGAGTACGTCGACTGGCGACACCCGGTGCAGCTGATCTCGTAGCGGGAGACCGCGTTGCCGTTGCTCTGGTTGGCGGTCCACTTGCTCCAGTCGATCTGCACCCACGGCCGCTCGGTGTAGCTGTCGGCCTGGCTCGCCTTGAGCTGCGGAGGCGAACCCGACTTCAGTGGGACGCCGAACGGGGTCCCGGCCTTCGACGGTCCGGAGAACTGCCGGCGGGGCTCGACGTCGTTGACCGCCCGGATCTCGAAGGCGTACGGCGTCCCGTTGACCAGCCCGGGAATGACCAGCGACCGGGCCGTGCCACCCGCCGTCCACGTGTTGGTGCTGCCAGCCTCCTTGATCTCGTAGGCGGTGATCGGCGAGCCCTCGTTGGCAGGAGGCGTCCAGCGCACGGTGAGCTGGCGGTCCATCCGGCTCCCGGTCGGGCGGGGCTCGTTGACGATGGTCGGCGGGGACATCAGCTCGGGCGCCTTGTTGGGGACGATCTCCTCCGAGGCGGGGCTCGTCTTGCTCCACCCCTCGCTGTTGCGGGCGCGCACGACGAAGCTGTAGGCCTGCCCCGGCGTGAGGTTCACCAGTCGGCAGGTCGGGTCGGCGCAGCTTTGCCGGAAGCCCTTGCCGTCGGTGACCTCGTACTCCTCGATGGGCGCGCCGTTGGCCGCCGGCTCACGCCAGGACAGCACTGCCGAGGACGCCTCGACCGACGACGGGATGGGCCGGTCGGGCGCGTCGGGCACGGCCACCACGGTGACGGTGATCCGTGCGGTGCGGTTGCGGGAGCTGTCGCCGGACGCGTCGGCGACCGTGGCCGTGACCACCGACGTCCCGGTCTTCGTCGGGGTGAACCGGACGAACGTGCCGTCGGCCCGGAGGCCGGACAGGGCAGGCCCCGAGGCGACCCGGGCGTCGCTGACCTTCAACGGCTTGTCGGGGTAGGGGTTGACCGCGGAGGCCGCGACGTCCACACCCATCTCCTCGTCCTTAGTGGCCGTCACCGTGATCGGCGAGACGCGCAGCTCGGGACGGTCGTTGCCGACGACGCGCACCGTCACGACGCCCTCGTCCTGACCGCCGTGGCCGTCGTCGGCGAGGAGGTGGACCTGAGGGGGCGTCGCGGCGTCGACCTTCGCGCCGCCACCGGCCTCGACCTTGAGCAGGGTGCTGTCGGAGGCGATGCTGGCGCTGATGCCGTCGTCGACGGACGTGACGGTCCAGCTCATCGTCTTCTCGTCGCCCTCGTTGGCGTCGCGGGTCAGTCCGGACAGGTCGACCTGTGCCGGGTCGCCGTCGACGGCGACGTCGACCGACGCGTTGCGCATCGCCGGAGGCACGTTGCCGGACGGCACGACGTCGATCGGGATCGTGAGGAGTGCAGTGAGAGCTCTGTCCTCGGCCAGGGTGCGCCCGTCGGTGACCTTGACGGTGACCGACGCGGGGCCGACGTGGTTGCGGGCCGGCACGAACCTCAGCGACGTGGGCTCACCCTCGACCGGGCCGACGATGCCGTTGATCGCGGAAGGCTCGGTGTCGGGGACGATCCGGGGGTGCCGGCCCGCGCGGGTGACGACGAGGTCCTCGAGGTCGACGTCGGTCGGCGACCCCGCCGGGGCCTTGACCGGCACCAGGTCCTTGTCGGTGGTGAGCTGCGGCGGGACGTTGTCGGTGCCGGTGACGTAGATGACGCCGTAGGTGCCGCCGGACTCGTCGTCGGCGTCGTCGAGCTGGTAGAGCACGACCTGGTCCTCGGCCGCGAGCCGGACCCGCACGCTGCTCTCGTCGCGGACCTCGCACTCGCCCTTGCTCCCGGCGTCGCAGCTGGTGACCCGGAGGTCGGCCTTGGCGCCGTCGAAGTCGACGTCGTTGTCGAGCACGGGGATCTCGACCGTCTCCCCCGGGTCGCGGCCGATGACGTCGCTGAGGTCTGCGACGTCGTCGCGTGCGATCGGCGCGTAGAACGGGGCGTCCCGGCTCGCGGTCACCTTCAACAGCGCCGAGTCGGAGGCTCCGGCGGCGTCCTCGACCGTGTAGCCGATGCTGGTGGGCACTCCGCCGTGGGTCGGTGCATCGCCGACCTCGAGCTCGATGAAGCCACCCTCCCTCGTGGCCTTCGCCGCGTCGCTGCTGATCAGGTCGTCGGTGATCCGCAGCGGGTCGTCGTCGGGATCGACGTCGTTGGCGAGGACGTTGTAGGAGATGGTCCGGTTGGGCTGGACCAGGACGGCGTCGTCGAGCGCGACGGGTGGCTGGTTCTCCGTCTCCTCCGGTACGACGCCGACGCGGACCTCCGCGACACCGGTCGCGCCGTACTTGTCCTGGACGAGGAGCTGGAAGAAGTCGGTGCCGGCCTTGCCCTCGAAGGCCTCGTAGCGGATCCAGTCGACGCCGGTCTCGACGATGCGGCCCAGGGTCGGCGCGGTGAGGATGCTGCGGAAGGCCACCGAGTCGCCGTCGGGGTCGGCTCCGCCGAGGTCGACGCCGATCACCTTGGGCCGTCCCGCGATGACCCGGTCCGTGATCGGCTGCGGCAGCGGCGCCTGGTTGTTCTTCGGGGAGTCGGGGATCACGTAGATGTCGACGACGGCCGAGGCCTTGAGACCGTCGGCGTCGCGCACGCCGTAGATGGCCGAGTAGGTGCCGGGCTTCTCGGGTGCCTGCATCCGCAGCACGTCTCCGGCGACCCAGATGTCGAGGTCCTGGTCGTTGCGCAGGTCCTCCTGGAACAGCCGGGGCTTGCCGCCGTCGGGGTCGGAGTCGTTGCCCAGGACGGGGATCGTCGTCACGGCGCCGGCCCGGACGGTCACCTGGTCCTTGTTGGCGATCGGTCGGCGGTTCTCCTGGGTCGAGGACCGCTGCGTGACGACCAGCTGTCCGGGCACCGTGCTGCGGCCGTCGGAGACCCAGTAGTCGACGGTCGCCTGCCGCCCGGCGATGTCGCTCGACGAGCTGACCACGGCCAGGCGCTTGTCGACGACCGACACCTTGACGCCGGGCACCGACGTGCGCCCGATCCGCTTGACGACCAGGACGTCGCCGTCGGGGTCGAGGTCGTTGAGCAACAGGTCGACCTGGGCCGTGCCGCCGGAGGTGATCACGGCCTTGTCGCGCACGGCGATCGGCGGGCGGTTGTCCTTCGGCGGCGACTCGATGTCGAGCCGGACGACCGAGGACTCGGTCGCCGAGGAGTTGTAGGCGGAGTACGAGAGGTAGTAGCTGCGCGCCTTGCTGGCGCGGAACGTGAAGGTGCCGGACTCCAGGTCCTGGGAGATCTCGGTGCCCTCCTCGTTGCCGACGACCTTGACGTTCTTGAGCGTCAGGTCGGTGCCCTCGGGGTTGCGGTCGTTGGACAGCGGCTGGACCACGACGGCGGTGTCGGCGACCCCCGAGGCCAGGTCGGGCACGAGCTCGGGTGGCGCGGTGTCGCCGACGATCTCGACCGGCAGCGGCACGTGCGTCTCGCTGGCCCCGTCGTCGATGGTGACGTCGATCTCGCTGACCTTCTCCCCCGCGCCGGTGTCGGTGAAGGTGATCGTGCCGTCGGGGCGGTACTCGACCTCGCCGCCGCGTGCCTCGGCGCCGGTGACGGTGAGGTCGTCACCGTCCTTGTCGTAGTAGTCGGCCAGCAGGTAGTAGCTCGAGCTGGCGCCGCTCGCGACCCGGAGCTTGGGCTCGCGCTCGTCCATCTTCTCGGGCCTGGCGTTCTGGTCGTCCTTGCGGATGTCCAGCGTGACGGTGGCGTAGACCTCGTCGGTGCCGCGACCGTCGGTCACGTAGTAGCGGAAGGTGGAGGTGCCCGTGACGTCGGGCGGCACGGCGACCTGCAGCTGGGTGCCGCCGCCGACGATCTTCACCTCGAGCTCGGGGCCGCCGAGGTAGGAGGTCTTGGAGATGCTGATGATGTCGCCGTCGGGGTCGTGGTCGTTGAGCGCCACCACCGGGAGCACCGTGGAGCGACCGGGACGCGCGCCGAGACGGTCGTCCTGCGGGTCGGGCGGGCGGTTCTCCTGGTCGGGGACCTCCTCGCTGATCTCCTTGAGCTTCGACTTGTTCTCGTTCTGGGGATCGACGGCCGGCCAGTTGTCGATCTTGGCCTTGCCCGGGTCCTCGACCAGCCAGGCGTCGCCGGTGACGGTGTCGTTGAGGACGACGACGTCCCGGTTGACCCGGAACTGGAGGTACGCGCCCGGCTGCATCCCGGGGATCGGGGTGGTGTCGTCGCGCTCGTCGCCGTCGCAGTCGCGCAGGTAGTTGTGGGTCGACTGCGGGTCCGACCACGCGGCGTAGACGCACCCGGTGCCGGTCATCTGGACGGGCGCGGCCGGTCGCCCGGAGACCTCGCCGCGGCTGATCTCCTTGACCGCCCCGCCTTCTCGCCCGGTGACCAGGAGGCCCTCGCGCGTGGCCAGGTAGACCTCGTCGCTGTCGTCGGAGGCCTGCTGCAGCTCGACCTCCGTCGAGTCGGGGGTCTCGATGACGACCGGCTCGGTGCCGGGGCGGGAGAGCTCGTAGGAGTTGCGGTTGAACAGCACCGGCGTGTCCCCGACGACGGTGAGCGCCACCTTCGTCGCGTCGTTGCCGACGCCCTTGCCGAGCTGGAACGACTCGCCCTCGACGGCGGAGCCGCTCTCGTCGAGGGTGAACGGCGTGACCTTCCCGTCGCGGCCCAGCACCCAGGCCCGGCCGTCGGTGCCGACCGCCGCGGTGAGCGCGTGCTCGAGGTCCGCCGGAGTGCTCTTCGGGGCGAAGCCGCGGAACCGCTCGGCCGAGCGCACCCAGGCCTTGCCGCTGACCGGGTCGACCACCGCGAACGTGGCGCCGCCGTTGGCGACGATCGCGCCCGACGGCAGCGAGGTCGGGTCGAGCGCGCGCGCCCGGACGACGTCGACCGGCTTGACGGAACGCTCGGACGAGGCGTCGTCGACGTACACGCTGGTGGCGCGCTGGAAGACGTCGAAGTCGGCGCTGCCGGCGTCGACGCCGAGGTCGAGCTCCTTGATCTGGGGGTTGAGGCGCGCGACCAGGCCGAGGTGGTTGTTGGTGACCCACACCCCGCCGTCGTTGAGGTCCACCTCGGTGAACGGCTTGCCGTCGTGCTCGAAGGCGAGCACGACGAGGGTGCCCACCACCAGTGCGAGGACGGTCGCGGACGCCGTCCGGCGCCACCTGCGGATCCTGGTCATCGTCGTCACCCTCCCGTCACGCACGTCCGCTGCGAGAGAGCCGACGTCTCCCCGCCCTCACGGATGACCGCCACCTCGATGCACACCGTCGCGTCGCGCTCGACGGTGAGGGTCTTGCTGGTGGCCTCGATGTACTCCGGCGCGCTCTGCTGCACGCCGTCGCCGGAGAGCAGCACCTTGAACCTGTCGCCGGGCCGGGGGGTCTCCTGGGCCCAGGTGAAGGTCCACCGGGCGCCCTTGCCCGACTTCGACACGACCGGCGCCGGTGGCCGGTCCAGCAGCTCGACCGGGTTGGGCGGGTCCTCGCCGCGCAGCGTGCCGTCCTTGCCCCCGTCCTGGTCGCCGGAGCTGCCGTCCAGGAGCGCGAAGCCGATCGCGCCGGCGACGGCTGCGACGACCACGCCGATCCCGATCCGGGCGGGTACGCCGAGCTGGCGCTCCTCCGAGCGCTGCGGACCCGAGCGCCGGGCCGACCGTCCACCGGTCGCGGCGCGGCGACCGGAGTGCCCGGAGAGGCTGGCGTGCCCGGAATGCCCCGAATGCCCCGAATGCCCGGAGTGGCCGGAGTGGCCCGGGTTGCGGGTGTCCTCGTCGAGGCCGGGCTGCAGCGGCCCGGGGCGGTCGTGGACCGCGGCCGGGATGATCACCGACACCGGTCGGACCAGGGTCCGCGCGTCGTTGGGGTGCTCCTCGCCGAGCGCCGACGGGGAGGCGTCCATGACCTCGAGCCGGGTCGGCGACTGCCGCAGCTCGATCTGCACGTCCTGGAGCTGGCGGCCGAGCACCATCGCCGAGACCGGGCGGCGCTCGACCTCGACCGACATCGCCCGCCGCAGCACGTCGACCAGGGACGCCGGCACGTCCGGCCGGCGCAGCGGCGTGAGCTGCCCGCGCTCGATGCGGGTCATCAGCGAGGCGTTGTCGTTGGACGCGTCGCGGCGCTCGAACGGCGGGTGGCCGATGAGCAGCGAGTAGAGGGTCGCGGCCAGGGAGTAGACGTCGCTGCGGACGTCGTGGCTGTCGGCGGCCAGCGACTCGGGCGGCGACCACGGGATGGACAGGCCCTGGGCGCCGGCGCCGGTCTCCCCCACGACCGAGGCGATGCCGAAGTCGGTGAGCAGCGGCACGCCGAAGGTGCTGGTGAGGATGTTGTGGGGCTTGATGTCGCGGTGCAGGATCCCCGCCCGGTGGGCGGTCTCGACGGCACTGGCGATCTTGACGCCGATGTCGAGGACCTCGGCGACGGCGAGGGGCTGGGTGCGGTAGCGCTGCGCGACGTGGGGTGGAGGGCAGTACTCCATGACCAGGAACGCCCGCCCGTCGGAGCTCACCCCGGCCTGGTAGATCGGCACGATCGAGGGGTGGTTGGACAGCTGGGCCATCACGTTGGCCTCGGCCCGGAACAGCTCGATCGAGGCGGCGTCGCTGCCACTGCGCAGCACCTTGATCGCGACCTGGCGGGTCGGCAGCTCCTGCTGGTAGCGGAACACGTCGGCGAACCCGCCCTCGCCGACGAGGTCGACGAAGTGGAAGCCCGGGATCTGCGGTGGTTGCTGCATGACCCGCCTCAGACCTCGTCGGGCGCCGGGACGACGGTCGCGGTCAGGCCCTTGGACAGCGTGAGCACGTCGCCGAGCGCGACCTCGGTGACGACCCCGCGGTCGAGCGGGACGGGCACCCGGCCCTGGCGGGCGAGCAGCGTGCCGTTGGTGGACATGTCGGTCACCGTCACCCGGGCGCCGTCGGCGGAAACCTCGAGGTGGGTGCTGGACACGTAGGGGTCGTCGACGGTGACCAGCGCCGGCAGGTTCTGGCTGCCCCCGACCTGCTGGATGCGGGGGCTGCGTCCGATGAGCACCCGGCGCCGCACCGGGACCACGCGACCGGTCGACAGGGCGAGCGCCACCACGGGACGCACGGCGACCGCGGGCGGCCGCATCGTGGGCGGCGGGGCGTTCGGCGGTGCCACGGCCGGGGGCACGGCGGGACCGGCGGGCGGCGTGGCGGGGGCGTTCCCCGGCTGGGCCGCGGCCGCTCGCAGGGCCTGCAGCTGGGCCGGGGTGATCGTGTGGCCGTCGTGCTCGGGCGACGGATCCCCCGTGGGGAGCGGCTGCCACCCGGGGGGCGGGACCGACGGCGGGGCCGGCGGCAGGGCCGAGGGCGGCGGGGTCGTCGGAGCGTCCGGACCGGACGGCGGGGGGACGGCGGGCCGCTGGCTCCCGCGCACGACGGTGTACTCGTCCGCGGGGGCGTAGCCGGTCTCGGGGGCGGGCGCGGGCGCGGTCGCTGGTGCCGGTGCCGGTGCCGTGGACGCCGGGTGCCAGGTCACGCCGGCGCTGCGGACCACGCCCGCGGTGAGCGGCAGCGCCGGGCCGGCGGCCGGCGCACCGATGGGGGCGATCTCGACCGCGGCACCGGGGCCCAGCGTGGCCGTGGCCTCGGTCCACATGGTCGCGTCACGCCCGTCGACCGCGAACCCGTCGACGCGGACGACGAGGCCGCCGCGGACCAGGATCCGGGCCTCGGCCCCCTCGAGACGCACTGCGGCGAACTCGGGCAGGGCGCTCAGGTCGCCGCGCGAGAGCACCTCGACGACCGTGGGGGCCGCCAGGTCGCGCTCGCGCAGGGCCGCCACCTCGGCGAGCCGGTCGGGCGTGCTCACGACGACGCCCTCGTCGGTGACGAGGGTGGCGAGCTCGCCCGGCAGGTAGCTGGTCATCGGCCCTCCTGCGGACCGGGAGCGGTGCGCTCGACCGCGGGCGCAGTGGCACCGGCGCCCTCGACGTCGACGACGACGACCGTGACGTTGTCGTGCCCGCCGGCCGCGACCGCGGCGTCGACGAGCGTCAGCACGGTCCGGTCCGGCGCCATGTCCTCGGACAGGATGTGCAGGATCGCGGTGTCCGAGAGCTCCGAGGTGAGGCCGTCGGAGCACAGCAGCAGACGAGACCCCGGCTCGGCCGGGATCAGCGCGAAGTCGGCCTCGGAGACGGTCAGCGCACCGATCGCGCGGGTCACCACGTGCCGCTCGGGGTGAGCGATGGCCTGGTCGCGGGTGAGCTGGCCGGCGTCGATCAGCTCCTGGACCACCGAGTGGTCCTTGGAGATCTGCTCGAGGACGCCGCCGGCGTAGGTGTAGGCCCGGGAGTCGCCGATGTTGGCCAGCAACCAGTAGCCACGGCCGTCCTCGAGGACGTACGCCGCCGTGACCAGCGTCGAGCCGGGCGCGGAGCTGAACTCGGCGGCCAGCGAGGCGACCCGCGTCTGCGCGGTGGCGATCGCCGCCTCGACGTCGGCCGGCTGCACCTGGTGGAGGCTGGCGAGCGACTCGAAGGACTCGACCACCAGCCGGCTCGCGACGTCGCCACGCGCGTAGCCGCCCATGCCGTCGGCGACGAGGAAGACGGGCGGCGCGACCAGGGAGGAGTCCTCGTTGACCTCTCGGACCCGGCCCGGGTGGGTCCCGGCGGCGTGCACGAGACGCGTGGCGTGCCCCGGCGACGCCCAGGACTCGGCGCCCGTCGCGTTGACCCGCACTTGTCCCACCCCCGAGACGTCCCTGCCCCCATGCCCCAGCCACCCGACGGTTGGGACGCTGGGCGCAGCCTAACCCGCTGCCGCGAGTGGTGAGGCATCGATGGACGAGGCGGCCGACACGCCCTCCGGCCGGGCCCGGCCCGGCAGCGTGCGCTGCGTGCGATCCCCCGGCCGGACTCATCTACGCTGGCCGGATGAGCCAGAAGCCCGAGATCGACTTCGTCGACCCCACCCCGCCCACCGACCTCGTCATCACCGACCTCACCGTCGGCGAGGGTGAGGAGGCCACCGCCGGCAGCACCGTGTCGGTCCACTACGTCGGCGTCGCCCTGTCCAGCGGCGAGGAGTTCGACGCGTCGTACAACCGTGGCACCCCGCTGCAGTTCCGCCTCGGCATCGGCCAGGTCATCCAGGGCTGGGACACCGGCGTGCAGGGCATGAAGGTCGGTGGCCGCCGTCAGCTGGTCATCCCGCCGCACCTCGGGTACGGCGACCGCGGCGCCGGCGGCGTCATCAAGCCCGGCGAGACGCTGATCTTCGTCGTCGACCTGCTGGGCGTCAGCTGACTCCCTGCTCCACCCGACTCACCAGGGCAGGTTGTCCGGTACGTCGCCGTCGGCGACCCGGGCAGCCTGCCCCTGCAGCTCCACGACGTCCCCGACGCGCAGCTGCCGCCCCCGGCGGGTGTCGACCTCGCCGTTGACCTTGACCAGCCCGTCGGCGATCACCGGCTTGGCCTCGGCCCCCGAGTCGACGAGGTTGGCGAGCTTGAGGAACTGACCGAGCCGGATCGACTCGTCCCGGATGGGGACGTCGACGGGCACCGGGCCCTCGGGCTGCGGATCCTTCCGCTTTCGGCCGAACATGGCCATCAGTGAAGCACCACCGAGATCGTGTGGATCAGGACCCCCACCAGGCCACCGACGATGGTGCCGTTGATCCGGATGAACTGCAGGTCGCGCCCGACGTGCAGCTCGATGCGCCGGGCCGCCTCCTTGCCGTCCCACCGCTCGATGGTGTGGGTGATGACGGCGGTCAGCTCGGCGCCGTACCTGTCGACGGCGAAGACCGCGGCGCCGGCCGCCATCGTGTCGATCCGCTCGCGCAGCGCAGCGTCGGAGCGCAGGCGGGCGCAGGCGCCGTCGAGCTCGACGAGCAGGCGACGGCGCACGGCGCCGTTAGGGTCGCCGAGGGAGGTGAGCAGCGCCTTGCGCAGGGCCTGCCACAGCGAGATCGCGCTGGCGATGACGGCCGGGTGGTCGAGGACGCGGTCCTTGAGCCGCTCGGCACGCTCCTGGGTGGCCGGGTTGGACAGCAGGTCGTCGGCGAGCTGGCCGAGCATCGAGTCGAGCGCGCGGCGGGCCCGGTGGTCGGGCCTGTCGCGGATCTCGGCGAGCCAGCGGACCATCTCGAGGTGCAGGCGGTTGATGACGTAGGTGTTGACCGAGTCGGGTGCCCACCACGGGGCCCGCTCCCCCAGCACGTCGTGGACCGTGTCGGGGTTGGCGAGCAGCCAGCCGTGCATCTCCTCGAGCATCAGGTCGACCAGGCCGTGGTGGAGGTCGTCGCGGATCGCCTCGGCGAGCAGTCCGCCGAGCAGCGGCGCGATCGGCTCCTCGCGGAAGCGCGGCACCAGTGCCTCGGTCACCAGCGCCTCGATGTGGTCGTCGCGGACCTTGCCGAGTGCCAGCGCGGCGATCTCCGAACCCTCGGTCACGACCCGCTCGGCGTTGGCGGGCACGGCGAGCCAGTCGCCCACGCGCTGGGCGATCTGCACCCCGAGGACCCGCTCGCGGATGATGTCCTCCTGCAGGAAGTTCTCCCCCACGAACTGCTCGAGGCCCTTGCCGAGGTCGTCCTTGCGCTTGGGCACCAGCGCGGTGTGCGGGATCGGCAGGCCGAGCGGGTGCTTGAACAGCGCCGTGACGGCGAACCAGTCCGCGATGGCACCGACCATCGAGGCCTCCGCGCCGGCGTTGACGTAGCCCCAGGCGCCGTCCTTGCCCAGGGTGGCGAGGTAGACCGCGGCGGCGAGCAGGAGCAGCGACACCGCGACCGTGCGCATCTTGCGCAGCGCGCTGCGGCGCACGGCGTCGGTCGTCGGGTCGGAGGGGATCAGCGGGCCGGACACGGGACCATCCTTGCCTAGAGACGGGCACGGGCACGGGCCGGACCGGTACGACGAAGCGCGGCCCCGGGGCGATGCCCCGGGGCCGCTGCGACGGTGCGGAACCCCCCAGTCACCGCACCCGTCGTTTCGTCGGTATCAACGAACGGTGAACGGAGAGGTTCCGGATTTACCCGTGATCGGTTGTCACGCCTATTGAACGTCTGTCAAAGAGGAACGGCGTCCCGTCGGCGCGGGACGGCGGCCGCCAGCAGCACGCCCACGAAGGCGGCCGCGGCGCCCACCCCGAAGCAGATCGCGAAGGCCTTCTCGGTGGGCAGCGCGTAGCCGCCCAGGTCGAGGGTCGAGGCCGTCAGGATCGCCGCCATGGCGGCCGACGACACACTGGTGCCGATCGAGCGCACGAGGCCGTTGATCCCGACCGCGGAGCCTGCCTCGGCGAGCGGCACGGACTCGAGGATCAGCGTCGGCATGGCGGCGTACCCGATGCCGACGCCGGCGGAGGTGATGCAGGTGGCGATCATCATCTGCCAGGCGGCGTCCATGAGGACGAGGGCGAACAGGTAGCCGAGGCCGAGCACGGCGCCGCCGATCATCAGCGTCGCCCGGGCGCCGATGGCCCGGATCAGGCGGCCGGACACCGGCGAGAACACCATCATCACGAGACCACCGGGAGCCATCCACAGGCCGGTCTCGAGCAGGCTCTGGCCGAGCCCGTAGCCGGTCGCGGCCGGCGACTGGAGCAGGCGCGGGATCACGATCGCCTGCGCCATCATGCCGAAGCCGATCGCGACGGCGGCGAGGTTGGTGAGCAGCACCGGCCGGCGGGCGGTGGTGCGCAGGTCGCACAACGGGTCGGGGGTGCGCAGCTCGTAGCCGCCCCAGGCGAGCAGCACGAGGACGGCGGCGACCAGCAGGCCGAGGGTGCGGCCGTCGCCCCAGCCCCACTCGTTGCCCTTCGACACGGCCACCAGCAGCGCCACCAGGCCGACGCCCAGGCCCACCGCGCCGAGCAGGTCGAAGCCGCCGGGCTCGGCGTCGCGCACGTGCGGCACGAGCAGCACCACGGCCAGCGCGACGACGGCGGCCAGGCCGGTGGAGACCCAGAACAGGGTGTGCCAGCTGAAGTCCTGCACGATCCACGCGGACAGCGGCAGGCCGACCGCGCCGCCGACGCCGAGGGTCGCGCTCATCGCGGCCATCGCGGTCGCGGTGAGCCGCGGCGGGGTGACCTCGCGCAGCAGCGCGATCCCGACCGGGACGAAGCCCATTGCGCAGCCCTGCAGCAGGCGGCCGACGAGCATCGGCGCCAGGCTCCCGCTCAGCGCGCAGACCAACGAGCCGACCACGAGCACCAGCGCGCTGACGACCAGGACCCGCTGCTTGCCGTGGAGGTCGGCGAGCCGTCCCGCGATCGGCATCGCCACGGCGGCGGCGACCAGGGTCGCGGTCACCACCCACGAGGCGTTGGCCTCGCTGGTGTGCAGCAGCCGGCCGAGCTCGCCCTGGATCGGGATCACCATGGTCTGGGTGAGCGAGGCGGTCAGGCCGCCGAAGCACAGGACGGCCACGATCAGCAGCCCCGAGCGGGCGGCGCCGTGCGCCGTGCCGGTGCCGGGCGCGCCGGTCGCCGGCGCAGGAGAGGTCGCAGTCACGAGGACAGAGTCAACGGCGTTGACGAGCGATGTGTCAACAGCGTTGACCCACGTCGGCCATGCCCTACCGTTGCGCTGTGACGAAGACCTCCGCCGACGCGCGGCGCCCCCGCGAGCTGCGCCCCGCCGGCCTCGCCACCCGCAGCGCGATCGAGGACGCCGCGCGCAGCCTGTTCGCCGAGCGCGGCTTCGACGGCGCCTCGGTCCGCGCGATCGCCGCGGCCGCCGGAGTCGATCCGGCGCTCGTGATCCGGCACTTCGGGTCCAAGGAGGCGCTCTTCCTGCGCACCGTCGACACCTCGCTCGGCATCGGCACCGTCCTCGACGGACCGCTCGAGACCGTCGGCAGGCGCCTGGTCGCGTACTTCCTCGACCCCCGCCGGCCGATCATCCGTCAGCGCTACGTCGCCCTGGCCCAGGCCGCCCACCACGACCAGGTCCGCGAGGAGATGATCCGCCACACCGCGGAGACGTACGTCGGCCCGCTGGCCCCGCGCCTCACCGGCCCCCACCCCGAGCTCCGGGTCGCGCTCGCCGTCGCCCAGCTCGGGGGCCTGCTCAACCTGCTCTTCCTGCAGCGCGACCCGATCGTCACCGCCGCCGACCCCGATGTGGTCATCGCGACGTACGGCGACGCGATCCAGCGTCTGCTCACACCACCTGTCGTCGACGGCGAGGAGGGCTGATGCGCAACGCCCGCGCCTGGCACACGCTGACGGCGGTGGTGACCGGCGCCGCGCTCGTGCTCCAGCTGGTCCTGGTGGTCGAGGGCGGCCGCGTCCTCGACGAGGTCGAGCCGCCCGGCCTGGGCCTGCGCCTGGCCCGGTTCATCGCCTACTTCACGATCCAGAGCAACATCCTCGTCGCCGTCGCCACGGCGCTGCTCGCCCGCGACCCCTTCCGCGACGGCCCGGCGTTCCGGGCGCTGCGCCTCGCCTCGACGGTCGGGATCACCGTCACCGGGCTGGTGCATTTCTTCCTGCTCCGCCCGCTGCTGGACCTGAACGGCGCGGACTGGCTGGCCGACAAGATGCTGCACATGCTGGTCCCGGTCCTGGCGGTGGTCGGCTGGTTCGCGTTCGGGCCGCGGCCCCGGGTCGACGGCCGGGCGGTCGCGGTCGCCTTCGCCTGGCCGATCGCCTGGGTGGCGGTGACGCTGTCGGTCGCCGGCGCGACCCGCTGGGTGCCCTACCCGTTCCTCGACTTCCGCGAGGAGGGCTGGGGCTCGGTGGCCGTCGTGTGCCTCGGGATCACCGCACTGTTCGCCGGCCTCGTCGCCGGCTTCGGCTGGGTCGACCGAAGGCTCGCCACCACTCGACAGGCACCCGAAGCCACGGCACCCTGATCGCGTGAGCACGCTCTACGAGCAGGCAGGCGGCTTCGACGCCCTCCTCGACCTGTGCGTCCGGTGGCACGACCTGTGCCTGGCCGACCCGGTCGCGGCCCACCCCTTCGAGCACGACCTGCACCCCCGGCACGACGAGCGGCTGGCGGCCTACCTCAGCGAGGCGCTCGGCGGTCCCGCCCTCTACACCGCGGGCTACGGCGACGAGAGCTCGATGCAGCGCCTGCACGCCGGCAACGGCGAGCACGCCGAGCTCGACGAGGTCTGCCTCGAGCTGTTCGACCGGGCCCTGGCCGACGTCGGCATCGACGGGCACACCGGGCACCAGATCTCGGCGTACTTCCGGCGCGCGACGCAGGCGATGAGCGCGTACGCCGACAGTCCGGACCAGGTGCCGGACGGGCTGCGGTTCAACCACGCCTGAGCCGGGTCAGAGGTCGGCGGCAGCCAGCTTGGCCGGCGCCCGCAGCAGGTCGACCCGGGTGGCGCGGCCCTCGACGACGGTCAGGACCATCAGCGAGGTGAGCACGCCGTCCTCGCGCAGCGCGACGGCGGGGGCGCCGTTGGCCTCGACCAGCTCGACCTCGACGTCGCCGACGTACTTGGCGACCAGGCCGACCAGGAACCGGGCGACCCGGTCGGCACCGTGGACCGGCCGGCGGGCGGCGCTGACGACGCCGCCTCCGTCCGAGGTGCACACGACGTCGGGGTCGAGCACGTCCAGCAGTGCGGCGAGGTCGCCGCCGGCGGCCGCGGCGAGGAAACGGCCGAGCACCTCCTCGTGGACGGAGCGGTCGACCTCGAAGCGTGCGGGCTGGGCGGCGAGGTGCGCCCGGGCGCGGGACGCGAGCTGACGCACGGCGGCCGGGCTGCGGCCGACGACCCCGGCGACCTCCGCGAAGCCCATCCCGAAGACGTCGTGCAGCACCCAGGCCGTCCGCTCCGCGGGCGAGAGCGACTCCAGGACGACCGCCAGCGCGTAGCTCACCGTCTCCTCGAGGGTCACCCGGTCGGCGGGATCGGGCGCGGCGACGAAGGGCTCCGGGAGCCACGGGCCGACGTACTCCTCGCGGCGCACGCGCGCCGAGCGCAGCACGTCGGTGGCGGCGCGGGCGACGGTGACGGTCAGCCAGCCGGTGAGGTCGCGGACCGGCTCCCGCGCGTCGGCCTCGACGAGTCGGATCCAGCAGTCGGCGACGACGTCCTCGGCCTCGGCGCGCGTGCCGAGGATGGCGTAGGCGACACGGACCATCCGCGGGCGCAGGGCGTCGTACTCCCCCGCCAGCGCCTGCACCCGCGCGACCGGGTCACACATGCGCGAGCCAGTCGTCGAACGTCACGGTGCCCAGCGTGGCACCGTCGCCGGGCAGCAGGCCACCGTCCTGCACCTGGCGGCCGGTGCGGCCCGCCATCGGCACGGGTACGACGAGCCGTCGCGGTCCGCGCTCGCGCACCACGTCGCGCACCATCCGGCCCACGTCCTCCGGGCACGGCCCGGCCAGGTCGGGCAGCAGGCCGGCGGGCTCGCCGAGCGCGGCGGCGACCAGCGCCGCGGCGACCTCGCGGGCCGCGACCGGCTGGGTGCGCATCCGTGGCGCCATCGCGAACGGCCGCGGACTGCGCTCGACCAGCTGGCCGGCGAACTCGTGGAACTGGGTGGCGCGCAGCACCGACCACGGCACCGGCCCGGCCGCGACCAGCTCCTCCTGGCGCCTCTTGCCCAGGTAGTAGGGCAGGTCCACGCGGTCGCAGCCGACGATGGAGAGCGCCACGTGGTGGCGCACGCCGGCCACGGCACCCGCCGCGAGCAGGTGCGCGGTGGCCGCCTCGAAGAAGGCGATCGAGCGCTTCGCGCTCATCGTGTCGACGTTGCTGGCGTCGATCACCGCCTCGACTCCGTCGAGCGCCGCTGCGAGTCCCTCACCGGTGGTGAGGTCGATCCCCCGCGAACGGGCGACCACGACCGGCGTGGCGCCGATGCGTCGTACCTCCTCGACCACCATCGCGCCGACCAGTCCCGTTCCGCCTGCCACGGCGAGCTTCGTGTCCATGACAGGTGGACGAGACGGGTCGGCGGAGTGTGACAAGGATCAGTCCCCGCGGGCCTCCAGCGCTGCGGTGAGCAGGGCGACCAGCGCCTCGGTCTGCAGGTCGATGGCCCCGCCCTCGACCTCCTCGCCGGCACCGTCGAGGGCGCGGGCGGCGAGCCCGGCCTTCTTGTCGATCAGCTCGGCGATGCGGGTGTCGAGGGTCTGCGTCGCGATCACGCGCCACGCCGTGACCGGCTCGGCCTGGCCGATCCGGTGCACCCGGTCGATCGCCTGCGTCTGCTCCGCGTCGGTCCAGGAGAGCTCGGCGAGCACCAGGTTGGACGCCACCTGCAGGTTGAGGCCGACGCCGGCCGCGGTCAGCGAGCAGACCGCGACCTGGACGTCCGGGTCGTTGACGAAGGCGTCGATCTCCTTCTGCCGCGTGGTGGAGGACTGGTCGCCGCGCACCGAGCTGTAGCGGATCCCCCGCTCGGCGAAGGTCTTCTCGGCGGTGTCCATGACGTCGATGTGCTTGGCGAAGAACACGACCTTGCCGACGTTGCGCGCCAGCTGGGCGGTGTAGTCGGCCGCGAGCCCGGCCTTGGCCTGGCCGATGCGGCGCATCATCGTGAAGACGTTCTCGCCCGTCTTGGTCGAGTTGTCCTCGCGCTCCCAGCCGGCGACCTGGCGGACCAGGCGGTGGTCGATGCCCTCGACCTCGGCGCCGGTGCGGCGGGTGGCGATCGCGGCGTCGTACCTCTCCACCATGCGGCGGGCCAGCTCCTGCTCGGCCTTGCGGATGGAGCGGCCGGCATCGCCCTCGAGCTCGACCGGGATGTCGGCGATCCGGCGGGCCGGGATGTCGGCGGCCACGTCGATCTTGCGGCGCCGCACGATGCCCTGCTCGATCACGGCGCGACGGGCGGCCGGGTAGAACGCCGGGTCGGCCGGGGTCAGCCCGGTCTCCTCCAGCGCCTCCATCAGGTGGCCCTGCGGCACCACGTTGTCGATCCAGCCGAGGAACTGCCAGATCGCCCGGAAGTCCTCGATGTCGTTGATCAGCGGGGTGCCGGTCAGCGCCATCATCAGCGGCCGCGCGATCCGGGAGCGGATCCGCGAGGCGATCTCGAGCACGTTCTGGGAGCGCTGCGAGGTCTTGTTCTTGATGTAGTGCGCCTCGTCGACGATCATCCCGCGGAAGCCGTGGGTGCCGAGCCAGCCGACGTGGCGGTCGAGGATCTCGTAGTTGACGACGAACACGTCGGCGAATCCGTCGGCGTCGTCACCGTCGCCGTGGAGCACGGTGGCGCGGCGGTTGGGCGTCCAGATCTCGACCTCGCGGGCCCAGTTGGTCTTGACGACGTTGGGGACCACGGCCAGCAGCGGGAAGGCGCCGGCGGCCTCGGCGGCGAGCAGCGCCTGGGCCGTCTTGCCGAGACCGGGCTCGTCGGCGAGCAGGTAGGTGCGATGCCCCTCGGCGGCCGAGGCGATGAGCTGGGCCTGGTGCTCCATCAGCTCGCGCCCGACCGGCGCGTGCCGGCCGGTCAGCGCGGTGAGCTGGTCGGCCTCCGGCAGCGGCATGCACGCCGGGGCGTCCGGCGCGGCGCGCTCGAAGGAGCGGAACAGCGGCTCGAGCAGCTCCCAGCCGGCCAGCCGGCGCGGCGGGACCTTGACCCGGGCGTGCGCGAAGTCGGGCGCGAGGAACGGGTGCGAGAGCTGGTAGGCCTGCACCGACAGCGGCGTGACCCGCTTCTCCGCCAGCGCCGCCAGCTCGGGGTCGACGGCGACCGGGGTCGGCTCGGGCTCCGGCTCGTCGACGCCGGCCTTGCGCAGCAGCTCGCGCCGCATCGCCTTGGCCGACTCCGAGATCTCGGCGTTCTCGTCGAGCAGCGTGAAGAGCGTGCTGTCGCGCGCCGCGGTCTGGGCCAGGATCGTCGCGATCCCGTCGAGCCGCTTGAGCTCCTCGCCCCGGCGGCTGTCGGACAGCCCGGTGTCGTTCTTGACCCGGGTCCGCTCCTCGCGCGCCAGCAGCGCGACGACCTGGAACTTCGCGCGCACCTCCGGCATCGCCGAGCGCCGCGCGACCGCCGCCTCGACCTCGCGCACCGCGCGCGCCAGCTGCGGGATGATGCCCTCTTCGTTGCGACGCGTCCGCGCCGACTGCGAGCCGCGACGCTGCTGCGTCGCGCCCCGCTGGCCTCCTCGAGCCACAGGTGTCCTTCCAAGCGGCCGCCGACACACGGCGACCCCGGTCTTCAGCAGGATCGACCGGCGGCTCGCGCTGCTGCGGGAGGGCACCGATCGGCGTACGTCACCGGGTTCCCGTCGGGAGGACGGCGTCCGGTGGTGGGGCCAGCGTACCCCACCACCGGTTCACCTGTGGGCAGCGTCACCGCGTGGGTCGCGGCGTCAGACCAGGGCGAGCGGCGTGCGCCCCGAGTACGCCGCCAGCCGGGTCAGCGCGTCGGCGTCGACCGGCGCGACGACCTCGTCGCCGAACGCCCGGCCGCGGGCGCCGGGGACGAGCTTCTCGGCGAGCCCCGTGACGTACTCCACGAGCGCGTCACTGACCGTGATGACCGCGCCGGTGGCCTGGGCGTAGTCCCAGGCGTGCAGCAGCAGCTCGACCGGGACGATGCCGGCCAGGAACGGTGCGGGCGCCTCGCCGAACGGGCTGGGCGCCATCCCGTCCAGGCCCCGGCGGCGCCACGCCTCGAGCACGTCAGCAGCGAGGAGGGCGACGGTGTCCTCGAGGTCGGTGCCGTCACGGCGCACCAGCTCGGCGCCCGCCATGGTGCCGAAGGAGACCAGCGAGTCGAGCAGGTGCTCGGTGAGCTCGTCGACGGTGAACTCGCTGCACGGTGTGGGGCGGGTGGCGTCGTCGGGGCCGACCTGGCGCAGGACGTGCTGGAGCACCGCGAGAGCGGCCTCCCCCGCGATGATCTCGTCGATCGGGTCCGGGGCGGCGGCCCAGTCGTCGGGACCGGCGTCCCCCTCGCGACCGGCGACGGCGAGGCGGTCGAGGAAGTGGTCCCAGCCCTCGGCGTGGCTCGCCTCCTGCTCGGCGGTGAGGCCCTCGTGGACGAGCGTGACGGTGGAGCCGCCGTCCGCGGGCTCGACGGTGATGGTGACCGTGCCCAGGGCCCCGTCGTCACCGGGCATCTGGTCCCAGCCCCAGTCGAGGACGAGGCGGCGGCCCGGCTCCACCTCGCGGACGGCGCCGGCCGCGACGTTGCCGGGCGTGACGGTCCAGCGCCACTCGCCGCCGGCGCGCAGGTCGAGGCGGGCGCTCACCGTCAGCCAGCGGCGCAGCCGCTCCGGCCGGGTGACGAGCGCGAAGGCGTCCTCGGGCGGGACGGGCAGGGTGACGGTCTTGCGATAGGTCATGGCTCCTCCTGGGTGCAGCGGTCGGCGAGGTCGTGGGCGTCGGCGACGAGCAGGTCGAGCTCGGCGGTCCAGAACCGGTCGATCTCGGCCTGCAGGCGACGCAGGCCGTCGGGCACGACGCGGTAGATCCGCTGCCGGCCGGACTTCTCCGCCTCGACCAGGCCGGCGTCGACCAGCACCAGCAGGTGCTGGCTGATCGCGGACCGGGTGACCGGGAACTGCTCGGCCAGCTCGGTGACACCCCGCGGACCGGCCGCGAGCAGCTGGAGCAGGCGGCGCCGGGTGGGCTCCGCTGCGGCGCTGAACGGGTCGGTCACCCCGGACACGTTAGTCAGGACTAACGCGTTAGTCAAGACTGACGCATGGCAGGACTCACAGCGTCCTGCCAGCACGACCGCAGCCGGGGCCCAGCCGGGCCCCGGAAGGTTCGAGCCAGGCCCGCACCGACGCGGGCGACCCGAGAGGAGCACCGATGAGCAAGTACCGCATGCGCGCCGCCGCCCTGCTGGCCGCCGGCGCCGTCGCCGGCGGCGCGAGCGCCACCGCGCTGGCCGCGAACGCCGACGACACGACCGGCTCGACCGGCTCGTCCAGCACGCAGGGCGCCGACCCGGGCCGGCCCGGCCCCGGCGGTCCGGGCGGGCACGGCCCCGGCCTCGACGCCGCCGCGCTGGCGAAGGCCCTCGGCGTCAGCGAGGACGACCTGAAGGACGCCTTCGACGCCGTGCGCGACCAGCTGGGGCCCGGCGACGCCGCCCGCCCCGCCGACGGCGAGCGACCCGCCCCGCCGACCGACGCCGAGCGCGCCGAGCGCGAGGCCGCGCTCGCGAAGGCACTGGCCGAGGAGCTCGGCCTGGACGAGGCGAAGGTGAGCGCCGCACTGGACGACGTCCGGGCGGCCCACGACGCCGAGCGTCGCCAGGACCTCTCCGACCGGCTCGACCAGGCGGTGAGCGACGGCACGCTCACGGCCGGCGACAAGGCGTCGGTCCTCGAGGCCTACGACGCCGGCGTGCTCGGCGGCCCCCACTGACCGCCGCCCGGCCGGGGCTCACTGCGCGATCGGCACCGGCTCGCCGAGCGCGTCGGCGCCGAGGAGGACCAGCGTCTGCTCGGGCGTGAACGGGTGGAACTTCGCGGCCCGGACGTCGCGATAGGCCCGCTCGACCACGGAGCCGCGGAAGAAGGCCGGCCCACCGGCGACCTCCATCGCGAGGTCGCACACCTCGACGCCGGCCCGGGCGACCTCCGCCTTGGCGTTCATCACCGCCAGCACGGTCGCCCGGGACGGCGTGGGGTCCTCACCGACCAGGGCGAGGGCACCGTCGAGGGCCCAGCCCGCGACCTGGAGCTTCGCGCGCATCACGCCGACCTGCCGTTGGACCACCACGTCGTCGGCCCGGCGGGCGGCCGCGGCCACCGCGGCGCCGTACGCCGCCTCGGCGACACCCAGGTAGGCGCCGCTGATGATCGGGAAGGCGATGCTGGAGATGACCTGGAGGGGCGGGTCGACCACACCCCACGGTCGGTTGGCGAGGACCTTGTCGTCGGGGACGAAGACGTCGACGAGATCGATGTCGTTGCTGGCGGTGCCCCGCATGCCGAGGGTGTCCCAGTTGTCGGCGACGGTGACGCCCTCCGCGGCGACCGGGACGGCGAGGTTGAGGACGCGTCGCCCCTGGGCGGGATCGTCGTAGCAGGCCATCGTCGAGATGACGGTGCCGTGCCGCGACTGGCTCGCGAAGCGCTTGCGACCGGTGACCCGGTAGCCGCCGTCGACCTTGACCGCCTCGCCCTGCGGCTGCGTGTAGTCGCCGCCCCCGGTCGACACGAGGAGGATCTGCTCCTCGGCGACCCGGCGCAGCGTGGCCTCCGCACCGGGCAGCCCGCGGCGGTAGCGCCAGGCGGTGAACGCGACGACGTGCTGGTGCATGGCGCTGGCGAGGGCGGTCGCGCCGCAGTGGTGCCCGAGCTCGCGCTGCAGCGCCACCAGGTCACGGATGGTGGCACCACCGCCGCCGAGCTCGACGGGGACGGCGGCCCGGAGCAGGCCCGCGGCCCGCAGCTCGTCGTACGCCTCGGAGACGAAGCTCCCCTCGACGTCGTGGCGCGCGGCGTGGGCGGCGATGCGGGGACCGATGGCGGCGGCCCGCTCGGCGGGAGTGGCGGTGGTCGGGGTGGCGGTGGTCGGGGTGGCGGTGGGCTGGAGTGTGCTGGTCATGGAACCAATGTCCGGCCGCGGGACGGCCGCCTCCAGTCCAGGAAGACGACCCGGCTGGTCCAACTTCTGGACTACCCGTGGCCGGCGCCGGGGAGCACCATGGGCAGATGCCCGACTACGGCAACTACTGCCCCGTCTCGATGGCGTCCGAGGTGGTCGCGGACCGCTGGACGCCGCTCATCATCCGGGAGCTGGTGCTCGGGAACACCCGCTTCAACGACATCGCCCGGGCGCTGCCCGGCATCTCGCGCTCGCTGCTCGTGCAGCGCCTGCGTCACCTCGAGCGCCGCGGCGTGCTCGAGACCTGGCCGGCACCGACGGGACGCGGGAGCGAGTACCACCTCACGCCGGCCGGCCGCGACCTCGAGCGGGTGATCGACAGCCTCGGGCGCTGGGCGATCGAGTGGCTCTTCGAGGAGCTGCGCCCCCACGACGTCGCCCCGACCACGCTGATGTGGTGGATGCACCGCCGCGTCGACCTCGAGCGGCTGCCGCCGGGCCGCACGGTCGTGGAGTTCCGGCACACCGCGCCCGAGGCCGTCACCATCTGGCTGGTCATGGAGCGCTCGGAGGTCTCGGTGTGCCTCCAGCACCCGGGCTTCGCCGTCGACGTCGAGGTCACCGGCAGCACCCCGGCCCTCTCCGACGTCTTCCAGGGCTACTGCACGTGGCAGGAGGCGCTCGACGCCGGGCGGCTCGAGGTCGCCGGGCTCCCCCGCCTCCTCGACGCCCTGCCGCGGTGGTTCCTGTGGAGCCCGTGGGCCGAGGTGACCCGGGAACGGGCCGATCGCGCCCTGGCCAACTAGAACCTGTTCTAGAGTCGGCTGCGTGGGTACCTACGCAGTCACCGGATCCGCCTCCGGCATGGGCGCCGCCGTCGTCGCGCGGCTCGTCGCCGACGGCCACACCGTCATCGGCGTCGACCTCAAGGACGCCGACGTCGTCGCGGACCTCTCCACCCCGGACGGACGGCGTACGGCGGCCGCCGCCGTCCTCGACCGCGCGGGTGGCGTGCTCGACGGCGCGGTCCTGGCGGCGGGCCTCGGCCCGGCGCCCGGCCGGGACCGCGCCCGGCTGATCGCCGAGGTCAACTACCTCGGCGTCGTCGAGCTGCTCGACGCCTGGCGCCCGGCGCTGGCCGCCGCCCAGCGGGCGAAGGTCGTCGTGTTCTCCAGCAACTCCACGACGACCATGCCGATGGTGCCGCGCCGCGCCGTCCGTGCCCTGCTGGAGCGCGACGTGCCGAAGGCGCTCGGCTCGCTGCGGAGGTTCGGGAGGATGGCGCCGTCCTTCGCCTACGGCGCCAGCAAGATCGCCGTCAGCCAGTGGGTGCGCCGCGAGGCCGTCACCCCCGAGTGGGCCGGCGCCGGCATCCGGCTCAACGCGATCGCTCCGGGCGCGATCCTCACGCCGCTGCTCGAGCAGCAGCTCGCGACTCCCGCGGAGGCGAAGCGGATCAGGGCGTTCCCGGTCCCGATCGGCGGCTTCGGCGACGCCGGCCAGCTGGCCGCGTGGGTGGTGTTCATGCTCTCCGACGCCGCGGACTTCCTGTGCGGCAGCGTCGTCTTCGTCGACGGCGGCTCGGACGCCTGGTTCCGCGCCGGCGACTGGCCGCGCCCGGTGCCCGCGGTGCGGCTGCGCGGCTACCTCCGGCGGATGAAGGAGTTCCGAGCGCTGCGCTGACGTCCGGCGATCCCCGCCGCGGGCCCTGCGAACGGTGGGGCGTGCGGGCATCACCTCTTCAGCGGCGATTCCTGCGCCGCCGCGCCTCGGCGTGACGCGCACCACCTGAAACAAGTTGCGCAACTAGTTGCATAGCCTCGCGGCCTGGGGCACGCTGGGGCCATGGCCCTCGAGCACGCGATCCTCGTGTCGCTGAGCGAACGCGCCGCCTCCGGCTCGGACCTGGTGCGGCGCTTCGACGCGTCGATCGGGTTCTTCTGGTCGGCGACCCACCAGCAGATCTACCGCGTGCTGGGCCGGATGGAGGGCGACGGCTGGATCACCTCCGAGGCCGTCGCGCAGGCCGACCGACCCACCAAGAAGGTGTACGCCGTCACCGACGCCGGCCGCGCCGAGCTGGCCCGCTGGATCGGCGAGCCGACCACGCCCGACGCCATGCGCAGCAGCGTCGGCGTCAAGATGCGCGGGGCGTCGTACGGCGACCGTGCGGCGCTCCTCGACGACCTGCGCCGTCAGCTCGACGAGCACACCAAGCGGCTCTCGCTCTACGAGTACCTGGCCGCGCGCGACTTCCCCGACCCGAGCGCCCTCGACGACGCCGACCTCGACATCTACCTCGTGCTGCGCGGCGGCCTCCTGATGGAGGAGTTCTGGATCCGCTGGCTGACCGAGTACCTCGACGCCCACACCCGCAAGGAGTCCCGATGACCGCCTACCCCCTGCTCACCACCCCGGCCACCGTCGGCGGCCTGGAGCTCCAGTCCCGCGCGGTGATGGGCTCGATGCACACCGGCCTCGAGGACCGGCCCTGGCACATCGACGAGCTCGCGGCGTACTTCGCCGAGCGCGCGGCCGGCGGCGTCGGCCTGATTGTCACGGGCGGCTACTCCCCCAACGTGCGCGGCTGGCTGCTGCCGTTCGGCTCGCAGATGACCACCCGACTCAACGCGCACCGCCATCAGCGGGTGACCGAGGCGGTCCACGCGAACGGCGGCAGGATCGCGCTGCAGCTGCTGCACGCGGGCCGCTACGGCTACACGCCGTTCAGCGTCTCGGCGAGCGCGACCAAGTCGCCGATCACCCCGTTCAAGGCGTCCGCCCTGTCCGGACGCGCGGTCGAGAGGACCATCGACGACTTCGTCGCGTCGGCGAAGCTCGCGCAGAAGGCCGGGTACGACGGCATCGAGGTGATGGGCTCCGAGGGCTACCTGATCAACCAGTTCCTCGCGGCACGCACGAACCGTCGCAGCGACAAGTGGGGCGGCTCGGCCGAGAACCGGATGCGCTTCCCCGTCGAGGTCGTGCGCCGGATCCGCCAGGAGCTGCCGGACTTCTTCGTCATGTACCGGATGTCGCTGCTCGACCTCGTCCCCGACGGCCAGACCTGGGCGGAGACCGTCGACCTCGCGCACAAGCTCGAGGAGGCCGGGGCCAGCGTCTTCAACACCGGCATCGGCTGGCACGAGGCGCGGGTCCCCACGATCGTCACCAGCGTCCCGCGCGGCGCATGGGTCGACAGCACGCTGCGGCTCAAGGCCGAGGTCTCGATCCCGGTGTGCGCGAGCAACCGGATCAACACCCCCGACGTCGCGGAGTCCGTGCTGGAGCAGGGCGTCGACCTGGTCTCGATGGCCCGCCCGTTCCTCGCCGACGCCGACCTCGTCACCAAGGCCCGCGACGGCCGCGCCGACGAGATCAACACCTGCATCGGCTGCAACCAGGCCTGCCTCGACCACACCTTCCAGGCCAAGCGGGCCTCCTGCCTGGTCAACCCCCGCGCCTGCCACGAGACCACGCTGGTGCTCAGCCCGACCCGCCGCGCGAAGCGCGTCGCCGTCGTCGGGGGTGGCCCGGCCGGCCTCGCGACCGCCGTCAGCGCCGCCGAGCGCGGCCACGACGTCACCCTCTTCGAGGCCTCCGACGAGCTGGGCGGGCAGTTCCGGCTGGCCATGCAGATCCCCGGCAAGGAGGAGTTCGCCGAGACGCTGCGCTACTTCCGCCGGCGCATGGAGGTCCTCGGCGTCAACGTGAAGCTCGCGACCCGGGCCACGCCCGACGTGCTGACCGGGTACGACGAGGTCGTGGTCGCCACCGGTGTCGAGCCGCGCACGCCGCGCATCCCCGGCATCGACCACGCGAAGGTCGTCTCCTACCCCGACGCGATCACCGGCCGCGTCGCCGTGGGCGCCCGGGTCGCGGTGATGGGCGCGGGCGGCATCGGCTTCGACGTGACCGAGCTCCTGGCGCACACGCCCGAGACGGTCGAGGAGTGGAAGGCGCACTGGGGTGTCGCCGACCCGGCCGTCGTACGCGGTGGTGTGACCGACAAGGCGCCGCGCACCCCCGCCCGCGAGGTCTGGCTGCTCCAGCGCAAGGAGTCGGCGCAGGGCAAGGGCCTCGGCAAGACGTCGGGCTGGGTGCACCGCGCCGCGGTCAAGGACCTCGGCGTCCACCAGCTCAGCGGCGTCACCTACGACCGGATCGACGACGCCGGCCTCCACGTGACCGTCGACGGCACCCCGCAGGTGCTCGACGTCGACCACGTCGTCGTGTGCGCCGGCCAGGAGTCGGTCCGCGGCCTGTACGACGAGCTGCTCGCCTCGGACTTCCCCGGCCGGGTGCACCTGATCGGTGGAGCGGACCTCGCCGCCGAGCTGGATGCCAAGCGCGCGATCAAGCAGGGCACCGAGCTGGCGGCAGCGCTGTGAGCGCCCCCGTGAGCGCCGGGTCCGCCTTCCGGGCGGCCGTCGAGGCCCGCGACGTCGCTGCGATGCAGGCGTGCCTGGCGCCGGACGTCGTCTTCCGCAGCCCGGTGGCCCACAAGCCCTACCTGGGCAAGGCGATCACCGGCGCCATCCTGGCGAACGTGATCGAGGTGCTGGAGGAGTTCCGCTACCTGCGCGAGCTGTCGGACGAGCACGGGCACGCCCTCGTCTTCGAGGCGACCGTGGACGGCCTGGACATCACCGGCTGCGACTTCCTGGTCCTCGACGACGACGGCCTGATCAGCGACTTCATGGTGATGGTGCGCCCGCTCAGGGCCGCGCAGGCGCTGGCCGAGCAGATGGGTGCGCGGTTCGACGCCATCGTGGCGCTCGCCTCCGAGGCGACATAACCACGAGCCTGGACGACGAAACTCGCGCTGGGACGATGATGCTTCCTCGTCCCAGCGCGAGTTTCACCGGCCGGCCGGTGAAACTGACTAGATCGCCGGGTTGTCGGCGTCCCCCGGCTTCACCTCGCCGCGCCAGCCACCGGTCTCGGTGCCGCGGGTCTCGATGAACTGCTTGAAGCGCTCGAGGTCGCCCTCGGTGCGCCGGTCGATGATCCGCAGCGCGTCGCCGGTCTTCTCCACGATCCCCTCGGGCTCGAACTCCATCCGCAGCGTGACCCGCGTCGACTGGCCGAGCTCGTCGGGCGCGAAGGAGACGGTCCCGTCGTTCTTCGTGCCGCCGAGGGCGCGCCAGGTGATCCGCTCGTCAGGCGTCTGGTCGACGATCTCGGCGTCCCACTCACGGTGCACGCCCGCGATGTCGGCTCGCCAGTGCAGGTGGGTGTCGTCGAGCTGGCGGACCTCCTCGACGCCCTCCATGAAGGACGGGAAGGTCTCGAACTGGGTCCACTGGTCGTACGCCGTGCGGACGGGGACGTCGACGGTCACGGACTTCTCGATCGTGCTCATGGTTCGTGCTCCTCTCGTCGGTTGACCGGGTGGTACCCGACGGATCGGGGCGAAACCCGGGTGTCGCCTCGATGGTTCCGCGACGAGCGGGAGCCTCGCCCGGGCGCGGCGCCTCGCACCGTGCCCGCACCTTGCTGGCGCGCATCTCCACCCCGTTGTCCGCCCGGCACCGTAGGGTGCCACGCATGGGGATCGAGTTCCGCGACGTCGGCAAGACCTACCCCGACGGCACCGTCGCCGTGACGGGCTTCTCGTGCACCGTCCCCTCCCACCGCACCCTCGCCCTCGTCGGCACCTCCGGGTCCGGCAAGACCACGCTGATGCGGATGGTCAACCGGATGGTCGAGCCCACCACGGGCTCGGTGCTGATCGACGAGCGCGACGTCCAGGACCTCGACAAGGTCGAGCTGCGCCGCTCCATCGGCTACGTGCCCCAGGCCGGGGGCCTGCTCCCCCACCGGCGGGTGGTCGACAACGTCGCGACCGTCCCCGTCCTCACCGGTACGCCGAAGCGCGCGGCCCGCGACGCCGCCCTGGCCCTGCTGGAGCGGGTCGGGATCGACCCCGCCCTCGGGAAGCGCTACCCCGCGCAGCTCTCCGGCGGTCAGCAGCAGCGGGTCGCGGTGGCCCGGGCGCTCGCCGCGGAGCCCAACGTCTTGCTGATGGACGAGCCGTTCGGCGCGGTCGACCCGATCGTGCGCCGCGGGTTGCAGGACCAGCTGCTGCAGCTGCAGGCCGAGCTCGGCAAGACCATCGTGCTGGTCACCCACGACATCGACGAGGCGTTCCGGCTCGGCGACGAGGTGGTCATCCTGCGCACCGGCGGGATCGTCGCCCAGACGGGCACCCCGAAGGAGATCGTCGCCGCTCCCGCGGACGAGTTCGTGCGCGACTTCATCGGCGCCGACCGCGCGGAGCGGGCGCTGCGCACCGTCGAGATCGACGGCCGCAGCGTGGTCGTCGACGGCGACGGACGACCGGTGGGTGTCCTCGAGTGACCTGGCTCGACGCCAACCGCGCGTACGTGCTGGACATGCTCGTCCAGCACGTACGGCTCTCCGTGCCCGCCATCGCGGTCAGCGTGCTCGTCGCGATCGTGCTCGGCCGGATCGCCTGGCGCTGGCCCCGCGCCGGGACCGTCGTCCTGGGCACCGCGAGCCTGCTCTACTCCGTGCCCGCGCTGCCGCTGCTCATCGTCATCCCCGTCCTGCTCGGCATCCCGCTGCGCTCCGGCCTGACCCTGGTCGTCGCACTGGCCGTCTACGGCACCGCCCTGCTGGCGAGCACGGCGGCCGACGCGTTCCGCTCCGTCGACGCCCGGGTGCGCGAGGCGGCCGAGGCGATGGGCTACTCACGCTCCGGGCTGTTCTGGAAGGTCGACCTGCCGCTCGCCGTTCCCGTGCTGCTGTCGGGGATCCGGGTCATCACCGTCAGCACGGTCAGCCTGGTGACGATCGGCGCCCTGGTCGGCATCCCGAGCCTCGGCAACCTGCTCACCGACGGCTTCCAGCGCGACATCCGCGCCGAGATCGTCACCGGCGTCCTGGGCACGATGCTGCTGGCCGTCGTCCTCGACGTGCTGCTGGTCGGTCTCGGCCGGATCGCCACACCGTGGCGGGCGGCGACCCCGACGGGGGCAGCGACGTGAACCTCTTCGCCGACGCCCTCGCCTGGATCACCGACGGCTCCCACTGGGGAGGGCCGACCGGGATCGACCACCGGATCGTGCAGCACCTGCTGGTCACCTTCGCCGCGGTCGCCATCGCGGCCGTGGTCGCGCTCCCGCTCGGCATCCTGATCGGCCACACCGGCCGCGGCCGGCTGGTCGTGGTCGCGCTCGCCGGCGCCGTGCGCGCCGTGCCCACCCTCGGCCTGCTCACCCTGCTCGGCCTCGCGCTCGGCATCGGCCTCACGGCGCCGCTGCTGGCCCTGGTCGCCCTCGCCTTCCCCTCGCTGCTCGCCGGCGCCTATGCCGGCGTCGAGGCCGCCGACCGCGGCGCCGTCGACGCGGCCCGGGCGGTCGGGATGAGCGAGTGGCAGCTGGTCACCCGGGTCGAGATCCCGCTCGGCGCCGACGTGCTGCTCGGAGGTGTGCGGGCTGCGACCTTGCAGGTCGTCGCGACGGCCACGCTGGCGGCCTACATCTCCGACACCGGGCTCGGCCGCTACCTGTTCGCCGGCCTGAAGTCCCGCCACTACGACGAGATGCTCGCCGGCGCACTGCTCGTGGCGGCGCTGGCCCTCCTGCTCGACCTCACCATGGCTGCCCTCCAGCGGGCCAGCCGTCCCTCCACCCGAAAGGTTCCGTCATGACCCGCATCCCCCTCGGCGTCGCCCTGCTCGCGACCGCCACGCTCTCCCTGACCGCGTGCGGCAGCGACGACCCGCTCAGCGCGGGCGACGGCGGCAAGGGCGGCGACACGATCGTGATCGGCTCCCAGGACTACTACTCCAACGAGATCATCGCCGAGGCCTACGCCCAGGCGCTCGAGGCCGGCGGCATCAAGGTCCAGCGCGACTTCCGCATCGGGCAGCGCGAGGGCTACCTGCCCGAGATCGAGAGCGGCAAGATCGACCTCTTCCCGGAGTACACCGGCCCGCTGCTGCAGGTCTGGAAGCCCGACACGAAGGCCCGCCTGGCCGACGACGTGTACGCCGAGCTCGAGGACGCCGCCGACGAGAAGGGCCTGGAGGTGCTGGACCAGTCCCCCGCCACCGACCAGGACTCCTACGTCGTGACCCGCGAGTTCGCCGAGAAGTACGGCCTGAAGACGATCGACGACCTCGCGAAGGTCACCGAGAAGATGACCTTCGGCGCCAACTCCGAGGCCGAGGACCGGCCCAACGGCCCGAAGGGGCTCAAGAAGGCCTACGGCGTCGACGTCTCGTTCACGCCGATCGAGGACAGCGGCGGCCCGCTGACCGTCAAGGCGCTCAAGGACGGCTCGATCCAGCTGGCGATCATCTACACCGGCGACCCGTCGATCAAGAAGAACGACCTGGTGACCCTCGAGGACACCAAGGGCCTCTTCCTCGCCTCCCACGTCGTCCCGGTCGCCAGCGACGACCTCAGCGACAAGGCGGAGGAGATCGTCGACAAGGTCAGCGCCGCGATGTCGCCGGAGGACCTGGTCGACCTCGACGCGCGCAGCGTCGACGAGGAGCTGCCGGCCGCGACGATCGCGAAGGACTGGCTGACGAAGGAAGGTCTCCTGTGACCCTTGCGGTCACCGGCGCGACGGGAGGGCTCGGGGGACGTGTCGCCCGGGCCCTCGCGGCGCGTGGCGTCGAGCAGCGCCTGCTGGTCCGCGATCCCGCCCGCGCGCCGGAGCTTCCGGGCGCGACGGTCGTGCGCTCGACGTACGGCGACCGCGACCTGGCCCGCGCCTCGCTCGAGGGCGTGCGGACCCTGCTCATGGTCTCGGCCGCCGAGTCGGCCGACCGGCTGGAGCAGCACCTCGCCTTCGTCGACGCCGCGGCGTCGGCAGGTGTGCAGCAGGTCGTCTACACGTCGTTCTACGGCGCGGCGCCCGACGCGACCTTCACCCTGGCCCGCGACCACTGGGCGACCGAGCAGCACCTGCGCGCGTCCGGGATGGGGTTCACCTTCCTCCGCGACAACTTCTACCTCGACTTCCTGCCCGACCTGGTCGGCGAGGACGGCGTGATCCGCGGGCCGGCCGGCGACGGCCGGGTGGCGGCGGTGACCCGCGACGACGTGGCGGCCAGCGCGGTCGCCGTCCTGCTCGCGGCCACGGACCACGCCGGTGCCACCTACGACCTGACCGGCCCGGACGCGCCCACCTTCACCGAGGTCGCGGTGATCCTGACCGACCACACCGGCCGCCCGGTCCGCTACCACGACGAGACCGTCGAGGAGGCCTACGCGTCGCGGCGGCGCTGGCCGGCCCCGCCGTGGCAGTACGACGCCTGGGTCTCCACCTACACCGCGATCGCGGCCGGCGAGATGGCCGGGGTCACCGACGACGTCGAGCGGCTGACGGGGCGCCCGCCGACCGGGCTGACGGCGTACCTCGACACCACCACGACCGAGCGCCAGAATCCCTGACATGACCGCTGCTGCGCTGGTGTTCGCCGGCCTCGCCGCCCTGCTCCACGTCTACATCTGGGTGATGGAGTCGCTGACCTGGACCAGTCCGCGCACCCGTGCGACCTTCGGCACCAGCCAGGCCGAGGCCGAGGCGACGAAGGAGCTGGCCTTCAACCAGGGCTTCTACAACCTCTTCCTCGCCCTCGTCACCGCCGGCGGCATCGCGGCGTTCGGCGCCGACGACAACCGGGTGGGCGCGACCCTGGTGTTCACCGGTGCCGGCTCGATGGTCGCCGCAGGCCTGGTCCTGCTGCTGTCCTCGCCCGACAAGGCCCGCGCCGCGATCACGCAGCTCGCGCTGCCGGCGGTCGGCGTCGTGCTGCTGGCGATCGCGCTGGCCTGACCCGGCTCCCCCGCAGCAGCCCGGGTACTGCCCGGCCCATGGACGACACCGAGACCCGTCGACCGCTGCGCGCCCTGGTGCTCTGCTGCACGCTGAAGCCGTCGCCTGCGCGCTCGAGCTCCGAGCTGCTCGGCCGCCGCGTGCTGGCGGCGCTCGCCGAGCACGACGTGCAGGGGACGCTGGTGCGCGTCACCGACCACCACGTCGCCTACGGGGTCAGCACCGACGAGGGCGACGACGAGGGCCGGATGCCCACCTCGGGCAAGGTCGCGGGCGTCGCGGTGGTCGGCAACGAGGACGGCGCCCACCACGTCTCGGCCGAGGTCCACCAGGCGTTGGGCGACGTGGGGTTCACGATCCCCGCGAACGGCGTGACCTACTGGGTCGGCGAGGCGATGCAGTCGACCGACTACCAGGACCTCGACCCGGAGCCCGAGAAGACCGCCGGGACCACCAGGACGCTGGCGGCCAACGCCGCGCACCTGGCCGCGCTGCTCAGGACGGCCCCCTACCCCGCCGCCTGACCTGGGGCTCCTCGCGCTGCTCGACGAGCTGTCCGCCGGACGCCCGCTTCTTGACCTCGGCCCACGAGAACCGCTGCCGCAGCGTCGCACCGCTGGGCACCCCGTCCTGCGCCTTGGCCCAGGCCGCGTAGTCGGCGAAGGAGCCGGTGCTCCCGGGCTGCGCCAGGTAGCGCGCCACGATCACCACGACGTCGTCGTCGCTCCACCTCCGGCTGGTCGACCGGGTCTTGTTGGTCGCGACGCCGGCGTGCGCGCAGGCGGCGTTCCACGAGCCGAACCGGCGGATCAGCAGCGCGGGCGAGGCGGCGACGCGCCGGCGCTGCCAGCCGTCGTACGCCGAGGCCGTCAGCGGCTCGCCCAGCTCGGCGGCCGCGGCGGCGAGGTCGGCGGCGATCTGCTCGTCGGAGAACTCGGGGACCCGCATGAGGCCCACCGTAGCCACCTCGCGAGCCGTTGTCCGTCGGGGACGAAGGCGTCGCGGATCTTCGGTCGTCGCGGCCGTGACCGTCGACACGGTCGCGAACCTACCTTCGAGGCATCCGCCACGGCGGCCCGTCCCGAAGGAGCCAGACCGATGCCTTTCCTCACCCCCGATGCCCCGCCCGTCGACCCGGCGGAGCTGCTCGCCCGCCCCCGCCAGGAGCGGATCCGCTTCCTCGCCACCTTCTGGACCGAGTACGGCTTCGGTACCCCGAAGATGGTGCACACGATCTACATCGTGAAGCTGCTCGTCCTCCACATCGGCGGCGGCATCGCCCTCGCGACCCTCACCTCCGGTGTCGGCGGCCCGCTCGACGTCGGGCAGTGGTGGGACCAGCCGGTGATCTACCAGAAGCTGGTGCTCTGGACGCTGTTCCTCGAGCTGTTCGGCATCGGCGGCACCTGGGGCCCGCTCGCGGCGCACTTCAAGCCGATGACCGGCGGCATCGCCTACTGGGCGCGACCCGACACCATCCGGCTGCCACCGTGGCCGGGCAAGGTGCCGTTCACCGCCGGTGACAACCGCAGCGTCCTCGACGTGCTGCTCTACCTGGCGACCCTGGCGAGCTTCCTGGTCGCCGCGGTCGCGGGCAGCAGCACCACGATCGACGGTCTCGGCGGCGTCGAGATGGTGGACCCGCGTCTCATGGCCGTCTCCGCCGCTCTCCTGGTGCTCTGCGGCCTGCGCGACAAGATCCTGTTCCTCGCCGCCCGTGGCGAGCAGTACCTGCCGATCCTGCTGATCTCGAGCCTCGCCGGCAGCGTGCTGACCTTCGTCGACTTCGTCGTCGCGGCCAAGCTCGTCATCGTGATCGTCTGGGTGGGTGCGGCGATCTCCAAGATGAACGCGCACTTCGAGAACGTCGTCCCGCCGATGGTCTCCAACGCGCCGTTCGCCCCGAGGCTCGTCAAGCGCGCGCACTACCGCTCGCTGCCCGACGACCTCAGGCCGTCGAGGTTCGCCTGGTTCATGGCCCACGTCCTCGGTACGACGGCCGAGCTGGTCGTCCCGCTGGTCCTGCTGCTCAGCACGAGCTGGACGATCACCCTGCTCGCCGTCGGCTCGATGGTGCTCTTCCACCTGTTCATCACCCAGACGTTCCCGCTCGCCGTGCCGCTGGAGTGGAACATCCTGTTCGCCTACATCACGGTGTTCCTGTTCGCCGGGCACTTCGCGGGCGACGGCTACGGCGTGGGCGACTTCAGCCAGCCGTGGATGCTGCCGGTGTTCGTGGCGGCGCTCGTGTTCTTCCCGGTGCTCGGCAACCTGCGTCCCGACCTGGTCTCCTTCCTGCCCTCGATGCGGCAGTACGCCGGCAACTGGGCCTCGGCCACCTGGGCGTTCGCGCCGGGCGCGGAGGCGAAGCTCAACCAGCTGAGGAAGCCCGCGAAGAACCAGATCGACCAGCTCGTCGAGGGCATGGGCTACCCGGCCGACGTCGCCGAGATGACCCTGCAGATGACGCTGGGCTGGCGCTCGATGCACAGCCAGGGCCGCGGCCTGTTCTCGGTGATGCAGGACTACCTGGGCGAGGAGTACGAGACCTACTCGCTGCGCGAGGCGGAGTTCTGCTGCAACTCGGTCATCGGCTGGAACTTCGGCGACGGTCACCTGCACGACGACCAGCTCATCGAGGCGATCCAGCGGCGGATCGGCTTCGCACCCGGCGAGTTCGTGGTGGTCTGGGTCGAGTCGCAGCCGATCCACAAGAAGACCCAGGCGTACTTCGTGATGGACGCAGCCCTCGGCATCGTCGAGCGCGGCACCTGGCTGGTCTCCGACTGCGTCAAGGAGCAGCCGTGGCTGCCGAACGGCCCGATCCCGACCACCGTCACCTGGCGGCACCCGCAGCACCGTCGCGTGCTCGGAGTGACGGCATGAGCCCGCTGGCCCGGATCCCCTTCACCCGCGCGGAGCAGGACCCCACCGGGTCCTGCGTCCGCGACGGCGAGCGGGACCTCGGCAATGCGAGGTTCGCGGCCGACGTGCGGCGTCTCGCACAGCGGCTCGGCCGCGTCGGCGTCGCCCCCGGCGACACGGTCGCGGTGATGCTGCCGAACTGCGCGGAGATCGTCACCACGATGTTCGCCGCCTGGTACCGCGGCTCGGCGCTCACGCCGGTCAACGCGGCGCTGACCGACGACGAGGCCCGCTACCAACTGCAGGACTCGGCGGCCGCGGTGCTGGTGGGCGACGAGCGGGCCCGCGCGCTCGCCGCCTCCGTCGGGATCGCGTGGCTGGACGCGGCCTCGATCCATGCCGACGAAGCCGACGGCACAGCGACCGAGCCGGACGACGGCCCGGTCGCCACGGCGGGCGACTTCGCGCTGATCATCTACACCAGCGGCACGACCGGACGGCCCAAGGGCGTGCTGCTCGACCACGCCAACCTCGACGCGATGAGCGGGTCGCTGGTCGAGCACTTCTCGTTGACCGCCGCGGACACCAGCCTGCTGGTCCTGCCGCTGTTCCACGCGAACGGGCTGATCGCCGGCACCCTCGCGCCGCTGCGGGCCGGCGGCGACGTGGTCGTCGCGCCGCGGTTCTCCCCCGACACCTTCTGGGACCTGGTCGAGAGCCATCGGCCGACGTACTTCTCCGCGGTGCCGACGATCTACGCCGTGCTCGACGCCCGCACCGAGCGGGAGGTCGACACCTCCTCGCTGCGGTTCCTGGTGTGCGGGGCGGCGCCGATGCCGGCCGAGCTGATCGTGCGCTTCGAGGAGCGGTTCGGCGTACCCGTGGTCGAGGGCTACGGCCTCTCGGAGAGCAGCGTCGCCTCGAACATCAACCCACTCGACGGGCCGCGCAAGCCCGGAACGGTCGGCATCGCCCTGCCCGGCCAGGAGGTCGCGGTGGTCTCGCCGTCCGGTGAGCAGCTGCCGCCGGGCACACGGGGCGAGGTGGTGATCCGCGGTGCGAACGTGATGCGCGGCTACCTCGGCCGGCCCGAGGAGACCGCGAAGGTGGTCCGCGACGGCTGGCTGCACACCGGCGACGTCGGCACCATCGACGAGGACGGGTACCTGAGCATCGTCGACCGGATCAAGGACCTGATCATCCGCGGCGGCGAGAACATCTACCCCAAGGAGATCGAGGAGTGCCTCTACGCGCACCCGGCGGTGCTCGAGGCGGCCGTGGTCGGCCGGCCCGACCCGGTGCTCGGCGAGGTACCCGTCGCGTACGTCGCACCCCGGCCCGGTCGGGTCGTGACCGCGGAGGAGCTGCGCGCCCACTGCACGGCCCACCTCGCGCGCTACAAGGTGCCCGAGGACTTCGAGGTCCGCACCGCGCTGCCCAAGAACTCGGTCGGCAAGCTGGTGAAGGGGTTGCTGCGTGAGCCGAGTCGGGTCTGAGCCGTTCTGCGAGGATGCGGACGTGGCAGAGCGAACCGGAGGCGACCTGGTCGAGGCGGTCGCGGCCGCACTCCAGCCGCGGCTCGCCGACCTCACCGGCGCGCTGCGCGACCGGCTCGCGACCAGGATCGAGGAGCTCGACGGCGACGCCGTCATCATCGACCTGCTCTACGCGAGCATCGAGGGCAACATCGAGAACATCCTCAACGCGCTGCGCCACGGCATCGCGCTCGACAAGATCGAGCCGCCGTCGGCGGCCTACGAGTACGCGCGACGGCTCGCGCAGCGCGGCGTCCCCGTCAGCGCACTGGTCCGCGCCTACCGGCTCGGGCAGCAGAACCTGCTGGAGCTGGTGTTCGCCGAGTGCGAGCGGATGGACGCGCCGGCCGCGGCGCGGGCCGCGGCGTACGAGCAGGTCGTCGAGGTCACCTTCGACTACATCGACTGGATCTCGCAGCGGGTGATCACGGTCTACGAGGACGAGCGCGAGCGGTGGCTGGCCGAGCGCAACAGCGCCCGCTCCGGCCGGGTCGACGAGCTGGTCGCGGGCACCGTGAGCGACGTCGACGCCGCCGAGAAGGTGCTCGGCTACCGGCTGCGCGTGCCCCACCTCGGTGCCGTGCTGTGGGTCCACGAGACCGGCGCCCAGCAGGACCAGCTGACCCGCTTCACCCGGGCCGCCGCGACGATCGCCGAGGAGCTCGGGGCCCGCGGCACGCCGTTGCTCGTGCCGCACGACCGGGCCACCGCGTGGGCCTGGTTCGCCGTTCCCGAGGAGACCGTGCCCGACCTCGGCGCCCTCGCGTCCCGGCTCGCCACGGTCGGCGAGCCGCCCGTGCCCCGCCTGGCGCTGGGCCGTGCGGCCTCCGGCGTCGAGGGCTTCCGGCGCACCCACCTCGAGGCGTTGCAGGCCCAGCAGGTCGCCACCGTCGGCGACGACCCGCGCCGGAGCGTCACCGGCTTCGACGAGCCCGGCCTCAAGGTCGCCTCGCTGCTCACCCACGACCTCGACACCACGCGGGCATGGGTGCGCGAGACGCTCGGCGACCTCGCCCGCGACGACGAGCAGCACGAGCGGCTGCGGCACACGCTGCTGTTGTTCTTCCAGCACGACAGCAGCTACACCGCCACCGCCGAGGCGATGCTGATGCACAAGAACTCCGTGAAGTACCGGATCGCGTCCGCCGCCAAGGCACTGGGCCGCCCGATCGGCTCGGACCGGCAGGCGATCGAGCTCGCGCTGACCGCCTGCCACTGGCTGCGCGGCGCGGTGCTGGTCGAGGCGGGCTGACCCGTGGGCCTTGTGCGCCGGGACCAAAGCCGGTCCCCGAAGTCCGGCCCCGCGGGACATGGGCCCGGACCCGCCACGCGCCGTACGGTCGAACCATGACGGACACCCTCGTGATCGGCAGCGGGCCCAACGGCCTGGCCGCCGCGCTCACCCTGGCCCGCGCCGGTGCGCAGGTGACCGTGCTCGAGGCCGCGGACGAGATCGGCGGCGGCACGCGCACCACGCAGCCGTTCGGCGAGGGCATCCTCGTCGACCACTGCGCCGGCTTCCACCCGATGGCCGTGGGCTCCCCCGCCCTGGCCGGTCTCGACCGCTACGGCCTGCAGTGGGCGTGGCCCGAGATCGACGCCGCCCACCCGCTCGACCACGCCGCGCCCGCGCTGCTGCACCGTTCGGTCGAGCAGACCGCGGCCGGCCTCGGCGCCGACGCGCGGCGCTGGAGGCTGCTGTTCGGCGGCCCGTCGCGGGCCTACGGCAAGCTGGCCGCCGACATCCTCGGCCCGGTCGTCCACCTCCCCCGCCACCCGCTGCTGCTCGGCCGGTTCGGTGCCCCGACCGTCCTCCCGGCCGCGCTGCTCGCCCGGTTCTTCCGCACCGAGCAGGCCCGCGCCCTCTTCCTCGGTACGACGGCCCACGCGATGCGCCCGCTCACCGAGGTCGTCTCCTCGGCGATCGGCACCGGCATCCTCACCGCCGGCCACCACGACGGCTGGCCGGTCGTCGTCGGCGGCACCCACGCCCTCACCGAGGCGCTCGCCAAGGCACTGCTCGACCACGGCGGCCGGATCGAGACCGGCGTGCGCGTCACCTCGCTCGACCAGCTGCCGCCCGCGGACGCCGTTCTGCTGAACCTCTCCCCGACGGCCGCCCTCGACCTGTACGGCGACCGGCTGCCCGCCGGCACGCGCCGGTCCTACCGCCGCTACCGCTACGGACCGGCCGCCTTCAAGGTCGACTTCGCCGTCGAGCATGGCGTCCCCTGGCGCGACGCCGACCTCGCCCGCGCCGGCACCGTCCACCTCGGCGGCGGCCCCGCCGAGATCATCGCCAACGAGAAGGCGGTCGCCTCCGGCCGGATGCCCGAGCGCCCGTTCGTCCTCCTCGGCCAGCAGTACGTCGCCGACCCGTCCCGCTCCCGCGGCGACGTGCACCCGGTCTACAGCTACGCCCACGTCCCGGCGGGCTACGAGGGCGACGCCACCGAGGCGATCACCGCCCAGGTCGAGCGCTTCGCCCCCGGCTTCCGGGAGCGGATCGTGGGCGTCCACGTCACCGCTCCGGGGCAGTTCGCGGCGGGCAACACCAACTACGTCGGCGGCGACATCCTCACCGGCGCCAAGTCGCCGGGCGCCCTGCTCCTCGGCCCGCGCCCCGGCCGCAACCCGTACCGGACCGGCGCCCGCGGGGTCTACCTGTGCTCCGCCGCCGCACCGCCCGGACCGGGCGCGCACGGGATGGCGGGCTACCGCGCCGCGCAGCTGGCGATCAGGGACCTCGGGCTGCGGGCGACGGTCTAGCCGAGCCCCTCCGCGCCGTACACCTCCAGCCAGGCCAGGGACGCCTCCAGCATCGCGGCGTCCCGGGTGATCCGGTGGCCGAGCAGGTCCTCGAGCCGGCCGACCCGGTAGCGGACCGTGTTGGGGTGGACGAAGAGCCGCTCGGCGGTGGCGTCGACGTTCTGGCCGGCGCGCAGGTAGGCCAGGGCGGTGGCGCGCAGCGCGTCGTCACCCCTGCTGCGGCCGAGGAGCGGACCGGCGACCCGGCGGACCATGGCCCGGGTGAGCTCGCCGTGGCCCAGGAGGCTCACCAGCTCGACCTGGCGGTAGTCGTGGCAGGGCGCGGTTGCGCGCAGGCCGATCCGCTGGGCGGCCACGGCCTGCAGGTGGCTGGCACGGAAGGCGGCCGGTCCGTGGCTGGGGCGGCCGACCGCGAGGTGCAGGCCCAGGTCGGCCACGGCCTCGGCGACCTCGGCGAGGTCGTACGACGGCTCGTCGGGCGTGGCCACCCAGCCCCAGAGCTCCCGGCTGCCGGTCAGGTGGGTGAGCGGTCGGGGCAGGCCGAGCTGCTGGCACAGCTGCACGGCGACGTCGAAGAAGGGCACGTCGACGTCGCGCTCGGGCGGCGCCGAGAGCACGAACGCCGTCTGCCACAGCATCAGCTTGTGGCCGAGCACCTGCTCGGCGGCGGTGGTCGGCTCCGCCCCGGAGACCAGCGCCTCGATGGTCTCCGCGCGGCGGGCGTGGGCGCCCTCGGCGAGCAGCGCCCGTTCGCCGGTGTAGTGGTCGATCAGCTGCTCGATGGACTCGTCGATCCAGCGCTCGGCCCGCAGCCACAGGGTGATCAGCGTCTCGTCGCGCGGCAGCCCGGGGGGCAGCGCCTCGGCGCGGGTGTGCTCGGTGAGGTAGCGGAAGACGCTCTTGTTGGCGACCCGGTAGACCTTGAGCAGCACGTTGATGTCGAGGTGCCGGCGGGCGATCGAGAGGCTCAACGCGATCGCCGACGGCGGCAGCGCGAGCCGGAACTCCTCGGAGATGCCGACCAGGAAGTTGCGCCAGTGGGCGCGGGTCGAGGCGTGCAGGTCCTCGACGAGTGCCGGGTCGCCGGCGATCTCGGGGATCGCGGCGATGATCTCGTCGTCGACGCTGCGCACGAAGTGGTCGACCTCCGCCGGCTTCAGCGCCGCCTCCGCGAACTGTGCCAGCCAGGTCTCGATCGCCGCTGCGACCTCGGCCCCCATGCCGCCTCCTCGGTGCCCGAACTTTGGTGCCACGTACATCGGGATCCAGTAGAGGTGGGATCCGGTGCTCCGCTCTTGGAGCCTCCCACAAAACCGTCGCGGACGTGTGGTGGCGGTCACAAGCGCCGCACCTGGCCGGCAGCCCACGCTGGGAGCACGGGCACGACCGAGAGGAAGCCGATGAGCGAGTACGACTACGTGGTGGTGGGCAGCGGGTCGGCCGGCGCCGTCCTGGCCAGCCGGCTGAGCGAGGACCCGGGGGTCTCCGTCCTCGTCCTCGAGGCAGGCGGGAAGAGCCGGCCCAACCTCAACGTGCAGGTCCCGGCGGCCTTCGCCAAGCAGTTCCACACCGCGCTCGACTGGGACTACGAGTCCGAGCCCGAGCCGCATCTCGGTGGCCGCCGGATCTACCAGCCCCGCGGCAAGATGCTCGGCGGCACCAGCGGCATGAACGCGATGATCTACATCCGCGGCAACCGCGCCGACTACGACGGCTGGGCCAAGGCCGGCGCCACCGGCTGGTCGTACGACGAGGTGCTCCCCCTGTTCCGCCGGATGGAGACCAACAGCCGCGGCGCGAGCGAGTTCCACGGCGCGTCGGGCCCGCAGTACGTCGAGGACGCCCCCGACCCGCGCGAGGGATCGCGCCGGCTGGTGGACGCGATGGTCGAGGTCGGCCTGGGCCGCACCGACGACTTCAACGGCGTCCGGCAGGAGGGCGCCTCGCTGTACCAGCGGTTCACGCACCGCGGCCGCCGCTGGACGACGTACGACGGCTACCTGGCGCCGCACCGCAAGCGTCCCAACCTCACCATCACCAGCGGTGCCCTGGTGCACAAGGTCGTGATCGAGAACGGCCGGGCGACCGGCGTGCGCGTGAAGGTCGGCGGCACGCTGCAGACCATCCGCGCGCGCCGCGAGGTCGTCCTGTCCGCCGGCGCCTACAACACCCCGCAGCTGCTGATGCTCTCCGGCATCGGCCCGGCCGACCACCTCGCCGAGCACGGCATCACCACGGTGGTCGACAACCCGCACGTGGGTGCGCACCTGATGGACCACCCGATGTACCTGGTCAACTGGGACAGCAGCCACCCCGACAACCTGGCGTTCGCGGAGAAGCCGGCCCAGCTGTTGCGGTACTTCGTCCAGCACAAGGGCATGCTCACCTCCAACATCGGCGAGGCCGGCGCCTTCTTCCACACCAGCGTGGCCGACGACGCGCCGTCCCTGCAGATGATCGGCGCCCCGGTGTACTTCTGGCAGCACGGTGCGGCCGCGTACGACGGCCAGGCGATCGCGATCGGCCTGTCCCTGGTCGGCGCCCGCTCGGAGGGATCGGTGCGGCTCGCGTCGGCCGACCCGGAGCACAAGGTGCGGATCTGCAACAACTACTTCGAGCACCCCGACGACATGACCTCGATGGTCGAGGGCATCGAGCGGGCGCGCGAGGTGATGGCCGCGAAGGCCCTCAGGGGCTACGCGAACCACGAGATCCACCCGGGTCCGTCGTTCGGCACCGGCCGCACGGAGCTCGAGGAGGCGGTGCGCCAAGGCGTCGAGCACACCTACCACCCGAGCTGCACCGCCCGGATGGGCACCGAGAGCGGTGCTGCCGGGGGCGTGCTCGACGCGAGCCTGCGCGTGCACGGCGTCGCCGGGCTGCGGGTCGCCGACGCGTCGGCGATGCCGAGGGTCACCCACGGCAACACCCACGCCCCCACCATGCTGATCGGCGAGAAGGCCGCCGATCTCCTCACCAGCGGAGCCTGAGCCGGGTCTTTCGCCCCGTCTGCCAGCATGGCCGGGTGAGTCCGAGCATCCTGTGGTTCCGCCGGGACCTGCGGCTCGGCGACCACCCGGCCCTGCTGGCCGCGGCGGCCGAGGGCCCGGTGTTGCCGCTGTTCGTGATCGACCCGGCGCTGTGGGGGCCCTCGGGTGACGTCCGACGGGCCTTCCTGCTGCGGACGCTGCGTGCCCTCGACGCCTCGCTGCGCGAGCACGGTCCCGGACTGGTCGTCCGGTCAGGCCGGCCGGAGTCCGTCGTGCCGGCGCTGGTCGCGGAGGTCGGGGCGCAGGCGGTGCACGTCTCCGCCGACTTCGGCCCGTACGGCGCGGCCCGGGACGCCCGGGTGGCCGACGCCCTCGACTCGGTGCCGCTGGTGCCGACCGGGTCGCCGTACGCCGTCGCGCCGGGGCGGGTGCTGACCGGTGACGGTGGCCCGTACAAGGTGTTCACGCCGTTCCACAAGGCGTGGGCCAACCACGGCTGGCGGGCGCCTGCGGAGTCCGACCCGGCCGCCGTGGACTGGCTCGGCGCACCGTCCGAGGAGCTGCCCGACGAGCCGGACGTGTCCGGGGTCGACCTCCCCGAGGCCGGCGAAGCGGCCGCCCGTGCTCGCTGGGAGGCCTGGCGCGGGACGCCGTACGACGACGTGCGCGACCGTCCCGACCTGGACGCCACCTCGCGGCTCTCCCCCGACCTGCGCTGGGGCACCCTCCACCCGCGCACGATCCTGGCCGGGCTCGACGCCCGTCGCCACCACGACGCGGTCTTCCGCAAGGAGCTGGCCTGGCGGGAGTTCTACGCCCACGTCCTGCACGCCTGGCCGGACTCGGCCCGCGAGTACTTCAAGCCAGAGCTCCAGGGACTTCCCTACGTCACCGGGCGCGAGCGCGACCGGCGGCTGGCGGCGTGGACAGAGGGCCGCACCGGCTTCCCGATCGTCGACGCCGGGATGCGCCAGCTCCTCGCCGAGGGCTGGATGCACAACCGGGTGCGGATGATCGTGGCGTCCTTCCTGGTCAAGGACCTGCACGTCGAGTGGACCCACGGGGCCCGGCACTTCATGCGCCACCTCGTCGACGGCGACCTCGCGAGCAACCAGCACAACTGGCAGTGGGTGGCGGGCTGCGGCACCGACGCGGCGCCGTACTTCCGGATCTTCAACCCGACCACGCAGGGCAGGAAGTTCGACCCGGACGGCGCGTACGTGCGGCGCTGGATCCCCGAGCTGACGGACCCGACGCTCGGCGAGTACCCCGACCCGATCGTCGACCACGCCGAGCAGCGCGCCGCGACGCTCGAGGCCTACCAGCTGTTGCGACGACACGGAGGCTGACCCATCCACGACGCCGACCGCTCCGAAGACCCGGTGATGCCCGAGACGACGACCAGCTCCCCGGCCCCGGTGTTCACCGACGCCTGGGTCCCCGAGTCCGCCCGCGCGATCGTGCTGGTGCTGCACGGCGGCGCCGAGCACGGCACGGCCCCGCTCGACGGGCGCAGCCTGTCCTGGCGCCGTGGTCGGGCACTGGCCCGTCACCTCGCCGGCGTCACTGCCGCCGACGGGATCGGCGTGATGATGCTGCGCTACCGCGTCCGGGGATGGAACGCCGGCCACGGACCGCTGCCCTCGCCGGTCGCCGACGCGCGTTGGGCGCTCGGCGACATCGCCCGCACCCACGGCCTGCCCGTCGCCGTCCTCGGCCACTCGATGGGCGCCCGCACCGGCGTCGCCGTCGCCGACCACCCCTCGGTGCGCGGCGTGGTCGCCCTCGCCCCCTGGCTCCCGCCCGGGGACCCGGTCGCGCCCCTGACCGGCAAGGTGCTCCGGGCCGCGCACGGCCGGCTCGACCGGATCACCTCAGCCCGCGCCACCCGCGCCTACGTCGCCCGCGCGGGCGAGGTCGCGGACGCCGAGTTCACCGACATGGGGGCGGTCGGGCACTACCTGCTGCGGCGGGTGCCCCTGTGGAACGCGTACGCCGCAGCCAGCGTGCGCGAGGTGCTGGACGCCCCCGGACACGCCTGAGCCCCCGCAGACGTGGAGTCCTGCGGGGTGTGGGGCGGGGTCGCTACTCGTCGGGCGGGTGCACCGGGTGGGTGCCACGGTGGTCGACCCGGAACCGGTAGCCGTTGGGACTGGTCCACACGTAGGACCCGGATGTGATGGTGTCGTAGCGCCACGTCGAGTGGGTCTTCGCGCGGTGGTGCCGCCGACACAACGGCACCAAGTTGCACGGGCAGGTCGGTCCGCCCCGGTCGTGGGGCTGGTGGTGGTCGATGTCGCACCGGGTCGCGGGACGCGTGCAGTGCGGGAACCGGCAGGTGTGGTCCCGCAACACGACCCTGGTCTTGTGCCGCTCGGGGATCTCGTAGGAGCCGACGGGGAGATGATCGGCCAGGTCGATGACCGGCCGAACGATCACGGTGGTGTGCCGGGCACGCAGCCACTCCCGGATCTGCCCGGTGCTGATCGGGCAGCGGCCCTCCTCCCACCGCCCGACCGGGTTCCGGCCAGCAAGGGTGGTGTCGGTGACGTGCACGTTGAGGACGACCTTGCGACCCGGGACGGTCGCCACGACCTCCCCGGTCGCGGGGTCCGGGACCAACAGGTCCAGGGCCAGGTCCTGGCGGGCGAGCTCGGCAGCCGCCTTGGAGCGGCGCACGTCGAGTGACGAGTCGTCCCCGAGCCGGCCGAGAACCTCCGCCCTGCGTCCTACCGCTTGGTCGAGGTCGTGCCCGTCGGCGGCATCCAGGAGCCCGTCGAGGTGCACGAGCCCGTGCTCGTCGACGTCACCGATGTCGAAGTGCCGGTGGTCAGCAGCCTTGGCCCGGTCGGCCTCGGCGCGTTCGGGGTCGTAGCGCAGCACGGCTTCGGCGACGAGGCGCTCGAGCTGGGCCCATCCGACGCCGGAGGCGTTCCACAGCTGCCGGTCCACGAACCCCGCCGCCTCAGCACCAAGACCCCGGGTGAGGTCGGCGATCCGCTCGGCCCGCCACGGCGCCAACCGCCCCGCCACGACCGCCTCGTAGACGTTCGGGAGCCGCCACGCGCACTCGATCACCCGCCCGACGTACGCCTTGCCACCGTCCGGGGTACGGCCGAGGACCGCGACGAGCTCCATCAACGCGAACTCCGACACCAACGGCGCCCCGTCGCCGGCGATCGGGACACCGGTGTCGAGGTAGCCCTCGGTGATCGTCGCCGCACCCTCCGGTCCGGACACAACGTGGTCGCTCGCCCAGGCCGTGATGTCCTCCCACTCCTCGACCACCAACGCGTTGCGGGAGCGGATCCGGTCACCCACCCGCGACAGCAGAGCTGCCGTGCTGCGGGGCCGGGTTCCGAGATCCATGACTGAATTCTCCCACCCACCGCCGACATTGATGCTGGTCTTCGCTGCTCCCTGTGGAGTAGTGAAGAGGTCCCGATCGTCGTGCCTCAGCCTCCGACTGTCGCCCTGCTGGGTTGACCATCTTGTGGTCCGGCCGGCGGTCGGGACCCCGCGCGCCGGCCGGGCGGACATGACCTAATAAGAGCCTGGCAAGCGCCTCATCAATGTCCTGTCTGCTCGCCCGACCGGCGTCGACCATCCACATCGGTACGACACGGAAGGCAGCTCCATCATGACAGCGACACGACCAGTGACCCCTGCCGTCTTCGCGGGCGCTGACACCCACGCCGACACGATCCACGTGGCCGCGATCGACGGCTACGGTCGCGATCTCGGCGACGGCGAGTTCCCCACGACGCCGGCGGGCTACCGCGACGCCTTGGCCTTCCTCGCGTCGTTCGGTTCGGTACAGGTCTTCGGGATCGAAGGCACCAGCTCCTACGGAGCAGGGCTGGCCGTTGTGGCCCGCACGGCCGGGATCGCGGTGCGGGAGGTGATCCGTCCCGAAGCCACGGTGCGGCGGATGCAGGGCAAGTCCGACCTGATCGACGCTTACCAGGCGGCCCGTGCCGCCATGACCGGTCGCGCGAAGACCGCGCCGAAGGCCGAGGACGTCGAGGGACTTCGAGCGCTTCTCAGCACGCGACGTTCAGCCGCCAAGGCACGTACTGCGGCGATGAACCAGATTCACGCACAGTTGATCACCGCGCCCGTCGAGATCCGTGAGAGGTACCGGAAGCTGAGCGACAAGCGGTTGATCGACGCGCTCGCTGCCTGCCGCCCCGGCTCCCGCGGTGGAGTGGTGGCCACCGTGCTGCTCGGGTTGAAGATGCTGGCCCAGCGCCACCGGTTCCTCGGCCAGCAGATCGAGCTGCTCGACGACCAGCTCCGCGGCCTGGTCGCGGCGATCAACCTGAACCTGATCTCGGCACGCGGCATCGGACCGGTGACCGCTGCGCAGCTGCTCCTCACCGCGGGCGGCAACCCCGAGCGCCTGGCCAGCGAGACATCCTTCGCTGCCCTGTGCGGCACCGCACCGGTCCCGGCATCGTCGGGCAAGACCACCCGATACCGGCTCTCTCGTGGCGGGGATCGTCACGCCAACTCCGCGCTGCACACGATCGCGACCGTGCGGATGGCCAGCGACCCCCGCACCCGCGAGTTCGTCGCCACCCAGCGCGCCAAGAACCGCAGCAACCCCGAGATCCTGCGAATCCTCAAACGCGCCATCGCCCGCGAGGTGTTCAAGCTGCTCCAGAACCCGAACGCGCTTACCGGAATCGCCGACCTACGACGCATCCGACGCGAGAAGAACCTGCCTATCCGAGTCGTGGTCGAACAGCTCGGCACCACCCTGAACCATGTCAGCCGCATCGAACGCGGAGTCGCGTTCGACCGCGAGTTCACCCAGCGCTACCGAACCTGGCTCCAAGCCGCTTGACAACCATAGGAGCATCACAATCCAGCGTCGGAAACCCGCCTGGGGACAAGGGAAACTCCACATGGCGGGTGTGGACAAGCGACGTCACCAGACACCACCGACGTGATGTCGCGGACCGCACCCGACCCGCGAACCCAGCCACCTCCCCACCTTCTCGTCGCTGCCCTTTCGGAACCCGCCCGGCCACCCAACCGACGCCCATGGGCAGTTCCGGCAGCACGGCAGCGGGTCTCGTGGCGGCCGCTGCGCGACGTCCTCGACTTCCGGAGCGCAGCCAGCAGGTCCGCTCTCAGGCGAGCGCCAGGAACAGCTTCTCCATCTTCTTCGCATCGACCGAGTCCGGGCCGCCCTCGACCAGGCACTTCTGCAGGCCGGTGGCGACCAGCGCGTAGCCGCCGCGCCCGACGGCCTTGTTGACCGCGGCGAGCTGCATCAGCGCGTCCTCGCACTCGGCACCCTCCTCGAGCATCCGGATCACCGAGGCGAGGTGTCCGTTCGCGCGCTTGAGGCGGGTGATGATCGCCTTGATCTCCTCGGGCTCCAGCTTCATGCGGTTGCTCCCGTCTCTCCGGCCGTCAGGGCCTCCATCATCCCGGTCAGCCGGGCGCGGCCGTCGGCGGCCACCTCGGCGAGCGCGGGGTCGGGCACGAGCGAGGCGAGCAGCGCGGGGTCCATCACGTCGACGCGGGTGCGCCCCTCCCCTGCGTCGGCGACCACCACGTTGCACGGCATCAGGGCGGCGACCCGCGGCTCGACCTGCAGTGCGCGGTGGGCGAGCTGGGGCCGGCAGGCACCGAGGATGAGCTGCGCCGGGACCTCCACGTCGAGCTTCGCCGCGAGCGTGGCCCGGATGTCGATCTCGGTGAGCACGCCGAAGCCGGCGTCGCCGAGCAGCTCGCGGACCCGCGCCACCGTGTCGTCGTACGGCGCGTCGAGAGTCGCGCTCAGCGTGAAGTCGGTCAGCTCCATGGGTGTCTCCTTCGTCGATTCATTATCCCCCCGGGGGGATCTGCTACCGTTTCAGCATAACCCCCCGGGGGGATATCTCGAAAGGAGGCGCCACCGTGGCGCAGACGACATCAGCCGCACCGGAAGCGGCCTCGCACACCTGGCGGCCAGGGCCGCTCGGCCGGCTCGGGGTCTGGGTGACCGAGCACCGCCGTACCGTCGGCATCGCGTGGATCGCGCTCGTGATCGGCCTGGGCGTCTTCGCGCCGTCGGTCGAGAAGAACCTGTCCGGCGCGGGCTGGCAGGCCGACGCCTCGGAGTCCGTGGCCGTGCGCGACCTCGCTCAGGAGCACTTCGGCGGCAACGCCAGCCACGCGATCCAGGTCGTCGTGCACAGCACCGACGGCCCGCTCGACGAGGGCGAGGGCGCGCGGGTGCTCGCCCAGGTCACGCAGGCGCTCGAGGACGAGCCGCGGATCGCCGAGGTGATCGCACCGATGCCCGGCGCGAGCCTGTCCCCCGACGGCCGTACGGCGGTCGTCCTGGGCGGCGCGGGTGCGGACACCAACGAGATGGTGCGGGTCGCGACCGACCTCAAGGAGGAGCTGCAGCACCTGTCGACCGACACGGTCCAGGTCAACCCGACCGGCTCGTCGCTGCTCTGGTCGGACTTCAACGAGGCCAACCTCGAGGCGATGCTGACCTCGGAGATGGTCTCCTGGCCGGTGACCCTGGCGATCCTGGTGCTGGCGTTCGGTGCCCTCGTGGCGGCCGGGCTCCCGCTGCTGCTGACCCTCGCCGGCCTGGTCGCCTCGGCCGGCTCGCTGGTGCTGATCAACGAGCTGGTCCCGGTGTCCATCTGGGCGATGAACTTCGCGATGATGTTCGCCCTCGCCCTGGGCATCGACTACGCGCTCTTCCTCGTGGTGCGCTACCGCGCGGCGCGAATGGGCCAGCACGGCTCCGTGCAGCAGGCGATCGCGGAGACCATGGACACGGCCGGCAAGGCGGTGCTGCTCTCGGGAGCGACCGTGCTCGTCTCCCTGTCCGCGGTGCTCCTGGTGCCGTCACCGTCGTTCCGGTCGATGGCCGGCGGGATCATGATCTCGGTCGTCTTCGTGCTCGCCGCGACGCTGACCCTGCTGCCGCTCGTGCTGTTCAAGCTCGACGACCGGATCAACCGGTTCGCGCTGCCCTGGGTCAAGGTGGGCGAGCACCGCTCCCCCGTCTTCGCCCGCTGGGGCGCGCACCTGTGGCGCCGTCCCGTCGCCTGGGGTGTCGGTGCGACCGTCGTCCTGCTGGCCCTCGCGGCTCCGGTCCTCGGCCTGAAGACGGGGATGCCGTCGATCAAGGTGCTGCCGGAGGACGCCAGCGCGCGGGTCGGGTACGCGCAGGTCAAGGACGCGTTCGGCCCCGGCGCACCGGGAATGCTGCAGGTGGTCGTCGACACTGCCGACGCCGGCACGGCGGCCGCCGTGCTCACCGAGGACAGCGGCATCCAGGCCGTCCTCCCACCGATGCCCGCCACCGACGGCAGCGACCTCACCATGATCCAGGCGATGCCCACGGTCGACCCGTCCGACCCAGCCTTGCCGGCGACGATCGACCGGCTGCGCGCCGACCTGCCGTCGTCCGCCCTCGTCGGGGGCGCCGCGGTCGAGAACATCGACCTGACCGACCAGCTGCAGCGGTCCACGCCGCTGGTGATCGGCGTCGTGCTGCTGCTCGGCTTCCTGCTCCTGCTCGTCGCCCTGCAGGCGCCGCTGATCTCGCTGCTCGGCACCCTGGCCAGCCTGCTGTCGACGGCCGCGGCGTTCGGCGTCGCACGGCTGCTGTTCCAGGACGGCCACGGCTCGGGCCTGCTCGGCTTCGAGCACCAGGGGTTCCTGGACGCGTGGGCGCCGGTCTTCTTCTTCGCGATGATCTTCGCGATCGCGATGGACTACACGGTGTTCCTGCTGGCCTCGGCCAAGGAGCACTGGGAGAAGTCCGGTGACCCACGCGAGGCGATGGTCGGCGCGGTCGCCCACTCGGGCCGGGTGATCTTCGCGGCCGGCGGCGTGATGGTCGCGGTCTTCTTCACCTTCGCCCTGTCCGGACCGCTGCCGCCCAAGGAGATGGGCGTGATCCTCGGCGTCGCCGTCCTGCTCGACGCCTTCCTGGTCCGCCTGGTCCTGCTGCCCGTGCTGCTCCGGCTCTCCGGCCGCGCCGCCTGGGCCACCCCGGCCTGGCTGCGCCGGATCCTGCCCACCATCACCTTCGCCCACGACTGACCCGCACCACCCCACCGAGAGGAACCACCATGACCGACACCACCTCGCCCCACGGCAAGCAGATCCTCGACGACCTCTCGCCGCTGCACCGCCAGCTGCGCCGCGCGATCCCGGACGTCTACCAGGGCTTCGGCGCGCTCTCCCGGGCGGCCTTCGCCGACGGCGCGCTCGAGGCGCGCACCAAGGAGCTGATCGCGCTGGCGATCGGCGTCGTCGAGGGATGCGACGGCTGCATCGCCTCCCACGCGCAGGCTGCGGCCCGCGCCGGTGCGACCAAGCAGGAGGCCGCCGAGGCCATCGGCGTCACGTTCCTGATGCACGGCGGGCCGGCCACGATCCACGGCGCCCGGGCGTACGACGCGTTCTGCTCGTTCGCCGACGCCCTCGAGCCGGCCGCTGCGGAGGTCTGAGCCGTGTGCCGTCCCGTGCGCTGCAAGACGTGCAGCAAGACGACCTGGGCCGGTTGCGGCCAGCACGTCGCGTCGGTGCAGGCGCGGGTCCCCGCCGACCAGTGGTGCGGGGGCCACGAGCGTCCCGAGAAGCCGAAGCGGTGGTGGCGGTGAACGTCGACCGTCTCGTCCTCGCCCTCGCCGGCACCCTGGTGCTGGTGGGCTCGGCCCTCGCCGCCCTGGTCTCGCCGTGGTGGCTGCTGCTCACCGCGTTCGTGGGCGCCAACCTGCTGCAGTCCAGCGTCACCGGGTTCTGCCCGGCCGCGGTCGTGCTGCGCCGGCTGGGCGTGCCGACCGGCTGCGCGTTCCGCGCGCCGGGTCAGGACGGCCAGCCGGTGTAGCCCTCCGCGAGGTAGGTCGACCCGGCCGCCGAGGTGACCAGCGAGGTCAGTTCGCCGACCTGGCGGCGTACGTCGAAGTCGCTCGCCTCGGGCAGGCGGTGCAGCATCGTGGTCATCCAGTACGAGAAGTGCTGGGCCTTCCAGACCCGCTGCAGCGCCCGCTCGGCGTACCGGTCGAGTGCCACCTCGTCCCCACGGAGGTGGAGCTCGAGCTCCTCGGCGAGCACCCGGACGTCGGCCAGCGCCAGGTTGAGGCCCTTGGCGCCGGTCGGCGGCACGGTGTGGGCGGCGTCGCCGGCCAGGACGAGGTTGCCGTGGCGCATCGGCTCCTGCACGAAGCTGCGGAACGGCAGCACGACCTTGGAGGTGATCGGGCCCTCCTTGAGGGCGTAGCCGTTGGCGCCGACCCGGGCCTGGAGCTCCTCCCAGATCCGCTCGTCGGACCAGGCGGTCACGTCCTCGGCCGGGTCGCACTGGAAGTACATCCGCTGCAGGGTCTCGGTGCGCTGGCTGATCAGCGCGAAGCCGCGCTCGGAGTGGCTGTAGATCAGCTCCTCGCTGCTGGGCGGGGCCTCGCAGAGGATGCCGAACCAGGCGAAGGGGTACTCGCGGAAGAACTGGCGGCGCAGCGACTCCGGGAACTCGTGGCGGCAGATGCTGCGCGAGCCGTCGGCGCCGACCAGGATCCTCGCGGCAACCTCGTGGCGCACGCCGTCCGCGTCGGTGAACCTCATCGACGGCCGGTCGCCGGTGAGGTCGGCGACCGACACCTCGCTCACGCCGAACCGGACGTCACCGCCGTCGCGTTCTCGCGCGTCGGCCAGGTCGATGAAGACGTCGGTCTGCGGGTACAGCTGGACGCTGGCTCCCACCAGGGCCTCGAAGTCGATCCGGTGCCCGCCGCCGCCGAAGGCGAGGTCGATGCCGGCGTGGCGGTAGCCGTCGCGCAGCACCCGCTCGGAGACGCCCGACTCGACGAGCAGCCGGACGCTGTCCTGCTCCAGGATCCCGGCCCGGTGCGTGTTCTCGATCTCCTCGCGGCCACGGAGGTCGATCGCGACCGAGTCGATGCCGGCGCGCTGCAGCAGGTGGGCCAGCATCAGGCCGGCGGGGCCGGCGCCGACGATGGCGACGTCGGTGGTGGTGCGGGTGGTGGCGGTCATCGGTCCAGCTCCTCGAGGACGCCCTTCGCGACGGCGAAGGCGTGGTTGGCGGCGGGGACGCCGCAGTAGATGCCGGCCTGCAGGATCACCTCGGCGATCTCGTCGTCGGTGAGCCCGTTGGTGCGGGCGGCGCGCACGTGCATCGCGAACTCCTCCCAGTGCCCCAGGGCGATCATCGCCGTCAGCACCGCGACCGATCGGCTGCGGCGGTCGAGGCCGGGTCGGGTCCAGACACTGCCCCACGCGTAGCGGGTGATCAGCTCCTGGAAGTCCTGGGTGAACGGGGTCTTCGCGGCCTCGGCCCGGTCGACGTGCGCGTCCCCGAGCACCTCGCGCCGCACGGTCATGCCTGCGTCGAACGGGTCGTCGTACGTCATCGGTCGGCCTCCACGAACTCGGTGATCAGGGCCGCGGTGGCGGCAGGGTCCTCGACGGTCGGCTGGTGCGCGACACCGGGGACCACGACCGCGACCTGGTCGGGCGTGACGACGACGTCGTGCTCACCGCCGGCCACGAGCAGCGGCACCGGCGCGAAGGAGACGCGGTCGCGGACGTCGAAGGCGGCCAGCGCCTCGCACGCGAGCGCGTACGACTCGTCGTCGACGTCCTGCAGCGCCAGCAGGAGGTCGCTGCCGGTCGCCGGGTCCCGGTCGAGGAAGCCGGGGGCGAACCAGCGGGCGGCGGAGCCCTCGACCATGGCGGCGGTGCCGGCCTTGCGGACGTACGCCGCCCGCTCGTGCCAGGCGTCGGCCGTGCCGATCCTCGGGGCGGCGGCAAGTGTCACGACCGCGTCGAACGGCCCGGGGTCGACGGCGATGGCGAAGCCGACGGCGCCGCCGAAGGAGACACCGGCGTAGGACACGGGCCGGCCCGCGGCGATGCCGGCCGCGCGGTCGCGCACGGCGCCCGCCAGCTCCTCGACGGTGAAGGCCGTCGTCGCGGGCGCACCGGCGCCGTGGCCGGGCAGGTCCCAGCCGACGACCTGCCAGGTGGCCGGGAGCAGCGCGGCGCAGCGGGACCAGAGGTCGGCGACGCCCGTGCCGAGGGACGGCCCGACGACGAGGACGCGCTCGGCGCCTGACGTCCGCTCGTCGCCGGTGAGCTGGGTGAAGGTCAGGTCAGCCACGGGTCTCCTCCCAGCGGGTGATCGCGATGTCGACGAGGCGGCCGGCCTCGCCGGTCCCGCCCCGGGCGTCGAGCGCCGCGGTTGCGGTGGCCGCGTCGACCCGAGCGGCCATCGCGGAGGTGTCGACCTGCAGGCCGGCGACGAGCTCGGCGGCCTGGCTCGCCGCGGTGACGGCGAGCTCCAGCAGCCGCGCCAGGACGGGCCACTCGGCGTGCCAGGCACCGTCCGGACGCTCGTCGACAGCGCCCGATGCGGACAGGTGGAGCTGGGCGGCCAGGCCGGGGGCCTGCTGCGCCGCGGCGTGCACGAGGACGGACAGGACCGGGTTCTGCTTGTGCGGCATCGTCGAGGAGCCACCGCGCCCGGCGACGGCACCCTCGCGGACCTCGCCGACCTCGGGGCGCCCGAGCAGCAGCACGTCGGCCGCCACGACACCGAGGGCGTCCGTGGTCGTCGTGAGCGCGTCCCCGATCGCGGTGAGCGTGCCGCGGCGGGTGTGCCACGGCAGGTCCGGACCGGTGAGGCCGAGCGTCTGCGCCAGCGCACCCGCGGCGGCGGCGCCACCGGGGCCGGCGAGGTGGCCGAGCAGTGCGCGGGTGCCGGCCGCGCCGCCGTACTGCAGCGGGAAGGTGAGCCCGTCGAGCGCGCCGACCGCGTCACCGACACCCGCCAGCCACTGTGCGGCCCGCAGGCCGAAGGTCGTCGGCACCGCCCACTGGGTGAGGGTCCTGGCGACCGCGACGTCGTCGCGGTGCGTGCGGGCGAGGCTCGCGAGGGCGTCGCCCGTGGCGACCAGGTCGGCGCGAACGCGGGCGACGGCGGCGCGGGCGAGCAGGACCAGCGCCGTGTCGACGACGTCCTGGCTGGTGAGGCCGCGGTGGACCGCACCCGATGCGTCACCCGCTGCGGTGCGGAGCAGCTCGACCAGCGGTACGACGGGGTTGCCGGCGGCCTCGGCCGCCACCGCCAGGGCAGGGAGGTCGACGTCGAGACCGGCCGCCGCCTCGGCGACCTTCGACGCCTCGGCGTCGGTCGCGATCCCGGCGGCGACGAGGGCCCGGGCCCAGGCCACCTCCACACGCAGGATGGCCGCCAGGACCGCCGGGTCGTCGGCGATCCCGGCCGCCCGGTGCGCACCGGGGCGCAGCAGGTCGCTCATCCGTCGTGCCTCGGGTAGCGCAGGAAGACCGTCTCGCGCTCACCCTGCAGGTGGATGTCGAAGCGGAGGCCGCCGTCGGCCTCACGCACGGCCTGGAGCGTCCGGGCCTCGTCCGCGGGGAGACCGGCGAGGAAGGGGTCGGACTCGCCCGGCAGGTAGGCGCGGGTGAACAGCCGGTCGAGCAGGCCGCGGGCGAAGACCACGACCGAGAAGAACGCCGCTCCCCCGGCGCCGTGCCCGTCCGCGGGGCGCCCCGGCTCGACGGTCGTGAACGCGAAGCGCCCCGACGCGTCGGTGGCCGACCGGCCCCAGCCGGTGAACCGGCCGTCGCGGCGCAGCGAGCCCTCGACCAGCGGGGCCCGGCCGGCCGGGTCGGCCTGCCGGATCTCGACGAGCGCGTCGGGGACAGGGGCGCCGTTGCCGTCGCGCACGGTGCCGTGGAGGCGGACCGCACCGGCCGAGCCGGCGGGCACGAGGAAGCTGTCGCCGCCGTAGGGAAGGGCGTCGTGGAAGAACGGGCCGATCGTCTGCCCGGGCGTGGGGGCGAGGGTCTCACTCATGGTCGTCACGCTCCAGGGGCGTCGCGTGGGTGCCGGTCAGCACGATGTCCCAGCGGTAGCCGGTCGCCCACTCGTGGGTGGTCAGGTCGTGGTCGTAGGTCGCGACGAGCCGGTCGCGGGCGGCCTGGTCGGTGATCGACTGGTAGATCGGGTCGAGCGCGAACAGCGGGTCGCCCGGGAAGTACATCTGGGTGATCAGCCGCTGGGTGAACTCGGTGCCGAACAGCGAGAAGTGGATGTGCGCGGGACGCCAGGCATTGAGGTGGTTGCGCCAGGGGTACGGGCCGGGCTTGATCGTCGTGAAGCGGTAGTTCCCGTCGCCATCGGTCAGGCAGCGCCCGACGCCGGTGAAGTGGGGGTCGATCGGCGCGGGGTGCTGGTCGCGCTTGTGGATGTAGCGCCCGCCCGCGTTGGCCTGCCAGATCTCGACCAGCTGGTGGCGCACCGGCCGGCCGTCGCCGTCGAGGACGCGGCCGGTGAGCAGCATCCGCTCGCCGATCGGCTCGCCGCCGTGCTGGATGGTCAGGTCCGCCTCGACCGGGTCGATGTCGGAGTGCCCGAACACCGGCGCCACCAGCTCGATCCCCTCGGGGTCGGCGTGGCGCAGGTCCTTGGTGGGGTGGCGCAGGGTGGAGCTGCGGTACGGCGGGAAGTCGATCCGCGGCTGCGAGGCACCCGGCGGGGTCGCGGCGTGCGCCTCGGTGATCTCGGCGGTGATCCGCGCTTGCGAGTCCAGGGCCGGCGCAGCGGCCGGCGTGGCGGTGGTCGTGGTCACGGTCACACGCTAGGCGTCACGGCACGCAGCGCGCGATAGGCTTCTTCCACTGAGTGAAAGACCGCACCCGGGCCGAGGTGCGACGAGCGCAGCGAGGAGCCGCGAGACGATGGCCGGCAACACCTCCGTCCCGGGCGCGAGCGTCGTCTCGCGCAGCCTCGCGCTGCTCTTCGCCTTCGACGAGACCCACCGCCGGATGACCCTCTCCGAGCTCGCCCGCCGCGCCGACCTCCCGCTGCCCACGGCCCACCGCCTGGTCGGCGAGCTGGTCGCGGGCGGCGCACTCGTGCGGCGCAGCACCGGCGAGTACGTCGTCGCCCGGCGGCTGTGGCAGGTCGGCCTGCTGGCGCCGGTCGAGACCGGGCTGCGCGAGGTCGCCCGCCCGTTCCTGAACGACCTCCACGCGACCACCCGCGCGACCGTGCACCTCGCCGTGCGCGAGGGCACCGAGGTGCTCTACCTCGAGCGCCTGTCGGGCCGGGCCTCCGTGCCGGTCGTCAGCACCGTCGGCTCCCGGTTGCCCCTGCACGCGACCGGTGTCGGCAAGGCGCTCCTCGCCCACGCGCCCGAGGACGTCGTCTCCGACGCCCTCGCCCGGCTGGTCCGGGTCACGCCGTACACGATCACCCAGCCGTCCCGGATGCGCGAGCAGCTCGAGCAGGTCCGCCGCGACGGCTACGCCACCACCGTCGAGGAGATGACGCTCGGCGCCTGCTCGGTCGCCGTGCCCGTGCGGGCCGGCGGGCAGGTCGTCGCCGCGCTCGGCGTCGTCGTCCCCTCACTCAAGCGCGACCGGGCCCGGCTGGTCGCGGCGCTCCAGGTCGCGGCCCAGGGCATCGGGCGGTCGGTGGGCTGAGCGCTGCTCACACCTTCCGGTGGATCGACTTGAAGCTGAGGTAGGCCGAGAGCCCCTCCACGCCGTACTCGACCCCGAGCCCGGAGTCGTGCCGGCCGCCGAACGGCGCGGCGTGGTTGGAGGCGAAGAAGTTGATCCCGACCGAACCGGTGTCCATCCGCTCGGCCACCTCCAGCGCTCGTTCAGGCGAGGCGGAGAAGACCAGGCCGCCGAGGCCGAACGACGTGTCGTTGGCCAGGGCGATCGCATCCTCGACGGTGTCGTAGCGCAGCACCGAGATCACCGGTCCGAACACCTCCTCGCGGGCGACCGTCATCGACGGCGTCACGTCGGCGAGCACCGTGGGCTGGACGAAGAAGCCGGGCCCGTCGACAGCAGCGCCACCGACGGTGACGCGCGCGCCCTCCGCCGCAGCCCCCTCGAGGAACCCCACCACCACGTCGCGCTGGGAGCGCGTGGCGAGCGGGCCGAAGACCGTGTCGGGGTCGAACGGGTCGCCCTGCTTGCCCGCCGCGATGGTCGCGGTGACCATCTCGACGACCTCGTCGTAGCGCGACGCCGGGGCGAGGATGCGGGTGGAGATGTAGCAGGTCTGGCCGGTGTTCCGCATCGACGACCGCACCAGCACCGCGGCCATCGCGTCGAGGTCGGCGTCCTCGAGCACGATCGCGGACGACTTGCCGCCGAGCTCGAGGGTCACCGGCTTGAGGAGCTCGCCGCAGGCGGCGCCGATCCGGCGCCCGACCGGGGTGGAGCCGGTGAAGGCGACCTTGGCGGTGTCGGGGTGGCGGACCAGCGCCTCGCCGACCGCTCCCCCGCCCGTGACGAGGTTGACCACGCCCGCCGGCACGCCGGCCGCCGCAGCCGCCTCGACCACGAACCGGATCGACAGCGGCGTCGACTCGGCCGGCTTCATCACGACGGTGCAGCCGGCGAGCAGGGCCGGCGCCAGCTTGATCACCATGAGGTTGATCGGGAAGTTCCAGGGCGCGATCAGCACGCACGGACCGACCGGGTCCCGTCGTACGACGGTCTCCGCACCACCGGCTGGGAAGGGCCGCACGTCCTCGGCCTCCAGCCAGGGGGCGAGGGAGGCGACGTGGCGCAGGATCCCGGCGGCGTTGGCCGCGGCACCGGAGGTCTCGGCGATCGGCGAGCCGTTCTCGCGGGTGTTGGTCCAGGACAGCTGCTCGGCCCGCTTCTCCAGCTCGTCGGCCATCCGAAGCAGCACCTCGGCACGCTCGCTCGGCGACGTGCGGGGCCACGGCCCGGACCGGAAGGCCGCGACAGCAGCGGCCACGGCGTCGTCGACGTCCTCGCGAGAGGCATCCGGCACCGAGCCCCACGTCTCACCGGTGGCCGGGTCCACCACCGGCAGCCGTCCGGTGCCGTGCGCCGGGCGCCACGCCCCGTCGACGTACAGGTCGCCGACGTGGGTCCACGGCAGGTCGAGTGCTGGTCGGGTCACGGAGCCACCTCGCGCGTCTCCTCGTTGCGCAGCACATCGGTCCTGAGCAGCCGGTTGGAGCGGGCGAGGTCGGCGCTGGCCATCGCGACGGCGGCCTCGGTCAGCAGCTCGGGGACGATCTCGCGGGCGAGCCGGTCGCAGTACGTCGCGGGGTCCAGCCCGAACCAGCCCGACGCCAGCGCGATGCCCGCGTGGTCGAAGCGCCACAGGCGGTCGGCGTCGCGGACCAGCGCGTCCTCCAGCGAGTACGCCTCCTTGCGCGTGTCGTGGCCGTCGACGATCGCGCACACGGCGGCGACGAACTCCTCGGAGTAGCCCAGCGGCGGCAGCACCTCGCGCGCGATCAGGCAGCCCTGCCGCTCGTGCTCGTAGCGGATCTCCGCCTTGCGCCAGTCGCCCGAGAAGCCCTCGGAGATGATCCGGCTCTCGTCGACCCGGCCCCAGCCGGTGTCGTGCAGCAGGATCGCGACCCGCACCAGCTCGGCGTCGGCCTCGGGATGGGCGCGGCACAGCCGTTCGGCGTAGGCCAGCGAGATCGGCAGGTGGATGTCGTTGCTGCGCGTCCGGGTCTCCGGAACCACGCAGCGCCACACCGGGTCCAGGTCGATCCCGGCCGCCGGGGTCAGCGAGATCGGTGAGGTGTCGACCGGGCCGGACGGCTGGACGGGGGTCGGCGGCAGTGCGTGGGTCATGACGGGTTCCTCGAGATCGACTTGAGCTGGACCGCCGGATCGGCGGCCTCGCCGGGCGGGATCGCCGCCCCGCTGGCAATGGCCGCCTTGACGGCCATGAAGTCCAGGGGTGCGTTGACGCAGTCGGCGGCGATGATCGCGTCGCCGCGGTAGTAGAGGACGGAGTACTTGCCCTTCGCCTCGTCCTGCCGCACGACGGTCAGGTCGTGCCCGGCGGACAGGCCGGCGATCTGCAGCTTGAGGTCGGCCTGGTTGGACCAGAACCACGGGACGCCCGCGTACTCCTCGGGCCGCCCGACGATGGCGTAGGCAGCCACCTTGGCCTGCTCCACCGCGTTGTTGACGCTCTCGAACCGGATCCGGTCGCCCTCGGGCGCACCCGGCACGGGGTTCGGCAGGTTGGCGACGTCGCCGACCGCGACGGTGACGCCGTCGGAGGCGAGGGCGTGCGCGTCGACCCGGATGCCGTTGTCGCACTCGAGCCCGATCGACTCGGCGAGCTCGGTGTTGGGGATGACGCCGACACCGATCAGCACCAGCTCGGCGGGGACCACTCGTCCATCGGCCAGCTCGACGCCGGCGACCCGGTCGCCGGAGCCGACGATGCGTCGTACGTCTGCGTCGAGGACCACGTCGATGCCGTGCTGGCGGTGGTGGTCGAGCAGGTACGACGACGTCTCGGCCCCGACCGCGCGCCCGACCAGGCGCGGCCCGGCCTCCAGCAGCGTGACCGTGCGGCCCATCTTGTTGAGGCTGGCCGCTGCCTCGATGCCAATGAAGCCCCCGCCGATGACGACGACGTCCTTGATCATCGGCACCCGGGCCTTGAGCTCGAGGGCGTCGTCGGCGTTGCGCAGGTAGAGCACACCGGGCAGGTCGACGCCCTCCACCAGCAGTCGCCGGGCGCGGGCACCGACGGTGAGCGCGAGCCGGTCGAACGCGATCTCCGCGCCGGACATCGAGTGCGCGACGCCGCTGCCGTCGTCCCGCTTGTCGATGCGGATGATCCGCTCGTTGCGGACCACGCGGATCCGGTGCTCGTCCCAGTACTCCTGGGTGCGGTAGATCAGCGACTCCTTGGTGATCGCCCCCTGCAGGAACTCCTTGGACAGCGCAGGGCGCTGGTAGGGACGGTGGTTCTCGTCCCCCAGGAGGGTGATGGGCGGCTCGTACCCGAGCGCGCGCAGGGACACCGCGAGCTGCACCCCCGCCTGGGAGGAGCCGATGATCAACAGGCCGGCGGAGCCCTCGGGACCAGTGGGCATGGCTCAGACCTGCGTCTCCGGCGTCGTCACGTGCAGGTCCATGCCGTCGGTGACCTTGATCTGGCAGCACAGCCGCGAGGTGTCCTGCCGCTCGACGGCGGCACCCCACAGCATCTCGTCCTCCATCTCCTCCATCGGCGGCAGCGCCGCGAAGTCGGCCTCGTCGACGAAGACGTGGCAGGTCGCGCAGGACAGCGAGCCGCCGCACTCGGCGACGATCCCGGGAACCCCGTTGCGGACAGCGGTCTCCATCACGGAGTCGCCGACGTTGGCCTCGACGACGCGGGCCGAGCCGGTGGCGTCGGTGTAGGTGATCGTGGGCATTGCTCTCCCCTTCGGAAGGACTCAGATGAACTGGCGGCCACCGTCGACGACGACGGTCTGGCCGGTGACGAAGCCGGCGTCGGGGCCGGCGAGGAAGAGGGCGACCCCGACGATGTCGTCGGGCTGGCTGGCCCGGCGCAGGGCGCCGCGGTCGACGCCGTACGACGCCGCGTCGTCCATCAGCCCGAGACTGGCGTCGGTGAGGGTGAAGCCGGGGGCGATCGCGTTGACGTTGATCGAGCGGCGCCCCAGCTCCTTGGCCATCACCCGGGTCAGGGCGATCACGCCGCCCTTGGAGGCGACGTAGTGGAGCCAGTTCTCCGACCCGCTGTAGACGGTGGCCGAGGACAGGTTGACCACGCGCGCACCCTCGGGCAGGTAGGGGCTGCACGCCCGCACCACCAGCCACGGGCCCTTGAGGTTGACCCCCATCACCAGGTCCCACTCGGCGGGGTCGATGTCCTCGAGCGGGGATCGGGTGACGGTGCCGTAGATCGCGGCGTTGTTGACCAGGACGTCGATCCGCCCGCCGCCGAACCCGGCGACCGCCTCCGCGAGCGCCGCCGTCGACGTCGCCGAGGTGACGTCGACGGGACCGTGCCAGGCCTCGGCACCCGCGTCGACCACGAGCTTCGCGGTCTCCGCGGCGCCCGCCTCGTCGATGTCGGCGACGGCCACCCGGTACCCGCGGGCGGCGAAGCCGAGCGCGAACGCCCGGCCCAGCCCGCCTGCGGCGCCGGTGACGAGCACGGTCCGACCGCGACCCTCGTCGCTCATCTCGTCAGTCCAGGATCTCGACGCGCCCGGTGCCGCCGTCGACCCGGATCCGCTGGCCGGTGCGAATCGTCGTCGACGCGCTGCCCGTGCCGGTGACCGCCGGGAGACCGTACTCGCGGCACACGATCGCCGCGTGGCTCATCATGCCGCCGATGTCGGTGACGGTCGCCTTGATCCTGCCGAAGATCGGGCCCCACGACGGAGCGGTGATGGTGGCGACCAGGATCTCGTCCTGCTGCACCTCGCCCAGCTGGTCGGCGCTGTGGATCACGCGGGCGATGCCCTCCACCACGCCGGGAGAGGCGGCCATGCCGGTGATGACGCCCTCGTCGCCGCCCTCGTCACCGGCCAGCCACCGCTGGACCTGCTCGGTGGTGATGCCGTAGAGCATCATCGTGAACGGCTCGGTGATCTCGGCCGGCGGCGTGTTCAGCGCCGGCTGCGGACGCTGGGTGGCGAGCGCCTCGAAGATCTTGCGGCGCCGCTCGATCTCGGCGGGCCAGTAGTGGGGACCGGTCGCCTCGGAGCCGACCGCCCAGCCGGTGACCAGGTCGAAGATCGCGTCGCGGACCTCGCCGCGGTTGAGGTAGAGCATGTCGGACTCGTCGGCCCAGAAGCCGGCGGCCGCGAAGACCCGTCCGAGCTCGCGGACCTTGCGCCAGAAGACGCCCATCGTCCAGTGCTCGATGTAGAAGTTGTGGTTCTCGACGTACGGGTACGCGGTCGCGGCGAGCCCGCGCTTGGCGTCGAAGGTCGCGAGCGCCTCGCCGTCGAGCAGGTCGCGGTACTCCGCGACGATCCGGTCCTTCTCCGCGGTGAGCTCCTCGACCGGCCGCATGATCTGCTGCCCCTCGTCGAGGCGGCGGACGTAGTCCTTGATGTAGCCGAGCGGGATCTCCTGGTGCTCGAGCCAGTACTTGTCGTGGCCGTAGAACCCGTTGCCGACGGTGAAGTTGAACCACGGGTCCTGCGCCGCCTCGTACGCCGCCAGCCAGGCCGCGCCGCCGTCGCGTTCCCCGATCCGGGCGAGCGTGCCGGCCACGTCGTCGGTGTCGGCGAAGGCTTCCTGCAGGCCGCTCTCGACGGCGAGGGTGGCGAGCTTCTTCAGCTCGTCGTCGGGCCGGAACAGCTCCATGTCGACGCCCTGGACCATCTTGGCGATGGCCTGGTCCGGGATGCCGGGGAAGGCCTCCTTGCAGAAGCCGAAGAAGTCGAGGTAGGCGAGGTAGCCGAGGTTGAGGAACTCGAAGTGGTACTGCCAGTTCTGGTAGCAGAGCTGGATCAGCCGGTCGTAGTTCTCCATCAGCACCTCGGAGCCGTCCTTCGCGACACCGGCGACGATGTCGTCGAACGGGACCATGTCCGGAAGCGGCTCGAAGCGCAGCGCCTCCATCTCGTCGATGGTGCCGCGGACCTTGACCCGCCAGCCGTCGAGGAGCTCGTTCCAGTTCTGGAAGTAGTGGCCGGCGCGGCGCTCGAACTCCGGCACCCGGGCGGGGATCTGGTCCTCGGGGACCGGGACCGGCGACATGTAGAGGTAGCCGAGGTGGATCTTGAACTCGATGCCGTTGGCCGGCGGGATCAGCAGGTGCCGGGTGTTGTACTGCCCGAGGCACTTGACCGCGAACTCGCCGCCGATGGTCTCGAATGGCTTGAACACCGTCGGCCAGTGCTGGCTGTCGCAGAACCAGAACTTCTCGTCCTCGGCACCGCTGAGGTTCTGGAAGACCAGGTTGTAGGGGTAGAGCTTCTCCCAGCCCTCGGCCCCCTCGGGGACGGGCAGCTGCGAGGGCTTCGGGAAGGACTTCATCGCGGGGGCGGTGGCACCCGACGTGGTGGGCTCGGTGACGGTCATCGGTTGTTCCTTGGGGTGAGAGAGCTGGTCAGTCCGGACATGAAGCCGGTCATCCCGCCCGAGGCAGGGGTGAAAGGGGGCGCGGCCGCCGTGGTGGCCCTGGCCGCGACCGAGTGGACGGTCTCGGGGCGCGCCTGGAGCAGCAGGAGGTTCTCCCCCGCCGGCAGGTCGCTGTCGAAGGCCCACTCGATGTCCTGCGGGCATCCGTAGTGCTTCTCGGCGCGCTTCGCGAGCTGCGCGACGGCGACGAGCTCGTCGTGCTCGAGGCAGAGCCGGTCGCGCCGCTCGGCCTCGACCTCGCGCTCGACGAGCCGACCGGTGGCGGCGTCGGGCACGAGCTCGGCGTGCTTGTCCCCGCAGTGCTCGGCGACCACGCTGAGCATGACCTTGTCGAGGAGCAGGTTGTCGGGGGTGACCTGGCCGGAGACGACCATCTCCCCCACGCCGTACGACGCGTCGATGGCGATCTTGGAGCGGTCCCCCGTCGTCGGGTTGAGGGTGATCGCGACCCCCGCGACGCGGGCGTTGACCATCTTCTGCACGGCCACCGCCATCGACAGCCCCTCGTCGGGGATGTCGTTCCTCAGCCGGTACAGGATCGCCCGGCTGGTGTAGGTCGAGGCCCAGCAGCGACGGATGTGGTCGCGCACGTCGTCCCAGCCGCGCAGCCACAGGTAGGTGTCCTGCTGGCCGGCGAAGCTCGCGTCGGGCAGGTCCTCGGCGGTCGCCGACGAGCGGACCGCGACCGGCACGTCGGCGCCGATCCGGGCCACCAGCTCGTCGTACGCGCCGTGGATCGCCGTCCGCACCGCGTCCGGGACGGGGCAGCCCAGCAGCAGCTCGCGGATCTGCGCCGACACCTCGTCGACGCGCACCACGTCGTCGGGGTCGAGACCCGCGAGCAGCTCGTGCACGCGCTCGGCGATGCCCGACTCGTGCACGAAGGCGTCGTAGGCGGCCGTGGTGACCGCGAAGCCCGGCGGCACGGGCATGCCGGCGGCGGTCATGGTGACGAGCGAGGCGCACTTCCCGCCGAGCAGGTCGTGCTCGGCCGGCTCCCCGGCGTCGAAGAACTGGACGAAACGCTCAGGCATCACGGCTCCCCCAGGTGACGGGCACCGCGAGCGGTGCGCGGAAGGACAGGTTGTCGCCGAACCGGATGGCGTCGGCGTCGACGAGGCGAAGGTCGGGCGCGACCCGGGCGATCTCCTCGAGGCAGACCCTGGTCTGCAGCTTGGCCAGCATGTTGCCCAGGCAGTAGTGGATGCCGAACCCGAACGCGAGGTGCTCGCGGGCGTTGGCGCGGGTGACGTCGAAGCGGTCGGCGTCCTCGAAGCGGGTCTCGTCGCGGTTGGCCGAGCCCATCAGCAGGAGCAGCTCGCTGCCGGCCGGGATCTGGACCCCGCCGACGGTGGTGTCCTTCAGCGCCTTGCGCCGCCAGCCGACGATCGAGGGGCTGATCCGCAGCACCTCGTCGACAGCACCCGCGATCAGGCCGGGGTCGTCGACGACGCGCTGCCACTGGTCCGGGTGGGCCAGCAGCATCCGCACAGCGTTCGAGATCAGCGTCGTCGTGGTCTCGTGGCCGGCGAAGAGCAGGCTGTAGCAGATCGAGGCGATCTCGTGGTCGGTGATCGGGTCGCCGTCGGCCTGCGCGCGGACCAGGTCGCCGACGAGCGAGTCCCGCTCCTCGGCGTGGGCCTCGGCGACCAGCCGCTGGCACTCGGTCCAGTAGTCGACGAGGTTGTGGGCGTGCGGCACCTGCTCCTCGTCGGACAGGTCACCCCACGTCATCGCGGCGCGCGAGTCCGACCACTTCTTGAACAGGTCGACCTGGCCGGTGTCGGCGCCGATCAGGGTGAGGATGGTGACCGTCGGGACGTCGTAGGCGAGGTCACGGACGATGTCGCCCACCCGGTCGGGGTGCTCGCGCATCGCCGTCAGCAGCGCGACGACGTGGGCGCGGATCGCCGGCTCGAGCGCCTTGTAGCGGCGCGGCGTGAACGCCTTCGCGGTCACCTTGCGGATCCGGGTGTGCTCGGGGGGAACCCGCGCCGAGAGGCCGGAGTAGGCGGTGAAGCCGCCCTCCTCCATGATCCGGCGGGCCTCGGGGCCGCGCTCGCGGACCGGCGCCTGGGCGTTCTCGCTGCTGAAGGTCTCCCAGTCCTCGAAGACCGCCTTGACGTCCTCGTAGCGGCTGACGACCCAGTAGCCGACCCGCTCGTCGTACATCACCGGCTCCTCGGCCCGCAGTGCGGCGTACGACGGGAACGGGTCGTCCATCGCGAACGGCTCGTAGCCGTGGTGGGCCACCGGGCAACCGGTGCCGGGGTCGTGCGTGGTGGTCATCTCGCACCCTTCTGGGACTGCTGGTCCGGGCTGCGGAGTGGCGCCGGTCACAAGGTCAACCTTGGCCCTCGTGCCCGCCGCTCACAATGGACACCTTCCGTTGGACGGAAGTCGATCAGCGGGGTGGCGCGGCGCCCGCCCAGCGAGCCGCCGAGGGTGCGATCCGGGCCGCTATCCCCCGCAGCGTGGGCAGGTGGCGCGGCATCTGGTCGGCCTGCGCGGAGGCCATGACCAGCCCGATCGACGCCGGTGCCCGGCCGTCCGCGGTGAGCACGGGGACGGCTACCGAGCAGCTGCCGACCCTGACCTCCTCGTAGGTCGTGGCGAACCCGCGCTCGCGGATGGCGGCCAGCTCCTCGAGCAGCCGCTGGGGGTGGACGTGGGTGCGGGCGGTGACGGGGTCGAGCCGCTCGGCGACGTACGCCTCCTGCAGCCAGCGGTCCTCGTAGGCCAGCAGCACCTTGCCCACCGCGGTCGCGTGCAGCGGGAGCCGGCCGCCGACCCGGCTGGCACGCGGGACCCGCTTGGAGCCGTAGATGCGGTCGATGTAGAGCGCCTCGTGGCCTTCGCGGATGGCGAGGTGGGCGGTCTCCTGGGTCAGCGAGAAGAGGTCCTGGAGGTAGGGGCGCGCGGCGTCGCGGAGCTGGCGCCCGGCGTGCTGGGCGACCTCCCACAGCCGCAGCCCGACGACATAGCGGCCCTCCGGGGTGCGCTCCAGCGCGCCCCACGCGACCAGCTCGGCAGCCAGCCGGTGCGCCGTCGGCAGAGGTACGTCGGCGGCGGCCGCGAGCTCGCTGAGCGACTGCGCGCTCGGCCCGTGCTCGAATGCGGCGAGCAGAGCCAGCACCTTCGAGGTGACGGTGCGTCCCCCGCCGCTCTCGTCCCTCGCCACGGGCCGAGGCTACGCCAGCGCGATCCGCTGCGACGTGGTGTCGATGGAGGCGACGGCGGCCAGGGCGAGTGCGAGGGTCCGGCCGGCGTCGGTCAGCAGGTGGTCGTGCACGCGACTCGCGATCAGCCGGTGCGCCTCGCCGCGGGTCAGCCCGAACCAGTTCATCACCGTGTCGACGCCGTGGGGCGTGAGCCGCCAGAGCTTGTCGGCGTCCTTCATCAGCGCATCGTCGAGCGAGATCGCCTCGCGGCGGCTGTCGTGCCCGTCGACGATGGCCACGACCCGCTCGGTGCGCTCAGCGTCCCAGCCGACGTCGGCCAGCACCTCGCGCGCGATCCGCGCGCCCTCCTCCTCGTGCCGCAGCACCAGGTCCGGCCGCCCGCCACCCGGTGCGATCGCCTCGAGGATCTCGGGCTCGGGCACCTGGGACCAGCCGGTGTCGTGGAGCAGGATCGCCGGCAGCACGACCTCGGGGTCGGCGTCCGGGGTGAGGTCGACCAGCGCGCGGCCCAGGCCGTAGGCGTAGATCGTGTGGCCGTCGTTGTCACGCACCTGCAGGTACGGCAGGGCGCGCTCCCAGATGGCGCCGTGCGCCGCCGGGAGCGCGTAGACGCCGCGCAGCCCGTCGGCGGCCGGCAGGTGCGCGGTGACGTCGCGGCCGAGGTCGTTGCGGGTGGGCGTGAGTTGCGGCAGCACCCACGCAGCCAACCTGCTGCCACCGGGGGCGACAAGGTGCTGCTTCCGGTGGCCGGAAACGGACTCAGGCCGCGTCGTGCGCCCGCAGGTACGCCGTCAGCGGCCCCGGCAGCTGCGCCTGCCGGTCGCCCCAGTCGTAGACCACCGCGGTCCGCGCGACCAGGTCGTGCAGCGCGCGGTGGTCGCGGCGCAGCACGATCAGCAGCGCGCCGAGACCGAACAGGGACGTGCTCAGCGGGAACGCGACCACCCGGACCACCGCGGCGACCGGCCCGACCGGGCGACCGTCGCGCGCGACGACCTTGAGCCCCACGACCGCCTTGCCGATGGTGCGGCCGGCGATCGTGGTGCCGACGGCGACGTACAGCGCCGCCCAGCCGAGCAGCACGACCGATGCGACCGCGCCGGTGCCGTCCTCGAGCGAGGCGTCGAAGATCGCGTCCAGCAGGAACCCCGTGATGCCGACGCCGATCGAGTACGACGCCACCACCACTCCCACGTCGATGGCGAGCGCCGCGGCGCGACTCACCGGGCCGGCGTACTGCCCGGTGACGCTCGCGCGGCTCATCGGTCCCCCGCCGGACTCCCGACCAGCAGGGGCGGGCCGAGCGGTGCCGGCCCGCGGCGGCGCAGGAGGCGGTCGACGATGCCGGTGACCACGGTGTCGAGGCCGGCCACCTGGCTGCGCGCGACGTCGAGGGTGCGTCCGGCGAGGTTGCCCGTCGTCTCGGCCACGATGTCGGGGATCCCGGCGCGCTGCACGAGCGCCTCGACGTCCGCATGGGCGAGCAGCCGGTCGAGGTCGACCCGCTCGAGCAGCCGGTTGATGTCGACCCGATCCAGCAGGTGGTTGACGTCGACCTGGTCCAGCACGGCGTCGATGTCGACGTGCTCGAGGATCTCCTCGACCGGCACCGCGTCGACGACCTTGCCGGTGACAGCGCCGGCGACACGGCTGAGCAAACCCGGTTCTGGCGGCGTCATGCGGTCAGGATTCCATAGGGTTCCCCCATGAATCTGCTGGTTCCGACGTCGACACTCGGGTGGATCGTGTTCGGCCTCGACATGGTGCTGCGCCTCGTCGCGCTCGGCGTCATCCCCGGCAACCGGAAGCCGTCGACCGGCATGGCCTGGCTGCTGCTCATCCTGATCGAGCCGATCATCGGGTTCTCGATCTTCCTGCTCTTCGGCCGGATCCGCCTCGGCAACCGCCGGATCACCCGCCAGCGCACGGCGATCGCGACCATCCGCGAGCGCAGCGCCGAGCTGCCGCTGTCGTTCGACACCACCCGGCTGCCGCCCGCGATGGCCGGCGTGGCGATGCTCAACCAGAACCTCGGCGCGCTGCCCCTCACCGGCGGCAACGAGGTCGAGCTGTGGCCGGACTACCGGGCACTGATGGCCGAGATGGCCAGCGAGATCGACCGGGCGCGCAGCCACGTGCACGTGCAGTTCTACATCACCGCGTGGGACGACGTGACCGACCCGGTGTTCCAGGCGATGATGCGCGCGAGCGACCGCGGTGTCGACGTCCGCCTGCTCTTCGACCACATCGGCTCGCGCCGGATCCCGGGCTACAAGAAGATGGTCAAGCGGCTGCGCGGCACGACGATCGCGTGGCACCCGATGCTGCCGATCACGCCGCTGCGTGGCCGGTTCCGCCGCCCCGACCTGCGCAACCACCGCAAGATCCTCGTCGTCGACGGCAGCGTCGGCTTCACCGGATCGCTGAACCTCACCGAGCCCGGCTACAACAAGCCCGCGAACCACAGGCTCGGCCGCGAGTGGGTCGAGCTGATGGTGCGCGTCGAGGGGCCGGTCGTCGGCGCGCTCAACGCCGTGTTCGCCTCGGACTGGTACGTCGAGACCGGCCACGTCGTCGACCTGGTCGCGGTCCACGGCGAGCCCGACCGCCGCCCCGAGGAGGTCTTCGACGTCCCGTGCCAGGTGGTGCCCAGCGGGCCCGGCATCGTCGCGGAGAACAACCTGCGCATGTTCACGACGCTGCTCTACGCCGCCACGGAGCGGATCTCGCTGACCTCGCCGTACTTCGTGCCCGACGAGTCGCTGCTGTACGCCGTCACGACCGCCGCCGAGCGCGGCATCGACGTCGAGCTGTTCGTCAGCGAGGTGTCCGACCAGTTCCTCGTGGGGCACGCGCAGGCGTCGTACTACAAGGCGCTGCTCGAGGCGGGCGTGCGGATCTACCAGTACCCGGCGCCGTACATCCTCCACTCGAAGCACTTCACGATCGACGACCAGGTGGCCGTGGTCGGCTCGAGCAACATGGACATGCGCTCGTTCGCGCTCAACTACGAGGTGTCGCTGATGATGCCGGACCCGGCCGTGGTGGCGAAGATGCGCCGCATCGAGGACACCTACCGCGCACTGTCGAAGGAGCTCACCCTCGACGCGTGGCAGGAGCGCTCGCCCGGCGCGAAGTACGTCGACAACGTGGCCCGGCTGACGGCCGCGCTGCAGTAGAGGACCCCCCGTCCCGGCCGGGTGACCCGATCGGGCCAGCCGCCGAGCTCGACCGTGCCGACCTTCCTGCGAACCGTTGCCGTTCGCGACCCGACGGCCGATCCTCGACATGAGGGTCTCGGTCATCGATATTGGGGAGGGACCATGAGCGCACTCGAGGCGACCTACGTCGAGCCGGACGTCCGGGCCGCGGAGCCCGGCCCGCGCCTGTCCCCCGAGCTCGAGGAGACGATCCTGGAGATCGCGGCGTCCGAGCGGGCCCTGGACGACCTGCTCCTGCGGGCGTCCCGGCTGCACGAGAGCCACCTGCAGCACGACCCGCGCAGCTGCCTGGTCTGCTTCTCCGAGCGCTGACGCGTCTGGCCCGGCCGTTTCCGGGCACCTCGTGTCCATGTACATCGGACTCGGCATCATCCTGCTCGTGGTGGGCCTCGTGCTCGCGCTCGACGTGGTCACCGTCGACATCAAGTACGTCAACGACGACGCGCTCGGCACCATCCTGATCATCGCCGGCGCCCTCGCGATCGTGCTGTCCCTGATGATCGCGCCGCCGTGGCGCCGGGAGCGCACGATCCACCACTACGACGACCGGGTGTGAGCCCCGCTCGTCGACCACTCACCTCCGCAGCTCACGTCCGCCGCGCGAACCGGACGTCGCCGTTGGGCAGCCGCTCCGTGCGGTAGCCGCGGTCGTGGATGCGGTGATGGTGGTGCGAGCACAGGCTGATCGCGTCGGCCAGGTCGGTGCGCCCGCCGGCTGACCAGGGCTGCAGGTGGTGCGCCTCGGTCCAGGCGGCCGGGATCGTGCATCCCTCGGCACGGCAGCTGCGATCGCGCAGCCGCAGCGCCCGGCGCTGGGCCTTCGAGAGGAGTCGCACCCGCCGCCCGAGGTCGAGCACCTCTCCCCTGCCACCCAGCACGGCCGGGATGATCTGCGCCTGGCACGCCAGCCGCCGCGCCTCCCCTGCCGAGATCACCTCCTCGCCGTCACCGGCGATCACGCCGGCCGCAGCGAGGTCGCTCAGCAACTGGGCCAGCGACATCGTGACGATCACCGTGGTCGCGTCCCCGCCGTGCTCCGGCAGACCATCGGGATCCAGCAGCTCGAGCAATGCCGCGAACGCCCGCGCATGGGCACGGTGCTGCGGCACGCGATCCTCACGCCCCACGCCGGCCCCGTCGGCCCGGCGCTGCCGCGGCGAGGTGAACGCCTGCAGGTAGTGCTTCAAGCGCTCCGCGACCGAGGTGGGCAGCACACCCGTGATCCGGGTCCGCCCGTCCCCCAGGTCCCTGAACCGCAGTGACGCCTTCTCCCGTGCCCGCCGCTCCTCGTCCTCCAGCCGACGCCCCTCCTCGGCCTCGGCGACCTCGGGCGCCACCACCTCCAGGATCCGGCGTCCCAACCGCCTCAGCTCCCGCGGCGGATGATGCGCGGCGTACGCCACCAAGGTCTGCTCCGCCTGCCCTGCCAGGTCCGGTCCGAGCCCGGCAGGAAGGTCGTCGACCGCCGCGAGGATCACCTGCGCCTGAGCCGCCGACACGGTCCCGGCCCGCATCCCCGCCGCGACCGCCGGCCGCCGCTCCAGCGCCTCGGCGAGGTGGAGAGCAGCCCGCGCCGCGCGGGGGTCGGCCTGCGTCGCCTGCGCCAACCACGCCGCCGCGTCCCGGGCACCGTGCTCGAGCGCCACGTCGTCAGCGACCGCCAGCACCCGCGCCTTCAGCTCCGCCAACTGCGCCTCGGCCCGCACGAGCTCGACCAGCACCCGCTCCTTCTCCGCCACCGACATGAACACCGGCTGGACGTCGTCGACGCTTGCCAGCGCAGTCCGCAGCGCAACGGCGCACGCCACCACCGGATGGGGTGGTGCGATCGTCGCGACCGACATGCTGGCCTCCCGAGCGGAGCAGATCAGATGCCTGCATTCGACCACCGGGGTACGACACAAACCCCGCCGACGGGCTAGATCCCGATCGAGCGCAGGTACGCGTCCCCCAGGTTCCCCGCGCCCAGGATCGCGCTCCACGCCCCCAGCACCATGAACGGCCCGAACGGCACCGCCGTCTTGCGGCCCGCCTTCCCGCCCGCCATCAGCAGCACCCCGGCCACCGCCCCGAGCAGGAACCCGAGGAACGCCCCCACCAGGAAGGTCCCCCACGTCAGGTAGGCCGTCATCGCGCCCACCAGCCCGGACAGCTTGACGTCCCCGAACCCCATGCCGCCCGGTGCGATGTACCAGACCACGAAGAAGAACGCCCCGAGGATCGCTCCCCCCTCGACCGCCCGCAGCAACGCGTGCCCGTCCCCACCGATCGCCAGCAGGACCGCCAGCACCGGGTACGACGGCAGCACGATCGCGTCCGGCAGCCGGTGCACGTCGAGGTCGATCAACGCCAGCGCGATCGCCACCGCCGCGAACGTCAGGTACGCCGGCAGCAGCCGCAACCCGTCGTCGTCCGTCCCGAACCGGAGCGCCACCAGCACGAACACCAGCCCCGTGCCCGTCTCCACCAGCGGGTAGCGCGCACTGATCGGCTCCCCGCAGTCGAAGCAGCGCCCCCGCAGCACCAGCCAGCCGAGCACGGGCACGTTGTGGCGGTTGCGGATCTCGTGCCCGCACCTCGGGCACGCCGACGGCGGGCTCACCACCGACTCCCCCGCCGGCACCCGGTGCGCCACGACGTTGAGGAACGACCCGATGGCCAGGCCGAGGAGGGCAGCGATCACCGGGACGGCGAGGTCGAGGAACTGTTGCTCGCTCAGCGCTGATGACTCCAGCTCAGGATCGTGATCTGCCTCTTCGGCGGGACGGGGACGCCGGTCGGGTCCCACACCTGGACCCTAGCGGTGAGGCTGACCGGATCGGAGGCACTGCAGGTCGACTTGCCGAGACACACGTGCACCTTCAGGTGGACGGTCGTGTTGTTGTAGCCGTATCCGGGCGAGTTGTCCGGGATCTCGAAGACCGGGCCCGTGTACCGCGGATTCCCTGTGTTGACGTCGAACTCGACTCGGCGGGCGACCACCCCGAACTTGGCGACCTCGGCGCTGAAGTTGCTCAGCACGATGCTGAGGTCGGCCAGCGGCGCGTAGGTCGTGCCCTGCAGGTACATGTTGATCTTGTTGTTGCCGGACGGGTCGGTCGAGAGCAGCGGGCACGACGTGCCTGTCGCGATGCACGTCCCAGCCTCGCCCCGCAGCACCGGGACGAAGTACTTCAGGTCCAAGGTGATGGGGCCGACCGTGGTCGTCGCGTTGTTCTGCTTCGCGTTCGCCGTGTACTCGACGCTCGCGCCGGTGTAGCCGGCCAGTCGGACCGCCTTCTGCAGGTCCGTGAGGTTCGTTCCCGTGATCGGGATGTCGGTCGTCGTGGAGCTCGTGGTGGCGGTGATCGGCGTGGCCAGGCTCCATGCCCCGATGGTGAGCTTCGCGTTGCCGGCGAAGTTCGCACCCGTCGCCGGCTCCTTGTGCGTGACGTGCAGCGTCGCCTGGGTCAGGATCGAACCCGACGGGACGGACCTGCTGGGCTGGAAGCCGTCGATCTTGAGGATGCTCGACGACTGGTTGGCAGTGGCCGTCGTCCAGGTGGCGCCCGGGCCACCCGCCTTGAGGTTGGCCACGGTCGCCCCGGTGAAGGAACCGGCCGACACGACGCTTCCGCCGTGGCTGATGTCCCGCGCCGTGTCGGTCACGGCTGTCGGTGTGCTGCCGCTCTTCAGACCGTAGAGCTCGATCGGCGGGCGGTCGCTGTGGTAGCTGGCGCACAGCTCCATGTGCGCGCCGGTGCTGCCGTTGCCGTTGAGGAACATCCGGCTGTTGCCGCCGAACACGAACTGCACACCCTGGGCGTTGACGTCGGTGATGGGGCTCTGGCAGTTCCCGGGGATCAGGCCGTCGGCGTCGGTCGGCAGCGGGGACGGGGGCTTGGCGAGCACGGCGCCGGTGGTCGGGTTCGTCGGCGTGCCGCCGAGGAGGTCGGTGCCGCGCGGCACCGACCACACGTTGGTGCTGGCGGGGTAGACGCCATCCGGGCACACGTCGGTGCAGGTCTCGTCGTGGAAGTCGAAGTAGTAGTTGCCCGGCTTGAACCACATGACGCGGCACAGGCCCATCGCGTCGTTGAGCTCCTTGGCGCTGTCGTAGTAGCCGGGGGTGAAGGTGGCCACGCCTCCCGAGCAGCTCGTGGGCGGCGTCTGCAGCGCCGGCACGGTGCTGCCGAGCTCGTGGTTGTAGTTGGGGTCGTCGACCGGCGCGACGCCACCGCAGGTCTTGGTCGCCGTTCCGGTCACGGTGGTCGCCGAGCACGATCCGGTCGCCCGGACGTCCCCGGCATCCACGCTCACCGGACCGATGATGTCGCCGTCGGCGTAGATGCCGCCGTGCACCTTCAGCGCGTCGGACGCGGTCAGGTGACCGTTGGCATGGGTCCCCTGGTCGCCCAGCGTGACGATGGCATAGCCCGGCTTGTTGGAGTCGTTGATCGGGACCGGCGACCCCTGCTGACCTGTCCCCGCCTCGCCCGTGCACTCGACGAAGGCCGAGGAGGTCTTCACCGTCCCGGTCGCCGGGTAGAAGTTGTTGAGTGCGAGCGTGTCCGTGAGGTCTGCCCCCAAGGTGCCGCCGAAGCAGCCCTTGCCGCCGAGCGCGTTGTCGAACCCGCTCGGGCTCGAGGTGAAGCCGTAGCCGGTGCGCAGGTCATTGATGGCGATGTTGCCGGCGGCGTCGGCCGCGTACGACGTGCCGGCCACGTCGCGCAGGGTCACTGTCGCGCGGAGGCTGCCGTCGCCTCGAATCAGCACCGCCCCGACGACCAGGGCGATCGTGGTCGTGATGAGCAGGGCGAAGATGAGCATCGCACCCTCGTCGTCGCGACGACGGAGCCTCCACCGGGTCATGTCTGCCTCCGCTCGCCCGAGAGGGTTGCGCTGTAGGTGCTGCTGGCGTCGCGGCTGTCCTTGTCGTGGGACGTCAGCGTCATGGTGACGATCACCGGCACGTTCGCGCCGGCGCCGTTGCACTTGTCGGCCCCCGATGCGCCGTCGGCGCGGACGCACACCACCGTCGGGACGGCCGAGAGGTTCTTGGCGACCGTCACGCGCGAGTCGACGTGCGATCCCGTGCAGCGGACCCGCACCAGGTCGTACGGCGCGCCGGCTCCCTGCCGGAGGTAGGTGACGGTGACCTTCGTCGGGGTGTCCGGGGACGCAGGCGCGTACTCCGTCCAGGCCAGCGTCACGAGGTTCGCGGCAGACGGCAGCGAGCAGCTCACCAGGCTGCCCGTGTCGGGCGCCTCCACCGACTGCTGCAGCGGGAAGGAGTGGCTGGGCCGGTCGTAGGTCGTCGACCGACGCCCGATGCTGGCGACGTCCCGCTGCCAGTACGCGGAGGCGAACTGGACGTCGTGGGACTCCGTCAGCCGGGTCTCGACCGTGACCGTCGTTCTGAGGTAGCTGACGACGACTCCGGTCAGGGCGACCACGATGATGCCCACGATCGCCACCGTGAACACCAGCTCGATGAGGGTGAACCCGTCCTCGGCGTGACGGGCACGGCGTTTGCGGATGCTCAGCTGGTGCATGGCGCCACACTCGGGTCGCAGGGTTTCCGGACCACGATCGTCAGCACCTCGTCCACCTTCCTGGACGCGGTCGCGTCAGGACTGGTGACGTGCAGGGTGACCAGCTGGACACCGGTGTCCGTCGTGCAGGCAGACCGGGCGCCCGTGGGTCCGATGCTCAGCGGCTTGTCGTGGGACAGACCGGATCCGGCCGGCAGGCCGGTGAGGCGACCCCTGACGGTCGGGCTCAGGTAGGCATTCGCCGCTGGGCAGGCCGCGTAGTGGCCGGCGGCCACCCAGTCCTGCACCGCCTCGGCCAGGCTCCGCACGTAGGCGCCGTTGGTCGTCGACTTCCGCTGGATGTCGGACGCCTTGACCGTCATCGCGAGGCCCGTCATGACCGCGACGCCGGCGATTCCGAGGATGACGACGGCGACCAGGAGCTCGACCAGGGTCTCGCCCCGGTCGTCGCGTCCGTGATCGGCGGCGTCAAGGACCATCAGACGTCCACCTGCTGGAAGATGCCGTACATCGCCGACACCAGCGCGACGGCCACGAAGCCGACGATGGCGCCCATGACGATGATCACGAGCGGCTCGAAGAGCGCGGTCAGCTTGTTGATCTTGTAGTCGAGCTCGTCCTCGTAGTACTCGGCGGTGACCTCGAGCTGGGTGTCCATCGACCCGGTCTCCTCCCCGACCCGGAGCATCGAGGTCGCCGTGCCCGGGAAGAGGCGCGTCCGCGCCAGCGGCGCGGCGAGGCCCTGCCCTTCCAGCAGCTGCTCGGTCACACCGTTGAGGCGCTTGATGAAGACCCGGTTCCGCAGCGAGTCGATCGCCACGGTGATCGCCTCCGGCAGGTTGACTCCCGCCGAGACCATCGACGCCATCACCCGGCAGAATCTCTCGACCAGTGCGTACTGGATCGTCTCACCGAGTACGGGCACCTTGAGCAGGAATGCGTGCCAGACGTACTTCCCTCGCTCGAACCGTTGGGAGATCAGGAACAGGACGACCCAGGCGGCGATCCCGGCCACGATCGCCCACCACCAGTGGCCGAGGAAGTCCGTGGTCCACAGCAGCATGCGCGTCGGCAGCGGCAGCTCGGCGTGCAGCTCCGAGAAGAAGACCTTGAACTTCGGCAGCACGTAGATCGCCAGGACCAGCACGGTGACGACCGACATCGCGGCGACCGCCATCGGGTACATCAGCGCCGACTTGATCTTCCGCCGTGCCTCGAGGTCACGCTCCAGGTAGACGGCCAACCGTGCCAGGACGGTGTCGAGCTCACCGGTCAGCTCGGCCGAGCGGACGATGCCGCGGTAGAACTCCGGGAACACCTTCGGGTAGCGCTCGAGGGTGTCGGAGAACCGCTCACCGGTGCGCAGTCCGTCCTCTATGTCGTGCATCATCCGGCGCACCGACGAGTTCTCGCTCTCCGCACCGATCGAGTGGACGGCGTCGAGGATCGGCAGGCCGGCGCGCAGGAAGGCGGCGATCTGCCGGGAGAGGTGCATGACCTCGTCCTTCTTGATCCGCGGACCCGAGATCTCGTACTGGAGGATGCTCTTCTTCTCGGTGACCCGCAGGTCGCGCAGGTCGCGCTGGTAGAGAGCGACCTCCGCGTCGCCGCGGCTCGCTGCCTTCTCGGTCCCCTTGACCCGCTTGCCCTCCAGGTCGACTCCGGCGAACGCGTACTTCGGCATGTTCAGACCCCCGCGACGTAGATCGAGCGCATGACTTCGGCGGCCGTGGTCGTGCCGTCGGTGACCAGGCGGACCGCCTGCTCCTGGAGGGTGCGCATCCCCTGGCTCCGGGCGAGCTTGCGCATCTGGTCGTGCGGTGCCCGGTCGACGATCAGCTCGCGCACCTCGTCGGTGACGACGAGCATCTCGTAGACACCGATCCGCTCCAGGTAGCCGGTGTGGGCGCAGAAGTGGCAGCCGGTGCCGTGGTGCCAACCGTCGATCGGCTCCCGGCCACCGAACTGCTGCACGAAGGCGAGCTCGTCCGGTGAGGGCTCGAAAGGCTCCAGGCACGACGTGCAGCTGCGGCGCACCAGTCGCTGCGCGACGACAGCTGTCACCGAGGAGGCGATGAGGAACGCCTCGATGCCCATGTCGAGCAGGCGGTACAGCGCCGAGACCGCCTCGGTGGCGTGCAGCGACGACAGCACGAAGTGACCGGTGAGCGCCGACTGCACGGCGATCCGGGCGGTGTCGACGTCACGGATCTCGCCGACGAGGATGACGTCGGGGTCCTGGCGCAGGATGGACTTGAGCCCGCCGGCGAAGGTGATGCCGGCCGCTTCGTTGATCTGGATCTGGTTGATCGAGTCGAAGGTGTACTCGACCGGGTCCTCGATCGTCATCAGGTTCTTGTCGGGACTGTTCAGCTCGCCGAGCGATGCATAGAGCGTCGTGGTCTTGCCACCGCCGGTCGGGCCGGCGCAGATGACCATGCCGTACGGCGAGTGGATCAGCTGGGAGTAGCGCTCGGCCGTGTCGGCGGGCATGCCGAGCTGCTCGAGCTTGAAGAGCGGGCGGCTCTTGTCCAGGACCCGCATGACGACCTTCTCACCACCGACGACGGCCGTGGTCGAGACCCGGATGTCGACCTCGCGGCCGTCGACGTCCATCGTGATCTGGCCGTCCTGCGGACGACGCCGCTCGACGATGTTCATCCCGCCGAGGATCTTCACGCGGCTGACGATGGCGGGGCCGATCGATCCGGGCAGGTCGAGCACCTCGGTGAGGGCGCCGTCGATGCGATAGCGCACCCGGACCCGGTCGCCGGTCGGCTCGACGTGGATGTCGGACGCGCGGTCGCGCAGCGCCTGGGTGATCACCGACTGGACGACCCGGACGACCGGGGCCTCCTCGTTGACGCTGACGTCGGTGAGACCTTCGGCCTCGCGGCGCAGCACGTCCCGGGCCTCGAAGGCCTGGACCTGGCCGCCGACCTCGTGGGTCGCCCGGTAGGACGTCGCGAGGCCTCGCTCGAGGTCCCGGCGGGTCGCCACGAGTGCACGGACCGGCCTGTCCAGCACGGCCGCGATCGCCTCGACGCGTTCGGGGGCAGGATCGAGCACCGCCACGACCACGCTGGAGCCATCGAGGGCGATCGGAAGCGCGTCGAGGGTGACCGCCTGGTCCCGGGTGAGCAGGGCGAGCGCGTCCGGCTCTGGCTCCAGCGCACGGAAGTCCGCGAGGGCGACCCGGTGGTGCTCGGCCAGCGTCCGGGCGAGAGCCTCGTCCGTGATCATGCCGCTGGCGATGAGCTTCTGCCCCAGCGGACCGTCCTGTTCACGGACCGCATCGAGCTGGTACGGCCGGACCTGTCCGGCGGCGACCAGGATGCTGCCGAGGCGTTCGTCGTCCTCGTCCGAGCGCGGAACGGCGACCGGCGCCTCGACCTTGCTGTGCTTGCCCTTGAGCCTCATCTGACGCGGCCCCGCCTCACTGGCCGGCGCCGACACCTGCGGCGAACCGCGGGCGGGCGTCGATGTCCTTGGGGTAGAGGCTGCGGGCCACCGCCTCCTCCTCGCTGACGATGCCGTGCTGGATCAGCTGCGAGAGCGACTTCTCCAGGGTCACCATGCCGTCCTGGGCGCCCGTCACGAGGGAGTTGCGCAACTGGTGCGTCTTGCCCTCCTTGATCAGGTTGCGCACAGCGGGGGTGGCGACGAGGACCTCGTAGGCCGCGATCATCCCGCCGCCGATGCGTGGGATGAGCCGCTGGTAGACGACGCACGACAGCGCGGCCGCGAGCTGGACCCGGATCTGGGCCTGCTGCTCGGCCGGGAACACGTCGATCATGCGGCCCAGCGACTGCGCGGTGTCGTTGGTGTGCAAGGTGGCAAAGACCAGGTGGCCGGTCTCGGCGACGGTGAGGGCGAACTGGATGGACTCGAGGTCACGCATCTCGCCGACGAGCAGGACGTCGGGGTCCTCGCGGAGCACCGAGCGCAGCGCATTGCGGAAGCTCTCGGTGTCGGTCCCGACCTCGCGCTGGTTGACCGCGGCCATCTTGTGGTCGTGGACGTACTCGATCGGGTCCTCGACGGTGATGATGTGGCAGCCGCGGTTGGTGTTGATCAGGTCGACCAGGGAGGCCAGGGTGGTCGACTTGCCGGAGCCGGTCGGCCCGGTCATCAGGATCAGGCCCTGGTGCCTCATCGACAGGTCGCGCAGTACCGGTGGGAGACCGAGCTCCTCGGGCGTAGGGACCGTGCGCGGGATCATCCGCAGCGCGACGGCCGTCAGCCCGCGCTGGGTGAAGGCGTTGCCGCGGATCCGGGCGTGCTCGCGCCAGGAGAAGGAGAAGTCGTACTCGTGGCTCGACTCCCAGACGTCGCGCTGCTCGGCGGTGAGCACTTCCGACAGCAGCGCGTCGGTGTCCTCGCGGGTGAGCGTCGCCTCGCCCGGGATGGGGGCGAGCGTGCCGTCGACACGGATCATCGGCGGCAGGCCGACGGTGAGCATCAGGTCGGTGCCGCGCACGTTCCACAGGGCGTCGAGCATCTGGTCGACGCGGGCGCCGATGCGGTGGGGGTGGTGGAACACGGGCGTGCCTCTCGAGTCGAACCGAATGGAAGAGGAGGGGGCCGCCGTCGAGACGACGGCCCCCGAACTCGGCCGATCAGCAACCGGTGGCCGTTACCTCACCGGTCGTCGTGTTGACGGCGATGCCCTCGGAAGCCGGCGGCGCCTCACGCAGGTAGTTCTTGAGAACGAGGTCCGCGACGCTGTAGTAAGCCGTGTCCTGGGCGTAGCCAGCCTCCGCGGCGACCTCGACGGTGTGCTTGTCTGCCTTGCAGGCCGCGGTCTTGCCGCGGTCGGTGATGCCACGAACGCCGAAGACCACGATCGCGGCCAGGACGCCCAGGATCACGATGACGATCAGGAGCTCGATGAGGGTGAAGCCGCCGTCGTTCCGGCGGGCCGCCGAGAGGCGGTCGGTGAGTCGGCGCATGCCAAAGCCTCCGAAGGGAGAGAGGGTTGATGAGAAAGGAGCAGCCCCCGAGCGCTGATGAATAGCAAACGCTGACCGCGACGCGCAGTCATGGCTTTTCCATTTTCTTTACCGCCGTTTGGGTACACCTCCGGAAACCCCGGAAATTCGGGATGAGTCGTGCTACATCGCCCGTGACGTGGGCCACACTGTGCCCGTGGCTACGCCGAAGGCTCCCTCGAAGCAGTCCGTCCTCAACCTGTGGGACTTCCTCGTCAAGGGCGGGATCGCCGACCTGACCCGGACCCCGTCGGAGGTGATCGACACGGGCCGGACGCGCGAGCTGCACCGCTACGACAAGGCGAAAGGCGTGCGCGGCAAGGGGATTCCCGTCCTGCTCGTGCCGCCGCTCGGGTCGCAGGCGAAGTGCTTCGACCTGCGTCAGGGGCTCTCGCTCGCCCAGGCCTTCGTCGACCGCGGGCGGCCGACGTACCTCGTCGACTACGGCCCGCTCAAGGGCGAGGACCGGCTCGTCGGGATCGAGCACTTCGTCAACGACGTGCTGCCGCCGGCGATCCGCAAGGTGTCCGAGGACGCGGGTGGCAAGGACGTGCACCTCGTCGGGTGGTGCATGGGCGGCCTCCTCTCCCTGGGGACGACGGCCGTCCACCGCGACCTGCCGGTCCGCTCGGTCGCCATGGTCGCCAGCCCCTTCGACCTGTCCAAGCAGCCGCTGCTGCGCCCGGTCCAGGTCGCCTCGAAGGTCACCCGCGGCAAGGTGGTCGGCTCCGCGCTCAGGGCGGCCGGCTCGGTCCCGGCCCCGGTGGTGAGCATCGGGTTCAAGGCGACCGCGCTGCCGACCTACCTCAAGAAGCCCCGCACCCTGTGGAACAAGCGCGAGGACCGCGAGTTCCTCGGTCAGGTGCAGGCGGTCGACCACATCATGAACAACATGCTGGCCTACCCCGGCCGCGCGACCCTGCAGGTCTACCAGCGCCTCGCGCTGCGCAACGAGCTCGCCACCGGGCGCATCCAGGGGCCGAACCACCTCATCGACCTGGCGACCGTGACGGTGCCGGTGATGAACGTGGCCGGCAAGACCGACGTCCTCGTCCCGGCGGCCGCCGCGCACCACGTCGGCGAGCTGCTCACCAGCTCCCCCGACGTCCGGCTCCCGCTCGCGCCGGGCGGCCACCTCGGCGTGCTCACCGGCACCAAGGCGCCCGAGACCACCTGGGTGCACCTGCACGAGTTCCTCGAGGCGCACGACCGCAAGCGGAAGTAGCAGCGCCTCGGGCTACTCGACGACCTCGGTCGGACGCCGCAGCGCCCGGTCCACGACGAACGGCAGGTGCCGGATCGCGACGGCGGCGAGCCGGCTGTCGCGGCCCGGTACGACGAGGAAGCCGCGCCGGCGCCCGAGCGCACGGACCAGGGTGGCTGCCACCGCCTCGGGGCTGAGGGTGGCGACGCTCTCCTCGGCGGCGAGCACCTCGGCCGGCTTGTGGCGGTTCTCCTCGTCGAAGCCCGGAGTCAACGTGTTGGGCGGGCACAGCACCAGCACGCGCAGGCCGTAGGGGCGGACCTCGCGGCGCAGGGCCTCGGAGAAGCCGATCACGCCGAACTTCGTCGCGCTGTAGACGGTGTAGCCGAACACCCCGGCCAGGCCGGCCATCGACGAGGTCGTCACGATGGTGCCGCGCCCAGCGGTGCGCAGGTGCGGGAGCACCGCGCGGCAGACGTTGATGGTGCCGAGCAGGTTGGTCGCCACCATGCCGGTCACGTCCTCGGCGGGCAGGTCCTCCAGGTAGCCCGGCCGCGCGTACCCCGCCGTCGTGACCACCAGGTCCGGTACGCCGACCTCGGCGACCAGGGCGTCCACGACCCCGCGCGTCGCGGCGGCGTCGGTCACGTCCACCGCCCGGGCGAGGGCACCCGACCCCAGCCGGGCCAGCGCCGCATCGAGCTTGGCCGCTGACCGCGACAGCACGACCACCTGCCGCCCGGAGGCCACCAGCCGCTCAGCGACCGCGAGGCCGATCCCCTCCGAACCACCGAACACGAACGCGAGCCCAGACATGCGCACAGGCTGGCAGATCACTGCCCGAGGTGTTCCTCGAACACCAGCACCGTCTGCGTGGCGACCACCTCGGGCAGCGACTGGATCCGCTCGAGGACCAGCTCGCGCAGGTGCTCCGCGTCGCGGGCCCGGACCAGGATCACGCAGTCGAAGTCACCGGCCACGAGTGCCACGTGCGCGGCCTCCTCCATCGCCCACACCTTCGAGCGGAACGTCTTCCAGGTGTTCTGCTTGATCCGGACGTGGATGTAGGCCGGCAGGCCGAGCCCCAGCGCCGCGTGGTCGACGTCGATGGTGAACCCGCGGATCACGCCGGTGTCGACCAGCCGCTTGACCCGCGCGTACGCACTCGCCCGACTGATGCCCAGCCGCTCGGCCACCTCCCGGATCGAGGTCCGGGAGTCGGCGCGCAGGATGTCCAGGATTCCTTGGTCGACGCCGTCCATACGAGACAGATTGCCACCGCTGGCCCGCAAATGACAGCCATTCGTCCGACGCCACTCGCATTTGCATGGACCGGGTCACAGACTGCAGTCATGTTCGAGGAAGGCCAGTACTTCGCCCCCGTGACCGCCGACGAGGACGGATCGCTCAAGGTCCACCTCGGCGCCGACCACCCGGGGTTCGCCGACCCGGCGTACCGCGCACGTCGCGACGCCCTCGCCACCCTCGCCAGCAGCTGGCGTCCCGGTCAGCCCTGCCCGACGGCGGAGTACACCGACGACGAGCACGAGGTGTGGCGCGTGGTCAGCGAGGCGCTGGTGACCAAGCACCGCGCGTACGGCTGCCGCGAGTTCCTCGACGGCAAGGAGTCCCTCGGCCTCCCGATCGACCGGATCCCGCAGCTCGCCGAGGTCAGCGAGTGGCTCGCCCCGCTCACCGGCTTCAGCTACCGCCCGGCCGCCGGCCTGGTGCCGCTGCGCGACTTCTACGGCGCCCTGGCCGACAAGGCGTTCTGGTCCACCCAGTACGTCCGCCACCACTCGGTGCCGCTCTACACGCCCGAGCCGGACGTGCTGCACGAGGTCGTCGGCCACGGCAACACCCTCGCGAACCCGCGCTTCACCGCGCTCTACGAGCTCGCCGGCCAGGCCTCGCGCCGGGTCCGCACCACCGAGGCGCTTGAGTTCGTCAGCAAGGTCTTCTGGTTCACCCTCGAGTTCGGCGTGCTGTGGGAGGCCGGCGAGCTCAAGGCGTACGGCGCCGGCATCCTCTCCTCCCCCGGCGAGATCGAGGCCTTCCGCGGCATGAACATCCGCCCGCTCGACATCGCGGCGATGGGCACCCAGCTCTACGACATCACCGACTACCAGGACGTGCTCTACGTCGCCGACTCGTTCACGCAGCTCGAGGACGTCGTCGGCGGCTTCTGGGCCGAATGCACCGACGACTCGATCGCCGAGATCCTGGCCCGCACGCCTGCCCACGCCTGACCCGGGCGCGCGTCGTACCTGACGGATCTGCTGGACTCGCGGTCGGATCGCGACACATCCGTCAGGTACGACGGAGCTCGGGTCCGGGGCCTGTGGATGACCGACCCCCGCACGCCCGGTCCCACCCATGCTCGTCGGCATGGGACTCCACATCACCCGCGCCGGGCTGGTCGTGCCGGTGCGCATCGATCCGTCCGGACGCACCGGCCCAACGGCCGGGCATGCCCGGGGACCTCGGTGGCGCAGTGCCGGGCCGAGCCACTACGTGCCCTCCGACGTCCCTGTCACGACGCAGCAACGCATCGTCGAAGCCGTGGCCTGCCTCCCGCCGGGCTCGGCTGCGACCGGCTGGGCTGCGCTGGACATCGTCGTCGTCGACGGGCTCCCGATCACGGTCCCGCTGCGCTCGGTGCCCTTCGCCGCCCGGACCTCCGCCGACGACCTCGCCGCCGTGCGCGCGATCGACATGGCCGCGTACGACGACCTGGTCGACCTCGCCGCCCTGCACGCCTACACCACGCGGCTGGTCGGGCGCCGCGGCAAGCGACGCCTCGAACGCGCTCTCGCAGCGGCCGACGAGAACGCCTGGTCACCGATGGAGGTGGTGATGCGCCGGATCTGGCACCAGCACCGCGGCGGCAGATTGCTGTGCAACGCGCCGATCTTCGACCTGCAGGGCCGGCACCTGTTCACCCCCGACCTCCTCGACCCCGTGGCAGGCGTCGCCGGCGACGACGACGGCGCCGACCACCTCGAGGGCGGTCGCCACAGCCGGGACCTGATGCGCGAGGAGCTCACGCGCCGGGCGGGCATCGAGGTGGTCACGATGATGGCAGGGCAGGGTGAGGCGGCACGGTTCCGCTACCGGCTCGACGGAGCGTTGGCGCGCGCCGACCAGCGATCAGCGCCCCGCTCGTGGACACTCATCCAGCCCGACTGGTGGGTCGACACCTCGACCGTGGCCCGGCGCCGCGCGCTCGCGCCCGCCCAGCGTGAGGTCTGGCTCCGACACCGTCGTACCTGACCCGTCTGCTCTCATCGCGGACGGATCACGACAGATCCGTCAGGTACGAGGGCTGCGCGCCGCCCAGGCGACCAGCTCCCGCGCCGGACCCTCGGGCGGGTGCGGCCCGCCCTTCCAGACCGCGTGCAGGCGGCGGGTGAGGTCGAGGCCGGTGACGGTGATCCGCACCAGCCGGCCGGTCGCCAGGTCGTCGCGCACGGCGTGCGCGCCGACCGCGGCGGGACCGGCTCCGGCCGCGACAGCGGCCCGGACGGCCGCGGTGCTGGAGAGCTCGAGGGCCGGGGTCGCGACCGGCAGGTCGGCGAGGGCCCGCTCCAGCACGGTGCGGGTGCCCGACCCCGCCTCCCGGACGACGAGCGGCGTGGCCGCCAGCGTCTCGGCACTGACCCGGCGACGTGAGCGTGCGGCCCAGGGGTGGTCCGGGCCGACGACGACGAGCAGCTCGTCGGTGCCGACCAGCCGCCGGCGCAGGCCGCGCGGGGCCTCGGGCCCCTCGACGAACCCGAGGGCGACGTCCCCGGCCTCGACCAGCTCGGCCACGCGGGCGCTGTTGGTCGCCGTCATCCGGACCTCCGTCGGCTGCTGCCCGCGCTGGACCTGCTGGCTGCGCAGGCCGACCAGCCAGCCGGGCAGCAGGTGCTCGGCGATGGTGAGGCTGGCGGCGATGTCGAGGTGGCCGCGACGGTCGGCCCGCAGGGCGGCGATGCCGGCGTCGAGCTCCTGGGCGGCGTCGAGCACGCGGTCGGCCCACTGGACGACGAGCTCGCCGGTCGGCGTCAGCTCCGAGCCACGCTTGCTGCGCGCCACGAGCGGCTCCCCGACCAGCGCCTCCATGGTCCGCACCCGGGAGGAGGCGGCCTGCTGGCTGATGCCCAGCTCGGTCGCCGCCGCCCCCAGCGAACCGGTCCGCGCGACCACGACGAGCAGCTCGAGCGCACGCAGGTCGGGGACGTGGGGACCGAGCATGCTCACAACGATACGTTGTGAGCACCGTCCGGCGCCGCAGGAAGCACGACCCGGAAGCGCGCGCCGCTCCCCCGGGCGTCCACCGCCGCCACCGAACCGCCCACCGTGGCGGCGATCCGCCGGCTCAGCGGCAGTCCGAGGCCGGTGCCACCGCGGCCGGAGACGCCGGGCTCGAACACCCGCTCCCGCAGCTCGGGCGCCAGTCCCGGCCCGTCGTCCTCGACCTCGATGACGACGGAGCCACCCTCGCGCCGCGCATCGAGCCCGACCCGGGACGCAGCGAACCTCGCGGCGTTGTCGACCACCGGGGCGAGCACCCGCACCAGCACCGCAGCAGGTACGACGACCGCCGCGTCCGGGGCCACGTCGGCGACCAGCTCCACCGTCGCGCCGGCCACACCGCGCAGCTCGTCGAGAACGTCGTCGACGTGCGTCGGGTCGCCGTGGGACGCACGCTCGCGGGCCATGGCCAGCAGCGTCGTGATCGCCTCGCTCATCGACCGGGCCAGGCCGAGCACCCGGGCCAGGTCGGCCCGCTCCTCCGGCGTCCCGCCGCCCCGCAGCTCCATCAGCTCGACGGTCCCGATGATGCCGGTCAGCGGGGTCCGCAGCTCGTGGGCGAGCTCGGAGGTCAGCCGCTGCTCCGACTCCAGCGCCCGCGCGACCCGGTCGAGCAGCCCGTCGAGGGTCGTCGCGAGGTGCGCCAGCTCCGGGCCGTCGGGGACCTCCCCGAACCGCCGGCCGACGTCGTGGGCGCTCCAGTCCGCGGCCCGGTCCGCCATCGTCGCGACCGGCCGCAGCGCCTGCGAGGTGATCCGGCTCGCGAGCAGGCCGCTCGCCATCAGCACGAAGGCACCGGCCACGACGGTCGCGAGCAGGGCGTACTTCTCCGCCCGTTCGTAGGGCTCGGTCGGCTCCGCGACCACCACGACGCCGTGCCAGCCCGCGGGCGTGCGGAACGGTGTCGCCCGCAGGCGCACGTTCTCGCTCGGTGCGAGGTCGCGCACCCGGGTCACGTCGGCGAGCCGGTCGGCGCCGGCGCGCTCGGAGGCAGCAAGGGTGTCGACCACGACCGACCCGGCGGCGTCGTACACCCTCACGCCCGGTTCCACCCGCCCGGCCAGCGCCTCAGCGGGCGACCCGCCGGACCGCGCGACCGCGATCACCGTGTCGGCGCGCGCGTCGAGGACCCGACCGACGTCGCGCTCGGCCGTCAGCTCGAGCACGATCTGGATCCCGCAGCCGACCGCGACCATGACGGCCAGCATCAGCAGCACCGTCGAGACCACGATCCGCCTGCGCACGCGGCCAGCATGGCAGGCTGGACGGCATGGCGCGGGTAGGAGTGTGCGAGGACGATCCCGAGATCCGCCGGGTCGTGTCCGACGCCCTGCGCCTGGCCGGCCACGAGCCGGTGGTCGCGCACGACGCCGGCGAGGCGATGCGGCTGCTCGGCGCCCCGGTCCAGCTGGCCGCCCTCGTCCTCGACATCGGCCTGCCCGACGGAGACGGTCGCGACCTGTGCCAGGCGCTGCGGGCCGGCGGTCAGGAGGCACCGGTCCTCTTCCTGACCGCGCTCGACGCGCTCCACGACCGGCTCGCCGGCTTCGGCGCCGGCGCGGACGACTACCTGGTCAAGCCGTTCGCGGTGAAGGAGCTGCTCGCCCGGGTCGAGGTGCTGGTGCGCCGTGGCGCACCGACCACAGCGCCCGCGCACGAGGTCCGGCTGGACCCGACCCGGCACGCGCTGGTCGACGGGACCGGCGAGGTCGCGCTGAGCCCGACCGAGTTCCGGATCCTGGCCACCCTGATGGCCCGTCCCGGCGAGGTCGTCCGGCGCGCCACGCTCGTCGCCGCCGCCTGGCCCGACGGCGCCATGGTCAGCGAGAACACGCTGGACTCCTACCTACGCCGGGTGCGCCGCAAGATCGCCGAGGTCGACATGGCGGCGGAGATCACCACCGCACGCGGCGTCGGCTACCGCTTCGAGCAGACGCAGTCAGGTTCCTGACAGGTTCGGCTCGCCACTCTCGGCCCATGTCCACGACAACAACCCGCTCCACCCGGGCCCTGCTGCTGAACAAGGTCCCGGAGGTCACTGCCTGGTTCTGGATCATCAAGATCCTCTGCACGACGGTGGGCGAGAGCTTCGCCGACTGGATCAACGTCAACCTCGGCGTCGGACTGGTCCGCACCGCCGTCATCTTCACCGCCGTCTTCGCGGTCACCCTCGTCGTCCAGATGCGCGCCCGGCGCTACGTCCCGGCCCTCTACTGGCTGACCGTCGTGGTCGTCAGCGTCACCGGCACCCTCTACACCGACATCCTCACCGACCAGCTCGGCGTACCCCTGTGGATCAGCACCACCGTGTTCTCGGTCGCCCTCGCCGCCGTGTTCGGCGTCTGGTGGGCCCGCGAGCGCACCCTGTCGATCCACAGCATCGTGACCACGCCGCGCGAGGCCTTCTACTGGCTGGCCGTCCTGGTCACCTTCGCCCTCGGCACCGCCACCGGCGACTGGACCCTCGAGCTCACCGGCTGGGGTCCGGGCCGCTCGGTCCTGCTGCCGCTCGGCCTGATCGCCGCGGTCACCGCCCTGTGGCGCTTCGGCGCCAACCCGGTGCTGTCGTTCTGGGTCGCCTACATCCTCACCCGCCCGCTCGGCGCCAACATCGGCGACTGGCTCGCCTCGCCCAAGTCGGAGCAGGGCCTGGGCCTGGGCACCTTCGGCACCAGCGCCGTGTTCCTCGGCACCATCCTGGCCACGGTGGTGCTCCTCACGATCACCCGCAGTGACGTGACCGAGCGCCGTACGGCCGCCGAGGAGACGTCCGACGACGCCGCGCCGGCCCGCGAGCGGGCGGCCCTGGCCGGGTTCGGCGCCCTCGCGGCACTGACGGTCGGGCTGCTCGCCTACACCAACAGTCAGCCGCACGTCAGCGCGCTCGACGCCGAGGAGGGCAAGGCGCCGTCGTGCGCGGCCGGCTCGATCAGCGCCGGGGAGGCCCACACCCGCGCAGGTACGGCGTTCCCCGCCTCGACGACGGCGGGCTACCGCACCATCGTCGAGGACACCCGCCAGCTGGTGGCGAGCGGCGACCAGAGCGGCGCCGCCAAGCGGATCACCGACCTGGAGACCGCCTGGGACGACGACCAGGCGGACCTGCAGCCGGCGGACTGCGCGGCATGGAACGTGTTCGACCACGAGATCGACGACGTCCTCAGCTCGGTGCGAGCGAGCCGGCCGAAGGCCAGCGCCGAGGAGTCGGCGATGGACACCCTGCTCACGACCCTCCCGTGACAGCTCCGTGACCGGGGTCACGGCGACTCACAAGGTCGCCTTGGGAGCACCCAAGCACAACCTCGTTCTGTGAGCCGGGCCCGCCGTCCATGATCGTCAGCATGACTCTTCGTGTAGCGATCGTGGGCGGCGGCCCGGCCGGCATCTACGCCGCCGACATCCTCACCAAGGCGGACGACGCCGACGTGTCCGTCGACATCCTCGAGCGCCTCCCCGCGCCCTTCGGCCTGGTCCGGTACGGCGTCGCGCCGGACCACCCGCGGATCAAGGAGATCATCAAGGCCCTGCAGCGGGTGATCGCCAAGCCGCAGGTCCGCTTCCTCGGCAACGTGGAGTACGGCGTCGACGTGAAGCTCGAGGACCTGCGCGAGTTCTACGACGCGGTCGTCGTCGCCACCGGCGCGATGGCCGACCGCGACCTCGGCATCCCCGGCGAGGAGCACTCGTACGGCGCCGCCGACTTCGTGTCCTGGTACGACGCCCACCCGGACGTGCCGCAATCCTGGCCGCTCGACGCCACCAGCGTCGCGGTCCTCGGCGTCGGCAACGTGGCGCTCGACGTGGCACGGGTGCTGGCCAAGACCGGCGACGAGATGCTGGTGACCGACATCCCGGCCCACGTCCACGCGGGCCTGGCGGCCAAGACCATCACCGACGTGCACGTCTTCGCGCGCCGCGGCCCGGCGTACGCGAAGTTCTCGCCGCTGGAGCTGCGCGAGCTCAACCACTCGCCCAACGTCGAGGTGATCGTGCACCCCGAGGGCTTCGACGTCGACGAGCACGGCATGGCTCACATCGCCGAGCACAAGTCGCAGAAGATGGTGCTCAACACGCTCACCAGCTGGGTGGGGGCCGACCCGGTCGGCAAGCCGCACCGGATCCACCTGCACTTCGCGGAGGCGCCGGTCGAGATCGTCGCGGACGCCGACGGCAAGGTCACCACCCTGCGCACCGAGCGCACCCACTCGCCGAACGCCGACGGCCGGGTCGAGGGCACCGGTGAGGTGACCGACTGGGACGTCCAGCAGGTCTACCGCGCCATCGGCTACCGCAGCAGCGCGCTGCCCGGCCTGCCCTTCGACGAGCGCGCCGCGGTCATCCCGAACGACGGCGGCCGGGTCCTCGACCTCGACGGCACCCCGATCCCCGGCACCTACGTGACCGGCTGGATCAAGCGCGGACCGGTGGGCCTGATCGGTCACACCAAGTCCGACGCGGCCGAGACCGTCGGGCACCTGCTCGCCGAGACGCAGCAGACGGCCACCGCGCGTCGTACCGAGGACGTCGACGCGTACTTCGCCGAGCGCGACGTCGACGTCGTCACCCACACCTCGTGGGAGCGGCTCGACGCGCACGAGGTCGCCCTGGGCGAGGCCGAGGGCCGGGCCCGGGTCAAGGTCGCGACCCGCGAGGAGATGCTGGCCGCCGGGCGCGGCTGACGACTGACACCCGCCGCTGGGGCGGGACACAGGGGTGGCACAGGCGGGCCCCGCAGCATCGGGGGCATGCCCCGTCACCTCGCCCTCGGTTCCGCCGCCCTGCTGCTCGTCGCCACCGGCGCGGGCGGTGCCGCCGTCGCCGCCCGCCTGCTGGAGGCCGACCCCGCCCCGACCTCCAGCGCGGCGACCACCGAGGTCCCCACGACGCCGACGGAGCCCACGACCCCGTACCTCCGGCGCGAGTCGTACCGCCCGAGCACCGCGAGCCAGGACGCGACGGACGCGACCGAGGAGCAGTCCACCGGCGTCGTCCAGATCACCTCGACGCTCACCCACGGCACCAGCGCGGGCACCGGGCTGGTCCTCGACGCCGACGGCACGGTCGTCACCAACCACCACGTCGTCGAGGGCGCGACCGCGATCGAGGTGAGGGTGGTGACGACCGGGCGTGCCTACAGCGCGCGGTACGTCGGCGGGAACGCCGCGACCGACGTCGCCGTCCTGCAGCTGGAGGACGCACGCGGCCTGACGTCGGTCGACCTGTCCGAGACCGCGGCCGCCGTGGGTGACGAGATCACCTCCGTGGGAGACGCGGGCGGCGACGGCGGCGCGCTGACCGCATCCCCCGGCACCGTCGCCGCGCTGCACGACGACATCACCGTCGCGAGCACCGACGGGTCCGGCGACGGCACCGCCCTCACCGACCTGATCCGGATGGACGCCTACGTCGTGCCCGGCGACTCGGGCGGCGCGGTGCTGGACGCCGATGGCGAGGTGGTCGGCATGAACGTCGCCGCGTCGAGCGGGACCGGCGACGTCACCGGCTACGCGATCCCGATCGCGACCGTGGAGCAGGTCGTCGCGCAGGTCGAGGCCGGCGACGCCGGTGACGGCGTCGAGCTCGGGTACGACGGCTTCCTCGGCGTCGCCCTCGACCCCGCGGCCACCGTTCCCCTGGTCGTCGAGGTCACCGACGGCAGCGCCGCGGCCACCGCGGGCATCGCCGCCGGCGACACGATCACCCGCGTCGACGGCACCGCCGTGAGGACGACCGACGAGCTGCGCACCGCAGTCGCCGCCCACGCCGCCGGCGACCGGGTCACCGTCAGCTGGACGAGCGCCGCAGGGACCTCGCGGTCCGCGACCGTCACCCTGGGCGAGGCACCGGTCTCCTGACCCGTGGGGCCCCGGCCCTCAGGCCAGGTCCACCTGCCAGGCGTCGTACGCGTAGACCCAGTCGGCGTCCGCCGACGACTTGAGCCAGGTGTTGCCGCGCGAGCCGATCTGGATCCGGCTGGTGCGGGGCAGGCGCGCGGCCTCGTACGCCTTCAGCCCCTGGCCCACGTCGGGGCCGCCGTCGGCGATCGACCGGGTCAGCACGACCGCGTCCTCGATGGACATCGCGGCGCCCTGGGCCATGAACGGCATCATCGGGTGGGCGGCGTCGCCGAGCAGGGTGGCCCGGCCGACCGACCACTGCGGCAGGGGGTCGCGGACGTAGAGGGCCGACTTGAGCACGGAGTCGCATGCGTCGAGCAGGGCCCGGGCCTCGGGGTGGAAGTGCTCGTACATGGCGCGCAGCTCGACGACGTCACCCGGCGTCGTCCACGACTCCTCGGTCCACGACTCCTGCGGGGTCGTCGCGAAGATGAACGTGTCCCGCCCGCGGTTGAGCGGGAAGGTGACGATCTGCGTCTCCGGGTCCGGTCCCCACCACTTGGTGAAGGCATCCAGGTTGGGGACGTCGAGCCGGTCCGAGGGGACGACAGCGCGGAACGCGACGACCCCCGTGAACTCGGGGCTCTCCTTGCCGAACAACGCAGAGCGGACGCTGGAGTGGATGCCGTCGGCGCCGATCACGACGTCCACCTCGGCACTCGCCCCGCCGTCGAAGCCCAGCCGCACCGGCCCGTCGGCGTCCTGCTCGAGGCCGGTCAGCCGGTGTCCGAGCCGGATGACCTCGGACGGCAGCTCGTGCTCGAGGGCCGAGAGCAGGTCGGCTCGGTGGATGGTGAGCTGCGGGGCGTCGTACTTCCGCTCGGCGACGTCCCCCATCTCGAGGCGCGAGGTCTCCTCGCCCGAGTCCCAGGTCCGGCTGATCCGGTAGGTCGGCCTCGCGGCCGTCTCCCGGATCGCCGCACCCACCCCACCGCCGAGCCCGTCGAGGGCGCGGACCGCGTTGGGTGTCAGGTTGATGTCCGCGCCGACGCGTCCGAACTCCGGCGCCTGCTCGAAGACGGTGACCGCGATCCCCTGCGCGCGGAGGCCGATGGCGGCGGCCAGGCCACCGATCCCGCCTCCGACGATGCCGACGTGCATGCTCATGCTGCCCTGCCCTTTCCTGGAACTCGGTCAGTCCGCCCAGGCGATCGGCCCGGACGTCCCCAGATAGATGCTCTTCTGCCGCTGGTACGCACGGATCGCGCCCAGCCCCTTCTCACGGGTCGACCCGCTGTCCTTCATCCCGCCGAACGGGGTCGCGATCGACAGCTGCTTGTAGGTGTTGACCCAGACCGTGCCGGCGTCGATCGCCCGGGCGATGCGCCACGCACGGGCGAAGTCCCGCGTCCAGATCCCGCACGCGAGCCCGTAGGACGTGTCGTTCGCCGCCTCCACCAGCTCCTCCTCGTCACGCCAGCGCAGCGCGACGAGGACGGGACCGAAGATCTCCTCGCGCACGATCGAGGCGTCGGCCCGGAGCCCGTCGATCACGGTGGGCCGCAGGTAGCTGCCGGCCGCGAGCGCGGGGTCGGTGGGCCGCGCCCCGCCGGCCCTCAGGGTGCCGCCGGCAGCGAGGCCGTCGGCGATGAAGCGCTCGACGGCGTCGCGGTGGGAGGCGGTGATGAGCGGCCCGAGCTGGGTGCCCTCGGCACGTGGGTGCCCGACCCGCAGCGCGTCGGCGCGCTCGGCGACGCGCGCCACGACCTCGTCGTAGACGCTGTCGTGCACGAACAGGCGCGAGCCCGCGATGCACGACTGCCCCTGGGAGCTGAAGATCCCGTAGAGGATGCCGTTGACGGCGACGTCGAGGTCGGCGTCCGGGAGCACGATGGTGGGCGACTTCCCGCCGAGCTCGAGCGAGGTCGTCTTGAGCAGCCGCGCCGCCGTGGCCGCGAGCTCGCGTCCGGTGTCGGTGCCGCCGGTGAACGAGAGGTGGCCGATGCCGGGGTGCTCGACGATCGCCTGTCCGACCGTCCGGCCGGGGCCGGGCAGCACGCTCACCAGGCCCTCCGGGATGCCGGCCTCGAGCAGCAGTGCGCCGAGCTCGAGGGCCAGCAGCGGCGTCCACGCCGCCGGCTTGAGGACGACGGCGTTGCCGGCGGCGAGCGCAGGCGCGACCTTCTGGGCATCGGAGGCGATCGGGCTGTTCCACGGCGTGATCGCACCGACCACGCCGATCGGCTCGTGCACGGAGAAGCTCAGGTAGTCGCCACGCGACGGCGGGATGGAGCCCTCCTGGGTCTCGAGCAGCGCCGCGACGTAGCGGAAGGTGCCTGCTGCGCTGGCCACCAGTGCGCGGGTCTCGGCGAGCGGCTTGCCGTTGTCGCGGCTCTGCAGCAGCGCGAGCTCCTCGCTGCGGTCCTCGATCAGCTCGGCGGTGCGGGCCAGGTAGCGGGCGCGCTGGTGCGGCAGCATCGTGCGCCACGCGGCGGCCGAGCGCGCGGCCTCGCCGCGGCGCACTGCGCGATCGACGTCAGCGGGCACGGCGCCGGCCAGGGTCGCGACGGTGGTGCCGTCGGCCGGGTCCGTGGCGACGATCTCGGCGCCGGAGCCCTCGACCCACTCGCCGCCGACGAGGATCCGCCCCTCCGGGGCGAGACGCTCACTCATGCCGGTGCTCCCGGGACGTGGACGGGCGGGGTGAACGGGCGCGGCATCGGTGGGTACGCCGCCAGGTCGACCTCGACGACGACCGGACCGCCGAGCGCGACCGCCTGCTCGAGCGTGGCCGTGACCGCCCCGGGCTCGGCGATGCGCAGGTGGGCCAGGCCCATCGAGCGGCACAGCGTGGAGTAGTCGGGGGTGAGCAGGTCGACCCCGGAGCGCCGGTTGCCCAGGGACTCCTGCATGTTGCGCAGCACGCCGTAGCCGCCGTCGTTGAAGACCACGAGCACCAGCCACGGCGCCTCCTGGGCCATCGTGGTGAGCTCGCCGAGGTGGACGGCCAGGCCGCCGTCGCCGACGATCCCGACGCTCGGCCGGCCGGGCCGGGCGATCGCGGCGCCGATGGCCATGCCGAGGCCCTGGCCGATGCCGCCGCCGCGGGGGAAGACGTTGCTGCGGGGATCGTGCATCTCGAGCAGCCGGTTGCCCCACGAGCTGGACGCGATGGTGACGTCTCGGGCGACGACGGCGTCGCGCGGCAGCACCTTGCGCAGGGCGTCGGCGAACGCAGCGTGCTCCCCCAGCCCGGCGCGCTGCGACTCGCGGACCGCGGCCCGGGTGACCCGGACCCGCTCGGCCCAGGCAGCACGCGGTTCGGAGCCGGCCGCGACCAGGGCGTCGACGACCGCCTCGAGGAAGGCCGTCGCGTCGGCGACGACACCCACGCTCGCCGGGTAGACCCGGCCGATGGCGTCGCGGTCGAGGTCGACCTGCACGTGGTTGGTGGGGACGACGAGACCGTAGTCGCCGGTCTCGTTGGACCGGAAGTGGGTGCCGATGCTCAGCAGCAGGTCGGCGTCCCCGAGCAGGCTGCGACCGGCCGGCGTCGTCGCATAGTTGCCGACGCACAGCTCGTGGTCCTCGGGGACCGCGCCGCGACCGGAGTTGCTGGTGAACAGCGCGGCACCGGTCAGCTCGACGAGTCGCCGCAGCGCGCCACCGGCACGGGACACTCCCCCGCCCGCCCAGACCGCCGGACGCTCGCTGGCCCGCAGCAGGCTCACCACCTCGGCCACCCGGACCGGGTCCACCGGGGCGAGCGCCGCACGGCTCGCCTGGGCCGGGAGGTCCGCCGGGACGGCGTACTGCAGGTCGATCGGCCACTCGACGCTCACCGGACCGCCGGGCGCGGCCAGCGCGTGCTCGACCGCCTCCTGCAGCAGCACCCCGGCCGACGCGACGTCGGGCACCGTGACGGCGTGCTTCGAGACGGCCGTCAGCATGCCGAGCTGGTCCTTGGTCTCGTGGATGAAGCCGCGGCCCGAGCCGAGGTAGGGCGTGTCCACCTGGCCGGTCACGTGGAGCACCGAGGTGCCGGCGCTGAGCGACTCGACGAGCGAGCCCGCCGCGTTGCCGGCGCCGGTGCCCGTGCTGGTCAGCGCGCAGCCCAGCCCCCCGCGGGCGCGGGCATAGCCGTCGGCCGCGTTGACCGCGGTCGCCTCGTGCCGCACCGGCACGAACCGGAGGTCGCGGTCCACGGCCTCCACCAGGGGGAGGTTGTGGACGCTGACGATGCCGAAGACGGTGTCGACGTCGTGGCGGCGCAGCAGGTCGACGAGCAGGTCGCCGCCGGTGCGGCCCGGTGCCGGGCTGGTCATGGGTGCTCCTCGGGAGGGGTGGAAGGGGTCAGAACAGGCCGCGGGACACGCCGCCGCAGACGTCGAGCGCCGCCCCGGTGACGTACGACGAGCGCGGGGACAGCAGGAAGGCGATGGCTGAGGCGACCTCCTCGGCGCGGCCGAAGCGGCCGAGTGCGATGCCGCGGTCGGCGGCGATCTCCCGCTCCCACGTGGCGTAGTCGCGGGTGTCGCCCGAGCCGTCGTACCGGCGGCGCCACTGGCCGGTGTCGACGAGGCCGAGGCAGACCGAGTTCACCCGGACGCCGCGGGCGGCGTACTCGACCGACATGGACTTGGTCAGGTTGAGCAGCCCGGCGCGGGCCGCGGACGTCGTGACGAGCCGCGGCTCGGGCTGCTTGGCCAGCACCGCGTTGACGTTGACGACCGAGGCCACCGGCGACTTCTCCAGCCAGGGCAGCGCCTCGCCGAGCACGTTGAGCACGCTGCTGAACTTGAGGTCGAGCTCGTCGAGGAAGTCGGCGGCACGGACGTCGGCGAGCCCCGCCATCCGGGACTGACCGGCGTTGTTGACCACGCCGTCGACGCCGCCGAAGGCCTCGCCCGCCGCGGCGACCAACGCCGCCACGGCGTCGGCGTCCCGCACGTCGCAGACCTGCGCCACCAGGTTCCCGGGGTCCCCGAGCGACGCGACCAGCGCGTCGAGCGCCTCGGCCCGGCGCCCGCACGTCACGACGCGCGCCCCCTCGGCCAGCAGCAGCGCGACGGTGGCGAGACCCACCCCCGAGCTGCCGCCGGTGACGAGGTAGGTGCGGTCACGCAGCTCCAGGTCCACGGGTCAGTCCCGGGTGACGCCGTGCATGGCCGACGTCTCGGGGTACGTCGGCACCTGCGGCTTCTGGGCGCCGATGATCACGCAGAAGAGCGCGTCGGTCTCGCCGTTGTTCTTCAGGCTGCGCGGCACGCCGGCCGGCACGACGATCATGTCGCGGTAGCCCAGGGTGCGCTTGACGACCTGGCCGTCGCGGTGGATGCCGACCTCGACCTCGCCCTCGAGGACGAAGAAGGCCTCCTCGGCGTCGTGGTGGGTGTGCTCGGGGCCCTCGGCGCCCGGGGGCAGCAGCATGTTGGAGAAGGTGAAGCCGCGCGAGGCGATGGTGCGGCGGTCGTTCTCGTGGTTGCCGGTCGCGCCGGAGCCGACGTAGCGGATCTGGGCGCGCTTGAACTGGTCGCCGGCCTTGGCCTGGAAGCCGAGGGTGTCCCAGTCCTCGTGGCGCGTGGCCCGGGTGAGGATGAGCGAGTCGGTGAACTCGGCGAGGTCGGCGGCGGTGTCGTACTGCAGGGTCATGGGATCTTCCTTTCGTGGAGGTCGGTCGCGGGCTGCGCCGCGGCCAGGAGGTCGGCGGCGCGGGTGAAGCCGCGCAGCCAGGCGTTGACCAGGGCGGGACGCTCCTGGTTGGCGAGGTGGCCGGCGCCCGGGACGAGGACGAGCGCGGACCCGGGGACCCGTGCCGCGATCTCGCGGGCCCGGTCCGGTCCGGTCACCCGGTCCTCGGCACCGGCCATCACCAGCGTGGGTGCGGTGATCCGGGCCAGGTCAGCGGAGAGGTCGGCCGCGGCCATCACCTCGGCGGCGCAGGCGTAGCCGGGTGGGCGTACGGCGGCCGCCATCGTGGCGACGACGTGCTCGACGAGCGCGGGATCGGCGTCCGGCGCCAGCAACCGCGGTCCGCGCCGGCGGGCGAAGTCGGTGGCACCGAGCCGGAGCAGCTCGCCGGACCGCTCGCGCATCTGTGCCGCGCGCACCGGATCGACACCCGAGCCGAGGCTGGCGCCGATGACGGTGAGGCTGCGGACCAGCGCGGGCCGGGCCGCCGCGGTGCGCAGCGCGAGCACGCCTCCCCAGGAGACGCCGACCAGGTGGACCGGCTCGTCGCCGAACCGGTCGTGGGCCAGGGCGGCCACCCGGTCGACGTACGCGTCGAGGTCGAGGGCCTGCTCGGGGTCGGCGGACGCGGCGTAGCCGGGAGCGTCCCAGGCCACCATCCGCAGCTCGTCGGCCAGCTCGGAGAGCTGGTGCCCGAAGGCGAGCGACGACGACCCGATGCCGTGCAGCAGGAGCGTCGGCGCGCCGGCGCCGGCCTCGCGGAAGGCCAGCACCTAGACCACCCCGCTGGGTCGGCCCACCAGTGCGGCCAGCGAGCGGAGCACGGCGTGCGGGACGACGCCGCTGGTGCGGGGGTTCTGCGGTGAGGGCAGGTTCTCGATCTCGAAGCGGTAGCGGCCCGCCGCTCCCTCGGCCACGACCCGGTGGCAGGTCAGCTCGGCAGCCGGGTCGGCGACCAGCCGGACGTCGACCAGGTCGAAGTCCCCGACCACCCAGCCCAGCGTGGCCGCGACGTTGAGCGAGCGCGGGAACAGCCGGGTCGCCTCGCGGGCGGTGCCGCGGAACACCTCGACCGGCTCGGTCACGACCCGCAGCAGGTCGGCGTCGTGGTCGTCCATCCACGGCTGCACGAGCGTGGTCGGCAGCTTGGTCGTGGTGACCTCGACCCGGGTCAGCGGCCCCTGGGCGGCGGCCGAGGAGAGGATGTCGAGTCCTCCGATCGCTCCCGCGGTGAGCAGGAAGCGCCCCGGCCCCGCGGCGCGGACCGCCGCAGCCAGGTCGGGGTCGGCCAGCGCGCCGACCGAGGTGATGAGCAGGTCGATGCCGCGCTCGAGGATGCCGACCGCGCTCTGCGCGATCACCGCCTGGCCCGCGCACTCGACGACGACGTCGGCCTGGTCCAGCGCGGCCTCCAGGCGCAGCTGCGGCACGCCGAGGTCACCCACGGGCTGCGGGTCCACCACGGCGACGGGGACCACGTCCGGCACGTCACCGCGCAGCAGCGCGGTGACGACGCTCGCACCGATCGCGCCGCCACCGATGACGACGGCCCGGATCGGGGTGTCCGCCGTCGTCCTCATGACGCCACCACCTCGTCGGCCAGCGCGCCGAGGTCCTCGACGCCGGCCATGTGCGTGCGCACATCGGTCGACGGCGGGCCCGCGGTCCCCCACAGGTCGGACAGCTCCGGGACGCGCCGCCACACGCGGCACAGCCACTGGTCCTCGACGACCTGCGCGACGTCGGAGGTGTACTCGCACACCAGACCGGCCGGGTCGGCGAAGTAGGAGAAGGTGTTGTTGCCCGGGCCGTGACGCCCCGGGCCCCACAGCGGGGTGATGCCGTGGTGCTTGAGCGAGCCGATGCCCCGCATGAAGTGGTCCATCGAGACCATCTCGTAGGCGACGTGGTTGACCGAGGTCCACGCCGCCTGGTTGAACGCGATGCTGTGGTGGTCGGTGTTGCAGCGCAGGAAGGCCATCTGGTGCTCGGACCAGTCGGAGACGCGCATGCCGAGCACCTGGGTGTAGAAGGCGACCGCCCGGTCGATGTCGACCGTGTTGAGCACGACGTGCGTGACGCCGATCGGGACGGGCAGGTCGCGGCTGCGCGGCGTCACGGAGTGGACGTCGCAGCTGAGCTCGATCCGGCGTCCCTCGGGATCGACCAGGACCAGGCCGTAGCCGGCCCCGGCGTCGTCGAGCGGCCCGGGCTCGCGCAGCAGCGGGACGCCCTGGGCGACGAGCCGGCGAGCGGCCTCGTCGACCTCGGCCGGCGTACGGACCGCGAAGCTGATCCGGCCCAGCGCGTTGCGCTCGGAGCGGCTGAGCTGGAGCACGTGGTGGTCGGGGCCGGAGCCGCGCAGCCACGTGTCGTCGGTGTCCTTCTCGACGACCGAGAGGCCCCACACCTCGGAGTAGAAGTCGCTGCAGGCGGTCACGTCCGGGACACCGAGCTGGACCGACCGCAGGGAGTGCAGTCGCACGACGGGCTGGTTCATGACTCCTCTTTTCCTTAGGGCTTAATCTTTAAGTGTTTACTTACTTACTGTCAAGCATGTTGGGTGGAAGAAGTCGTCGGATCGTGGCTAGCATCCGGCTCATGGCTCCCCAGGACGCTGAGGCAACCGCGACGACCGACGCTCTCTCCGACGTCGACCGGTTCGTGCAGCAGTGGCGCGAGCAGCGCCCCGACCTCGACCCGTCCCCGATCGCGCTGTTCGGCCGCGTGCACCGCGTCTACCTGCGCTACCAGGCGGTCATCGCGAAGTCCTTCGACGACTTCGGCCTCAACCCGGCGTCCTTCGACGTGCTCGCCGCACTGCGCCGGGCCGGCGAGCCCTACCGGATGTCCGGCACCGAGCTGGCCGCCGAGTCGCTGCTCTCCTCGGCCGGCATCACCTTCCGGCTCGACAAGCTCGAGCAGGCGGGCCTGATCACCCGGATCCGCGACACCCACGACCGCCGGGTCGTGCACTCGCAGCTCACGCCCGAGGGCCTGGCGCTCATCGACCAGGCGATCGCCACCCACCTGGCCAACGAGCACCGGTTGCTGGCCGGCGTCGACGCGGCCGACGCCGACCAGCTCGCCGCGCTCCTGCAGCGGCTCGAGGACTCGATCCTCGCCGCGCAGGAGTAGCGGCGCCGCAGTCATCGAGCCCGGTCCGCACCGATCTGCGCGGCAACGGCGCGCAGGTGGGCGACGCTGTCGAGCACGAACCGCTCGCGCTCCTCGTCGTCCGCGGGCTCGGCCAGGGAGGTGAGCGATCGCCGCTCGCCCCGCGCGACCGCGTCCTCGTAGCCCCGGGCCAGCCGTACCAGCTCAGCGAGCTCGACCGTCGTCATGTCCGGCTGCCCGGCGTGCCACAGCGGGTCGTGGATCGGGATCGGCAGCTGGAAGCGGCGACCCATGATGCCCTCGATCGACAGCGCCTTGCGGGGCGCATCGAGCAACGCCGTCATCAGGGCCGGCCAGTCGATGACGCCCTGACCGCAGGGCGCGAGCACCCGGCACAGGCCCTGCTCGGTGAAGAACAGGGCACCGTCACGGACGTGGGTCTGGCGCGTGTACGGCGCGACCCGCCGCGCCGCCGCCACGGGGTCCTCCCCGCGGATCAGCACGTTGGCCGTGTCGAAGGTGATCCCGAACGCGTCGGCACCCCCCTCCTCGACCAGCCGGACCAGCTCGAAGGTCGTGATCTCCTCGTGCGTCTCGATGTTGAGGTGCGAGCCGTGCTCGCGCAGCACCGGCGCGAGCTCGGCCATCACCTTGCCCGTTGCCCGCAGCTGGTCGTTCCAGGTGACGTCCGTGCGGTACCGGTCGCAGGCCAGGCGGCCGGCCAGATCGAACTTGTAGTTGGCCGTCGCCGCCCAGATCTCGTGGATCCCCGCAGCGGCACAGGCCACCACGATCCGCTCGATGCCCGTCAGGTAGTCCCCGTCGCCGAGCGCGCGGATCTCGGGCGCCTCCGGGGCCGCGAAGGGGTTGATCTTCGCGGCCCCGACCTCGAGGTAGAGCCCGAGGTCGTCGGCCTGCTCGCGCAGCGCGCGGAGCTCGCCGACGTCGAGGGTCGGGCTCAGCTCGAGCGCCGAGCGGAAGAACACGCCCTCGAGGCCGGCACTCGCCGCCTTCTCCAGCAGCCAGGCGGCATCCGTGCCCGCAGGTGCCGGGAACTTCGAGCTGTCCGTCCCGATCCGGAAGCCGACGTCACTCGTCATCGAGGACGTCCTCGCCCTCACCGGACAGGTCGACGAGACCGCGGCGGAACACGTTGTGCGGGTCGTACTCCCGCTTCACGGCGACCAGCCGGTCGTACTTGTCGCCGTAGGCGTAGCGTGCCGCGTTCTCGTCGCCGGCCACGCTGGTGAAGTTGATGTAGGTCCCGTTCTTGTACGGGTCCATCTCGGCGTCGAAGCCCGACACCCAGTCCATCAGCTCGGGTGCCTCGGACGGGAACTCCCACTCGGCGCCGGCACTCGCCATGAACTTCGCCGACGTGCGGTCGCTGGTGGAGGTGGCCATCGGGTCGACCCGGGCCGCCTGCCCTCCCCGGGGGTAGAGCTGGTAGGGGCACGCGAAGTGCGGCGCGATGGTCGAGCGGGCCTGCAACGGGCGTCCCGGGTAGGCGTCCGACCACTTCAGGACGGTGTCGATCGCCTCGTCGGGGAACTCGTTGAGCATGCTGTTCTTCCAGTAGCGGCGCACCCCGTAGCGGAAGTCGTCGTCGCACGCGCGCTGCAGCTCGACGTGCGGAACCTGGTACTCGGTCTGCCACACCGGCGACCCGGCGCCGATCATGCCGTCGGTGAGTCGACGGCCCTCGTCCGCGTCGCCCCAGTGGATCGTCGCGACGGAGACGACCTGGCTGCCGCGGTACTTCGCGGGCACGACCGTCCAGAAGTCCGGCACCTCGACCGTGCGGGCGTAGGTGACGACGTTGTCCTCGGCGTCGTAGCTCCAGTCGCGGAAGTGCTGGAGGACGCGCTTGCGGTCCTCCCCGACGTAGAACGCCTGGCGCACGTTGGCCTTGAGCGTGAACGGCGTGTAGCGGAAGGTGAACTTCGTGGCGATGCCGTAGTTGTGGCCGGCGCCGCGCACCGCCCAGAACAGCTCCGGGTGCTCGTTCTCGTTGACGGTGAGGATCCGGCCGTCCGCGACGACGAACTCCACCTCGACGACGTGGTCGGTGGTCAGGCCGTACATCCGCGACAGGTAGCCCGTGCCGCCGCCGAGGGTGAGGCCCGCGACACCGGTGTGCGAGACCGTGCCGGCAGGTACGACGACGCCGTGCTCGGCGCAGGCGCGGTCGAGGTCGCCGAGCCGGCAGCCCGCACCGGCCGTGACCGTGCCGGCCGCGTGGTCGAAGGTGACCTCCTTCATCGGGCCGGTGTCGAGCAGCACGGCACCGTCGATGACCGCGGTGCCCGCCAGGTTGTGGCCGCCGCCGCGGACCGTGACCTCGTAGCCGTTCTCGAGGGACCAGGTCAGCGCCCGGGAGACGTCCTGGGCGCTTCGGCACGAGACGATGGCGGCGGGGTTGCGGTCGATGTCGGCGTTCCAGACGTGGCGCTCCAGGTCGTAGTGCCGCTCCCCGGGCAGGATGACAGGGCAGTCCACGGCGCTCTTCAGCCCGGCGATGTCCGCCCGGGTCGCGTTCGCGGTCGTGCTCATGGGATGTACTCCTTCGTCGGTTGGGTGTGTGCTCCGGCAGCGGTGACGCTGCGGAGGTGCCCGGCACTTCGGCGGAGGAATTCCTCCCGCGTGAACAGCCCGCCCGCCCGCAGCCGCGCTGCGTCGGGACGATCGAATGAGCGGACGTGGTGCTCGTAGGCACCGACGCAGTCGAGGACCGCGCCAAGCTCGAGGGGATCCAGGTCGGGGTGGGCGGCCCGCCAGCGCGGGTCGTCGTGCCAGACCTGCATCGCCGGCTGGTGGGGACCGGCCGGCTCGATGGAGAGGTGGAGGTCGGGGTTGGCCCCCAGCAGCACGCCGAGGACCTCGGCCCAGTCGACGACGCCGTCGCCGCACGGGAGCAGGTAGCGGTCGGGCGCCTCCGGGCCCGCGACGATCGCGACGTCGCGCAGGTGGCACATCCGGGTGTACGGCGCCACGCGGCGGGCCGCGGCCTCCGCCGTCTCGCCGTGCACGTAGACGTTCGCGCTGTCGAAGGTGATGCCGAGGACGTCGGGACCGACCGCCTCGACGAGCCGGACCACGTCGTGGGTCGTGATCTCCTCGTGGGTCTCCAGGTTGAGGTGCGAGCCGCAGGCCCGCAGCACCGGTGCCAGCTGGTGCAGCAGGCCCTCGGTGGCGGCCATCTGGTCGGCCCAGGGGGCATCGCGGCGGTAGCGGTCGTTCTTGTGCAGGCCCGGGAGCCCCGCCTGGAAGTTGCCGGTCGCGGTCCACAGCTCGTGGCAGCCGATGGCCGCCGCGGCCTCGATCATCCGCTCCATGCCGGCGACGTAGCTGCCGTCGCCGAGCCGGCGGATCTCCGGCAGCTCGGCGGTCATGTAGGGGTTGACCTTGCCGACCCCCAGCTCGAGGTAGAGGCCCAGGCTCGCGGCCGCGTCGGCGACCTCGCGCAGCAGGCCGGCGTCGAGGGTGGGCGAGAGCTCGTAGAGGGTGCGCACCAGGACGCCGTCCAGGCCGAGGGCCGCCGTGTCCGCCAGCACCTGGGGCCAGGGCTCGTCGACGGCTCCCTTGAGCGCACGGTGCGGGGACGGCAGCTTGACGTCGGCGCCCACGCGCACGCTCATGCGGTCCTCCGCTCCGCCGTCGCGGCTGCTGCGGCGGCTCGCCGGGCGCGGTCGCGGTCCGGGTCGGGGATCGGGATGGCCGCCAACAGGCTCTGGGTGTAGTCGTGCTGCGGGCGGTCGAACACGTCGGCGCAGGGGCCGTTCTCGACCACCACGCCGCGCTGCATCACCATCACCTCGTGGCACAGGTGGCGCACGAGGGCCAGGTCGTGGGCGACGAACACCACGGCGAGGCCGAGCTGCTGCTGCATGTCGAGCAGCAGGTTGACCACCTGGGCCTGGACGGAGACGTCCAGCGCCGACACGGGCTCGTCGCAGACGAGCACCCGCGGCCCGACCGCGAGGGCACGGGCGATCGCGATCCGCTGCCGCTGGCCTCCGGAGAACGAGCGCGGGAAGCGGTCCAGGACGGTGGCGTCCAGGCCGACCAGCTCGAGCACCTCGACCACGCGGGCCCGACGTGCCTCGCGCGAGCCGGCCATCCGGTGGATGTCGAGCCCCTCCCCGACGATCGTCTCGACGCTCATCCGCGGGTTCAGGCTCGAGTAGGGGTCCTGGAAGACCATCTGGACCTCGCGCCGGAAGCGGCGCCGGGTCGCCCGGTCGGCACCCGTCAGCACGACGCCGTCGAAGAGGACCTCGCCCGCGTCGGCCCGCTCCAGCCCGACCACGCAGCGCAGCGTGGTCGACTTGCCGCTGCCGGACTCGCCGACGATGCCCAGGATCGCGCCGGGTCCGACGCTGAAGCTGACGTCGTCGACGGCGCGGGTGGCCTCGCGGCGCGACCCGAAGGTCCGGGTCAGGCCGCGGGCCTCGAGGATCGGCGTCGGGTCGGTGGTGGTCATCGGTTCCCCTCCCCCGCGGGTGCGAGCGGGTGGTGGCAGGCGACGTCGGCGGCGCCGAGGCGTTGTACGTCGGGTCGGATCTCGGTGCAGTCGGCCTCGGCGCGCGCACAGCGCGGGTGGAACGCGCAGCCGCCGGGCCGCGAGGTGGGCTGGGCCGGGCTGCCCGCGATCGGCGCGAGCGCCCCGTCCCGGTCGACGCGGGGCACGGACGCCAACAAGCCGGACGTGTAGGGGTGCCGCGGGGCTCGGTACAGCTCGCGGACCGGGCCGCTCTCGACGCCGCGGCCGGCGTACATGACCGCGACGCGGTCGGCGAAGCCGGCGACCAGGCCGAGGTCGTGGGTGATCAGCACGACGCCCATGCCGAGCTCGGCGACGAGCGAGTCGATCAGCGAGAGCACCTGCTCCTGCACCCGGACGTCGAGCGCGGTCGTCGGCTCGTCGGCGATCAGCAGGTCCGGGTGGGCGACGATGGCCATGGCGAGGCAGACCCGCTGCCGCATGCCGCCGGAGAACTCGTGCGGGTAGGCCCGCATCCGGCGCTCGGCGTTGGGGATGCCCAGGCGGTCGAGGGTCTCCACGGCCCGCTTGCGCGCCTCGACCTTGCCGACGCCGTGGACCCGCAGGGACTCCATCACCTGGCTGCCGACGGTGCGCACCGGGTTCAGCGTGGTCATCGGGTCCTGCAGCATCAGGCCGATCCGCCGGCCCCGATGGGCACGCATCTCCCGGTCGCTGAGCGCGAGCAGGTCGGTGCCGTCGAGACGCACCCGGCCGGTGACCGTGGCACGGTGGTCGAGCCGGAGCAGCGCCCGGGCGGTGACCGACTTTCCCGAACCGGACTCGCCGACGAGGGCGACCCGCTCGCCGCGGGCGACGCTCAGGTCGAACCCGGACACGATCTCCACGGCGCCCGCCGAGCTCGGATAGCTCACCGTCAGGTCGGTGACCTCGAGGAGCGGCCGGGGCGCGAGGTCCTCCCCGGGGGCCGGGGCGGGTACCTCCTGGTTGAGGCTCACGATGTCGAGACCTTTCATGCCAGCCCCGCGTCGGGGTGGTTGCGGTTGCGCAGCGAGTCGCCGCTGAGGGCGAAGGCGAGGGCGGTGACGGTGATCAGCAGCCCGGGGACCACGGAGATCCACCAGGCGTTGGTCAGGTAGCGCGCGCCGGTCTCGACCATGGCGCCCCACTCGGCGCTGGGCGGCTGGGCGCCGGCGCCGACGAAGGACAGGCCGGCCATGATCAGGGTCGCGCCGCCGATCTCGAGGGTGGCCTGCACGTAGACCCCGTCGAGCGAGTTGGGCAGGACGTGGCGCAGCATCAGCCGCCACCGGCCGGCGCCGAGGACGCGGGCCGCCTCGACGTACGGCGAGGTGATGACCGTGCGCATCTCGGCCCGCGCGATCCGGGCGAAGCCGGGCCACCAGGCCACGACCATGGCGATGACCGCCGATCGCAGGCTCGGACCGAGGGCGACCGCGACGCCGAGCGCCATGACCATCACCGGCAGCGACAAGGTGATGTCGCAGAACCTCATCACGATGTCGTCGACCCAGCGCCCGCCGATCGTGGCGACGGAGGCCACCAGGATGCCGATCAGGGCGGCGCCGGCGACGGCCAGCAGCGCGCCGAGGATGGAGGCGCGTGCCCCGGCGAGCGCCCGGCTGAGCACGTCGCGGCCCAGGCCGTCGGTGCCGAGCAGGTGGTCACCCGAGGGAGACTGCAGGGCCTGGCCGAGGTCGACGGAGTAGGGGTCGTGGGGCGCGATGAGCGGACCCACCACGGCGAGCACGAGCAGGGCGACGACCGTGCCGTAGGCGATCCGGTCGAGCCACGGCACCCGACGGCGGGTACGGCGCACGCGCGGCACGGCGTGGGCAGCGGCTGCGGTGGTCATGCGGAGGCCCTCCGGGTCTCGAGGAGGCGGACCCGGGGGTCCGCGGCGAGCTGGACGAGGTCGACCACGAGGCCGACGAAGGTGACGATCACGCCGACGACGAGCACCATGCCGATCACCGCGAAGGTGTCCTTCTGCGCGACCGCCTGGGTCAGGTAGCTGCCGAACCCCGGCCGGCTGAAGACCGTCTCGACCATGACCGCGCCGCCCATCATCCAGCCGACCTGCAGGCCGACCAGCGTGCTGACGGGTGCGATCGCGTTGCGCAGGCCGTGCTGCAGCAGCACGGTGCGCTCGCGCGCACCCTTGGCGCGGGCCGCGGTGACGTGGTCGGCCTCGAGCGCGGTGATCATCGAGCCACGCACGACCCGGATGACGAACGACATGAACGGGATCGCCAGCACCGCTGCAGGAAGCACCAGGTGGGCCAGGGCGTCGGAGAACGCGGTCAGGTCGCCGGCGAGCAGGCTGTCGACGGTGAGGAAGCCGGTGCGGCGCGGAACGTCGACCCCGAGGGTCGAGACACCCGAGATCGGCACCAGGCCGAGCTTCCGGCCGATCAGGGTCTGGGCGATCATGGCGAGCCAGAAGGTCGGCAGGGCGCCGCAGAAGATCGCGGCGAGCCGGACCGAGTTGTCGGTCCGCGTGCGGTGCCGGGCGGCGGCCAGCACCCCGAGCGGCACGCCGCAGGTCAGGTTGATGAGCATCGCCAGGCCGACCAGCTCGACGGTGTAGGGGATGAGCTGGTGCAGGTCGCCGAGAACCGGCTGGAAGGTGAAGATCGAGGTGCCGAGGTCGCCGTGCATCAGGCGGCCCAGGTAGTTGAGGTACTGCTGGACGACCGACTCGTCGAGTCCCAGCCGCTGGCGCACGACCTCCACCTGCTCAGGGGTGGCCGTGACGCCAGCGGCTGCCTGCGCTTCGTCGCCCGGAATCGCCTTGATCAGCAGGAAGACGATGGTGACGACTCCCCACAGCGTCGTGACCAGCAGCGCGAGCCGGCGCGCGAGGTAGCGGGCGAGAAGCGAAGGTGCCATCGGTCGACTCAGTCCTCGATCTGGTAGGTCTGCGGCATGTAGCCGGTGTGGGCGGGGTACAGCTCGACCCCCGAGACCGTCTTCGGTACGACGACCGTGGTCACCTCGTCCGCGACCGGCATCGAGGCCGAGTCGTCGACGAGTGCCTGCTCGACCTGCTTGTAGAGGTCGCAGCGTGCGGTGGCGTCGCCCGTGGCGTTCGCCTCGTCGAGGAGCTTGTCGACGGCCGGGTTGCCGTACTGCCCGAAGTTCGTGGAGGTCTCCTGGAACTTCGAGTGGTAGCGGGTGGTCAGCAGGCTGCCCACGTCGGGCGTCGGCGGGTTGTCCCAGATGACCGCCATGTCCGGCGTCGTGCCGACCGAGCCGAGCGACTCGATGTAGGTCGGGTAGTCGACGGTCTTGAGCTTCACCGTCACGCCGAGGTCGCGCAGCGTGGACTGCAGCGCGGTGGCCGCGTCGGCCTGCTCCGCGAAGATCGACTGGTAGGCGAGGGTCAGCTCCTTGCCGCTCGCGGCGAGTCCCGCGAGGAGCTCGCGGGCCTTGTCGAGGTCCTGCGCGAACGGCGCCAGGTCGGGGCGGCAGTCCATGACCGCGGGCGCGACGCCGGTCGCCACCGCACCGTGGCCACCGAGGATCGTCGTGACGTGGGCCTGGTAGTCGTAGGCCAGGCGGATGCCCAGTCGCACGTCCGGGTCGTCGAACGGCGCACGCTGGGTGTTGAAGTAGACGTAGAGCCCCTGCGCCTTCGCCAGCTCCACCGAGGTGAAGTGGTCCTGCTCGAGCACCGTGGCGAGGTCCTGCGGCTCGATGCCGTCGGCGACGTCGATGTTGCCGGCCAGCATCTCCTCGCGCTGGGTGGAGCTCTCCGGGATCAGCCGGTAGACGATCCGGTCGGGGGCGGCCGCGTTGGCCGCGCCGGTGAAGTCGTCGTACTTCTCGAAGATGATCTGCCGGTTCGGCTTGAAGTCCTCCAGCGTGTAGGGGCCGCTCCCCGCCTCGTGGGAGGCGAGCCAGGACTGGCCCTGGTCGGAGCCGGCGTTCTTCTCCACGAGGGCGGAGTTGACGATGTAGACCTTCGCGAGGCCGCCGAGGAAGAGCGACGACGGCGCGGAGAGGTTGAGCCTCACCTCGGTCGGGCTGACCACCTCGGCCGAGGCGTAGTCGGAGAGGAACTGCGCGACGCCGACGCCGAGCGCCTTCGCGCGGTCGAAGGTGTACTTGACGTCCTCGGCCGTCACCGGCGCCCCGTCGTGGAACTTCGCTCCGTCGCGCAGGGTGAAGGTCACCGACCGCGCGTCCTCGGCGACGGTCCACGCCGTGGCCAGGCGTCCCTGGAGGGTGCCGTCGGGGTCGTAGTCGACGAGCGACTCGTACATCGGGACCACCGACTGGTCCACCGTGCTGTTGTCGGCCAGCACCGGGTCGATGTTGGGCACCGTGCCGTCCACTCCGAAGGTGAGGGTCGTGTCGCCGGCAGCACCCGAGCCGCTGGGATCGGCAGCACAGGCGGTGACGGTCCCCAGCGCGAGGGCGGCGAGGCCGATGCCCAGCGCCCTCTTCGTCCGAAAGGTTCTCACTCCGTGCTCCTTCTGTCTGTCTCCGCCTGTGAGCCACCTCACCTGGCGTGTATACATAGAACAGCACAAGCGGCCGTGCCGCCACAAGGCTTTCATGTAACTTTCTAAGCACTTAAATATTGATTCCCGCCTTGGTACGGTGCTTTTGCGCCCGACTGACCGGTGTTCCGATCCCGAGGCCACGAACAGCACACCATCATTTGGTATACGAGGAGACCGAAGTGACCGAGTTCCCCACCCTGACGACCGCCGAGCGCGACCGGCGCTACGCCGCCGTGCGCGCCCTCATGGACCGGGCGGGCCTCGACGCCGTCCTGGTCTCGGGGCAGGGCCGCGACCAGCTCGACCGCTACCTGACCAACGAGGGCACCCGCAGCTACTGCGTGCTCCCCCGCCACGGCGATCCGGTGTCCGTCGTACCGACCGGCAACATCACGCTGGGGCGCTACGACGAGCCCGGCAGCCGCTACGAGCGCTGGGTCGCCGACCAGCGGCTGACCCGGCCCGGGCACCAGCTCGGCGACGTGCTCGCCGACCTCGGCCTCACCAGCGCCACCATCGGGGTGGTCGGCCTGCGCAGCCGCGCACCGGCCAGCGTCGCCGGCACCATCCCCTACGGCACCTGGCAGCGCGTGCTCGACCGCCTGCCCGAAGCGAGGTTCGTCGACCTGCACGCCGAGTTCGAGCAGCTGATGCTCGTCCACAGCGAGGCGGAGCTGGCGATGATCCGGCACTCGGCCGCGATCGGCGAGGCCGCGTGCGCGGCGATGATCGAGGTCGCAGGTGCCGGGGTCAGGGAGTCCGAGATCTCCGCCGCGGGCATGCAGTCGGTGACCGCCGCCGGCGGCCTGTGGCTCAACGGGCCCCAGCGCAGCGGCGCGGAGCGGCTCGGCTGGGCCGGCCCGGACTGGCCCTGGATGGGCGGCGGGTCGCGGGTCCTGGAGAAGGGCGACGTCTACGGCGCCGAGCTGTTCACGCTCTACGGCGGCTTCGAGTCGCAGCAGCAGGTCGAGATCTCGATCGGCCAGCCCGACGACGTCCACCGCCGGCTCGAGGAGGTCGCGGTCGAGGCCTACACCCGCGGCGTCGAGTACCTTCACGTCGGCGGGACCTTCGCCGAGCTCTGCGAGATCATGGAGCGGCCACTGCGCGAGGCAGGAGCGTGGAACATGGGACCGGTCGTGCAGACCGTCTCGCCCGTCATCTACAACGGTGCGACGCACGTGGGGCTGGACCTCCAGGCCGGCCTGGCCGGGGTTCCCCTCCCCCACACGACGCCACGCGACGGCGACTTCGTGATCGAGCCGGGTGTGGCCTTCGCCTTCGAGCCCAACGCGTGCCTGGATCGCGCGCGGGTGAGCATCGGCGGCACGGTGATCGTCACCGAGCAGGGCGTGGAGGAGCTCAACTCCCTGTGCCTGCGGGTGAACGTGGTCTAGGCGATGCTCGACATCCATCACCCCGAAGGGGACGACGAGCTCACCGAGGACCTCCTCGTCGACCGGATCTACGCCGACCTCGTCGAGCGCATCGTCTCCGGATCCATCGCTCCCGGCGAGCGGCTGCGGGAGACCCATGTCGCCGACATGCTCGACGTCTCGCGGGTCCCCGTGCGCGAGGCGCTGCGGCGTCTCGAGTTCGACGGCCTGGTGGAGATCCGGCCGCGCCGCGGCGCGACCGTGCGGCAGCTGACGATCGCGGACGTCGAGGAGCTCTTCGACGTCCGCGAGGCGCTGGAGGTGCTGGTCGCCCGGCTGGCCGCGCGGCACATCGACGAGCACGGCATCGCGCAGCTCGAGGAGGCGCTCGCGCGGTCCGGGGAGGCACACCGCTCGGGCGACGAGCGACGCGTCGCGGCCGCGACCTCGCAGTTCCACGAGGTGATGCTCGAGCTGACGGGGAGCAGCCTGCTCAAGGCGCTGATGCGGGTGGTGTCGGGACGGGTGCACTGGTTGTTCCGGCTCACCACCTTCCGCGGCGACCACGGGCACGGTGCCGAGCACGAGGCGATGCTCGACGCGATCCGCAACGGCGACGAGGAGATCGCGGCCGCCCTGGCCTACGCCCACGTCGCCCGCGGGCGGCGACCGACCCTGGAGGCGCTGGCCTCTATGTTGGACGGGTGAGCCGACCGACGATCCTCCGCGTGCCCCCGCTCAGCCCGCAGCTCCACGACACCGTCGGCGAGCGGTACGACGCCGTCGACCCCACCGACCTCCCGGCGCGCGCGGCGGACGTGGTCGGGATCGTCGGCAGCAACGCCGGGCAGGTCGGCAGCGACCTGATCGCGTCGCTGCCCAACCTGGGCGTGATCGCCAACCACGGCGTCGGCTACGACAACATCGACGTGCCCGTCGCCCTCGCCCGCGGCATCGCCGTCAGCAACACCCCCGAGGTGCTCGACGACGCGGTCGCCGAGACGGCGATCGCCCTGCTGCTCGCCGTACGCCGCGAGGTGGTCGTCGCCGACCGGTTCGTGCGCGAGGGCCGCTGGCCTGCGGGCCCGTACCCGCTGACCGCGCAGGTCGCGGGCAGCCGGGTCGGCATCGTCGGGCTGGGCCGGATCGGGCAGGCCGTGGCCACCCGGCTGGAGGCCCTCGGCTGCACGGTCAGCTACCACAACCGTCGCCAGGTCGACGGCGTCCCCTACGCGTACGCCGCCTCCCCGGTCGAGCTGGCCGCGTCCGTCGACAGCATGGTCGTCGTCGTGCCCGGCGGCTCCGCGACCGACGCCCTGGTCGACCGCGAGGTGCTCGACGCCCTCGGCCCGGACGGCGTCCTGGTCAACATCGCCCGCGGCTCGGTCGTCGACCAGCCCGCGCTCGTCGCGGCCCTGCAGGACGGCCGGCTCGGTGGCGCTGGGCTCGACGTCTACGCCGACGAGCCGAACGTGCCGGCCGAGCTGGTCGCCCTCGACAACGTCGTGCTGCTCCCCCACGTCGCCTCGGGCACCCACGTCACCCGGGCCGCGATGCGGGAGCTCACGCTCGCCAACCTCGACGCGTGGCTCGCCGACGGAACGCTGCGCACACCGGTCCCGGAGATGGGTCAGTAGCTGAACGACGTCGCGCCCTCCTCGCCGATCCACTCCCACATCGGGACGGTGCCTCCGATCTCGGCGCCCTTGATCAGGTTCTCGGGGTCGAGCGCCTTCGCGTTGAAGCACAGCGGGCAGACCAGGTAGGTCCCACCGGCCGCGAGGAAGCGCTCCAGCAGCTCGGGCAGCGACGGGCAGCCCTCGCAGGAACGGCCCACCGCGACGCCGGGCACGGCCAGGCGCACGGCCTCCTTGGTCAGGAACATCAGGGTCGGGCGTCCGTGCTCGGCCGCGCCGAGCGCGACCAGGAACGCCACGGTGACCCGCTCGGGGTCCTCCATCCCGGTGGCCAGGCTGACCACTGCCTTGTTCGACATCGTCGTCTCCTTCGTCGGTGCGGCGGGTGTTCGCCGACGTGTCCGACGCTAGGAATCGGGGGCACCTGCGGGCATCGGTGCCGACGCGCAGTCGCGAGTGCCCACCGGCGGGCGACGCGTACGCGCAGGATCAGGAGCGTGGCTCGAGCCCGAGCACCCGGCAGACCGCGGCGGCGCGCGCGGTGCGCCCGGACAGGCCGAGCTTGAGGTAGACGTTCTGGAAGTGCCGCTCGACGGTGCGCACGCTCAGCGTCAGCCGCTCCGCGATCGCGGTGTTGTCGAGCCCCTCGGCGGCCAGCACGAGGATCTCGCGCTCACGGGCCGAGAGGTGGTCGACGGGCACGACGACCCGGTCGGCCGCGAGGAAGCCGGCCACCTCGGCTCGGAAGACCGGCCAGGCCGGCTCGTCCGCGAGCAGCACGTGGTTGCGGGACTCGAGCATCACCAGGCGCGCGTCGGGGATCGCGGCCGCGAGCCCCGGCCCCCACCCGGGCGCGACCCGGTCGCCCTCGGCGTGCAGGACCAGCGTGGGCGCGGTGATCCCGGGGAGCAGGTCGCGCACGTCGACGGCGTGGCGCGCGATCCGGCTGCACACGGCGTTCTCGGTGTTGGTCGAGGTGCGTTGCAGCTCGTCCATCCACGCCATCTGCTGCTCGGTCGCGTCGGGGATGAAGGCGTTCGTGAACACGCGACGGAACAGCGGGTCCGGGCGCGCCCAGCCGGCACGGATCATCGCCCGGAAGGCCTCCTCGGCGGCCTCGTCCTCCTGCTGGATGCCGCCGCCGGCCATGCCGCCGTACAGCACCAGCCGGGTGACCTGCTCCGGGTGCGCGTTGGCGTAGGCGACCGCGACCGGGGCACCGCCGGACATCCCGAGCACGGCGAACCGGTCGAGCCCCGCGGCCGCGACCAGGGTCTCGAGGTCGGCCAGGCGGCGCTCGAGGGAGAAGTCGGACACCTCCCACTCCGAGAGGCCGAACCCGCGCTCGTCGTACCTGATCACGGTGGCGACGTCGCCGAGGTCGTCGAGGAAGTGCCGCCACACCGGGCTGTGCCAGTCGTGTTGGAGATGGCTCAGCCAGCACGACACGATCAGCAGCGGCGGACCCGATCCGTGGCGCGCCCACGCGATCCGCACGCCGTCGTCGGCGCGGCAGAAGCGGACCTCCTGGGTCACGGCGCTCGCCACGACCGAAGCGTACGCCCGTCCGGCTCGGACCACGCGACGAACGCGGACCCGGAATCTTGGCCGGGCCGACAGCCCGCAGGCCCGCCGCCTTCCCGATGCTGGGCAGCATGCACCAGCAGGCACCCGACCGCGCCCACCCGTCGCTCGACGCGATGGTCGCCGACCTCGAGGCGCTGGTGACCTGCGAGTCACCGTCGGAGGACCTGGCGGCCGTCGCGCGCAGCGCCGAGGTCGTCGCGGAGCTCGGCGCCCGCCTGCTCGGCGTCGCGCCCGAGCGGATCGTGCTCGACGGCTGGACCCACCTGCGCTGGCGGTTCGGGACCGCACGGCGGGTGCTGGTGCTCGGCCACCACGACACCGTCTGGCCGGTCGGCTCCCTGGAGACGCACCCCTTCGCCGTCACCGACGGCGTGCTGCGCGGGCCCGGCTGCTTCGACATGAAGGCCGGCGTCGTGATGGCGCTGCACGCGCTCGCCGCGCTCGACGACCGCGACGGCGTCACCCTCCTCGTCACCGGCGACGAGGAGATCGGCTCACCGTCCTCGCGCGCGCTGATCGAGCACGAGGCCCGCGGCTGCGCCGGGGCGCTGGTCCTCGAGGCCGCCGGCCCCGGGGGCGCCCTGAAGACCGAGCGCAAGGGTGTCTCCCGCTACGACGTCCTGGTCACCGGCCGCGCCGCCCACGCCGGCCTCGAGCCCGAGCGCGGCGTCAACGCCACCATCGAGGTCGCCCACCAGGTGCACGCGGTGGCCGCGATCGCCGACCCCGAGCGGGGCACGACGGTCACCCCCACGCGCCTCGACGCCGGCACCACAATCAACACGGTGCCCGCCGCGGCCGGGTTCGGGGTCGACGTACGGGTGCGCGACGAGGCCGAGCAGGACCGGGTCCACGCGGCGATGCAGGCTCTGCAGCCGGTGCTACCGGGTGCCGACGTCGAGGTGGTCGGTGGGCCGAACCGGCCACCACTGACACCCACCGCGACCGACGCCCTCTACGCCCGGGCCGCGCGGCTGGCGGCCGACCTCGGCCTGGCCCGGGTCACCTCGATCTCGGTCGGCGGCGCCTCCGACGGCAACTACACGGCCGGGGTCGGCACGCCGACCCTGGACGGGCTCGGCGCCGTGGGCGGCGGGGCGCACGCGGACGACGAGCACGTGCTGGTCGCCGAGCTCCCCGGCCGGACCCGGCTGCTCACCGCGCTCGTCGCGGACCTCCTGGGCGGGGACGTCGCGTGAGCGCCTCGGCCTGGACCGACGCCGAGAAGGCCGCTGCGGGTGCGGGGATCACGATCCGCACTCTCGACGACATCGCCGACCTCGAGGAGGTGCGCCGCCTGTACGAGCGGATCTGGCGCACCGGGGCCACCAACCCGCCGGTGACCGCCGACCTGCTCCGGGCGATGGCGAAGGCGGGCAGCTACGTCAGCGGCGCCTACGACGGCGAGGAGCTCGTCGGCGCCTGCTTCGGCTTCTTCTCCGCCCCCGCGCGCGACGCCCTGCACAGCCACATCGCCGGCGTGAGCGGGCGGATGGCCGGCCGGCACGTCGGCCTCGCCCTCAAGCTGCACCAGCGCGCCTGGACGCTCGACCAGGGCGCCGGGGCGATCACCTGGACCTACGACCCGCTGATCCGCCGCAACTCGTGGTTCAACCTGGGCAAGCTGGCGGCCGACGTCACCGAGTACCTGCCCGACTTCTACGGGCCGATGGACGACGACATCAACCGCACCGACGCGACCGACAGGGTGCTGGTGCGCTGGACGCTGACCGAGCCGGCCGTCGTCGCGGCGTGCGCCGGGACACCCCGCACCGTCGAGGTGGCGCGGTTGCGCACGGAGGGGGCGGTCGTCGCGCTGGAGGTCTCCGCCGCGGGCGGTCCGATCGTGCGGCCGGCGTACGGGCGCACGGTGCTGGTCGGCGTGCCCGTGGACGTCGAGGGCCTGCGCGAGCAGGACCCCGCGCTCGCCGGTGCGTGGCGCGAGGCGCTGCGGGAGGTGCTCGGCGGGCTGCTCGCGGGCGGCGCACGGGTCAGGGGATTCGACCGATCGGGTTGGTACGTCGTGGAGAGGCAGGAAGTGCAGTGAAGCTGACCGGTGTGGAGATCCGGACCGTCGAGGTGCCGCTGGTGGCGCCGTTCCGGACGTCCTTCGGGACCGAGACGGTACGCCGGGCGCTGCTCGTCCGTGCCGTCACCGACGACGCCGAGGGCTGGGGCGAGTGCGGTGCCGGGACCGGGCCGTTCTACTCCTCGGAGTACACCGAGGCCGCTGCGGACGTGCTGGAGCGCTTCCTGGTGCCGATGGTCGCGCAGGTCGAGGACCTCGACGCGCACCGGGTCGCCCCGGCGCTGGAGCCGGTCCGGGGGCACCGGATGGCGAAGGCCGCGCTGGAGACGGCGGTCCTGGACGCCGACCTGCGGGCCCGGGGCGTCTCCTTCGCCCACGCGCTCGGCGCGGTGCGCGACACCGTGCCGTGCGGCGTCTCGGTCGGCATCACCGGGTCGGTCCCGGCGCTGCTGGACGTGGTCGAGGGCTACCTCGCCGACGGCTACCTGCGGATCAAGCTCAAGATCGAGCCCGGCTGGGACGTCGAGCCGGTCCGCGCCGTGCGCGAGCGGTTCGGCGACGTGCTGCTGCAGGTCGACGCCAACACGGCGTACCGCCGTGGCGACGCCCGGCACCTCGCACAGCTCGACGCCTTCGACCTGCTGCTGCTGGAGCAGCCGCTGCCCGAGGACGACCTGCTCGGCCACGCCGAGCTCGCGCGCGCCGTCCGGACGCCGATCTGCCTGGACGAGTCGATCGTCTCGGCCCGCGCTGCGGCCGACGCGATCACGCTCGGCGCCTGCTCGATCGTCAACATCAAGCCCGGCCGGGTGGGCGGCTACCTGGAGGCGCGCCGGATCCACGACGTCGCGTCCGCGCACGGGATCCCGGTCTGGTGCGGCGGCATGCTGGAGACCGGTCTGGGCCGGGCCGCCAACCTGGCGCTGGCGGCCCTCCCCGGCTTCACCCTGCCCGGCGACACCTCGGCCTCCGAGCGCTACTACGAGACCGACCTGACCGCGCCGTTCGTGCTGGAGGACGGGCACCTCCGGGTGCCCAGCGGTCCCGGCCTCGGTGTCGGCCCGCTGCCGGACGTGCTCGACGAGGTCACGGTCTCCCGCACCTGGATCCCTGTCTGATCGGACGAACATCTGGCACGATTTCGTCGTGCTCGACGAACGACGACCCGTCTGCCCGCGGCTAGCGTCGGGCGGGTGACGACCGTGGCCGACCTCCCCCGCGCCGGACTCGCTCGCGTCGTCGAGGAGCTCGGCAGCACGCTGCTCGACGTGGTCTGCGGCGAGGTGCAGCGCCCCGAGGAGATCGGCGGCGTGGTCATCGACGACCCGCTCGACGAGCCGGAGCTGCCCGAGCACGCACTGGTCCTCGGCGTCGGGCTGCACGAGCCGGCGTCGATCACGGCGGCGCTCGAGCGGCTGGGCGGGCAGGGCGCGCTCGGGCTCGTCGTCCGGGCGCCGGTGGAGGTGACCGACGAGCTCGCGGCGGCGGCTCGTCGTACGGGCGTCACGGTGCTCGCCCTCGCCCGCGGCGCCGCGTGGACGCACCTGGCCGGGATGATCCGCGGCCTCACCAGCGACGGTCCGCAGCTCGACCCCGAGCCGCTCGGGCGCACCGGCGCGGGGCTGCGCCAGGTGGTCGGCTACCAGTCCGGCCTCGACGACCTGTTCGCCGTCGCCAACGCCATCGCCGCCCTCGTCGACGCGCCGGTCACGATCGAGGACCGCAGCTCCCGCCTGCTCGCCTTCTCCAGCCGCCAGGAGGAGGCCGACACCTGGCGGGTGCAGACGATCCTGCGCCGCCAGGTGCCCGAGGAGTACACGCGCCAGCTCGAGGAGCAGGGCGTCTTCCAGGAGATCTACCGCTCGACGCGGCCGGTCTGGGTGCCGCCGCTGTCCGACGACGAGCCGTCCGGCAGCGGACGTGCGGCGATCGCCGTCCGCGCTGGCGACGAGATCCTCGGCACCATCTGGGCAGTCGTCAACGAGCCGATGGACGAGGCCCGCGGGCAGGCGCTGTACGACGCCTCGAAGCTGGTCGCGATGCACCTGGTGTGGGCGCGGGCCGACGCCGACGTCGAGCGACGGCTGCGGGCCGACCTGCTCAGCACCGCGCTGGAGAGCGGCCCGCGCACCGCGGAGACGCTGCGCCGGCTGGGGCTCAAGGACGAGCCGGCCGTGGTCCTCGCGCTGACCGTCGTCGGCGCGGGGACCGAGAGCCCGCTGCCCGCCCAGCTCGCCGTCGAGCGCAAGCGCGTCGCCGACGCGTTCGCGCTGCACCTGACCGCCGTGCACCCGCGCAGCGCCGCCGGCCTGGTCGGCGACGTCGCCTACGGCATCCTGCCGGTCGCGCGCGGCCGCAAGGACGGCGAGGAGCGCGCCGCCGAGATCGCCGCCGACTTCCTCTCCCGCGTCGACTCCCGGCTGCGCCCGCTCGTCGGCGTCGGTCCGCTCGCGGCGGGCAGCGCGTCCCTCAAGCGCTCCCGCACCGGCGCCGACCGCGCCCTGCGGGTCCTCCGCTCACGACCGGGCCAGCAGGTCGCCCGCCTCGACGACGTCCACCTCGAGGCGCTCCTGCTCGAGCTCGCCGACCGGGTCCCCCGCGGCGACATCCCCAGCGGCGCCGTCGCCCGGATCGTCGCCTACGACCAGGAGCACCAGAGCAGCCTGGTCGACACCCTGCGCGCCTGGCTGGACGCCTTCGGCGACGTCGCCATCGCCTCGGCCGCGATGTACGTCCACGCCAACACCTTCCGCTACCGGCTGCGCCGCGCCGCCGAGGTCGGCCGGCTCGACCTCACCGACCCGAACGCCCGGCTCGCGGCCATGCTGCAGCTGCGGCTGATGGACCTCACCGCTCCGGACTGAGCCCCAGCTGCTGGACCAGGAACCCCAGCCACTCGACGTCCTGCGCAAGCACCACCTCCGGGCTGGTCGCGGCTCCGTGACCGGCGTCCTCGAAGACGTGCAGCAGGATCGGGGCATCGCCCTGCTGGGCGGCCTGCAGGCGCGCGACGAACTTGCGGGCGTGCCACGGTCGGCAGCGCGGGTCGGTGGCACCGGCCTGCACGTAGACGGCCGGGAAGGTGCCCGGGTGGACCAGCTCGTACGGCGAGCGTCCGATCATCCGGCGTACGTCCACCGGGTCGTCGGGATCGCCCCACGCCTTGCGGATCACGAAGTCGAGGTACGGGTCCCGCATGCCGGCGACGAGGTCGAGCAGGGGCGCGCGCGGGAGGACGGCCCGCCACAGGTCGGGGCGGGTCGTGACGGCGACGCCGCACATCAGGCCGCCGTCCGAGCCGCCGGTGAGCGCGAGCCGGTCGGGCGTCGTACGACCGCTGGCGACCAGGTGCTCGGCGACGGCGACCAGGTCGTCGTCGCGGACGTGCTTGGTCTCGCGGTGCGCGGCGAGGTACCAGTCCCGGCCGAGCTCGCCACCACCACGCAGGTAGGCCTGGACGACGGTGCCGCCGGCGGCGACGAAGGCCGCCAGGTCGGGCTGGTACGACGGCAGGGTCGGCACGTTCGCGGCGCCGTACGCCGTGATCAGTGTCGGCGCCGCGCCGTTGCCCGCCGCCGCGGACCGGATGACGTGGAAGGGCACGAGCGTCCCGTCGGCAGCGGGCGTGGCGCCCTCCTCGACGACCGCGTCCAGCGTGACGGCCGGCGCCAGCAGGGTCTCGACCGCAGCGGTGACGGACCGGTGCCGGTGCACGCTCCAGGAGGTGGTGGGCGTGGAGAAGGCGAACAGGAAGTCGGGCGCGGGCGCACCGACGGCGAGGCCGGTGAGCGCGAAGAAGGGCGCAGCGAGGGCGCCGCGGCCGGGCAGCGGCACCTCCCCCAGCACACGCCCGGCGACGTCCAGGACCCGCACCCGCGCGAATGTCCGGTCCAGCTCGGCGAGGTAGAGGTGCTCTCCCACGGGCGTGATCGAGCGCAGCACGGTCGGTCCCTCGGGGACGAGCTCCTCCCAGGTGGAGGCGTCGTCGGCGCTCAGCGAGTCGAGCGGGATCGCGACCACCCTGCCGCGCGCCGCGCCGACGTCGGTGACCGCGACGTACCTGTCCCCGACCACGTGCCCGGCCACGGTGCCGGTGCAGGCGGTGACGAACGGCCGCCACCCCGACCCCGGCGAGGCCAGGTCCCGCACGGCCACGGGGACCGGGCTGCCGACCCGGTGCGCGGCCACCAGCCAGCGCCCGTCCGGCGACGGCTGCACCAGCGTGTACTCGCGCGATCCCTCGGGCACCGGGACCGGCTCGACCACGGTCGCGCCGGTGGTGAGCGAGTGGTGGAAGGTCGCCTGCACGAACTCCTCCGGCGTACCGGTCAGCGCGAGGAACCAGAAGCCTGCGCTGTCGGCCGCCCAGGAGACGCCGCCGGTCCAGGCGCTGTGCAGCACCTGCGGCGGCGCGGGCAGCCGTTGTCCGGAGGCGACGTCGAGGAGCCGGATCGTGTTGTGCTCGCTGCCGTCGGTGCACACGCCGATCGCCAGCACCCGGCCGTCGGGCGAGGGCGCCAGCCACGAGAGCACCGCACCCTCGTCGAGGACGACGACCGGATCACCCGCACCGTAGGGCTCCTCGGCCACCACGACCGTCCCCGCGACCGGCCGGAACCAGCGCCCCGCGGCGTGCCGGGGCAGCACGGGACGCGCCCCGGCGTCGTGCTCCTCGACCAGCGTGCGCAGGGCGACGCGGTCCTGCGCGCCGAGGATCGAGCCGGTCGCGACCTCGGCCTGCCGTCGCTGCCAGGCGTGGACCTCGTCGTCCTCGGCCTCCAGCCAGCGGTACGGGTCGGGCACGCAGACGCCCGCCTGGGTGGCGACGACGTCGACGGTCCGGCTCGGCGGGTACGGCGCCGCGAGCTCGCGCTCCAGCCGCTCGAAGGCGCCGGGCACGCGGTGCACCACGCCGAGGTCGAGGACCAGGTCGAACGCCTCGTCGTCCAGGACCGGGCCGGGGACGCCCTCCTCCAGTGCGACCGCCCAGTCGAACGGCCGCGTCGAGCGGTCGGTGATCCGGACGGCGGGGCCGGAGGTGAAGGTGGTGCCGACGACCACGAGGTCGTCCCCCAGTGCGTCGCCGAGCAGGCCCCCCAGGGTCGGGACGCCGTCGTACGGCGTGCGCTGGACGTGCCCGTCGTGCGCGCTCACCAGCACCCGCTCCTCGCGCTCCAGCACCCAGCGCACGGTGTCGGCCATGAACCGGTCGCGGTCGTGCCCGTCGGCGAACGCGAGGACCGACGCGGCCAGCCGCTCGGCGACCGGGTCCCCCACCGCCGTGCCGCGTGCAGCGAGATCCCGCAGGTCGGCCCGCAGCCGCTCGCGCTCGGCCTCGGACAGTCCGGCCCAGCGCAGCGCCGCCTCGACCCGGCCCCCGAGGTCGCTGCGGCGCAGGAGGTCCGGATCCCCCGCAGCTGCGGGGATCCGGGACATCAGGGCCCGCACCGCGGGCCCGGGAGAGGTCGAGCCACCGGACACGTCCATGCCGTGGACGCGCACACCACCGTGCGAGCGCAACCAGGAGAGCTGCCGGTGCACGGCAGCGCAGTGCCCGAACCCGTAGGAGATCCCGGCTGCCGCCGACTCCACCGAGCCGGGACCGCCGGCCACCCACGCGTCGAGCTCGAGCCCTTCGGCGAAGCCGGACTCCAGCACCAGTGCGGTGAACCCGAGGTCCTCCACGAGCACCCGGAACAGGTCGTCCCGGAGCTCGTGGAGCTCGGTGATGTTGTGGCCGGCCTCGCCGAGTGCCACCACGCGGGCGTCACCGATCGTGGTGCGCAGCGCGGCGAGGTCGGCCACGGACATCTCCTTCATCACTTCGTGAGGTACCACTGCTCCGGGCTGTAGAGGAAGCTCAGCAGCGCCTGGAACGACTCGGGCGGGCCGGACAGCGTGTCCTTCCACACCACCAGCGTGTGCGGCGTCGGGAAGAAGAGCACCGGCACGTCCTCGGAGATGGTGGTGATCTCCTTCGAGAGCACGGCGGGGTCCGCACCGAAGGTGGACTCGTCGATCAGCTCGTCGACCTCCTTGTTGGAGTAGCTGCCCAGGTTGAAGCTGCCCGTGGTGTTGAAGACGGTGTTGCTGCTCGGGTACCCGGCAGCCAGGTAGAGCGGACCGTAGTCCTGCATCGCCCACTCGTTCTTCGTGGCCGGCGCGAAGCTGTTGCCGTAGTTGGAGTACATGTAGTTCAGCGACTTGGTCACCACGTTGACCTCGATGCCGAGCTTCTTGGCCTCGGAGACGAACGCGACGTCCCGCGCGCCGACGTACGCCGGGGTGTTGGCCGAGGCCAGCGTGAACCTGATCTTCGCGCCCTGCGGGATGTCCGCTCCGCACTGGTCCTCGGCCGTGCCGGGGTTCTCGCAGGCGGTGGTGCCGTTGGGCTCGACCTTCCAGCCGTGGTCGGCGAGCAGCTTCCCGGCCGCCTCCGGGTCGTAGGGGTAGGGCGCCTTGTCGCCGAACTCCGGCGGGTACGGCGAGTCCGCGCCGGCGGTGCTGTAGTTCTCGGAGGCGGCGCCGTTGTAGATGCCGCGGCTCTCGACGTACCCCGGCTGGTCGATCAGGTGCTGCAGCGCCTGGCGCACGTAGGGCTGGGCGATGATCTTGTCGAAGTCGTCGACGGTGTTCTCGAAGTTGATGGTCAGCGAGTCGAAGCGGGCCGGCGCGGGGGCGCCGTACACGTGGTAGCCGTCCTTCTTGAGGGCGTCGATCTCGGTGACGTAGCTCGAGTCGAGCGTGCCGACGGTGAGCGTGCCGGCCTTGTACTGGTTGAGCACGGCCGAGGCGGAGGTGAACGCCTTGAAGTCGACCTGGTCGAGGCGCGAGTCGCCGGGGCCGTCGTACTCCTCGTTGGGCACCAGCGAGAACGAGCCGGTGGTCGAGTCGAAGGACTTCAGCCTGTAGGGGCCGCTGACGACCTGCCACAGCGGGTTGGTGGCGAAGCCGGCCTGGTCCTCGGACTGCTTGGTCAGGTAGGTGTAGATCGCCTTCGCGTTCTTCGGGTCGGTGAAGTCCAGCTGCTGGCCGCCGGTCTCGGCGATCGCCCACTCCTGCGACGGCATGACGTAGAGCAGCGCGAGCATCGAGAGCAGGTAGGACTCGTTGTAGGCCGTCTCGAGGTGGAAGGTCACCGTGTCGTCGGCGCTCGCCTCGGCGGTGACGCCGTCGGGGAACTGGCCCGGCGTGTAGAAGCTCCAGTTGCCGGGGCTCTTGTCGAGCGCCGCCTTGAGCAGGTCGAGGGAGAACACGACGTCGTCGGCGGTGACGGCGCGGCCGTTGGACCACCGGTGGTCCTTGAGCCTCACCGTGACGCTCTTGCGGTCCTCGCTGACCTCCGGCATCTCGGCCAGGCTCTGCTCGGGGTTGACGACCTGGTCGCCGGTGCCGCTGGTCCGGTACAGCCCGCGCCACATCAGGCCGCGCGCGATCACCGTGCCGTTGGCCGACGCCGGCGGGTACGGGTAGATGTAGTTGGGGCTCAGGCCCGGCGTGAGCGCGACGGTGATGGTGCCGCCGTCCTGGGGCTTGCCGGTCTCGGCCGGGATGTCCTTGTACTTCTTCGCGACGTCCTTCGTCGATGCTCCCTCGCTGGAGCATCCCGAGACGAGGAGGGCGACCACCGCGACCAGGGCCGCGCCGAGGCGGCCGGTTCGCTGTCCACGCAGGTGGGTCATGTCTTCTCCGCAGTGTGGGTGGGCTGTTGCGACGAGGTTGCACCAGCCGCGAGGAGCCCGGTTCGTCGGTGTCGACGATTCGTCGCCGATGCGTCGGTCCGGCTCGACAGGGCCGCGGTGGAGGCAGGATCCGGCTCAGTCGGCCTTGCGTCCGACCGCGTCGCGCAGCGCGTCGGCGAGCAGGTTGAGGGCGAGCACGGTGAGCACGATGAACCCGCCGACGGGGTAGATCAGCCACCAGTAGTCGGCCGAGATGTAGGTGACACCGCTGGCGAGCTGGCTGCCCCAGTCGGTCGTCGGGTAGCTCAGCCCGAAGCCGAGGAAGCCGAGCGCCGCGACCACGAGCACCGCGTCGGCCACCTGGAAGGTGACGTTGACGATGATGACGCCCATCGCGTTGGGGATCAGGTGGGTGAAGATGATCCGCCGGCGCGTGGCGCCCATCACCCGGGCTGCGAGGACGTACTCCCGCACCCGCAGGGTCAGCACCTCGCCGCGGACGAGTCGGGCGGAGATCAGCCACGAGAAGGCGCCGATCACCAGCGCGAGGCTCCACGCGTTCGCGTGGAAGCGGGCGGAGAGGATGAGGACGAAGAACAGGAAGGGCACCGACAGGAGCACGTCGACCATCCGCATCAAGAAGCCGTCGACGATCCCGCCGGCGAGGCCGGCCACGGCGCCGTACACGGTGCCGAAGGTGGTGGCGAAGACCGCGGCCAGCAGGCCGATCTGCAACGAGACCTGGCCGCCGGCCATCAGCCGGCCGAGGACGTCGAAGCCGTTGGTGTCGGTGCCGAGCGGGTGCCCGGGGCCGGGCGGCAGCGCGGCGTCGAGCAGGTTGACGTCGGTCTGGTTGGTCTTCCAGAACAGCGGCCCGAGGTAGCAGAAGGCGACGACCAGCAGGAGCAGCGCGCCACCGGCCAGGCCGAGCGGGTGGTGCCGCAGCCGGCGTACGGCGGCCCGGACGCCGGCCGGCGCGGGGGGCAGGTGCACGGACTCGGGGGTGGCGGGGACGGCGGTCATGAGGCGAGCTCGATCCTGCGGTCGGCCATGGCGACCGCGATGTCGGCGATGAAGTTGCCCGCGACGGTCAGCACACCGCCAATGAGGGTGTAGGCGAGGAGCACCGGGTAGTCCTCGCGTTGCAGGCTGTTGAGGAACAGCAGCCCCAGACCGGAGTAGTTGAACAGCGACTCGACGATCAGGTTGCCGGCCAGGAGCAGCGGGATCATCGTGCCGACCAGGGTGATCAGCGGCAGGCAGGCGTTGCGCAGCAGGTGCCGGGTGAGCACCAGCCTCTCGGGCAGGCCCTTGGCGCGTGCGACCCGGATGTAGTCCTGGCCGAGCTGGTCGAGTGCCGAGGAGCGCTGGTACTGGCTGAAGATCGCGATGCTCGTGACCGCGATGGTGACGACAGGCAGCGCCATCGATCGCGGGTCGGTGAACACCACCCACGGCGAGTGCGACTGCGAGGCCTCCGCCGGGAACAGGTCCAGCTGCTGGCTGAACACCGCGATCAGGACCAGGCCGAGCAGGAACGCCGGCGTCGCGTAGAGGACGTAGGCGAGGCCGGTGGCGACCCGGTCGACGACACTGTTGCGCTTGACGGCTTGCAGGATGCCCAGCGGGACGGCGATGAGCAGCGCCAGCACCAGCCCGGCGAGGGACAGCATCGCGCTGCGACCGGCGTTCTGCTGGAGCAGCGTGCCGACGTCCTGGTTGAGCTTGTAGGAGCGGCCCAGGTCGCCGTGCAGCAGCTGGCCGAGGTAGCTGAGGTACTGCACCACGACCGGGCGGTCGAAGCCGTGCTCGTGGTTGAAGTCGGCCACCGCCTGCGGGCTGGCGCGCTGGCCGAGCACCACCCGGCCGGGGCTGTCGGAGACCAGGTGCAGCAGGAAGAAGACGACGGCCGAGATGCCGAGGAGGACCACGGCGGAGACGGCGAGCCGCTTGGCGACGTACCAGGCCATGTCAGGACGCTCCGTTCGCGTTGGCGTGGTGGCAGGAGACGCTGTGCGTCGGCGTGAGCTGCAGCGGCAGCGGCTCGACCTCGGCGCAGACCTCGGTGGCGAGCGGGCAGCGGGTCCGGAACCGGCAGCCGCTGGGCGGGTCGAGCGGGCTGGGCAGCTCGCCGCGGACCCGCTCGGCACGCGGGGGCTGCGCTGTCGGCGCCGTCGGCGACGCCTCGGGTACGGCGGCCAGCAGGCCCGCCGTGTAGGGGTGGGCCGGTGCGGCGTACACCTCCTCGGCGGTGCCGCTCTCGACGAGCTTGCCGAGGTACATCACGCCGACCCGGTCGGCGAGGTAGCGGACGACGGCGAGGTCGTGGGAGATGACGACGCTGCTCAGCCCGCGCTCGCGCTGGATGCGGCGCATCAGGTTGAGCACCTGCGAGCGGATCGAGACGTCGAGCGCGCTGACGGGCTCGTCGGCGACGAGCACCGTCGGGTCGAGGGCGAGCGCCCGGGCCAGGGCGACACGCTGGCGCTGGCCGCCGGAGAGCTCGTGCGGGAACCGCTCGAGGACGGTGGCGGGCAGGCCGACGTCGGCGAGCAGGTCGCGGGCGGTGGCGGTACGTCCGGCGCGCGTGCCGATGCCCTGGATGGCGAGCGGCTCGCGCAGCACGGCGCCGATCCGCATCCGCGGGTCGAGGGCGGCGCTGGAATCCTGGAACATCATCTGCAGGCGGGCCCGGTGGCTGCCGAGCTCGCGGGGCTTCATGGTGGTGACCGAGCGGCCCTCGAAGACGACCTCCCCGGAGGTGGGCTGGTCGAGGGCGACGAGCATCCGGCCGAGCGAGGACTTGCCGCAGCCCGACTCCCCCACCAGGCCGAAGGTCTCGCCGGCGGCGACCTCGAAGCTGACGCCGGAGACCGCCTTCACCGTGCGCCTGGGACCGAACCAGCTGCCGTGGCCGGCGGGGTACTCCCGGTGCAGGTCGACGACGTCGAGCCTCGGGCCGGTCGCGACATCCGCCGTGGGGGCCGACGGCTCTGCGACGCGGACCGCGGTGTGCTGCACCGGGCCGGACGCCGGGTTCCAGCAGGCGAAGGCGTGGCTGCCCTCGGTCGTGACGGGCGGCTGCACGGTGCGGCACTCGTCGGTCGCTGCCGCGCACCGGGGCGCGAAGGCGCACCCGACCTGGGTGGCCGAGAGGTCCGGGGGGGTGCCGCCGATGCTGTAGAGCTCCTCGCCACGGTCGTGGGTGAGCGACGGGATCGAGGCCAGCAACGCCTGCGTGTACCGGTGCCGGGTGCGCTCGAAGAGGTCGGTGGTCGGCCCGGTCTCGGCCAGCCGGCCGGCGTACATGACACCGACGCGGTCGGCGTGGCGGGCGATCACGCCCATGTCGTGGGTGACCAGGATCATCGCCATCCCGAGCCGGGCACGCAGGTCGTCGAGCAGCTCGAGGATCTCGGCCTGGATGGTGACGTCGAGCGCGGTGGTGGGCTCGTCGGCGATGACGACCTTCGGCTCGCAGACCAGCGCCATCGCGATCATCACCCGCTGCCGCATGCCGCCGGAGAGCTGGTGCGGGTGGTCGTCCATCCGCTCGCCGGGGCGCGGGATGCCGACCAGGGCGAGCATCTCCTCGGCCCGCTGGCGGGCGGCCCGCTTCGAGAGGCCGAGGTGCAGGCGCGCGGGCTCGGCGACCTGGTCGCCGATCCGCCGGGTCGGGTTGAGCGCGGTGAGCGAGTCCTGGAAGACCATGGCGATGTCGTTGCCGCGGATCGCCCGGTACCTCGCGGGCTCCAGGCCGACCAGCTCGGTGCCGCCGAAGTCGATCGAGCCCTGCGTGACGCGGCCTCCGGACGGCAGCATCCCCATGATCGCCAGGCCGGTCATCGACTTGCCGGAGCCGGTCTCACCGACGATGCCGAGGGTCTCGCCGCGGTGCAGGTCGAGGCTGACGCCGGTGACCGGACGCACGACGCGCTCGCCGCGGCGGATCTTCACCGACAGGTCGCGGACGCTCAGCACCCGGTCGGTCGCCGGTGCGGGATCGGTGATCACTGCGGTGCTCTCCGTCGTGAGGTCTGCGGTGCGCTCTGCCACGCAACGATGGTGCGACGCGGGTCATGTCCGGTGTTGGTGCGGGCCGCCCGAGCTGGGGAGGGCGGTTCGTCGGCGGGGACGAACCGGCTCATGCGGATCGACCGGCCGGTCCGGGACGGCCCAGCTCGGCGACGTACAGGCGTCGTACGTTCGCACCGAGGACGGCGGTGACGTCGGGCTCCGCCCAGCCGCGGCGCAGCAGCGCCTCGGTGACGAGCGGCAGGCCCGCGGGGCCTTCGAGGCCGGGCAGGTACGCGTCGGCGGGCACGCCCTCGACGAGGGTGACCTCGCAGCACGGCGGCGTCGTGTCGGCCAGGACCTCCTTGACGAAGTCCGGGCCGAGCCCGACGTGCTCGACACCGGCGACGGACACGACGTGCTCGAGGTGGTCGACGAGGCGGTCGATCGAGAAGTCGGTGGCGTGGAGGTAGGGCGCGAAGAAGTTCACGCACACGACGCCTCCCCCGGCGGCGATCCCGCGGATCTGCGCGTCGGTCAGGTTGCGGTGGTGGTCGAGGGGGGCACGCGCCGAGGAGTGGGTGGCGATCACCGGACGGGTCGCCAGCTCGAGGACGTGCTCGACGCCGGCGGCCCCGAGGTGGCTGACGTCGAGGAGCATCCCGATCCGCTCCATCTCCTGCAGGGCCGCGACACCGGCCCTCGTCAGCCGGCCGCCCGTGCCGTCCTCACCGCTGCCGTCGGCGAGCGCGGTCCGGCCGAAGTGGGCCAGCGACGCGACGCGGACCCCCAGCCGGAACAGGGTCTCCAGCAGCTCGACGTCGTCGCCGATGCCCGGTGCGCTCTCGAGGGCGAGGACCAGTGCGGTCCGGCCCCGGGCCAGGGCGTCGTCGATGTCCGCTCCGTCGCGGCACAGCGCGACCTCGTCGGCGTTGCCCTCGGCCAGCCGGTGCGCGGCCTCGATCATCCGCAGCGTGCGGCGCAGCGCCCCCTCGGGCCGGTACGGGTCCTCGATGAACACCGGCAGTGTCTGCAGGTCGACGCCGCCGGCGCGCAGCTGCGGCAGCCACTGCTCGCGGAAGAAGGACGCCCACCGCTCGACCGGGCGGGCGACGACCGCGCAGAGCAGGTCGTTGTGGGTGTCGGCGACGACGGCCTCGTCGTGGAGCCTGCGGGCGTCGGTCATCGGGTCCTCCGGTCGGCTCGTCCGGTGTGCAGGTACGCCGCCCGCCCCGTGCCGTCGTCACCGAGGAAGGCCACCGGCTGGTGCACGCCGCCCTCGGGCTCGAGCGGCCACAGCGTCTCACCGCGCCAGGCGACCAGCTCGGTGCGGTAGGGCGGCTCGTCGATCTCGGCCAGCACGCCGAGCGGTGTGCGGTCCAGCCACAGGCGCCCCTGCCCGTCCTGGCTGACCACCGTCTGCCCGACCTCGGAGGCGTAGGTGCCGGCGTACCGGGTCGGGTCGGGGGTGGAGATCGTCGCGGGCGGCTCGGGGGCGGGCGGCAGGTCGACGCCGGCGAGCTCGCGGAGCACGTGGCCGGTCACCGCGCGGTGGAGCAGCTTGGCGGGTCCGCCGTTGGTGAGCACCGCCACCGCGAGGTCGTGCTCGGGCAGCAGTCGCAGGAAGGCGGACTGGCCGATGGTGTTGCCGTCGTGGCCGACGATCGGCGTCGGGGCGAGCCGGAAGAGCTCCCAGCCCAGTCCCCACGCCTCGCCCTGGCCGAGGTCGGGCAGGGCGACCTGGGGCGTCCGCATGCCCGCCAGCGCAGGGTTCTCGAGGTGGTGGCGGGCGAACGCGACCAGGTCGCGGGCACGCATCGCGAGCATCGAGCCGGCCGGGGCGTTGGAGCGCGCCAACGCCCACACGTCGGTCGGCCGGCCGTCGACGTGGCCGACCGCGGTGCGGTGCAGCACCGCCTCGTAGGGGTCGGTCGCGGCGCTCGTCATGCCGAGCGGGTCGAGCAGGTGGGCCCGCAGGCAGGTGTCGTACGGCGCTGCGCGGACCACCTCGACCAGCCGGCCCAGGACGCAGAACCCGGCGTTGTTGTAGGACCACATCTCGCCGGGCGGGAACAGCTGGGGGACCTCGGAGAGCAGGTCGACGTACTTCTCCACGCAGTCGTCGCCCTTGCCGGTGTCGGTGAACACGTCGCCCTCGAAGCCGGCGGTGTGGGTGAGCAGCTGGCGGACGGTGAGGGTCGCGGCGGCCGACTCGTCCCCGAGGCGCAGCCCGGGCAGCCACGTGCGCACGGGGCGATCGAGGTCGACCAGGCCCTCGTCGACGAGCTGCTGGACGAGGGTCGCGGTGAGCACCTTGGTGATCGAGCCGACCTGGAAGATCGCGTCCGTCGTGGCGGTCACGCCGGTCGCGGCGCTCAGGGTGCCGGCGGCGGCGTCGACGACCTCGTCGCCGTGGGCGACCGCCACCGCGGCCGCGGGCACCCCCGTCCCTTCGAGCAGCTCCGGAAGGCGTCGCTCCAGCCAGTCGTCGATCCCGCGCATGCGCGCAGCCTAGGCGGGCCGGACGGCCGGACCTTCGTCGATCAGGACCGGCTCACCGGGCCGGTTTGGTCGCCTCCACCAACCCGATCTGGATCACGTCGATCGCCGCAGCGGCGGAGGCGAGGAGCCGCTTGGTCAGCCGGGCGTCGACCTTGCCCTCGGCGGCGGCCCGCTGCACCTCGCGGGTCATCCCGCGCGTGGTGCCGACCAGCGCCGAGGCGACGGCCCAGGAGCGCAGGTCGTCGCCGAGCTCGTCGACCAGGAGCTCGCGCAGGGCGCAGACGGCACGGTCCGCCTCGAGCCGCTCGCGCGCCTGCAGGCTCGGGCTGTCCTGCACGATCCGGGCGATCCGGGACAGGCTGGCGAGCACCGGGGAGGCGGGGTCGGCGAGCACGCCGCGGGGCTGCAGGACGTGGTCCCGGAAGGCGCTGACGACGCGCTGGCCCGCCGGGCGGTCGCGCACGGCGGCCAGCAGGTGCTCGTTGAAGGCCGCCATCCCGTCGTAGATCAGGTCCTCCTTGGCCGGGAAGTAGTTGAACACCGTGGCGGTGGAGACGTCGGCGGCGACGGCGATGTCGGCGACCGGGACCTGCTCGAACCCGCGCTCGGCGAACAGCTCGATCGCGGCCTCGGTGATCCGCTGTCGCGTCTCCTGCTTCTTGCGCTCACGCAGTCCCGGCTCGGCCATGCCGGCACCCTACCTTGACTTTGCTCCACTCCAAACTTAGAGTCACTATAAATTTGTATCGACGACACGAAAGGAGAGCGGTCATGAGCCAGACCGCCACCCCCGCCGCCGCACCCGCCGCGGCACCGCTCGACCGGACGGCCCGCACCGTCATCGCCGTGGTCGTGCTCGGCATGATCACCACCGTCCTCGACGCGACCATCGTCAGCGTCGCGACCGACCGCCTCGCGGCCGAGTTCAGCGTCTCCCTCACCACCGTCCAGTGGGTGATGACCGGCTACCTGCTGGCCTTCACCGCCACGATCCCGCTCGCCGGCTGGGCGATGGACCGCTACGGCGCCCGCCGCGTCTGGCTGCTCGCCGTCGGCGTCTTCACCCTCGGCTCGCTGCTCTGCGGCGCCGCGTGGTCGGCCCCGTCCCTGATCGGGTTCCGGGTCCTGCAGGGCGCCGGCGCCGGCCTGGTCAGCCCGGTCGGCATCGCCATGGTGGCCCGCGCGGTCGGCCCGCAGCGGATGGGCCGGGCGATGGCCGTCGTCGGCATCCCGATGATGCTCGGCCCGATCCTCGGACCGGTCATCGGCGGCGTCCTCATCGACAGCGTCGACTGGCGCTGGATCTTCCTGGTCAACATCCCGGTCGGCCTCGCCTGCCTGGCCTGGTCGGTCCGCGCCCTCGCCGACCCCCGGGGCGCCGGTCGCGAGCGGCTCGACGTCCTGGGCCTGGCCCTGCTCTCCCCCGGTCTGGTCGCCCTGGCGTACGGCGTCACCGCCCTCGCCGGCCCCACCGGCTCGTCGGCCGAGGCGGTGGCCGGGATCGCCGGTGGCGTCGTGCTCCTCGTCGCCTTCGTCGCCCACGCCCTGCGCACCGACCGGCCCCTGGTCGAGCTGCGCCACTTCGCCACCCGCGGCTTCGCCACCGCGACCGCGGTGCAGTTCCTCGCCGTCGGCGTCCTGACCGGCGCGGGCTTCCTGCTGCCGCTCTACCACCTCCTCGCCCGCGGCGAGACCGAGCTGCAGACCGGGCTCCTGCTGGTCCCGCAGGGCGTCGGTGCCGCCCTGGCGATGGCCCTGACCGGCCGGCTGGTCGACCGCGGTCGTGGCCGGGCCGTCGTGCTCACCGGCGTCGGACTGCTGGTCGCCGGCTTCCTCGGCTACACCGCCGTCGGCACCGACCCCGGTCAGGTGTTCCTCGGGATCGCCCTGTTCGCGATCGGCCTGGGCGCCGGCTGCATCTTCGCGCCGACCAGCGCTGCGGCCTACGCAGCCCTCGACCACGCCGCCATCCCCCGCGCCACCACGACGATGAGCATCGCCCAGCGCACCGGAGGCGTCGTCGCCACCGCGGTCTTCGCCACCGTCCTGCAGCACCAGCTGTCCGCCACCGCCGTCCCCGCCGACGCGTTCGGAGCCGCCTTCTGGTGGCCGCTGGCCGTCGCCGTCCTCGCCGTCGTCCCGGCCGTGCTGCTGCCGGGCCGGAGGCACACTGGAACCGAAGGAGCCTGACCATGTCCATCGAGCTCAACCACACGATCGTCCACGCCAGCGACCGCGACGTCACCGCGGCCTTCCTCACCGACGTCCTCGGCCTCCCCGAAGCGCCGGTCTACGGCCCCTTCCGGGTCGTCGAGCTCGGCAACGGCGTCAGCCTCGACATCGTCGCCCACCCCGGCCCGGTCACCGTCCAGCACTACGCCTTCCTCGTCGGCGACGACGAGTTCGACGCGATCCACGCCCGCATCCTCGAGCGTGGCCTGAGCTTCTGGGCCGACCCGTTCCACCGGCAGGAGGGCGTGATCAACCGCAACGACGGCGGCCGCGGCCTCTACTGGTCGGACCCCGACGGCCACAACCTGGAGATCATCACCGTGCCCTACGGCGGCTGATCCCTCGTCGAGACGGGGTCAGGACATGTGGGTCAGGACATGGGGGTCAGGACATGTGGGGGTAGCGGTGGTCGGTCGGGGGGACGAGGGTCTCCTTGATCGACCGGGGCGAGGTCCAGCGCAGCAGGTTGAGGGCGGAGCCGGCCTTGTCGTTGGTGCCGGAGGCGCGGCCGCCGCCGAAGGGCTGCTGGCCGACGACGGCGCCGGTGGGCTTGTCGTTGACGTAGAAGTTGCCGGCGGCGAAGCGCAGGTGGTTGCTGGCCCAGTCGATGGCAGCACGGTCGGTGGCGAGGACCGACCCGGTCAGCGCGTACGGCGCCGCGGACTCGGCCTGCTTCACGACCTCCTCGAACGCGCCGGGGCGGCTGTCGTCGTAGACGTGGACGACGAGGATCGGGCCGAAGTACTCGGTCGAGAACATCTCGTCGCTCGGGTCCTCGGCGACCACGACCGTGGGGCGGACGAAGTACCCGACGCTGTCGTCGGCCGTGCCGCCCGCGACGACCTGCAGGCCGGGGGTGGCGGCAGCGCGCTCGAGAGCGGCCTTGTGCTTGGCGAACGCCCGGGCGTCGATGACCGCGCCGGTGAAGTTCGAGAAGTCGGTGGGGTCGCCGACGGGCAGCGCGTCGGTCTGCGAGGCCAGGTCGGCGCCCATCCGCGCCCACAGCGAGGCCGGGACGTAGGCACGCGAGGCGGCCGAGCACTTCTGGCCGGAGAACTCGAAGGCGCCGCGGATCAGCGCGGTGCGCAGCACGTCGGGGTCGGCCGACGGGTGGGCGATCACGAAGTCCTTGCCACCGGTCTCGCCGACCAGGCGCGGATAGGTCCGGTACGACGGCAGGTTGGCCCCCACGCTCGCCCAGAGCTTCTGGAAGGTCGCGGTGGATCCGGTGAAGTGGATGCCGGCCAGGTCGGGGTGGGCGAGGGCGACCTCGGAGACGGCGAGCCCGTCGCCGGGCAGCATGTTGATGACGCCCGGCGGCATGCCGGCCTCCTCGAGCAGCTCCATGGTCAGCGACGCGGCGAGCTGCTGGGTGGGCGACGGCTTCCAGATCACGGTGTTGCCCATCAGCGCGGGCGCGGTGGGCAGGTTGCCGGCGATCGCGGTGAAGTTGAAGGGCGTGATCGCGTAGACGAAGCCCTCGAGCGGGCGGTGGTCGGTGCGGTTCCAGATGCCGGGGGCGTTGGCGATCGGCTGCTCGGCGAGGACCTGCCGGGCGAAGTGGACGTTGAACCGCCAGAAGTCGATCAGCTCGCACGCGGCGTCGATCTCGGCCTGGAAGGAGGTCTTCGACTGTCCGAGCACGGTGGCGGCGTTGAGCCTCTGGCGCCACGGGCCGGCGAGCAGCTCGGCGGCGCGCAGGATCACGGCGGCGCGCTCGTCGAAGGGCATCGCCTGCCAGCCGGGGGCGGCCTCGCGGGCGGCGGCGATCGCGGACTTCGCGTCGTCGGCGGTGCTGTTGCGCAGCACGCCGAGGACCTTCTGGTGCGCGTGCGGCTGGACGACGGCGATCTCCTCGCCGCCGCCGACGACCTTCTCGCCGCCGATGTGCGCGTCGAGCTGGCGCGTCGTACCGCCGAGGGCGTCGAGCTGGGCGACCAGCGCGTCCCGCTCGGCGCTGCCGGGTGCGTAGGTCAGGTTGGGCTCGTTGACGGGAGCCGGCGGGGTGGTGATGGCGTCCATCTCAGGTCCTCTCTCAGGAAGCGGCGGGATCAGCGGTGCGCGAGGGCGCGCAGGAAGAAGGCGACGTTGGCGGGGCGCTCGGCGAGCCGACGCATGAAGTACCCGTACCAGTCGGTGCCGAACGGGATGTAGACGCGCATCCGGTGCCCGTCGTCGACCATCCGCTGCTCGAGCTCGGGGCGCACGCCGTACAGCATCTGCGCCTCCCATCGGTCGGCACCGCGCCCGGCGGCCACCGCCGCGGACACAGCGCGGTCGAGCATCGCCGGGTCGTGGGTGGCGATCATCGGGTAGCAGTCGGAGGCCATCAGCGCGTCGATCGCCCTCTCGTAGGCGTGGTCGACCTCCACCTTGCGCTGCAGGGCCACCGACTCGGGCTCGCGGTAGGCGCCCTTGACCAGGCGGATCCGGGCGCCGGAGCCGTCGAGGTCCGCGATGTCGCCGGGGGTACGACGCAGGTTGGTCTGCAGCACGTTCCCGACGGACGGGTACGTCGCGCGCAGGGCGTTGCCGATCGCGAGCGTGGAGTCGACGGTCGTGTGGTCCTCCATGTCGAGGGTGACCGTGCACCCCAGGGCCGCGGCGGCCCCGGCGATCTCCGCCGCGTGGTCGGTGGCGATCGTCGTACCGTCGGGCAGGGCCTGGCCCATCGCGGACAGCTTGAGCGAGACGTCGGCGCCGGCGGCGCAGCCGGCCTCGTCGAGCGCGGTGAGCAGGGTGCGGTAGGCGTCGCGCATCGCGCGGGCGCCGGCCAGGTCGAGGACGTCCTCGCCGAGCACGTCGATGGTGACCGCGCGGCCGGTGGCGACCAGGCCGCGGGTGGCCTCGACCGCGTCGGCGGTGGTCTCGCCGGGCACGAACCGGTCGACGACCCGGCGGGTGACGGGGAACGACTCGACCGCACGACGGGCGCGAGCGCTGCGCGAGGCGCGGTTCAGCGTGTGACTCAACGTGTGACTGAGTGCCTGGTCCAGCATGCTTCCACGCTAGGAGCGTGCCGGGTCACACGGAACGGACACCTGTCACATCTTTCGGGCGCCGACGTGTGACACTTGTCAGATGAGCTCGCTCGACGACCTCGTGGAGGACATGGCGCGGCTGACGGACGCCCCGTGCACGCTCGAGGACCCCGACTTCCGGCTGATCGGCTTCTCCGACCACCGCGGTGACGACGTCGTCGACTCGATCCGGCAGCGCTCGATCCTGCAGCGCCGCTCGACCGAGGACGTGCTCGTGTGGTTCCGCGGCCAGGGCATCGAGGACTCCCCCGGCCCGCTGCGCACGCCGGCCGACCCGGACCTCGGGATCGTCGCCCGGCTGTGCGTCCCGGCCCGGCACCTGGACCGGGTGCACGGGTACTTCTGGCTGATCGACCCCGACGGCCGGATCCCCGAGTCCACCTGGCCCGAGGCGACCCGGATCGCGGAGTCGGCGGCCCGGCTGCTCAACGTGGCCGAGCGCCGCCAGGCCCACCGCGACGCCGTCTTCCGCGAGCTGGTCGAGGGCGGGCGGCTCGCCGCGCGCGAGTCGGCGGTCGACCTCGCCCAGGCCGGCGGCCTGGACCTGCAGGAGCCGGTGACCTGCGTGCTGCTGGAGCGGCCCGAGCTGCTCGACCAGGTCGCCAGCCGGCCCTCGCGCGCGGGCGTGGTCTGGGTCCGCTCCAGCCCGGGCGTGGCCTGTGCCGTCGCCCGCGCCGCGCTCGTCACCGAGACGGACGGGCTCACCGACCTGCTCGCCGCCCTCGGCCTCGGCCGCCGCGTCGACAGCCTGGACCGGATCACCCGGGCCGCCACCGGCCCCACGGTGGCGGGCATCGACGCCCTGGCTGCCGCGCACCGCGGCGCCCGGGTCAGCCTCCGCGTCGCCCGCACGGCCGAGCCCGGCACCGTCGTGCGCTGGGAGTCCCTCGGGCCGCTGGCCCTGCTGGGCGTCACCCGCGACGACGACCTCGAGGCCGCCGTCATCGACCCGCAGGTGCGCACCTTCCTCGCGGCCGCGGCCCCCGAGGTCCTCGCCACGGTGCGGGTCTGGCTCGACGAGGCCGGCAGCGCCGGACGTACGGCGACCCGGCTCGCCGTGCACCGGCAGACCGTCTACCACCGGATCGGGCAGGTCGAGCAGGCGACCGGCTACGACCTCGCCCGCGGCCCGGACCGGCTGCGGCTGCACCTGGCGCTGGAGCTGGCGCCGTACCTGACCGGGTGAGCCGGCAGGCTCACACCACCAGGTCGAGCCGGTGCTCGGTGCCGCCGACGGTGAAGCTGTCGCCCGCCTTCAACCCGACGATCACCGCGTGCAACGGGGAGTCCGCGGCGATCCCCTCCACGGTGGTGCCGTCGACCTCGAACGCCTCGGCCGCCACCCCGACGAGGTAGTGGTCGCCGCCGAAGGCGACGATCGCGCCGTCCCCGACGACGTCGGTGGGGGCGAGGTCGAGGGCGTCGATGCGCACGAGCTCTCGCTGGCGCCGGTCCACGACGCCGCCGAACAGCCCGGCCAGGTCGCCGCCCTCGTCGGACTGCGAGAGGTCGTCGACGTCGTGGACGTCGGCCTGGTCGAGCTCGGCGGCGCCGCGCTGGTCGGCCACGGCCTCCCTCGCGCTGGCGAGGGCGGCCTCGACCCGGCCGCGCAGTGCATCCCTGACCCGCAGCTTGCGGGCGCCGTCCCAGCTCGTGTCGTCCATGGTGCCGTCCTGTCGGTCGCGCCGGTGCCGGATCCATGGAAGCACGAGATCAGCGCACGATGAAGCCCTCCCCGAGCCCGGCGAACGCGTGGCACAGCGCGGGGTGCACGACCTGCGCACCGGACTCGAGGTCGAACCAGCGGTCGACGTGCGCCCAGTGGTGCGGGTGGATCATGTAGTCCACGGTGAGCCCGTCGAGGTCGGCGTACTCCTGCTCCCACACGAAGTCCCACGCCGTGCCGTCGGTGGCGTCCCACTCGAGCGTGACCGCCCGGCTCAATCGCCAGTTGCGGATCGACGCGATGTGCGCGGGCATGGCCAGGGTGTCGCGGGCGAACTCCGCCTCGACCTCAGGGTCCACGCCCGGCAGCAGGCGGAAGAGCGCGGTGCGCTTGACGCCGCCGACGATGCCGGGCTCGCGGGCGCCGGCACCGATCGTGTCGAGACCGAGCGCCGACCACGACGCGCAGTGCTCCTCGAGCGCGGGCAGCAGCACGTCGGTCCACAGCTCCGACTTCCGCGCGACCTGCGCGCTCTCCCGGTCGGGGTGGATCAGGTCCCAGGTGAAGTGCCCGGCCCCGAGGTCGGCGAGGAAGTTCGGGCTCAGGATCGCGGCCTCGATGCCGGGCAGCTCGGCCGCTCGCGCGAGCACGGTCGCCAGCGCACCCATCTCGGCCTCACCGGCGCCGGCGGGCAGGTACAGCTGCGCGGTCTCGCGCCACCGGCTGGGGGTGACCCCGTCCGGCCGGGTGTCCGCGGGCACCGGCCCGACCTGGTCCGGCGCCAGGAGGTAGGTCCGGGCCCGGGACACGACGAGCGCATCGACGTCCGCCCAGAACTGCACGACGTCGGGCGCGTGGGTCTGGGCACGGGCGGTCCAGAAGCCGCCGGCGTCGGGCAGGTTCCAGCGCACCCACAGCACGATGGGCTGGTCGGCGAGGGCGAGCGGCGGGGAGACCTGCTCGTCGACGAGCGTGAGGCCGCGTGCGGCCGCGCCGACGGCGTAGCCGGCGAGGAGCTCGCGCAGCCGCGGCAGGTCGGCGGCGAAGACCTCGAAGCGGTCCTGGACGACGATCGGGTCGGCGGTCGGGTGGGCGGTCGGGTCTGGGGTCGGTGTGGTCATCTCGTCGCCCTCAGAGGTCCGCGACCTTGAGCACGATCTTGCCGCGCGTGTGGCCGGTCTGGATCGCCTCGTGGGCGGCGGCTGCCTCGCGCAGGTCGAGCTCGCGGATCTCCGGGAGCCTCACCTCGCCGGACACGACCAGGCCGGCGATCGTGGCGAGCGCGGGCGCGCAGTCGATGTCGGTCATCATCGAGTAGACGCGCTCGATGCCGCGTCCGGCGGCCGCCGCGACGTCGGCGGGGATGTCGCCGTCGTCGACGAGGGTCGGGATGCTGACGAAGGCGCCGCCGTCGCGGACCAGGTCGAGGCCGTGGGCCAGCGAGCTCGCGCCGGCGGTGTTGACGAGCAGGTCGAGGCCGTCGGGCGCCCACTCCTTGACCGCGGCGGTGACGTCCTCGGTGACGTAGTCGATGACCCGATCGACGCCGAGCCCACGCAGGTAGGCGACGTTGCCGGTGCTGCAGGTCGCGGCCACCTCGGCGCCGGCGGCGCGGGCGAACTGGACCGCGAAGCTGCCGAGACCGCCGGAGCCGCCGTGCACCAGCACCCGCTGGCCGGGCTGCACGCCCCCGTTGTGCTGCAGGGCCTGCCACGCGGTGAGCGCAGCCACCGGCAGTGCTGCCGCCTCGGCGAAGCCCATCGCCTCGGGGACCGGTGCCACCCGGTCGACGTTCGCCACGACGTACTCCGCATAGCTGCCCTGGGCGCCCTGGCCGTGGTTGGTCGGCGTGACCACGCGGTCGCCGACGGCGAACCCGGTGACGCCCTCGCCGAGCGCATCGACCACGCCGGCGGCGTCGAAGCCCAGCACGTACGGGAAGACGTAGGGACGGAAGGCGGCCAGCATGCCCTGCCGGTTCTTCCAGTCGGCGGGGTTCACCCCGGCGTACGCCACGCGCACCCGTACCTCGCCCGGCCCCGGCTCGGGGGTCTCGATCTCGCCGTACTGCAGGACCTCGGGCCCGCCCGTCTCGTTCATGATCATCGCGAACATGGGCCGAGCGTGGCGCCGGTCACACCGCTCGCCGAGCGTGCTCCCGCTGAGCGGGACGCACCGGGGGCCCACCAAATCGGTGGAGTGCAGCAGCCGCGCCGACGTACCGTGGAGGAGTCGGACCTCGCGCAGAGGTCTCCTGCCCTTCACGCCTTCGTGGCCGAACGGAAATACGGACCCTGGACGATCCATCCGACAGGTGGCGTACGACCAAGCGGCCAGGCCGGCGAGCAGGAAGGGGGTGACGGCAGCCATGACGACCGTGATGCTGCTCAACGCCTCCTACGAGCCGCTCGGCACGGTGACCTTCCAGCACGCCGTGCGGATGCTGTTCCGCGAGGTGGCCACCGTCGAGGAGGCGCACGACGACCGGATGATCGGGCCGCACCCGTGGCCGCGGGTGATCCGGCTGGTGCGCTACGTCGCCGCGAAGTGGATGTACCGCCCCGCGGCGTACTCCCGCAGCAACGTGCTCAAGCGCGACCGGCACCGGTGCGCCTACTGCGGCTCGTACGCCACGACCATCGACCACGTGCTCCCGCAGAGTCGCGGCGGTGGGTGGACGTGGCTGAACACGGTCGCTGCGTGCAGCCCGTGCAACGGCCGCAAGGCCAACCGCACCCCTGCCGAGGCCGGCATGCGGCTGCGACTCGACCCGTTCGTGCCGACGCGGGCACAGCTCGCCGTCGCCTGAGCCCCTGCGCCCCTAGAGTTCGGACGTGCGCACGTCCACCAAGCTCAAGCTCGCCTATGTCGCCCTCGCCGCGGCCGACACCGCACTGGCGGGGTCGAGCCGTCGGTGGGCGCACCAGGTCCGCCACGTCACCAAGCCGCTGCTGCTGCCGACGCTGGGCTCTGCGCTCGCGACCGATCCGCGGGCGGCACGCTCGCCGCTGCGAGCCTCGACGCTGGCCGCCCAGGTCGGCGGCTGGGGCGGCGACGTGCTGCTGCTCGGCGAGGGCGAACGGGCGTTCGCGGCCGGTGCGACGTCGTTCGGGGTCGGCCATCTGGCCTACGTCACGGGCTTCCTGCGCCACCGCGACCGTCGTACGCCGATCACGGCGAGCCGCACCGCCCGGGTCATCGGCGGCCTGTGGGCTGCCAGCGGCCCGGTCGTCGCGGCGAGGGCAGCGACCCGGGAGCCCCGGCTGGGGGCGACCCTGCTGGGCTACTCCGGACTGCTGGCCGCGATGGCGGCCACCGCCTCCCACCTCGACCCGGCGCTGCCGCGCGACGCCCGGCTGCTCACCGCCGCGGGTGGGGCGATGTTCCTGGCCTCCGACGCGGTCCTCGGCGCCCGGACCTTCCTGCTCCCCAACGCGCCCGAGCGCCTCGAGTCGGTCGTGATGGCGACCTACACCGGCGCCCAGCTGCTCCTCGCCGAGGGAGCTGCTCGCGCCGGTCGCTGACCCGATCCGGGCACGCGACACGGCCGGGGCGCCGCCCGCTCGGCTGACCGTGGACCTCTGAGTCCGGTCCCCCACCGGCGGATGGCCCCTCGAACCGTCCGGTCGAGGGGTTGTCGTGCCCTGCCCCCGGGTGCATGCTGGCGGAACGGACCGGGAAATCTCTCCACGGAGGCAACCGATGTCTGTCAGACGCTTCGCCACCACGACGCTCGCCGCCGCGGTCCTCTGCTTCTCCGCTGTCGCCGGCGCGGCCGCCGTCGGCTCACCGGTCGAGGTGCCGGCCACCGGCAGCCCGGTCGGGCCGTTCTCGCAGAACAAGCAGAACGAGCCCGCGGTCGCCGTCGACGCCCACCAGCCCGACGTGATGGCCGCCGGCGCCAACGACGAGATCGACATGGAGGCCTGTGCCGCGGGCGACCCGAGCACCTGCCCGTTCACCGACGGTGTCGGCGTCTCCGGCATCTACTTCTCCATGAACGGCGGCGACTCCTGGGTCCAGCCGACCTACACCGGCCTGTCCGCCCGCTCCTGCACGGGCCCGGCCCCGTGCACGCCGACCACCGGCCCGATCGGCACGCTGCCCTGGTACGCCGAGGCAGGCATCGTGTCCGACGGTGACCCCGCGCTCGCGTTCGGCCCGCGCCCCGGCGCCGACGGCCGGTTCTCGTGGGACAACGGCTCGCGCCTCTACTACGCCAACCTGACCTCGCCCGTCGGTGGGGCGCCGCACAGCGACGTCTTCCGCGGCTTCGAGGCCATCGCCGTGTCGTACGTCGACGACGTCGCCGCTGCGGCCGCCGGCTCGAAGGAGGCGTGGAGCCGCCCGGTGCTGGTCTCGCAGCAGTCGACGACGACCTTCTCCGACAAGGAGCAGGTGTGGGCCGACAACGCGTCGAGCAGCCCCTACTTCGGCTCGGTCTACGTGTGCTGGGCGTCGTTCCGCAGCAACAGCCACGGCCAGGCACTGCCGACACCGCTGACGGTCGCGCGCTCGAGCGACGGCGGCACGACGTGGACGACCCGTCAGGTCAGCCCGGCGACCGACAACGGCATCAGCTCGCAGCCCGACGGCTGCACGGTGCGGACCGACAGCCACGGCACCGTCTACGTGTTCGGGATCGGCAAGCGCAAGGCCCAGACCCAGCAGCTGATGTACCGCTCGACCGACGGCGGCGCGCACTTCACCGGCCCGACGCCGGTCGCCGCCGCGGTGCAGCCCGGCACGTTCGACCCGGTCCTCGGCCGGCCGAACATGGACGGCATCGCCGGTGCGCGCGTGGACCTCGCCGCCGGTGCGAGCGTCGACATCGCCAACGGCGCGCCGTCCGGCGCGGACGCGACCGACCAGATCCTGATGACGTGGGCCGACGCCGCCAGCGGCGCGAACCACGAGCAGGTGCTGGCCACGACGTCCCGCAACGGCGGCGCCACGTGGTCGGCACCGGCCGTCGTACCGCTGCCCGGCGGCGACCGGCCGGTCTACACCGCGCCCGCCCTGTCCCCGGACGGGACGGACGCCTACCTGACGGTCAACGCGTTCACCACGCCGTACCGCACCGACACCACCTCGCCGCGTGGCCTGGTCGGTCAGGTGCTGCACGCCGACGTCGGCCCGACCGGTGTCCTCGGCCCGTGGAGCGTGCTGGTCCGCGGCGCCGTCGGCGACCCGCGCGGCACGTCGCAGAACGGCCTGACGGCGGAGTTCCTCGGCGACTACGTCTACACCGCCGCGACCCGCGACGGAGCGGTGGGCGTCTGGAACGACGCCTCCCACGCGGCCGACTGCCCCGCCATCGACGCCTACCGGGCGTCGCTCTACAGCGCGACTCCGCAACCGGCCCCGGACGTGCAGGCCAGCTGCCCGACGGCGTTCGGCAACAGCGACATCCACGGCGCCGCCGTCACCGACCCGACGCCCTGACCTCCCCGGGGCGCGGCCGGCGCCGCGGTGTCTGGGATGCCAGACACCGCGGCGCCCTCGGCGGTTCCACCGCGCGCCGGGATCGGGTGGACTGGAGGCGATGAGCACCGAGACGAGCACGACGATCACCCGCGCCGCCGACCTGAAGCAGGTCCCGTGGCGCAACGGCCAGGGCATGACCACCGAGATCGCGCTCGGCGGCTCCCCTGACGACTTCACCTGGCGGGTCAGCCTCGCCGAGGTCGCCCAGAGCGGCGACTTCTCGGCGTTCCCGGGCATCGACCGGATCATCGTACTCATCGAGGGCCCCTCGATGAGGCTGCAGCTGCCCGGCCACACCCAGGTGCTGCGCACCGACGAGCCGTTCGCCTTCGACGGCGGCGTGCCCGTGCAGTGCACCGTCGATCAGCCCACCCGTGACCTCAACGTGATGACCCGCCGCGGCGCCGCGCGGGCCACGCTGGACGTGTTGGTGCTCGTCGCGGGCGCACCACCACTCGTCGTACCGGCTTCGGGGACGGTGGTCCTGGTCGTGCTGGAGGGCCAGGTCCGGCTGGCCGACGGGGACACCGACCTGCAGCAGGGCGACGTCGTCGTGACGGAGGAGCAGGTGGGCCTGACGGGTGGGGGCCGGGTGGCGGTCGCGCGGATCCTGCCGGGTCCGGCCGGTGATCAGCTCGGGTCCGCGGCCGGCTCGAGGCGCCAGGTGTAGCTCACGACCAGGCCGCCGTCCGGGCCGTCGGGCGTGACGGTACGGCTGCCGGTCAGCGGGTGCGCCGGGTCGTCGGTGTCCCAGGTCTGGTACTTCGCTGTGTCGGCGGCCCTGTTGGTCATCGAGTAGCTCGACGTCCCCCACGGGCAGCTGATCGAACCTGGCGTCCGGACCGACGGGCCGCTCCATTGGAGGTCGTAGGTCCCGGAGAGCTCGTCGAGCGCCATGGTGACCGACAGGTCGCCGTCCACCACGTCGCCGGATCCCTCGATCGTGCACTCGCCGTTCCGGCCCGTGCCGGTCCAGCTGCCGGAGAGGCCGGAGGCGGCGGTGAGGTACCAGGTCCGGCCGTCCTGCTTGAAGTACTGCTCGACGTACGCCGTCACGACCCACGAGATCTCGGTGTCGTAGTTGGTGCCGTTGGTGTAGTTGGAGGTGCCCTCGATGGCCAGCTTCCAACGCTCGGGGACGGCAGGGATCCGGCAGGAGATGTGCACCTCGGCGTCCGGTGCGCAGAAGTCCGGATCGGCGGCGGTGTTCTCCGGCCCGCCCGGAGCGCCGCCGTGGCAGGTGTCGGTGCCGGCACCGCCGTGGCACTCGTCGACGTCGTCGTCACCGTCCATCCGGTCGTTGCCTCCCCCGCCGAAGATGCGGTCGCTGCCGGGACCGCCGTGCACCGCGACGTCGTTCCCGTCGCCGAGGAGGATCAGGTCGTTGCCTGCCCCGCCGTCCTGACGGCCCGGGACGTCGGCACCGGTGATCTCGTCGTCACCGTCGCCGCCGAGGAGGGCGACCCCGCCGGCACCGGCGGTCAGGACGTCGTCGCCCTGGTCGCCGGACAGCACCGCCTGCGGGCCATCGGCCCTCAGCCGGTCCTCACCGGGGCCCCCTCGCACCCGGCTGCGACGGCCCTTCACCGTGACCCGGTCGTTGCCCGATCCTGCGCAGACGACGTCCGCGCCGCCGCGGCCGTCGATCCGGTCGTTGCCGCCCCGGCCGACGATGACGTCCTTGCCGCGGGTGCCGCGCAGCACGTCGTCCCCCGCGGTGCCGACGATGGTGGCGCGCAAGCCACCACAGCGTGGCCTCGCGGCCGCCTCGGCGGACGAGGCGGGGACGGCGAGCACTGCCGCGATCATCAGCAGGCCGGTCATGGCGCCGACGCGCACGCGTCGGCCGGTGGGGTGCTCCATGGGCTCCTCGATCTCGTGGTCGGCGCTCGCGCCGGCGGGGGAAGTCGGTGGCTCCAGCCTCCTGTCCGCGCACGCGCACCGGCCATCCCGGACCGCAGGGTTCTTCTCGCCCCAGAGAAGTGGGGGTCTCGGGCAAAAATCAGAACCCGCGTCAGGTTACTTCCGGGTAAGTAGTGACGAACCCTCACCACAACCGATAGAACACGTTCTGGTTCTTGCCCCTTGTGATGGAGGTCACATGTCCGAAAGCCCCCGTTCCGCGTCGTCCCGCTTCACCCGTCGCGGATTCCTGGCGACCACCGGAGCCGCCGTCGGCGCCGCGTCGATCGGCCTGCCGGCGATGACGAGTCCGGCCGCCGGAGCCGCCATCGGCAACGGCGCCCAGGTCCCGGCGCTCGTCATCGGCACCGGGTACGGCGGCGCCGTCGCCGCGCTCCGGCTCGCCCAGGCCGGCGTACCCGTGGAGATGATCGAGATGGGCATGACGTGGGACACCCCCGGCTCGGACGGCAAGATCTTCCCCAAGGTCACCTCGCCCGACAAGCGCGCCTACTGGCTGCGCACGAAGACGAAGGCGCCGGTCAGCAACTTCTTCGGCTTCCCGATCGACAGCAACATCGAGCGCTACACCGGGGTCCTGGACGCCGAGGAGTTCGCCGGGATCACCGTCTACCAGGGTCGCGGCGTCGGCGGCGGCTCCCTGGTCAACGGCGGCATGGCGGTCACGCCGAAGCAGTCCCGGTTCGCCTCGATCCTGCCGTCGGTCGACGCCGCCGAGATGTACGCCACCTACTACCCGCGGGCCAACGCCGGGCTCGGCGTCGGTTCGATCGACCCGACCTGGTTCGAGAGCGCCGCGTGCTACCAGTACGCGCGGGTGGGCCGCAAGCACGCGCAGCGCTCCGGCTTCGCGTGGACCTTCGTGCCGGACGTCTACGACTGGAACTACATGAAGGCCGAGCAGGCCGGCACCGTCACGCGGTCCGCGCTCGACGGCCAGGTCATGTACGGCAACGACCACGGCAAGAAGTCGCTCGTGCAGACCTACCTCGCCCAGGCCCTGGCCACCGGCCGGGTCAACGTCTCACCGCTGCACAAGGTCACCTCGGTCGCCCCCGTGCCCGGCGGCAGCGGCTACACCGTGACGATCGACCAGCTCAACACCAGCGGCGACACCGTGGCGACCAAGACCGTCACGGCTGCGAAGGTGTTCTTCGCCGCCGGCAGCGTCGGCACCAGCAAGCTGCTCGTGAGGCTCAAGGCGACCGGGGTGCTCCCCAACCTCAACGCCGAGATCGGCAAGGGCTGGGGCGACAACGGCAACGTCATGTGCGGGCGCGCCAACCACATGTGGGACCCGACCGGCGAGCTCCAGTCCACCATCCCCTGCTCGGGCATCGACAACTGGGACGCCGGCGGCGCCTTCGCCGAGGTCGCTCCCCTGCCGACCGGCATCGAGACCTACGCGTCGCTCTACCTGTCGATCACCCGCACCACGCGGCGCGCGGAGTTCAGCTGGAACCCCTCGACCGGCAAGGTCGACCTGTCCTGGCAGACCGCCTGGAAGCAGGACTCGATCAACATGGCCAAGACGATCTTCGACAAGATCAACAGCAAGGAGGGGACGATCTACCGGACCGACCTCTTCGGCGGCTACAAGATCTGGCAGGACGGCCTGACCTACCACCCGCTCGGCGGCGCCGTCATCAACAAGGCCACCGACAACTACGGCCGCCTGCACGGGTACGACGGCCTGTACGTCATCGACGGCGCGCTGATCCCCGGCAACACCACGGTCAACCCGTTCGTCACGATCACCGCGCTGGCCGAGCGCAACATCGACAACATCCTGGCCAACGACGTCTGACGCTGCGGTGCACGTCACGGAGGGGCCGGGACTATCCCGGCCCCTCCGCTGGTTCAGCGACCATGCCCGAGCTCGTCGTCCCCCCTGCGTCGCGACACCAGAACGCGCTGATGATCTGGCTGGCGGTCTTCCCGACGCTCACCGTGCTGAACCTGCTCCTCGGCGGCTGGCTCGGCCACCTGCCGGTCGTGCTGCGCACCTTCGTGCTCGCCTCGATCGCAGTGCCGATCGTCGTGTACGTCGTCGTGCCGCGGCTGCACCGGGCCCGCGCCCGGATCCTGCGCTCGCGCCTGGGCTGAGCCGCATGGATGCGGCCGCCGCGGGCACCACGCCAGCATGGGCGACCTGCTCGAGAGGTATCGGCGCAAGCGCGACTTCACCCGCACCCCGGAGCCGGCGGGCGCCGTCGGCGAGCAGCCGGCCGGCGCGCGGTTCGTCGTCCAGCGGCACCGCGCCAGCCGGCTCCACTACGACCTGAGGTTCGAGATCGACGGCGTCCTGGTGAGCTGGGCGGTGCCGAAGGGCCCGACCCTCGACCCGGGGGCGCGCCGCCTGGCGGTGCACGTCGAGGACCACCCGATCGAGTACCTGCACTTCGAGGGCGTCATCCCCTCGGGACAGTACGGCGGCGGGGACGTCATCGTGTGGGACACCGGCACGTGGGAGCCGGTGAGGACCGACGACCCGCGGGCCGCCGTACGCGACGGCGAGCTGCACGCCGAGGTCCACGGGCACAAGCTGCGGGGCCGGCTGGTCCTGGTCCGCACGGGCGCCGAGGGTGATCGCGAGTCCTGGATGCTGCTTCACAAGCGCGACGCGCACGCCGTCGACGGCTGGAACCCCGAGGAGCACCCACGCTCGGTGCTCACGGGCCGCACCAACGACGACGTGGCCGCCGACCCCGACCGCCGCTGGCGATCCGGCGCACCGGCGGCCGAGGCGGAGGAGGTCCTCCTGCCCGACCCGCTGCCGGACGAGGCCGTCGCGTCGCTCGAGGACCTCGGGCGCGAGGGGACGTGGGAGGTGTTCGGACGACGGTTGAAGCTCACCAACCTCGACAAGGTGCTCTTCCCCGGCGAGCCACCGGTCACGAAGCGCGAGCTGCTCGCCTACACCGCGCGGATCGCGCCGGTCGCGATCCCCTACCTGCGCGGCCGGCCGCTCAACCTGCACCGCTACCCGGACGGGGCCGACGCGAAGGGCTTCTGGCACAAGCAGCGCCCCGACCACGCGCCCGACTGGCTGGGCGCCTGGGACAACCCGGAGGCCGATCCCGGCGAGACCACGACGTACGTCGTCGCGGACGAGCCGGCCGCTCTGGTCTGGGCAGCCAACTTCGGCGCCCTCGAGTGGCACCCGTGGACGTCACTGGCGACCGCGCCGCACGAGCCGACGTACGCGCTCGTCGACATCGACCCGGGCGAGCGGACCACGTGGGAGGAGGTGCTGACCCTGGCCCGGCTGCACCGCACCGCCCTCGACCACCTCGGCGTGCTGGCGCGCCCGAAGGTCACCGGCCGCCGGGGCATCCAGGTGTGGATCCCCGTCGTGCCGGGCTACACCTTCGACGACACCCGGGCCTGGGTCGAGCAGCTCTCCCGCACGGTCGGGAAGGTGCTGCCCGACCTGGTCAGCTGGAAGTGGGAGGTCCGCGCCCGCAAGGGCAGGGCACGACTGGACTACACGCAGAACGCGATCAACAAGACCCTGGTCGCGCCGTACTCGCCACGCCCGGCGCCCGGCGCACCCGTCTCGGTGCCGATCGGCTGGGGCGAGCTCGACGATCCCGGCCTGCGGCCGGACCGCTGGACCATCCGGACCGTCCTCGACCGTCTCGCCTCGCGCGGCGACCCGTTCCAGGCCCTGCTCGACGCGGGGCAGGAGCTGCCCGAGATCACCTGAGCAGGCGGACGGGTGGTCCTGCGCGCCGCGGGTACCGACGGTGCGTTGGAGAGGAGGTACGCCGACATGCTGATCGCCATCATCGTCGTGGTCGCGGTCCTGATGGTCGCCGCCACCATCTGGTGGCTGCGCGAGCTGCGGAAGGGGCCGGTGATCGAGTCGCCGGACTCGACCCTCAGGGAAGCCCAGCACCGCGAGGGCTGAAGGCCCTCAGGCCACCACCAGCACGAGTGCGCCCAGGCCGGACAGGCCGGCGAGCGCAGCCACGGCCCCCGGGAGCCGACCGTCGAGGTCGCGTCGCAGGTCGCCGCCGGGCCGGCGGCGGGGATGCCGGCGGGCCACCGCGGCCAGGGCGGCCGTCGCGACGAGCAGCCCGGCGGCGATCACGGTCACCGCGAGCACGCCGTCGACCGCGCCCAGCACCCGGGCCTCGACGAGCACCACGCCCAGCAGCGACAGCACGCTGCGCGACCACGCGAGCCGGGTCCGCTCGGTCTGCGTGCCCTGCTCTGTGGCCTGCTCGACGCCGGTGGGCCGCGTCACGACGCACCGAGCGTCAGCGCGACGAGCACCAGTCCCCCGGCGGCGACCAGCACCGCGAGCGCGATCCCGAGCGGCAGGCCGGGCAACGGCCGGGCCTCGCGCAACGCCCGCTCGTTGGCCATCCAGCGCAGCCAGGCGAGGCCGCAACCCACGACGCCGGCGAGGATCAGGCAGGCGGCGACCCAGCGGCGCGGCGCCTCGGGCAGCGCGCTGGCGAGCGAGTCGAGCGCGACGCCGGCAGCCATCAGGGCGAGTGCCGTGCGGATCCATGCCAGGAAGGTCCGCTCGTTGGCGAAGGTGAACCGCGGGTCCGGCTCGGCCCCGAGGTCGTAGACGCTGCGCGGGCGCCGCACGGTCACGGCTGCTCCCCCTCCGCGCCGAACGGCGCCATCTCGAGGGCGAGGTCGATGAACGCCCGGGCCGCCGGGGAGAGCGGACCCTCGCGGCGCACGATGCCGATCTCGTGGGCGACCGCGGGCGTCGTGGCGACGACCCTGGCGCCGAGCTCGGCAGCCTCCTGCGCCATGTGCCGCGGGAGGAGCGAGGCGCCGACGCCGGCCGCGACCAGCTTCGGGATGGTCGCGCGGTAGATCGTCTCCACCACGATGCGCGGCTCGGTGACGTTGGCGATCGCGAGCGAGTCGTCGAGCCGCTTGCGCGACGCCGTGCCCGGCGGGGTCGCGATCAGCGGGAGCTCGGCGAGCACCGACAGCTCCACCGGCCCCGGCCCGGGGTCGGGGCTGTCCGGCGGCAGCACCAGGAAGAACTCCTGCTCGCCGAGGGCGATCGCCTGCAGGCCGGTCGTGGCCGCAGGCAGACGCACCACGCCGATCTCGCACTGGCCGCCACCGACGATCGCCGCCGCACCGCCGGGCACGTCGCAGTCGGTGATCCGCACGTTGATGCCGGGGTAGAGCTGGCTGAACCGCCCCAGCAGGGCGGTCAGCGGGTGCGCGGCCACGGTCGGGGTGGACGCGATGTCGAGCGTGCCGTCGTACCCGCCGCGCACCTTGGCCACGGCGGCCCGCGCGACCGCGTGGTCGCGCAGCACCTGGCGGGCCGGCGCCAGCAGCGCCTCGCCGGCGGCGGTCAGCTTGACCTTGCGGCCGAGCCGGTGGAACAGGGTGACGCCGAGGTCCTTCTCCAGCGCCGCGATCGCCTGCGACAGCGACGGCTGGGTCACGTGGACGGCCTCCGAGGCCCGCCCGAAGCCGCCCTGGTCGACGACGGCGACGAAGTACTCGAGCTGACGGCGTTCCATGACGGCCAGCGTACGCCGATGGATAGGTGCTGGCTATCAGACGTTGCAGCGCTCAGTCGTGGCGACGGGCTCGAATGGCGCCAATCTCGCACCGATCAGCATCACCGCCGCCGCAACTCATAGGCACTGCCTATCTTTCGGGTACGAAGTTTCCATTAGACCTCCGACCCCGGACGGCAGCACGCTGGTGTGACCTCGGACACCGACCACCGTCCCGCCCCATCCTGGAGGACCCATGAAGACCCTGCGCACAGGGCTGGCCGCCGCCACCGCCGCCGCACTCGCACTCGCACTCACCGCCTGCGGGGGTGGAGGCGAGGAGCGCAAGACCGAGGACGGGCTGACGGTCGTCACCGTCGCCTACACGCCGATCTACTCCGTCGGCGCCCTCAAGCTCGGCATGGACCAGGGCTTCTTCGAGAAGCAGGGCCTGCGGGTCGAGCTGAAGCAGGTCGCCAACCCGCCCAGCGGCATCGCAGCCGTCGCCGGCGACGAGGTCGACTTCAACTACACCCCCTCGATCCCCTTCGTGAACGCGATCGCCAACGGCGTGCAGCTCGAGATCGTCGGCGCCGCCGACGGATACGACGAGGGCACCAAGGCCGCCGTCGAGGCCGACCCCTCGCTCGCACTGCAGCACGACGACAGCGGGGTCGTCGCCGCAGCGGACTCCGGCATCACCCGGGCCCGCGACCTCGAGGGCAAGACCGTCTCGGTCCCGGCGCGCGGCGCCCAGCTCGAGGTGACGATCGCCGCGGCGGTCAAGGCCGACGGCGGTGACCCGGCGAAGATCAACTGGATCACCCTCGACTTCCCCAGCGCGGTCAGCTCGCTGAAGTCCGGTCGTGTCGACGCCGCCGGCCTCGTCGTCCCCTTCCTCTCCCAGGCCGAGGACGCCGGCGGCAAGCTGGTCCTCTCCCCCGGCCTCGAGTTCTTCGACGACGGCGCCGTGGGCATGTGGGTCACCTCGGCCTCCCTCGCGAAGAAGGACCCCGAGATCGTGAAGTCCTTCCAGACCGCCGTCGAGCAGACCAACGAGTACGCCGAGGCGCACATCGCCGATGCCCAGAAGGCTGCCGCCGAGGTGCTGAAGACCGACCTGGCCACGGTGCAGGCGGGCTCGGAGCCGGCGTTCCCGGCGACGGTGGACCCGGCCGACGTGCAGTCGGTGATCGAGCGGATGAAGGAGCTCGGCTACCTCAAGAAGGACGTCGACGCCGCCTCCCTCGTCTTCGGCAGCTGACGGAGGACGACGATGCCCACCCTCCGTCCCGGCAGCCTCCGGCGCTACGCCGTCGGCGCGGCCAGCATCGGGGTCACCGCCCTGCTCTGGCAGTGGGCCGTGACCGGGCCGCTCGCCGACAAGCCCTTCGCGACGGTGCCCGAGATCCTCGGCCGGCTGCGCGACTTCGCCGGCGACCCGCTGTTCTGGTCCTCGCTCGGCGAGACCTTCCGGGTCGCGGCCATCGGCCTGGTCATCTCGGTCGTGCTCGGTGTCGCGGCCGGCCTGCTGGTCGGCCAGTCGGACCTGGCCTACCGCAGCACCCGGGTGCTCGTGGAGTTCCTCAAGCCGATCCCGCCTATCGTGATCCTGCCGCTGCTGGTGCTGGTCCTCGGCCCGACCGGGGACATGGGGATCTTCCTCGTCGCCTTCGGCGGGGTCTTCCCGCTGATCACCCAGACGGCCCACGGCGTCCACGACGTCGACCCCGTCGCGGCAGAGACGGCGCGGTCGTTCCGGCTCACCCGGTGGCAGCGGATCCGCACCCTGGTGGCGCCGACGGCGCTGCCGTTCGTCGCCACCGGCGTGCGGATCAGCGCCAGCGCCGCGCTCGTCATCGCACTGGTCTCGGAGATCATCGGCGGGGCCCCCGGCCTGGGCAAGGACCTGGTCCTCGCCCAGACCACCGGCGACTACCCCGCGATCTACGCACTGGTGGTGACCTTCGGCGTCCTCGGCGTCCTCATCAACGCCGTGCTGGCCGCGGTCGAGCGACGCGCCCTGTTCTGGCACTCCTCGGTCCGGTCGGAGGTGACCGCATGACCCGCCGCCTGTGGCTGGTGGCCCTCGAGCTGTGGCTGCCCGTCGTCGTCCTCATCGGCTGGTGGGTCTGGTCGGCCGGTGCCGCCGAGCCGTTCTTCCCGCCCCTGCGGGAGATCCTCACCCGGTTCCGGGAGATGTGGCTCTTCGACCAGTTCGTCAGCGACGTGCTGCCGAGCCTGCGCAACATGGTCGTCGGCTTCGCGATCGCCTCGGTCGTCGGCATCGCCGTCGGCATGGTGCTGGCCCGGGTCCGGCTGCTCCGCGAGGCGCTCGAGCCGCTGATGCACTTCGTCCGGGCCACGCCCGGAGTCGCCCTGGTGCCGATCTTCATCCTGCTCCTCGGGTTCGGTCCGAGCATGAAGATCTCGATCATCGCCACCGCGGCGGTGTTCCCGACGATCATCGCGACCATGGACGGCGTCCGCAGCGCCGACCCGGTGCTGCTCGACATCTCCCGCGCCTACCAGCTGACCCGCCGGCAGCGCGTCACGAAGGTGCTGCTCCCCGCAGCGGGTCCGCAGATCTTCGCCGGCCTCCAGGTGAGCCTGCAGGTGGCGTTCGTGGTGATGATCGCCAGCGAGATGCTCGGCTCCACCGAGGGCATCGGCGCCCTGACCCTCCTGGCCCAGCAGAGCTTCGCGGTCACCGACATGTGGTCCGGCATCGTCCTGCTCGGTCTCCTGGGCTACCTCGTCAACCTCCTCTTCCTCCTCGCCCGCAGCCGTGTCCTGCACTGGTACGACGGCACCCGAAAGGCGGCCAAAGAATGAGCACCACCCTCACCCGCACCCCCTCCACCTCTCCGACGACAGGAGCTCCGACGATGAGCGAACGCCAGGTCCGGCTCTCGATCGAGGGCCTGCACAAGGGGTACGGCGCCGGCGCGGCCCGCAAGGAGGTCATCTCCGACCTCACCTTCGACGTGCTGGCGGGCGAGTTCGTCTGCATCGTCGGCCCCTCCGGCGCCGGCAAGACCACCCTGCTGAAGTGCCTGACCGGCCTGCACCCGGCCAGCTCGGGGGCGGTCCGCCTCGACGGCAAGGTCGTCGACGGTCCGCCGCGCCAGATGGCGCTGGTGCTCCAGGAGTACACCCGCTCGCTCATGCCGTGGCTGACCGTGGAGAAGAACGTCCGGCTGCCGCTGGCCAACCTCAGGATCGGCAAGGCCGAGCGCGAGCAGCGGATCACCGACGCGCTGCGCGAGGTCGGCCTGTCCGACGTACGCACGAGCTATCCGTGGCAGCTCTCCGGCGGCATGCAGCAGCGCGTCGCCATCGCCCGTGCCCTGGCCTACCGGCCCGAGGTGCTCGTGATGGACGAGCCGTTCGCCTCGGTGGACGCGCAGACCCGCGCCGACCTCGAGGACCTGATGCTCAAGGTGCGCCAGGACTTCGGGATCACCATCGTGCTGGTCACCCACGACATCGACGAGGCGGTCTACCTGTCCGACCGCGTCGTGGTGGTCACGAAGGGGCCGTGCACGGTCGACGAGATCATCTCGGTCGAGCTGCCGTTCCCCCGCGACCAGATCGAGACCAAGTCCGACCCGCGCTTCGTCGACCTGCGGGCGCGCGTCTTCTCGCGGATCAAGGCGTCCGCGTGAGCAAGGTCCGCGGCGTCGTCGTCCTGGTCGCCGACCAGCTCCGGGCCGACCACCTCGGCTTCGGTGGCGGCCAGGTGCCGACCCCGCACCTCGACGCGCTGGCCGCGGGCGGCACCGTCTTCGACCAGGCCTACGTCGCGAACCCGACCTGCATGCCCAACCGGGCCACGATCGCCACCGGCCGCTGGCCGTCCACGCACGGCACCCGCACCAACGGCGTCACCCTGGACTGGGACGCGCAGACGTTCATGCGCTCGATGCAGCGGGCGGGCTGGAGCACCGCGGCCGTCGGCAAGCTGCACTTCCAGACCATGGGCTGGCCCTACGAGGACGACCAGCTCGCCGACATGGCGCGGCACGCACCCGAGCTCGTCGACGCAGCTCTGGCCGACGCCGTCGAGCGCGACCGCCCGGCGCAGTGGGACACCTGGGAGAGCTTCGACCGGCACCGGGCCGCCCACCTCGAGCTGCCGCCCGACTACTACGGCTTCGACACCGTCGACCTGGTGATCGGCCACGGCGACGCGCCGGGGGGCCACTACGCCCACTGGGCACGCGCCCGCGGGCTCGACCCGGACACGGTGCGGATCATGGGAGACGCGCTCGTCGGCTACCCCGGCTGGGAGCAGGTGTACCAGTCGGAGGTCCCGGTCGAGCTGCACCCGACGACGTACGTGACCGAGCGTGCGATCGACCGGCTCGAGCAGCTGGCGGCCGGCGACGCGCCGTTCTGCCTGTTCGTCTCCTACCCCGACCCCCACCACCCGTTCGCTCCTCCGGGCGACTACTGGCACCGGGTCGACCCGAGCGCCGTCGAGCTGCCCGCGACCTTCTTCGACCGGCACGACCGCTCCCCCGAGCACGTGCGGCAGATCGTCGCCGAGCGCGGCCGTCCCGCGGCGGACCCGACGATGACCTGGTCGCCCACCGAGGAGCAGTACCGCCACGCCCTGGCCGCCGAGCTGGGTCTGGTGTCGCTGCTCGACGACAGCATCGGCCGGATCCTCGGCCGACTCGAGGACCTCGGCGTCGCCGACGACACCGCGGTGGTGTTCACCGCCGACCACGGCGACCTGTTCGGGGACCACGGGCTGATGCTCAAGCACTTCGTGCACTACCAGGGGGTGACCCGGGTCCCGCTCATCGTCCGGACCCCTGGTGGCGACGCGGGGCGCTCGTCGGCACTCGTCAGCAGCGCGGACATCGCACCGACGCTGCTCGACCTGGGCGGCGTGCCGGCGTACCGCGGCATCCAGGGCACCAGCCTCCGCTCGCTGGTCGAGGGCCGGGCGTCCGCCGTACGGCCCCGCCTGCTCGTCGAGGAGGACCAGCCGTTCGGGCTCCCCGGCCTGCCCGGCCCGGTGCACATCCGCACGCTGCTGACCGAGGACGCCCGCTTCACCGTGTACGGCGGCCACGACGTGCGCGAGCTCTACGCCCTCGGCGACGACGCCGACGAGACCACCAACCTCGCCGACACCGTCGACGGCGCCGCGCTGCAGGCCCGGTTGACCGCCGACCTCGCCGCCGAGCTGATCCGGCTCAGCGACACCGGCATCCGTCCCGCTGCCTCCGCCTGACCCGAAGGAGCCTCGTGCACGCCGACCTGATCCTCCACTCCGGCACCGTCCTGAGCGTCGACCCCGCGTTCTCGACGTCCTCCGCCGTCGCGGTGCGCGGGGACCGGATCGTCGCCGTCGGAGACGACCGCGACGTCCGCGACCTCGCCGGCCCGGGCACGCGCACGGTCGACCTGGCCGGCGGCACCGTGCTCCCCGGGCTCAACGACTCGCACCTGCACCTGCAGTGGTGGGGCCTGGCCCGCTCCCAGGTCGACCTCTCCGCGGCCGGCTCGCTCGACGAGGCCCGCGAGCTGGTACGACGCCACGCGGCCGCGCAGCCCGAGGGCGCCTGGGTGCGGGGACGCGGCTGGCACGAGCGGGTGCTCGCCGGCGACGACCCCCTGGGCCCGACCGCCGCGATGTTCGACGACGTGTGCGGTGGGCGGCCGATGGTCCTCGAGCACTTCAGCGCGCACGGCGCTCTGCTCAACACGCTGGGCCTGCACCAGGCCGGGATCACCTCGGCCACGGCAGCGCCACCGGGCGGCGAGGTCGTCCACGACCCGGCGACGGGCGAGCCGACCGGCGTGCTCAAGGAGGCTGCTCTGCAGCTGCTCGACGGGGTGCTGCCCACACCGACGGCGACCCAGCGGCAGGCCGCGGTGGTCGATGCGATCGGCGAGCTGAACCGGCGCGGGATCACCAGCGTAACCGACCCGATCGTGACGCCCGAGATGCTGCGCGACTACGTGACCCTGCGGCGCGAGGGCCGGCTCTCGGCGCGACTGACCACCCTGCTGCACTGGACCTGGCCGTCGGTCCAGACACCGATCGCCGTCCTCGAGGAGGCGATGCGGTACGTCGGCTCGACCACCGGCCTCGGCGACGACCTGCTGCGCATCGGCGGGTGCAAGCTGATCGCCGACGGGGTCGCGGCTCTCGGCACCGCGTGGATGTCGGCGCCGTACCACCACGAGGGCACCTGCGGCTCGCTCGTCACCGAGGGTGCGGACGACGCCGAGCGCGTCGCTGCCCTGCACGCGCTGGTCCGCCTGCTCCACCGGCACCGGTTCCAGGTCCAGGTCCACGCCACCGGCGACCGGGCCTGTGACACCGCGGTCGAGGCGCTGGTCGCCGCCCTGACCGACGACCCGTGGCCGGACGCCCGGCACGTCCTCATCCACGCCAACCTGCCGTCGGCCGCGAGCGTCGAGGCGATGGCCCGCCACGGCATCCTCGCCAACGTCAACGCGCTGGTGAAGTGGCAGGCGGCCGCCGGGCTGGTCGGCGTCATCACCGAGGAGCAGTGGCACCGGATGATGCCGGCCCGCTCGATGGCCGACGCCGGGGTCGTCGTCTGCGACGCGTCCGACGCCCCCATCACCGACCCGGACTGGCGACTGGCGCTGCAGATGCTGGTCACCCGGGTTCCGCGTGGCGGCGACGGCCCGTGCGGCCCCGCCGAGCGGCTCACCCGGGAGCAGGCGATCCGGGCCTGGACCGCCAACCCCGCCTGGCAGGACCACGCCGAGACGGACAAGGGCACCGTCGAGCCGGGCAAGGTCGCCGACCTGTGCGTCCTCGCCGAGGACCTGATGAGCGTTCCCGACGAGGACCTGCACGCTGTCACGCCCGTGATGACCGTGCTGGGCGGACGGGTCGTGCACGAGGGCTGACGGGCGTCTGTGGCCGGCGCGGTCTGCGGGCGCGCCGGCGAGGAGCCTCGGGCCCTCCGGGCCTGCTTCGTCAACCCGCCCGAAGGCAACAGCCGCGTAGTAGGCACAGTCCTGAAAGGCGCAGCGACGAGAAAGGTGCGTAGGGGTCGGGTACCGCTGTCGGGTTGCGGTTCTGCCGGGAGCAACGTGCTGCCGCGCGACCGGCCGCGACCTCGAAAACCCGCTAGAAACAAGGCGAAACTCGTCGCACGACACTCGCCGTTCGAACATGTGTGCGATAGAATCAAGCCATGATCTCGGACCTCTCGGAAGCCACGCCGGAGCAGCTGCTCCACGCGGCCGAAGACCGCGTCCGCGTGGCCCGTCAGGTCGAGGTCGACAAGCTCGAGCTGCTGCTCGCCTGGGCCGACCACCACTCCGGAGACCCGCAGGCCGAGCCCGACGCCGTGCCCGTGAAGTTCGGCGGACCCAGGCTGATCACCCTCGGTGGGGACGGGACGCCGGAGGTCCAGGACCTGGCGTTGGTCGAGATCGCGATCGCCCGCCACGAGGGCGTGCTGACCACCCGCAACGCCCTGGCCGACGCGTTCGACCTGCGCCACCGCCTCCCTGCCGTGTGGGCCGGTGTGAAGGCCGGACGCTGCGAGGTCTGGGTGGCCCGCAAGGTCGCCCGCTGGTCCCGCAAGCTCGACTGCCACCAGGCTCGTCTCGTCGACGACGCGGTCGCCGCCGCGTTGGACGAGGCACCCTCACGGATCCTCACGATCGCCGAAGCCAAGATCATCGAGGCCGACCCGGTCGCCCACGCGAAGCGGATCACCGACAACCAGAAGACCAAGGGCGTCTGGTACCCCACACCCCGACCCGGCTCCCAGATCAACGACACCGACAACACCGACGGCACCGGTAACACTGCCGGGATCGCAACGGTGTTCGCACGTCTCGCCGAGGCCGACGCGATCGAGCACGCCGCCATGGTCGAACACCTCGCCACCACGCTGGCCGAACACGCCGACGTTCCTGACGGCGAGGAGCCGCTCGGGATGGACCACTGGCGCGCCGAAGCCTTCGCGATGCTCGCCGACCCCGCCGCCGTCCTCGCGTTCCTCCACGGAACCGACGACGAAGACGCGGAGCCCGAACCCAGCCCCATCCCGGCTGCGGAGATCGTGGTCCACCTCGCCCAACAGGCCGACGGCACCCTCGGCCCCCTGTCCCGCGTCGAAGGCCTCGGCCCGCGGCTCCTCGACCAGGTCCGCGACCTGCTCCGCCGCCACACCACCATCACCCTCACCCCGGTCATCGACCTCCACACCGGCCGCTCGGTCAACGGCTACGAGCACCCCACCGACGTCAAGAAGCGCACCGAGCTCCGCACCACCGGCGACGTCTTCCCCCACGCCACCCGCCTCTTCACCCAGCACGGCCGGGCACCCGACCACGACCACACCACCCCGTATGACCGGCACGGCCCGCCCGGCCAGACCGGCGACCACAACGACACACCACTCGCCCGGCACCACCACCGAGCCAAGACCCACCTCGGCTACACCGTCCTGCAGCTCGGACCCGACCGCTGGGTCTGGGGCACACCCCACGGCCTCTACCGCCTCGTCACCGGCAGCGGCACCACCACCATCACCCGGGCCGAGTACCACGTCCTCGAGGAACAGGCGATCGTCCTCGCAGGCGACTACGCCGCCTGACTCCTCCCGCCGTGCGCGGCGCTCCGGCCATCGCGCAACGCCACCACCACGAGGTGCTCTCGGCAGGCTGATCGCGGATCCACCACCCTTCTGGGATCCGGGATTCCCCCGGGGTCGGGGATGGTCGCGGTGCGGCCGCCACGCCGATGCTTCCGGCATGAAGACGATCACCCGCACCCGCCGTACCGCCGCCCTCCTGCTGACCGGGGCCCTCGCCGCCGTCCCGGCGCTGGCGCTCTCGACCGCCGACGCCACCGCCGGGACATCGAGGCAGGCCGCCCACCACGGCGACAGGGTCGCCGCGATCCGCGCCGCCACGGCGAAGTACCACGACATCGATGTCGCGCTCGCCGACGGCTACGTGCCTGTCTCCGAGTGTGTGGAGAGCCCCGAGGGCGCCATGGGCGTGCACTACATGAATCCCGCGCTCGCCGGCGCTCCGGTCGACCTGCGCCACCCGGCGTTCCTGCTCTACCTCCCGGGGAGGGACGGGATGCGCCTGGTCGGTGTCGAGTACTTCAAGGCGGACGCCGACCAGGACCTTGCCACCGACGAGGACCGTCCGAGCCTGCTGGGCCACGAGTTCGACGGTCCGATGCCCGGCCACGGTCCCGGCGCCCCCGTGCACTACGACCTGCACGTGTGGACCTGGGCGCACAACCCGGACGGGATGTTCGCGGAGTTCAACCCGGCGCTGTCCTGCTGAGGACGGACAGCGCCGGGCAGGCCACCGTCAGCTGCCGCAGTCGGCTCCTGCGACCGACCGGCCGAGGACGATCTCGGCACCGAGGACCTTGATACGCAGGGCCGTCTGGGTCACGGTGTTGCCGGAGCGGGTCTGCTCGTTGAGGGCGACCGCGACCAGGCCGACGTCGACCTTCAGCGGGGTGCTGAGGCCACCGGCCGGCACGACCGGGACGCCGTTGATCGTCAGGCCCGCGACCTTGGACTGACCGCTGGTCGCGGCGGCGCCGGTGCAGCTCGACAGCTGCGAGGACGCCGAGCTGGTGAGCCCGTCGACCTTGATGGTCGCGCCGGCGACGGTGATCGTGGCGCCCGCGACCTCGGCCGAGGCCCTGGACCCGCCGGTCGTCCGCTCGGTGGCGCCCTCGATCACGTCTGCCTTGACCGACTGCGCCGGGAGGAGCAGCAGCGCCGGCGTGATCGTGACGTTCGCGCGCAGGATCCGGTCCGTCCGCGTCGCGCACGGGCTCGTCGCGGCGTTGGCGTCGCCCAGCGTGATCCCCAGCAACGAGACCGCCGTGCCGCGGCAGACGCCGGCGACCGGGACGACCCGGTACGACGTGGACGCGGTGCCGGTGAGCGCGTTGTTGTCGGTAGCCGTGACGGAGAACGTCTTGGTGCCGGTGGTCGCCGTGTCGATCGCCGCTCCGGCCGGGACGGTGCCGACACAGCTGGTCACCGTGCCGTCGGGGTCGGCACACGAGTAGCTCGCCTTCACGACCTGTCCCTGGAAGTAGACCGCACCGTCGGGTGGCGTGGTGATCGTCGCCGTCGGGGGCTGCGAGGTCACCGTCAGCGTGCCCGGCACGAAGGCGAAGGTGTAGTTCGCCGTCGACAGGGTGCCGATCGCCGCGGTGATCGGGTAGGTCCCGGCGGGACTGGTCGCCGTGGCCGAGGTCGACAGGGCAGGTGCGCCGTCGACGTCGGCGCGGTCGTCGCCGTTGACGTAGCCGGTGAACGTGGCCGTGAACGTCGGCAGGGGGTTGCCCTGGACCTTCGTCTTGTCGTCGGCCGTCACCGTCAGCGTGGCCGGGGTGACCGTGAGCGTCCCGTCCTCGTAGCCGACGGTGTAGTTCGGCCCCGCGTCGGCGCCCGAGCAGGTGATGGCGTAGCTGCCGACGTTCGCGTGGGCACCGGCCACGGTGCAGTGCGGCGCCGTGACCAGCGCGTCGCCGCCGACCAGGCCGGTGACCCCGAAGGTGTACGCCGGGTCGCCCGCGCCGTACACCTTCGACGTGCTGTCGGCGGTGACGGTGACCGTCGCCCGGGTCACCTCGAGGGTGCCGTCGACGTAGGTGATGGCGTAGTTGTGGCCGGCATCGGCACCGGAGCACGAGATGTCGTACTCCCCTGCCGCAGCGTGCGGACCTGACACGCCGCAGGTCGGCGCGGTCACCAGCTCGTCACCGCCCAGCAGGCCGTCGACCTGGTGGGTGAACGCCGGGTCGGCCGTGCCGTAGGACCTCGACTTGTTGTCCGCGGTGATCCTCACCCCGGCCGGTACGACGACCAGCGAGCCCGCCTCGTGGGACAGCGTGTAGTTGCCCCCGGCGCTGCCGCCCGAGCAGGTGATCGGGTAGGTCCCGACGTCGCTGTGCGGACCACTGACCGTGCAGGTCGCCGGGGTGACCAGCTGGTCCGAGCCGTGCAGCCCGGAGACCTGGTAGGTGAATGCCGGGTCGTCCTCCCCGAAGGTGATCTGCTGGTCGTCGGCCACCACGACGCCGGGCTTCGCCGTCACCGTGAGGGTGCCCCCGGCGTACTCCACCGTGTAGTCGTCGCCGGCATCGGCGCCGCTGCAGGTGATCGGGTAGCTGCCCACGTCGCTGTGGGCGCCCGCGACACCGCAGGTCGGGTCGGTCGTGAGGGCGTCCGGACCGACCAGACCGTCGCTCGTCCAGGTGAAGGCCGGGTCGTCGTCGCCGAACACCGTCGCCTTGCTGTCGGCGCCGATCGTGACGACCTTTCGTCCGACGCTCAGCGTGCCCGCCTGGTAGGAGACGGTGTGGTTCGGCCCGGCGTCGGCGCCCGAGCACTCGATCGCGTAGGAGCCTGCGGCCGTGTGCGCACCGGCGACCGCGCAGGTCGGGTCCGTCACCAGGTCGGCCGCGTCGATCCCCGCCACCGACCAGGTGAACGCCGGGACGCTGTCACCGTAGGTGATCGACTGGTTGTCGGCGGTCACCACGACCCCGGCGGGCAGCACGTCGAGCTCGCCGGGGAAGTACTCGATCGTGTAGTTGTCGCCCGCGTCGGCGTCGGTGCACAGGATCGGGTAGCTGCCGGCGTCGTCGTGCGCGATCCGCGGCTCGCAGACCGGCTCGTCGACCAGGGCGTCGGAGCCCACCAGGCCGTGCACCGTGTACCCGAAGACGGGATCGGGGTCGCCGTAGGTCTTGGTGGCGTTGGCCGCCGTGACCGCCAGCGCCTTCGGCGTCACGGTCAGCAGGCCGTCGGCGTAGCTGACGGCGTAGTTGCCACCGGCGTCCGCGCCCGCGCACGCGATGGCGTAGCCACCGACGCCGTGGTGCGGGCCTGCGACGTCACAGGACGGCTCGTGGGTCAGCTGGTCGCCGTCGGTGAGGCCGTCCACCGTGTAGCCGAACGCGGGGTCGGCCTGGCCGTAGACCTTGGTCGCGTTCCCGGCAGTGACCACGACGCTCCTCGGCGTCACGGTCAGCGTCGCGTCGACGTAGGAGACGGTGTAGTTGCCACCGGCGTCGGCGCCGGAGCACACGATCGGGTAGCTGCCCGCGTCGGCGTGCGGCCCGCTCACCGAGCAGCTCGGCTGGGCGAGCAGGGCGTCGTCGCCCACCAGGCCCGACACCGTGGACGTGAAGCCGGGGTCGGCTGCGCCGTACGCCTTGGACCTCGGCTCGGCGGTGACCACGACGGTCGCCTTCGTGACGGTCAGGGTGCCGCCGAGGTAGGCGATGTCGTAGTTGCCGCCGGCGCTCGCGCCCGAGCAGGTGATCGGGTACGTCCCGACGTCGTGGTGTGCCCCGGCGACCGAGCAGGTGGCCGGGGTGGTCAGCGTGTCGCCGCCGACCAGCCCCTGCACCGCGAAGGTGTACGACGGGTCGGCGGTCCCGTAGACCTTGGACTGGTTGTCGGCGATCACGGTCGCGGTCGCCCGGGTGACCTGCAGGGTGCCGGTCTCGTAGCGGACGGTGTAGTTCGACCCCGCGTCGGCGCCCGAGCAGGTGATGGCGTAGCTGCCCACGTCGCTGTGGGCGCCGGCCACCGTGCAGGCCGGCTGCGTGACGAGCGTGTCCCCACCGGCGAGGCCGGCCACCGTGGCCGTGAAGGCCGGGTCGGCCGTGCCGAAGACCTTGCTCCCCGGCACCGCGGTGATCACCACCTCGGCCTGGCCGACCGTCAGCGTCCCTGCCACGTAGGCCACGTCGTAGTTGCCGCCCGCGCTCGCCCCCGAGCAGGTGATCGGGTAGGTCCCCACGTTGGCGTGCGGGCCGCTGACGGTGCAGGTGGGCGCCGTGGTCAGGCTGTCGGAGCCGACGAGGCCGCTGGTGGTGAAGGTGAGGGCGGGGTCGCCCTCGCCGTAGGTCTTCGTCCTGCTGGTGGCCGTGATCGTCACCGTCGCCTTGCCGACCGACAGCGTCCCCGGCGTGTAGGCGATGGTGTAGTTGTTGCTGGCCGCCGCACCCGAGCAGGTGATCGGGTAGCTGCCGACGTCGGCGTGGGCGCCGCTGACGCCACAGGTCGGGGCGGTGGTGAGGGTGTCGGAGCCGACCAGACCGCTGGTGGTGGACGTGAAGGCGGGGTCGGGGGCGCCGTACTGCCTGGCCTTGTTGTCCGCGGCGATGGTCACCGTCGCCGGCGTCACCGTGAGCTGGCCGGCGACGTAGGTGACGTCCTGGTCGGGGCCGGCGGCGGCGCCCGAGCAGGTGATCGGGTAGCTCCCGACGCTCGTGTGTGCACCGGAGACGCCGCAGGTCGGCGGGGTCGTCAGGGTGCCACCCGAGGTCGTGAAGGTGAAGTCGGGGTCGGCGGTGCCGTAGACCTTCGTCTTCGGCTCGGCCGTCACGACGACAGGCGGGTTCCACACCTCGGTTGCCGACGCGGTCGCCAGGCAGGTCGTGACGGGGAGGTAGCAGGCACTGATCTGGTCGGTGCCGGCCAAGTTGCCGGTGTAGGTGAAGGTGGCGTTGCCGGCGGGGTTGGTCGACGCGACGCCGCTCGCGGTGTTGGCGCCGGTCACGGTGAAGCTCACCGGACCGTTGGGGATGGCCACGCCGTTGGAGTCCTTCAGCTTGGCCGTGACCGTGTGCGTCGTGCCGACGGGCGAGGCGTCGGTGGCCGGGGTGAGGGTCATCGAGGTGCTGACCGGCTGGGCGCCCGGGACGCAGTTGACGGCAGGGTTCGGGACGAAGCTGGTGCGCAGGTTGTTGACGAAGACCGCCGAGTCGTAGCGCGCATCGCCCTGGTCGAAGATCGAGAGATAGAGCGAGTGGGCGCCCGGCGCGACCTGGGTGTTCGCCCGCAGCAGGGTCGTGGCGCCGTCGTAGACCGTGCCGGAGGCGTTCGCGGCGGACAGGCCGCCGATCCCGGTGCTGTTGACGCTGACGACGTTGCCCGAGGAGTCCTTGGCGAAGCTGTTCGGCGCCGTGATCGTGGCGTCGTTGGTGGTCTGGTTGGCCGTCCAGGTCGTGCTGTCGAGCTCGGCGACGAAGCCGTCGTTGAACTGCTGGCCGACGTACTCGGGGAACTCCTCGGACAGGAACTTGAAGTCCATGCTGAGGCAGTTGGTGCCGGTCGGGGCGGTGAAGTCGATCTTCAGCACGGTGGTGTCGCGGGCGGAGTTGCCGCGGACCGTGAGGTTGTCGTTGATGCGGACGTCGGACAGCGTGCTCTGCGAGCCGAGCACGTTGCTGACGCTGCCGGTGGTCAGGATCCCGAACGGGCCGGACGGCGACGGGAAGCCGCCGATCGCGGTGGTGGACGTGCCGTTGACCGTGCTCGACGCGGGCACGGTGCTGAAGCTGGCTCCGGTCCGCTGGAAGCCGGCAGCCGACATCGCGGTCGCGATCGTGGTGGCGCCCGCGGCGGTGTTCGGCGCCGCAGTCACCGCGGCCGACGCCGGTGCAGCGGTCGTCGCCACGATCCCGGCCACCCCCAGCAGGCCGGCGAGCGCCGCGGTGGCACCCTTCGAGAGCTTCGCCCGACGCGTGACGCGTCGATGAGTACCGGACATACCAAGACCCCATTCTTGGTTCCAGTCCCGAGAGCGGCGGAGGGAGACCGCCAGCCACTGTCGTCAGGGACCGTCCCACCCGCTGGAGCGCGCGGTCAATCAGGTCGCGGAGGATTTGACCGAGACCTCGGGAAACTTTGCCTTGGCTCGCCAGCATTTCCCAAGGATCCCGGCCTAGCGTCGTTGGCGGACGCCCTGCCTGTGGCTGGTACAGCGTCCCGCGTCGTACGGTGACGGCGCGCCGGCAGCGCCGCATCTCCCGCAGGCGGCCGCCGCCCGCAGACCTCCACGGCGGAGTCCGTGGAGGTCTGTCGGCGTCCGGGACCGGCGAAGACCGGAGGTCGCCGCCGCAAGGTTTTCCCAAGGACGCCTGTCGATGGTGGAGCCGTCCATCTCCGATCCCGAGGCAGGTTCGATCATGCTCCTCACGCGCCGCCACGCCGACGACCCACTGACGCCCTCATCGATTGCCGACTCGGGCCGGAAGTCCGCACGACACCGCAGGCCCGGCGGCCGGTTCCGGGCCCGCCTGCGCGCGCACCTGCGCGCCCGGAGGAGCCCCGTCGCCCTCGCGACGGCCCTCGCCGTACCGCTGGCGCTCGGGCTGCAGGTCGTCACGCCCGTCGCTAACGGCGATCCCGGCCCCGTGGGCAGCGGCTTCACGGTGACGACCGGCGACCTTGCCTTCATCCTCAAGCAGATCAAGATCGCCGAGCGCCACGCCGCCACCCTGTCGCCGGCGCATCCCTGCAGCACCTTGGTCAACCAGCCCGGTGACGGCATCCCGGACGCCGAGCAGGTCCCCGACATCCTCACGTCCTACGGCCTGCGCACCGTCGACGGGAGCTGCAACAACCTCAAGGCGGGCGACGAGAACTTCGCCGCCGCCGACCAGCCGTTCCCGCGCCTGACGAACCCGAAGTTCCGCCCGGCCGAGGACGTCCCGCCGGGCTTCGGTCCTCCGGGATCGACGTCGTACGCCCAGAAGAAGGGCAACGTCTTCGACTCCCAGCCCCGGGTGATCAGCAACCTGATCGTGGACCAGACCTCGACCAACCCGGCGGCGATCGCCGCGGCGCAGTTCCCGGTGCGCAGCCAGGGCAACACCGGTGTCGTGCCCTGCACGACCGACCCCGACCCGAACGCGGACCCGCCCGTCGCGGGCGTGCCGGACGGCTGCGTGCCCAGTCACAAGACGCTGTTCATCCCCAACGTGACCACCGACGTCGGCCTCTCGCCGCCGTACAACAGCCTGTTCACGTTCTTCGGCCAGTTCTTCGACCACGGCGTCGACCAGACGGTCAAGAGCGGCGGCACGGTGTTCGTCCCGCTCAAGGCGGACGACCCGCTGCGCACGCTCGGCCCGGACGGCAAGCCCGGCACGGGTGACGAGGTGCCCGCCTCCCAGGCCTTCATGGTCCTGACCCGCGCGCAGAACCAGCCCGGGCCCGACGGCGTGCTCGGCGACGACCCGGCCACCCCGGCCGACGAGAGCGCCGACGACGTCCAGAACGCCAACAACACCGACACGCCCTGGGTCGACCAGAGCCAGACCTACACCTCCCACGCCTCGCACCAGGTCTTCCTGCGCGCGTACGCCGCGAGCAGCCGGCCCGGCCCCTACGGCGCGAGCAACCCGGCGTCGGTGTCGACCGGCAAGTTCCTCGACGGCCTGCCCGCCGGCCAGACCTACGCCGGCTCGCCCGACGGCACCGAGGGCATCAGCACCTGGGCCTCGGTCAAGAAGCAGGCGGCGGAGCGGCTCGGTCTCGAGCTCGTCGACATGGACGCCCTCAACGTCCCGATGCTCGCGACCGACCCGTACGGGAAGTTCATCCCGGGCCCGGCCCGCGGCCTCCCGCAGTACGTCACGAAGACCGGCCTGGTCGAGGGCGACCTCGCGAACCCGGTCCCGGTCCCGGCCAACGTGCTGCACTTCGACACTCCGTTCCTGACCGACATCGCCCACAACGCGGACCCGAGTCCTCAGGACACCGATCACAACCCGGGAACCCCGCCCGTGCCGCCGGTCCCCGACGCGGACGACACCCCGTCCGCCGACTTCGCGAGCCAGCAGCCCGGGACCTACGACGACGAGATGCTCGACGCGCACTTCGCCTGCGGCGACGGCAGGTGCAACGAGAACATCGCGCTGTCGACGATCCACCAGATCTTCCACTCCGAGCACAACCGGCTCGCCGCGGAGATCGACCAGGTCCTGACCGGTGACACCAGCGCGGCGGGCATCGCCGCCCTGGCGGACTGGAAGGCCATCGGGGTCAGCGGCTACGGCTACGGCGAGCGGCTCTTCCAGGCGGCCCGCTTCATCACCGAGATGCAGTACCAGCACCTGGTCTTCGAGGAGTTCGCGCGCAAGGTCCAGCCGGCGATCCGGCCGTTCCACGTCTACAGCCCGGACATCAACCCGGCGGTCGAGGCGGAGTTCGCGCACGCGGTCTACCGCTTCGGTCACTCGATGCTCGACGACGACGTGGCCCGCACGAACGCCGACGGCTCCGACAACTCACTGCCACTGCTGACGGCCTTCCTGAACCCGCCCGAGCTCTTCGACGGCGGATCCGCAGGAACGCTCGGCGCCCGCGCCGGCGCGGGGTCCATCATCATGGGCTCCTCCGACCAGGTCGGCAACGAGCTCGACGAGTTCGTGACCGAGACCCTGCGCAACAACCTGCTGGGCCTGCCGCTCGACCTCCCGGCGATCAACATGACCCGCGCCCGTGACGCCGGCATCCCGCCGCTCAACGACGTGCGTCGGCAGATCTTCGCGGAGACGAACGACGGCCAGCTGGCGCCGTACACGAGCTGGAGCGACTTCGGGCAGCACCTGAAGCACCCAGAGTCGCTGATCAACTTCGTGGCGGCCTACGGCAAGCACCCGACCATCACCGGGGCCACGACGCTCGCCGCCAAGCGAGCGGCAGCCCGAGCGATCGTCGACCCGCAGGCCGGTGACGTCCCGCCGGACGACGCGTCGGACTTCATGTTCAGCACCGGCGCCTGGGACAGCAACGCCAACGGTGTCACCACCACCGGTCTCGACGACGTCGACCTGTGGGTGGGTGGTCTTGCCGAGATCACCAACCTCTTCGGCGGCCTGCTGGGCAGCACGTTCAACTACGTGTTCCAGACCCAGCTGGAGAAGCTCCAGGACGGTGACCGGTTCTACTACCTGGCCCGCACGCCCGGCATGAACCTGCGCACCCAGCTCGAGGGCAACTCGTTCTCCGAGCTGATCCAGCGCAACACCGACAACACCAACACCCTCAAGGCGGACGCCTTCGCGACGGCCGACTGCAAGTTCCAGCTCTCCCACCTCAACGGCACCTCCGCCGGGTTCGCTCAGTTCGGCTCCGCCGTGGCAGACGACCCGGCGACGCCCGACTGCGACGAGAACCTGCTGCTGTTGCGCAAGCCGGACGGCACCATCCAGTACCGGCAGTTCAACTCGGTCGACCCGCCCGGCATCAACGGCCAGTCGGTCTACCAGGGCACCGACGGACCCGACCGGGTCTTCGGCGGCAACGACAACGACACCTTCTGGGGTGGCAAGGGTCGCGACGTGATCGAGGGCAACGGCGGCGACGACGTGGCACTCGGTGGCGAGGGAAGCGACATCATCACCGACCTGTCCGGTGCCGACACCCTCAAGGGCGGTCCCGGCAACGACGCTGCGGACGCCGGCATCGGTGACGACATCATGATGGGCGGCGACGGGCAGGACGTCCTGAACGGAGGCGCCAACGACAACGAGGAGTTCGCCGGTCCCGGCAACGACTTCGTGATCCTCGGCCAGGGTGCCGACGCCGCCTTCGGCGACGGCGGCGACGACTGGATGGAGGGTGGCTCGGGCCAGGACCTGATCCAGGGTGACCACGGGGCACCGTTCTTCGACGACCCTGCCGAGATCGCTCCCGGCAACGAGATCATGATCGGCCAGGTCGGCGAGAACGACTACGACGCCGAGGGCGGTGACGACCTCATGGCCGCCAACGCCGCGGTCGACCGCAACGCCGGCGCCGCCGGCTTCGACTGGGCCTTCCACCAGTACGACACGGTGGGAGCCGACGAGGACATGGCGATCAACAACAACCTGGTCGGCGTGCCGATCCAGGTGGTCGTCAACCGCGATCGCTGGCAGGAGGTCGAGGGCAACTCGGGTTCGGCGTTCAACGATGCCATCCGGGGCACCGACGACACCCCGACGGCCATCGGTGGCGCAGGCTTCGCCGGGTGCGACGCGCTCGACCAGGCCGGCGTCGACCGGATCGCCGGGCTCGCCGCCCTGGTGCCGCCGGGCATCATGACGGTGCCGGCATCCTCGCTCAACGCGAACGCAGCAGCCGGGCGGTGCCCGCTGTCCGGGAATGTCTGGGGTGACGGCGAGATCCTCATCGGTGGCGGCGGAAGCGACACGCTCACCGGGCGTGGCGCGAACGACATCATCGACGGCGACCGGTCGCTGAACGTGCGCATCGACGTGCACGCCAACGCGGACGGCACCGGACCGGTCATCGGCAGCACCCACCTGCTGGAGCACCCGTACCTCACGGGCAGCACCCGCACGCTGCAGCAGGACGTGTTCGCCGGCATCGTGGACCCGGGCCAGCTCGTCATGGAGCGCGCGATCCTCCCGGCACCTGCCGGCGACCGCGACGCCTCCAGCTCGGCGGCCAACCCGGCGCCTGCGGTGGACACGGCGGTCTTCCTCGGCCCGCGGTCGAGCTACACCGTCACCTCCGAGGGTGACCACCTGGTCGTCGATCAGACGGGCGCGCTCGGTGCGGCCCAGAAGGTCAGCGACGGCCGGGACACGCTGCGCAACATCGAGCAGCTGCGGTTCACCAACGATGACGGAACCACGGAGACCGTGGTCCTGGCAGCACCCGATGCACCCACGATCGGGACCGCCACGGCCGGGCCTTCCTCCGCCGACATCACTTGGACCCCGGCCGCCACCGGCCAGCCGGTCAGCAGCTTCGAGATCCAGGTGCTCAGCGGCGGCGTCCAGCAGGGCGCGCTCCGCACGGCGCCGTCGACCGACACCAGCGCCCACGTCACGGGCCTGACCAACGGCACCAACTACACCTTCAAGGTGCGTGCGGTCGGCGCCTTCGGCACCAGCCCGTACTCCGCCGAGTCGAACGCGGTCACCCCCGCCAACACGGCTCCCGGAGCACCGACGATCGGCACGGCGACCGCGGGGGTCGGCTCCGCGAGCGTCACCTGGTCCGGGCCGGCGAACAACGGAGGATCGCCGATCACCGGGTTCGTGGTCCAGGCGATCAACGCGGCCAACACCGTGGTCGGCTCGACGACAGCCGGACCCGGCGCCACCAGCGCCACGGTCACCGGCCTGGCTGCGGGCACATCGGTGCGGCTGCGGGTGGCCGCGGTCAACGCGGTCGGCACCGGCCCGAACAGCGCACCGTCGAACGCGGTCACCGTGCAGGCGGACACCACTCCACCGACGGTGACGGCCAGGAACCCGGGCATCAACGCCGTCAACGTCCCGATCGCCACGACGGTGACCGCAACGTTCAGCGAACCCGTGACCGGCGTCAGCGGCACCACCGTCCGGCTCCGGAACACCGCGACCGGCACCAACGTCACGGCAAGCGTGACGATGACCGGCAACACGGTCACCCTCACGCCGAGCGCGGCGCTGGCCAACAACACTCAGTACACGGTCACGCTGACCGGCGGTGCCACGGCGATCAGGGACCTGGCGGGCAACCCGCTGGCGACGACGTCGTGGAGCTTCCGCACGGTGCCCGACCTGGTCGCGCCGACGGTGACCAGCAGGTCACCGTCACCGGGCCAGAGCGGTGTGGCGGTGGGCGCCAACACCGTGGTGACGTTCAGCGAGCCGGTCACCGGCGTGACGCCGACGACGTTCTTCGTGACCAACAACGCCACGGGAACCCGGGTGGTCGCAACGATCACCCAGACGCCGGACGGGCGGACATTCACGCTCAACCCGGTCCTCAACCTGCCGGCCGGGAGGACCTTCACGGTCACCTTGACCAACGGCATCCGTGACGGCGCGGGCAACAGGCTGGTCGCGGTGACCTGGACGTTCAGCACCTAGGAGGAGGAGCAGCACCCAGGACGGATGCCCGTGGCCGGAGGCCGCGGGCATCCGTCCGTTCCGTCCGCGTTCCATGCGTACAAGTTCCGTGCAAGGCCGCCGGTGAACCATCGAGGCATGGACGTGCACGCACTGCGCCCAGGCGCCCTCGTCAGCCGGACCAGGTGGGCCGCGCTGGCCGTGGCCCTGCTGGTCGCGGCGACGGCGTACGGCGGCTACCGCGCGATCGACCTGGCGAGCAACCCGGTCCCGGACCCGGCGGTCCTGCAGCTCGGGGGCGCGCGGGTCGAGCTGCTCTCGGCCGAGGAGGTCGTCGGCGTCGCGGCCTCGGACCTGATGAGCGGCATGGGCCACAACATCTCGGGCTGGGTCCCGGAGGACCAGATGATGGTGCAGGTCTGGTTGCGCGTCTCCGCGGGTGACCGCGCGGCCGGCTACGACGCCGGGCAGCTGCGGGCCTTCTCCCCCGGCTCCAGCCGACCGCTGCTCCCCGTCAGCGGCACGCTCGGCGACGGCACCCTCACCCCACACGCGGTGGTCGAGGGTTCCGTCAGCTTCGTGGTGCCACGCGACTGGACCCACCTCACGCTCGGCGCGACCGGCTCGGACCGGTCGATCGACATTCCCGCACTCCCCGCAGCCCCGGGTTCCTCCGGCACGCCGGCTCCCGGCGGCGAGGACCACAGCCACCACTAGTTCCCAGCCAGGAGGGCAGTCATGACGCCCCGACCCGCAACCATGTCTCGGACCGTCCGGACGGACCAGGTCGGCGGCGCGCTCGCCGCCGACCTGCTCGTCGGCCTGCTGTGCTCCGTCGCCGGGTCGGCTTGGCTGGTCCTCCTCGAGCCGGGCCGGCATGCGGGTCACGGCGCCACGGACGACCCGGCCGGTGCGCTCGTGCAGCTCGGTGCCATGGTGGGCTTCGCCCTCGTGCCGGCCGTGGCGGTGGTCGTCGTGCTGCTCTCGGCGCGACGTCCCGTGCTCCTGGTCGCCCCCGCGGCAGCGCTGGCCGTCGCGACCGGCGCCCAGTTGCACGCGTCCTCCGCGGGCGCGACGCCCAGCGTGACCGGGCTGCTCGGGGACACGGCGATGCTGCTCGCCGTCCTGCTGCCCCTGCTCGCCCTGTGCCGCCGGGCTCGTTCGGCGGTCGGCACGCTGTCGCCACGACGGATGCGGGCGTTCGTCGCCGTCGCGACCGGCGCCGTCACCCTGCTCACCACTGCCGCGCTGACGTCGGTGGCACCCGCCGCATCCGCGGCCCCCGGCTGCCTCGCCGGTGGGCCCACGGATGCCTCCTTCGACGTCACGGCGATCGACGTCGACATCCCCGTCAACAGGTTCGGCGACCACGACCCGCAGGGCACCATGTACGCGCTGACCAGCGCGATCCCCGCGATCCGGCAGCAGGAGCAGAGCCAGCAGGTGTCGATCGGACTGCGCGACGACCCGATCCAGCCGCTCGTGATCCGCGCCAACGAGGGTGACTGCGTCGCGATCACCTTCACCAACCAGACCTCGCGCGGCTCGGTCGGCATGCACATCGACGGACTCGAGTTCGCCGTCGACTCCTCCGGCGACCAGGTCGGCAGCAACCCGTCGTCGGCCGCCGGGCCGGGCGACACCGTGACCTACCGGTACGCCGTGCCCGACGACGCGCGCGCCGAGGGCGGGCACCACATCCATCCCGGCCCCGGCATGCGGGCCGCGGTCGACCATGGCCTGTTCGGCTCCCTTGTCGTCGAACCCCCGGGGTCGACCTACTGGGACGCCAGCGAGCCGGGCAAGCCGCTCCTCTCCGGCTGGGAGGCGATCATCAAGCCGGCGGGCATCGACGTGCCCTGCGACATCGGCAGTCACGAACCGACCTGCGCGTTCCGCGAGGCCGCCCTGCTCCACCACGAGATCGGCAACGACAACGAGCAGCTCACCGCAAAGGACGGCAGCCTCGTGCCGCTGGTGGACAACACGACCGGCTCCTACCGTCCGGGCAGCTTCGCGATGAACTACCGCAGCGAGTCGTTCCGCAACCGGCTGCTGGCCTTCCCGAAGGAGAAGAGCCACGCCTACAGCTCCTACACCTTCGGCGAGCCGTCGACGCCCATGATGCGCGGCTACCTAGCCGACCCGACGAAGATCCGGCTGATGCACGCCGGTGCGGAGAAATTCCACATCTTCCACCTGCACGGCGGCGGCGACCGCTGGCGCTTCAACCCGGTCTCCGACCCGTCGTACTACTACGCCGACACCGGCTTGCGGAAGGACCCGGCGACCGACCTGTCGCCCTCGCAGCGACTCGACTCCCAGTCGGTGGGCCCCGGCGAGTCCTACAACCTCGAGCTCGAGGGCGGCGCCGGCGGCGTGCAGCAGTCCGCCGGAGACTTCCTCTACCACTGCCACATCGCCAAGCACTACGTCTCGGGCATGTGGGCGCTGTGGCGGGTCTACGACACCCTGCAGCCCGACCTGGTGCCGTTGCCCGACCGACTGGCCCCGCCCGCACCGGTCGACTCGTCGGGCCTGATCGGGCGCACCTACGGCGGCACCAGGATCACGGCCAACAACCTCGACAGCTGGATCCGGCCGCAGCTGCCGCCGTCGGGCATCCCCGCGAACAACCAGGACGCCACGGTGATGGACTGGAAGATCGCCGGGACGACGGCCCGGCCGGTCTACCTCGGTGCGCCCGCCGACCCGACCGACTTCGTCGAGTCGCCCCACCAGGTCGCCGGACAGCCCAACCTGCTGCTGATCGACCGGGACAGGATCGTCGGCAACCGGCCGACCATCCTGTTCAACCCACGCAACGGCAGACCGGCGTACCCCCTCCTGCGCACGCACATCGGTGGCCGACCACCCTTCACCGGCAACGGGCACACGGGCGCGCCGTACCTCGGCAACAACGCCGGGCAGGCCGGCACCGGCACCGACCCGTGGGCTCGCCGCACCGACGGGCTGTGCCCGGCGGGTCGCACCACCCGCACCTACAACGTCGTGGCTGTCGCCAAGCCGATCCGGCGGACCCCGACGTTCGTCGATCCCGACGGCAAGGTGTTCGTGCTGGCCAAGGACAAGACCGCGCTGCTGGCCGATCCCGAGGCAGGCGAACCGCTGGCCATCCGTGCCAACCAGGGCGACTGCGTGGCTCTCACCCTCAACAGCGAGATCCCGGACTCGGCGGTCTTCGACGGCTTCTCCAAGGTCTCGATGCACATCCACCACGTGCAGTTCGACATCCAGGGATCGGACGGCGTCAGCGCCGGCTTCGCCTACGAGCACAGCGTGCGGCCCTACAACCAGGTGGAGCCGACACTGAGCAAGAACGCGCTCAAGGGGGCGTCCACCATCAGCCTGACCTCGGTGGCGGGACTGAGCGGCCTGGACGCCAACAACAAGGTCGTGGGCAGGTGGATCGCGATCGGCCAGGGCACGGAGGGCATCGAGATCCGGCAGGTCAAGTCGGTCAACACGAACCTGCGCACCGTCACCCTGACGGCCGCGCTGGGCAAGGCGCACGCGGCTGGGGAGTTCGCCGGAACCGAGTTCATGCAGAACCGCTGGTACCCGGACGTGCTGCTCGACAACGTCTTCTGGCACGACCACGTCGACGGCATCCACGGCTGGGGTCACGGTCTCGTCGGCCAGATCATCGTCGAGCCGAAGGGCTCGACCTGGACCGACCCGGTCACCGGTCAGCCGGTCGACTCCGGAGCCCTCGTCGACATCCACACCACGAACCCGCTCGCGCCCGGCCTGGTCGAGGGCAGCTTCCGCGAGCTCGCGCTGTGGACCATCAACGACAACGACAGGAGCGACTTCTCCACGCTGAACCTGCGTGCCAACCCGCTGGTCGACCGGCCCGACAAGGCCCACCAGTTCAGCTCGTGGACGTACGGCGACCCGCTCACCCCGTTGCCGAGGCTCTACCCCGACGACCCCCTGGTGGTGCGCGCGATCAGCATCTCGCCGACCCTCGACACGCTCCACTTCCTGGGCACCACCACCGTGCTCGAGCCACGGCAGAGCGCCGGCGGGCAGCCGAACGGCTCCCTGGTCGACGCGGTCCACGGCGGCATCAGCGAGCGGTTCACCCTGGTGCTCAACGGCAGGCCCGACGCCATGCGGCTGCAGCCCGGTGACTACCTGTACGCCAACGGCATGGAGGAACGCACCCAGCAGGGCGCGTGGGGCATCGTCCGGGTGCTGCCGGGGCTGGTCGGCAACCTCAAACCGCTTCCGGGCGTGAGCACCCCGAGCACGACGTACACCGAACCGACCAGCACCGGCGGCCCTCCGCCGGATGCTCCGCCGGGCAACCCATGCCCGGCCGGCGCGCCGGCCCGGTCCTTCGACCTGTCCGCCGTGGACCGGTCCACGACCTTCAACGGCGCGCGGACGGCGTACGTACCGACGGTTGACGCGAACGCGATCATCCAGCGGATCAAGCAGCCCGAGCCCCTGGTGATGCACGTGGTCGCGGGCGAGTGCGTGACAGTCACGCTGCGCAACCGGCTCGTGACACCGGTCGGGTTCAGTGTGGGGAAGCTCGACAGGGAGGCCGGGTCCGGCGGCGTCGACGTGGGCTACGCACCCGAGCAGGACGTGGCGCCCGGGGGCAGCCGCACCTACCGCTACTACGTGCCCACCGACCACATCGGCAGCGCTGCGATCGGTGACCTCGCCAACGGCACCAGCCTCAAGAACGGCCTGTACGGCGTCGTGGTGGTGGCCCCGGCCTCGACCGTCCCGGGCCAGCCGACGATCTTCCGGGACCCGACCACGGGCGCCCTGAAGGACCTCGGCGCCCAGGTGCTGGTCCGGGCTCCGGGCCAGGCTCAGCCGAACTACCGTGACTTCACGGTCCAGCTGGCCGAGGACGACATCGCCATGGGACGCGACCAGATGCCGTACCCGACCGACGCCGACGCCGGACGCACGCTCCTCGGGTACCGGGCGGCCCCGGCCGGCGACGGCGCCAGCGCCTTCGTCGACCCCGGTGCGGTGCCGACCCTGACGGCATACGCCGGCGACCCGATGCTGGTGCACGTGCTGATGGCTCCCGGCAGCGAGAACAGCCACGTCTTCTCGCTGGGCGGCCTGCGTTGGCCGCAGGACCGGCTGATCCCCGGAACGAACTGGATGTCCGCCCAAGGGATGGGTCCGTGGGAGACCTTCGACCTCGACGTGGTCGGCGGTGCCGGCGGCGGACAACCCGGCGACTACGTGTACGGCGACGCCCGGCGTCCGTTCACCGCGGTCGGAGCCTGGGGCCTGCAGCACGTGCTCCCGGCGGACAGCTGCTCGGTGCGCAGGGTCGACGCCAGCAGCTGCTAGCCCGACACGGGAGAGGAGGGGCGGGCCATCGAGCCGCCCCTCCTCCTCCGCACCCGGGACTCGAGCTCAGGGAACCGGGGTCCCCGCGAGGGCGGTCGGATCCGCTTCGACCGACGGGGTCTCGACCGCCGATCCCTCGACCGGCGACTCCTCCACCGGCGGCGTGCACACCGGAGCCGGTGCCGGCGTGGTCGTCGGCCCGGGCACGGGGTCGGCCGTCGGGGTGTCGCCGGCCTCCTCGGTGGGCCACTCGGTCGACTCGGTGGAGTCCGCCGGCGGAGCGCAGGCCTTCGGCGTGCTCTCCTCCGGCGGCACCGGCGCAGGCGGCTCGGGCAGGTCGGCGGGCACTTCCACGGGCACAGGGTTCGGGACGGGCTCGGGGACAGGTGGCTCGGGGACAGGCGGCGCCGGGACAGGCGGCGCGGCTGCGACGAGCGTGGCCTGGCCCTGGCCTCCCGTCACGGGCTGCGGCGCCGGCGGGACCTGGGTGGCGATCTGGGTCGCCACCGGCGGGTGCGGAGGCGGCTGGACCGGAAGAGCACCGTCGAGACGGTCCTTCCAGCCCAGGATCAGCTCGAGGTAGTCCCGCGAGTGGTTGTAGGCCAGGACCGCCGCCTCGAGGTCGGCCGGATCGGCGAGGTCCCTGCCCTCGGCGCAGAGGTACTCCGCGGCGGCGACCGTGGCGTCGTCGATGTCCTGCGGATCCAGGACGCCGTCGCCGTCGCCGTCGCTCCCCCACCGCACCCACGTGCCGGGGAGGAACTGCATCGGCCCCACCGCGCGGTCCCATCGGGTGTCCCCGTCGAGGGTCCCCCGGTCGGTGTCGGCGACCGCTGCGAACGCCGTCCCGTCGAGCACGGGGCCGAGGACCGGCGGCACCACCCGGTGCCCGGGGTCGAGGGCACGCCCGGACAGCGAGCCGGACTCCACCTGCCCGATCGCGGCGAGCAGCGACAGCGGCAGGTGGCAGTGTGCGGGCGCGCTCGCCACTGCCTGTGCGTAGGCCTGCCACAACAGCGCCGACACGGCGCTGCGGGGGCTGTCGCCGCCCGGGGCGGCGAGCACTATCGGCACGTCGTACACGTGCCCGGCGGCGCCGGGCACGGAGCGCAGACGTGCCGGGGTCACCGAGGCGGCCTCGTCCGCCGCGCCGGCCGGCCGCTCGCCGGCCGGTGGTACGACGACCACCGTGCTGGCGACGACAGGCAGCAGCAGGCAGGCCAGCGCCGGGCGCGCGCCAGCGCCCCGTGCGGGCCTGTGCTGCGCAGCCCCCCACCGCCGCCCACCGTGCCGCTTCGCGCTGCTCATCTCCCCAGCATCGGCGGGAGACCTTGCGCGCACCTTGGATCGCATCGCGGCACCAGCAATTCACAAGGTACGCCCGGCAGGGTGGGGCCATGACCGGTGTGCTGTCCCCCGCCGACGCGGGCCGGCAGGTGTCGATGGCGGCCGACGTCGACCTGGTCGCACGCGCCGTCGTGACGAGTGCCCTGGTCGGCAGCGCTGTCATCCACGGCACCGTCGCCGGTGAGCACTTCGGTGAGTGGGTGCTGGCGGGGTTCTTCTTCATCGTGGTCCAGCTGGCCGAGCTGACCCTCGCTCTCGCGGCGGTCTACGCCTGGTCGCGGCGGGCGGCGCTCCTCGTTGTCGGCACCGGACTCACGACCGTTGCGCTCTGGTCGGTCTCTCGAACGACCGGGCTTCCCATGGGCCCCGACGACTTCCGCGCGCCGGAGCCGGTCGGCGTACCGGACCTGGCCTGCGGCGTCCTCGAGCTGATGTCGGTGGCGGCAGCGTGCGTCGCCCTGTACGCCGCGAGCCCGCGCGGGCGAGCGGGGAGCCGGTCACGTCCCCGACCGTCCCGTCGGGGGATCGCGGTGGCGTGCGCCGCGGTCTGGGCGGCCCTGGCGCTCACCGCGTGGGGCGGCGCACCCACGGTCCTCGGCGGTGGCGAGGACGCCCACCACGGTTCCGGGGCGGTCTCGAATCCTCGATGAGGAGGTCGTCGGCCAGCGCGGTGGCTGCTGCCGGACAGAGCCAGACGTCGCCCCGGTGCACGGCGCGGACCGCATCGACGATCTGACCGGCGTCCGCGCCCTTGAACAGGTACCCCGTCGCGCCGACGGCGAGGGCGGCACGGATCAGTGCGGGAGCGCCGTGGCAGGTGTGGACGAGCACGTGGACGCCGGCGTTCGCAGCCACGATCTCCGCCGCGGCGGCGAGGCCGCCGCAGCCCGGCATCGACAGGTCGAGGAGCACGACGTCGGGAGCCAGCGTCCGCGCCAGCGCGACCGCATCCTCGCCGGTGCCCGCGCTCCCGCACACCGTGATGTCACGCTGCTCCCCGAGAATCGTGCCGATGCCCATCCGGACCAGGACATGGTCGTCGGCGATCACCACCCGGATCATCAGCCACCTCCTGCGCGGTTCCCGTCCCGCGGTCCGTGCCCAGTCTCGACACGCGGGCCTGCGTAATCCTTGGACGGCGGGGGCCCTACCGGTCCGGGTCAGGCACCGGGAAGGAGCCGCGCAACACGGTGCCGCCGTCCAGAGCGGGGCCGATGGTGAGCTCGCCGCCCTGGTGGACGACCGCGTCGCGGAGCAGGCGCAGCCCGAGGTGACCCGACGGCGACTGGGAGATCCGCTCGGGCGCGAGTCCCCGGCCGTCGTCGCGCACCGAGACCTCGACCTCGCTCGCGCTCGCCCGGACGACGACCCAGGCGCGCGTGGCACCGGCGTGCTTGACGACGTTGAGCAGGCCCTCGCGCACGATCCGGTACGCGAGCTGGTTGGTGACCCGACCCAGGACCCGATCGGTCCGGACGTCGACACTGACGACCGTGCCGGACCGCTGCGCCGAGACCGCCAGCTCGTCGAGGGCGTTGGCCAGCTCCCCCAGCGCGAGCGACGGCGGGTAGATGTCGACCAGCAGCGTGCGCAACGCGGCCAGGTCGCGGCGCACGAGCTCGGTGGCGTCGACGACGATCTGGTGGGCGTCCTCGGCGTCGGGGACGCGTGCCAGCCGCGACGCCGCCGACGGCAGGGCGTAGCCGAGGCCGGCGAGGTCCTGGACCACCCCGTCGTGCAGCACCTGCGCGATCCGGGAGCGCTCGAGGTCCGCCGCGCCCAGCGCGTGGCGCAGCAGCCGGTTGCGCTCCAGCACGCTGCGATTGGCGCTGCGGGCCAGGCTCACCGCGATGGGCAGCACCAGGGCCAGCAGCAGCAGCATCGACCCGACCGACAGCGGCGCGATCGTCCAGAGCAGCCGCCGCTCGTCGTCGTGGATCCGGGCCGCCGACCAGTAGGTCTCGAAGATCAGCGGTACGCCGTCGGCGTCCGCCGCCCCGACGTACACCTCGAGGAGGTGGCCCGGTGCTGCCTCCAGCTCGTTCTCGGCGTGCGACAGGTCGGAGAGCTCGGCGTGCGAGAACGAGCCGCCGGCCAGCGACCGCATCGGCTCCTCGAGCTCGAACCTCCGCCCGATCAGGGCGGTCTCGTCCGACCAGATGACCGTGCCGTCCGTGCTCCACAGCTTCATGTGGACGATCGAGCCGGCCTCGATCCGGTTCGCCATCACCCGCGCGAAGACCTCCGTCGCTGCCGGGTCACCGTCCCGGACCCCCTGGGTGACGAGCGGGGCCGCGACCCCCCGCGCGAAGGCCTCGCCACGGGCGCGGGCATCGCGGATCGCCATCTTCTCCGACATCGTCTGGGCGACGTACAGGGTCGCGACGCTGACGACGAGCACCGAGAGCATCGCGCGCACGAGGAACTCGACGAGGGCGCGACGGCCGAGCCCACCTGCTGGCGGCCGGGTACGGTCACGAGGCGACATCGCTGACGCCGACGAGGCCGGAGCGCAGCGCGACCACGACGGCCTCGAGCGGTGACGGAGCCCCGAGCTTGGTGAGCACGTCCTGCACGTGGCCGCGGCACCTGCCCACCGGGATGCCGAGCTCCTGGGCGATGACCGACGCGTCGAGCCCGGCCGCCAGGAACTGGAGGACCTCGTGCTCGATGGCGCTCAACGACGGCGGGTGCGCCGCGAGCGCGGCGGGGTCGACGCCGAGGTTGCGCAGCAGCCGGGGCTGGACGACGAAGCTCCCGCAGCGGGCGGTGCGCACCGCGTGCAGGATCTCCTCGACGTCACCGTCCTTGGGGTGCAGGGCGCAGGCGCCGGCCTCCGCGGCGCGCCGCATCAGCGTGGTGTCGATGTAGCCGCTGAGCACCGCGACCCGCAGGCGCGGGTGGCTGGCCACCAGCTCTGCGGTGGCGGCCACGCCGTCACCGTCGCGCAGCCGCGCGTCCATCAGCACCAGGTCGGGTTGCAGCGACGCGACCATCTCGAGCGCGACCGCGACGTCGCCGGCGATGCCGACGCACTCCATGTCGGGCTGGTCAGCGAGCGTGATCGCGAGCAGCTGCGCGAACATCAGGTGATCGTCGACCACGACGATCCTGGTCGGCCGGGCGGGCGCCGGACGCGACACGGTCTGAGCCATCAACTTTCTTCCACCCCCATGAATCGAAGGGCCCTCCATGCCCACGGTGCCGGGGCGGCGGTCCCGAGCACGACGACCCGTTCGGGCTGCCCCGCCAGGACTGGGAGAAGGCGGTGCGGCTCACGGCTGGAGGGCGATCACCCTGACGGCTGCCGCCGACAGGGCCGAGTCGAGGGCGGGGAGCACGGCCCCGGGGGTCGACGCCAGGGACTGGCGGAGCAGGACCAGAAGCGTCTCCAGCTCGGGGCCGGCCAGGCGGCGCCGGTCCCGCTCGTCGGAGGAGTCGCGCAGCACCGCGAAGTAGAGCTCGCGGGTCTCGGGACCGGGCTCGTCTCCGAGTTCGTCGAGCACGACCTGCCGCAGGTCCGCATAGGCACGCAATGCCTCGCCGTGGCGTCCGGCGAGCCAGTACGACCGGATCAGCTGCTGCCAGGCGAGCTCGCACAGTCGGTCGAGGCGCACGGCCTCGACGGCCAGCCGGGTCGCGTCGCCGAAGCGCCGGGTCGCGTTGGCCAGGCCGGCGGCGCGCACGTACGTCGCGACCGCCTCCCGGGCGAAGACCTCCCGTGTCCGCTCGGCCCACGCGGCGTACGGCTCGCTCTCGAGGAGGTCGCCCGTGGTCAGCCGGACCGCGTCCAGTGCCCGGTCCACCGCGACGTCCGCGTGGCCGGTCGCGGCGTCGAGGTGGGCGCGCGCCTCGGTCAGGTCCACCGACACCGACGGCCCGGCGAGCTGATAGCCGCCGGCCGAGGTCGCCAGGACCGAGCCTCGTCCACTGCGCACCCCCAGGCAGTGCCGCAGGTTGCAGACGTAGCTCTCCAGGGTGCCGTGGTGCGACGCCGGCGGCTCGCCGTCCCAGACCAGGTCGGCCAGCCGGTCCTTCGCGACCGGCGCACCTGCCCCGACGGCGAGGATCTCCAGGATCTGCCGGGGCCGGCCGCGCAGGGCGCCGGGTGCGAGCCACTGGCCGTCGACCTCGACGGACGTCGGCCCGAAGAGCTTCACGCGGATCATCCAGCTCCCCCTTCGCAGGCCCCGGGGTCAGGCAACGTGGCTGCTGCCGCCTCACGCCAGTGTCGCGGAGAGCGCCCTCTCCCGGCAGGTGCTGGGTTCCCCAGAATCGAGGAAATCAGGCGGCCGGCCAGGACAGCATCACGACGCTGCGGCCGCAGCGTCGGGCTCGACGTCGCTCTCGTCGAGGTCGAGCACCGGGGGTCGCCGGGTGAAGCCACGGGTCAGCACCGCCAGGTACACCACGCCGATCCCGAACCAGCTGAGCCCCACCTTGAAGGTCGTCGCCGAGAGGCTGGTCCACAGCCAGGCGGTCAGCGCGAAGCCGATCAGCGGCACGAGGCCGTAGCGGACGAGAGCCGCGGTCCCGCGGTGGCCGTGGTCGACGAGGTAGTGCTTCACCACCGCGAGGTTGACCATGGAGAAGGCCACCAGCGCCCCGAAGCTGATCATGGCCGCCGCGAGCTCGAGGCTGATGAACAGGGCCGTCAGGGACACCGCCCCGACCACGAGCACGGCGAGGACGGGGGTGTTGAACCGCGGGTGCAGACGGCCGAACACGGTGCGGGGCAGCACCCCGTCGCGCCCCATGGCGAAGAGGATGCGGGCCACGCTGGCCTGGGAGGCCATGGCGGAGGCGAAGCAGCCGGCGACGTAGGCGGCGGTGAAGAAGGAGACGAGGAACGCGCCTCCCGCCTCCCTCATGACGTCGGTGGCCGCCGAGTCGACGTCGGTGAACAGCGACGGGTCGGGGAAGACCAGGTGGCCCACCCAGGCGAGGGCGATGAACAGCAGCCCGCCGTACAGGGTCACCAGCCAGATCGCCCGCGGGATGGTGCGCTGGGCGTCGCGCGCCTCCTCGGAGAGCGTCGAGATGGCGTCGAAGCCGAGGAAGGACAGGCAGAGCACCGCCGCGCCCGCGGCCAGGGAGGAGAACTGCGCGCCCTCGCCGAAGAAGGAGGTGCCGAGGGAGGGTGCGCCGTCGCCGGCCAGGTGGTGCAGGGACGTCGCGAGGAACACGATGATGAAGACCGCCTGCGCACCGACCAGGACCAGGTTCATCCGGCTCACCATCTTGATGCCGAGCACGTTGAGGCCGGTCACCACGGTGATCGAGAGGAGGACCCACACCCAGGCCGGGACCGCGGGCCACTGGGCGTGGAGGAAGATGCCGATGACCAGGTAGTTGATCATCGGCAGGAACACGTAGTCGAGCAGCAGGCTCCACCCGGCGAGGAAGCCGGCGTGCGCACCGAAGGCCTTCTGCGTGTAGGAGTACGCCGAGCCGGCGTACGGGTGGGCCACGACCATGCGGCCGTAGGAGTAGGCCGTGAACAGCATCGCCGCGAGGGTGAGCACGTAGGCCCCGGGCAGGTGGCCGCCGGTCATGTCGGTGACGACGCCGTAGGTCGTGAACACCGTCAGCGGCACCATGTAGGCCAGGCCGAACAGGATCAGCTCGGGCGTGCCCAGCACGCGCTGGAACCGGCCGGTGGGGTGGGACATGGGAACTCCTGGGGTGTGCGGTGTCAGGCGGTGCGGTGGACGACCCGGCCGGCGGCCACGGTGAGGGTGACCCGGGCGTCGGTCGGCAGGACGTCGGGCGCGTGCGGACCGGCGAGGACGTCGGTGTCGAGGACGGCCAGGTCGGCCCGCGACCCGACCCGGAGCACGCCGGCCTCGTCGTCGTGGTTGACGTACGCCGACCCGGCGGTGAAGGCGCGGAACGCGGTGGCGGCATCGAGCGCCTGGTGCGCCAGGAACGGGGCGCCGCCCCGCTGCGAGGGATCCGTGCGGGTGATGGCCACCTCGATCTGGGCGAGCGGGTCGGCCGTCGAGACGGCCCAGTCGCTGCCCATCGCCAGCCGTGCACCGTGGAGCACCAGGTCGGCGAAGGGGAACTGCAGCCGGGCGCGGTCCTCGCCGAGGAAGGGCAGCGTGAGCTCGTCCATCTGGGCGTCGCTCTGCGCCCAGTAGGCCTGGCAGTTCGCCACCACGCCCAGCTGCGCGAAGCGCGGGAGGTCCTCGGGCTGCACGAGCTGCAGGTGGGCGATGTGGTGGCGCAGGTCGTTGGGCCCGTGGGCAGAGCGGGCTGCGGCGACCGCGTCGAGGCAGTCGCGGGAGGCGCGGTCACCGATGGCGTGCATGTGCACCTGGAAGCCGTGGCCGTCCAGCGCGGTCACGGCCTCCTGGAGCAGCGCGCGCTCGACGTAGCTCAGGCCGCGGTTGTCCGTGTGTCCGCCGCAGCCGTCGCAGTAGGGCTCGAGCAGCGCGCCGGTGTAGTTCTCCATCACGCCGTCGGCCATGATCTTGACGCTCGTCGGGGAGAAGGTCCCCACGGGGCCGCTCCCCCGGCGTGCGACCAGCTCCTCGACCTGCTCCAGCCCCCGGTGCCGGTCCCACCACAGCGCGCCGACGACGCGGGCGGTCAGCTCGTCGTTCTTGGCCAGCGCCTCGTAGGCGGCCTGTGTGTCCGGCGTGACCCACGCGTCCTGCCAGCCGGTGATGCCCAGGCCGTGCAGGTGGGCCTGCGCCACCCGGATCGCCTGCTCCCAGTCGGCCTGGGCCGGACGCGGCACGAAGCGGTCGTTGAAGGTGTAGGCGGCACCCTCGTGGAGCGTGCCGGTCGGCTCCCCGGTCACGGGGTCGCGCTCGATGCGGCCGTCCGACGGGTCCGGCGTGGCGCGGTCGATGCCCGCGACCGCCAGGGCTCGGGAGTTCACCCAGGCCCCGTGCACGTCACGGTTGAGCAGGAACACCGGCCGGTCGGGCACGATCGCGTCGAGGTCCTCCTTGCGCGGGGTGCCGCCGGGGAAGTACTCCATCGCCCATCCCCCGCCGACGATCCACGGCGCGTCGGGGTGCGCGGCGGCGTACGCGGCGATGTGCGCCAGGTAGGCGTCCTTCCCCTCGAGGTCGTTGAGCCAGACCCGGAGCAGGTTGTGCCCGGCGAAGGGGGCGTGCACGTGGGCGTCCTGGAACCCCGGAAGCACCAGGGCTCCCTCGACGACCTCCGTGCGGGGGCCGGTGACGGCGGCGACCTCCTCGGCACCGAGGGCGACCACCCGGTCGCCACGCAGGGCGATGGCGTCGGCGCTCGGCCGTGCCTCGTCCCAGGTGACGACGTGCGTGTCGCGGACGACCAGGTCGGCGTGCGTCATTCCAAGTCCTCTCGTGTGGCGCGGGCCACAGGAAAGCACATGACGAAACGTTTCGGCAATAGCCGTGGGCGAGGTTCTCAGCACTCGGTAGGTTGTCCGCATGCCACCGCGCCGAGTCACGATCCGCGACGTCGCCCGGGCGGCCGGCGTCTCGACGTCGACCGTCTCGGAGGCCCTCTCGGGCCAGGGCCGGATCGCGTCCGAGACCCGGGAGCGCGTGCGCCAGGTCGCCGACGAGATCGGGTACGTCGCCAGCGCGGCCGCACGCAGCCTGCGCCTGGGACGCTCGGGCGCACTCGGCCTCTACGTGCCCGACCGGACCGTCGGCTTCGAGTACTACGTGCAGCTCTCACGCGGAGCCGCAGAGGCCGCCCTCACCCACGGGCTGGCCCTCACCCTCGTGCCGGCGTGGGACAACGTCGAGCAGCTGCGGGCCCTGCACATCGACGGCCTGATCGTCGCCGACCCCGCGGTCGGCGACCCGGTCCTCGCGGTGCTCCGCTCGCTCCCCGTCCCGATGGTCACCGTCGAGCGCGACCTCGGTCCCGACGCCGGGCCGGTGGGCGTCGTGGCCTCCGACCACCTCACCGCCACGGGCGAGCTCCTCGACCACGTGGTCGCGACCGGGGCCACCTCGATCGCCGTCGTCGCCCCCGGCGACGAGACGTCCTTCGGCCAGCAGATCCGTGAGGCCTGCCGCCGCTACGCCGGCGTCCGGATCGTCGACATCCCCCTGGCCTACCGGCCGGAGGACGCCACGGCCGCGGTCGACGAGGCACTCGCCTCGGGAGCCGACGCCCTCGTCCTGGTCCCCGACGGCTCGGTGGTCGTGGCCCTCCACCACCTCCGGGAGCGCGGCATCCGCGTGCCCGACGACGTCCTGCTGGCGTCGTACGTCGACGGGCCGTCGCTGCAGATCACCCGTCCGCGCATCACCGCCGTCGACATCGACCCGCGCGCCACCGGGGAGGCAGCCGTCGAGGCACTGGTCGACGTCGTCGTGCACGGGAGGCAGGACGTCGTCGAGACCTTGGTGCCGTCCCGCCTGGTGGTGCGCGAGTCGACCCGGCGCTGAGCCCCCGAGAGGCTCAGCGCTGCCAACCCTCCTGGATCGCGCCGATCACCTTCGGCCGCAGGTCGCTGGCCGCGATCACCTCGTCGACCGAGCCCACCTCGACCGCGCGGTGGATGTCGTGGACACTGTCGAACTCGGCGGCCACCTCCGCGATCTTGTCGGCGCGCAGCTGGGCCCGCAGCTCGGCGAGCTCGACGACGAGGGCGCCGCGCTCACCGTCCTCGGCGTGGTCGATCCGCTCCTGGAGCTCGGCGACCTTCGGGTCGGCCGCGGCCCGCTTGGCGACCTCGGCCGCGAACACGACCGCTGCGGCCGGGGCACCGCCGAGAACCGAGGCGTAGGAGCCCTCGATCGCGAGCACCGTCATCGCCGGGTTCAGCTGCTTGGAGAAGACCACGAACGCGCCGCCGTGGTAGCGCGAGATCACGCAGAACACGATCGGGCCGTCGAAGTTGACGATCGCCCGGCCGATCTCGGCGCCGTACTCCAGCTGCAGGTTGCGCATCGACTCCGGCGAGCCGTCGAAGCCCGACAGGTTCGCCAGCACGACGAGTGGCCGGTTGCCGGAGGCCGCGTTGATCGCGCGGGCCACCTTCTTCGACGACCGCGGGAACAGGGTGCCCGCGGTGTAGGTGTCGGGGCCGTCGGTGGGAGGGAAGCCCGCTCGCGGCACCGGCTTGGACTCGATGCCGACCAGGCTGACCGGGTACCCGCCGATCCGGGTGTCGACGACGACCGCGGTGTCGGCGTCGGCCATGCCGGCCCAGCGCTCGAGCATCTCGTGGTCGGCGTCGGCCAGCGCCCGCATCACCGTGCGGATGTCGAAGGGCTTCTTGCGGTCCGGGTTGTGCGTCGCGGAGAAGATCTCGCCGACGGTCGCGAAGTCCGTGCCGGGGTGCGGGTACGACGTCACGTCGCGGTCGACCGGGTCGCTCGACTCGGCGCGCCGCGGCCCGTTCTCGCCGGGGGCGACGTAGGTGTGGTCGTAGTGCGCCATGAGGACGCCGAACGCGCCGGCCAGGTCGGGCACCCAGTACTGCGCCTGGCCGTTGGGGCCCATCACCCGGTCGTAGCCGCCGATGCCGTGGTTGTCCTCGGCCGAGACGCCGCCGGAGAAGTCGAGGGACTGCTTGCCGGTCAGCACCATCGCGCTGTCGGGGGTCATCACGAGGATTCCCTTGGTGTGCATCAGCATCGTGGCCTCGGCGTTCCAGTACGGCTGGGCGCCGACGTTGATCCCCGCGACGACGATGTTGATCTCGCCACCGGCCTGGGTGAACTGGACGATCCGGCGCAGGGCCGCGGCCACCCAGTCCATGTTCTCGGTGCCGCTCTCCATCGAGATCCGGGCACCGGCCGAGACCGCGAACCACTCGACCGGCACGCCCAGGCGCTCGGCGAGGTCGATGGCCGCGATGATCCGCGAGCACTCCGGCTCCGAGACCGCGCCGAGGGACATCAACGGGTCCCCGCACAGCACGACCCGGGTGACGCCCTCGGGGTGCAGCGGCGTCGGGGTGGAGACGACCGCGACGATGATGCCGGCCTTGTTCTGGCCGGGCTCCCGCTCGACGGGCACCAGGACGCCGGTGTCGTCGAGGTCGTGCTCGACCACCGTGCCGCCGCCGGCGAGCACGGGCTGCAGCTCGTAGGGGTAGACCAGGCCGCGGCGCCGGGCACGCAGCACCTTGCCGGCGTACTCGTCGAGCGGGGCCAGCGGCTCGGTGGGCGGCGCGACGATGTCGGCCACGACGCCCGCGCCGGGCTTGGCGTGGAACCGGATCGCCAGCGGGGTGGGGGCGCCGCCGTCGGGGCTCGCGACGCGGCCCTCCGCGAGCACCTCCTCGATGCCCGCGCCCTCGCTGAGCGGGGTGATCTTGCCCTGCAGCGCGGTCAGCTGGTCGAGGTCCGCCTCGACGACCGGCCACACCGTCACCCACACGTGGTTGACGTCGAGCTTGGTGCCCTCGCGGCCGCGCGCCGTACGGACCCGGCGGATCGCCTCGAGGCAGTTCTCGACCGCGCGCTCGGCGTGCGGGAGCGCGATCACCCGCCCGTCCTCGTCACGTACGACGGCCAGCTGGCGCACCTGGGCCGCGGCGACCAGGCGGCGGTCGGCCGGGTTCGTGCGGGCGACGCACTCGTAGAGCAGGACGTCGTCCGGCGCGGCCAGCCTGGTCACGTCGAACTCGCGCAGCCGCCACAGGTTGAGGCGACGCCCGACCATCGGGTGCATGCCGCGGATGAGCGTGTCCTCCACCAGCTCGCCGTCGCCCTCGGGACGGAAGGTGAAGTAGTCCACCGGCTGCGGCGCGGCGGGGCAGACCGCGACGGAGACCCGGCGGGCGCGGGCGGCGAAGTCCTGGCCGGCGAGCATCTTGGCGACCTCTGCCGAGGCCCGGTCCGGGTCGGCAGGGGCGTCGGGCCAGCGCAGGTAGATCTCGACGACGTCGTCGTGGTCGGCGACCAGCGCGTCGGTGATCGCGGTGCCGAGCGCGCCGGCGGGGTCGGCCAGCTCGGTGACGTCGCCGATCGTGGACACGACCCGGGTCGCGCCCTTGTCGTCGGTGGCGTACTCGGCGTGCACCACCGGGCGACCGCCGTACTCGCCGGGGGCGGAGACGGTCAGGTCGTGCAGGTCGTACTCGAGGTAGTGGCGCCGGATCAGCACCTCCAGCAGCGGCTCGCGCTCGGGCAGGCCGTCGACCAGGCGGTCGCGGAGGAAGCCGACCAGCTGCTCGGGGATGGCGGTGAGGGCGGCGATCCGGGCGTCCCGGTCGGGCGCGGCGGCGTCGGTGAGCGCGGCGACCTCGGCGGCCACGCCCTCGAGCACCGTGCGGCGCTCGTCGTCGACCAGCGGCTGGTCGAACCAGGCGAAGCGGACCGAGCGGGCCAGGTCTCCGACGACGGCGAAGCGCAGCTGGGTGGCGCGCACGAGGCGCTCGAGCAGCGCCCGGGCCTCGGCCTGCTCCTCGGCCGGGGGCGGCGGCGGGGTGCTCAGCCAGCGCTGGAGCACGCCGACGGCGATGTCGACGTCGGAGGGGTGCTGCTGGGCCAGGAAGACCCGGAAGACCGCCTGCTCGAGCTCGGGGGTGCGCTCGAGGTCGGTGATGCCGTAGTGCGCGAGGACCCGGAGCAGCTTGTCGCGGAAGTGGTCAGGGAGCGCGCCGCGGTCGGGGTCGAGGCTGCGCAGGTAGGTGTGGAAGTACTCCCGCGAGCTGTGCACCCGCAGCTCGGTGTGGCCCTCGTCGCCGGCCGGCCGGTTGCGGCTGAGCTCGGCGAAGTCGGCGAACAGCGCGAGCAGGTCCATCTCGGCGCGCAGGGCGCCGGGCTCGCGGGTGGCGAGGTGGCCGGCCAGCAGCGCACCGCGCTGGTCCGGCGCGATGTCGTAGCCCAGCAGCTGGCCGGTGAGGGCACCGAGCGTGTCGGTGGCCACGCTGGCGCGGTGCGAGCTCGGCAGGTCCAGGTCGACGGCCCCACCGGCAGCCTCCGCGGCCTCGTCGCCGTCACCGGTCGGGTCCAGCCGCACCAGCGGCGCGCCGGTCTCGACCTGGCCGCCGACGCGGACCAGCAGCTCCTTGATCCGCCCGGAGAAGGGCGCGGGGAGCACGGTCTCCATCTTCATCGACTCCAGCACCAGCACCGGCTGCCCGGCGGCGACCTCGTCGCCGACCGCGACCGGGGTGGCGACGACCAGGGCCGGCGCGGGCGAGCGGACCATGCCGCCCTCGTCGCGGCTGACCCGGTGCATGACGTCGTCGACCTCGACCAGGTGGACGGTGCCGTGGGTGGCGGTGACCAGCCGGTAGCGGTGGCCGTCGACGGTGAGGCGTCCGTGCACGTCGTCGATCCGGTCGAGGACCGCGGTGACGGTGCGCTCCTCGCCGCCGCCTGCGACGGTCACGTCGTACCGGGCGCGACCGGTCTGGCGCACCGTGAGGGCGTACGTCGCTCCGCGCAGCTTGAGCTCGATCGTGCGGGACGGGTCGTGCTGGACCTGCGGGCGACCGCCCTGCGCGGACTGGAGGAAGCGGGCGATCTCGGCGCGCTCCTCCTCGTCGTACGCCTCGATCGCGGCGGCCACGAGCGCGACGCCGGAGTGCCGCGCCGACTGCAGCCGGCCGCCCGACTGGTCGCCGCGGACCCGGTCGATCCAGCCGGTGTCGGCCCAGGTGGGGGTACCGCTGGTGACCTCGCCCTGGTCGAGCAGGTCGAGGATGAAGCTCTTGTTGGTGGCACCGCCGTCGATGACGACCGTGGTCTCCCCCATCGCGCGGCGCAGCCGGGCCAGCGCCTGCTCGCGGTCGGTGCCCCAGGCGATGACCTTGGCGATCATCGAGTCGAAGTCGGCGGGGATCACGTCGCCCTCGGCGACACCGGTGTCGACCCGGATCCCGGGGCCGGCGGGCAGCTCGAGGCGGGTGATCCGCCCGGGCGCCGGGGCGAAGTCGCGGTCGGGGTCCTCGGCGTTGAGCCGGGCCTCGACGGCGTGGCCGCGCTCGACCGGGCGCTCGCCGGTGAGTGGGATGCCGCGCGCGACCTGGATCTGCAGCGCGACCAGGTCGGTGCCGGTCACCTCCTCGGTGATCGGGTGCTCGACCTGGAGACGGGTGTTGACCTCGAGGAAGGCGAAGGACCGGGTGCCGGGGTGGTAGAGGAACTCGACGGTGCCGGCGCCGGCGTAGCCGACCGCGTTGGCGAGCCGCTCGGCCGAGCCCTTGAGGTCGGCGGTCTGCGCGTCCTCGAGCAGCGGCGAGGCCGACTCCTCGATGACCTTCTGGTTGCGGCGCTGCACCGAGCAGTCGCGCACGCCGATCGCCCACGCGGTGCCCTGGCCGTCGGCGATGACCTGGACCTCGACGTGGCGGGCGTCGGTCACCAGCTTCTCGAGGAAGACCACGCCGCTGCCGAACGCGCGCTCCGCCTCGTCGCGGGTGCGCTGGTAGGCGTCGGTGAGCTCCTCGGCGGAGGTCACCTTGCGGATGCCGCGTCCGCCGCCACCGGCGGTGGCCTTGAGCATCAGCGGGTAGCCGACCTCCTCGGCGCTGGCGAGGGCCGCCTCGAGGCTGTCCACGCCGCCGCGGCTCCACGGCGCCACCGGTACGCCGACCTCCTCCGCGATCAGCTTCGAGCCGATCTTGTCGCCGAGCCGGCGCATCGCCTCGGCGCTGGGGCCGATGAAGGTGACGCCGAGCCGCGCGCAGAGCTCGGCGAAGGCCGGGTCCTCGGCCACGAAGCCCCAGCCGACCCACGCGGCGTCGGCGCCGCTCTCGGTCAGCGCCCGCTCGAGGACGGCGAGGTCGAGATAGGGACGGTCCGCGGCCGCGCCCAGCAGGTAGGCCTCGTCGGCCTCGCGGACGAACGCCGAGCCGGCGTCGACGTCGGTGTGCAGCGCGATCGTGCGGATCTGCTCGCTCCCGGACGTGTGCCGGGCGTTGAGGTCCCGCACGGCGTGGATGAGTCGCATGGCGGCTTCACCGCGGTTGACGATGGCGATTCGCGAGACCGTTGGCACGGTCTCGACCCTTCCATCTCGCGGCGCGCGCGGGACAGCGCGGATCCCACAGGCTTGTCGCCGAATCGTTGTGGGATCCGTCCAGCCGCGGCGCTGGCGCGCGGCCGGGACGAGGCGCACGCTGGGGTCATGGGCTTCTACGACGACCACGTCGTGCCGCGGATCGTGAACCTCGCCTGCGGCACCAAGGACATGCGACCGCACCGTGACCGCGCCTGCGCCGGGCTGCACGGCGAGGTGGTCGAGATCGGCTTCGGGTCCGGTCTCAACGTGCCGCACTACCCGGACACGGTCACCCGGGTCACCGCCGTCGAGCCCGCCGACCTGGGTTGGAGGCTCGCGGAGCGCCGGGTGGCGGGCTCGCGGGTGCCGATCGACCGGGCCGGGCTGGACGGGCAGTCGCTGCCGTTCGCCGACGACTCCTTCGACAGCGCCCTGAGCACGTGGACCATGTGCACGATCCCCGACGTCGCCCGGGCGCTGCGCGAGGTGCGCCGGGTGCTCAGGCCCGGCGGCACCCTGCACTTCGTCGAGCACGGCCTCGCGCCGGACGAGAAGGTGCAGCGCTGGCAGTACCGCCTCGACCCGATCGAGAAGAGGATCGCGGGTGGCTGCACCTTCAGCCGGCCCATCGCGAGGCTCGTGACCGACGCCGGGTTCACCATGACCGAGCTCGACGAGTTCTACGCCACCGGTGGGCCGAAGTTCGTGACCGCGTTCTACCTCGGCGTCGCCGCTGCCTGACGCGCTGATCCACCCCAGCGATCTACCCCATCGACGTGATGACGGCCTACGGGTGCGGGACCAGACTCGAGTCGGGAGAAGGAGCCTGCCATGTCCTGGAACCTCACCGGAAGCTACGTGGAGACCTGCTCGTGCGAGCTGATGTGTCCCTGCAACCTGTCCCTCGACCACGGCGCCACCTACGACTTCTGCCGGGTGACGCTGGTGTTCGACATCCGCGCGGGCGACATCGAGGGCACCGACATCGCCGGGCGCCGCGTCGTGATCATCGCGGACACCCCGAAGGTGATGACCGAGGGCAACTGGCGCCTCGGCGTGTACGTCGACGACGGCTCGGACGACGACCAGTTCGACAAGCTCGTCCAGCTCTTCGGAGGCCAGCTCGGTGGCCCGATGGGCGCGCTGGCGCCGCTGGTCGGCGAGGTGCTGGGCGTGGAGCGCGCCAGCATCGAGATCGCCGACGACGGCCTGCGGCACAGCGTCCGGGTCGGCGACACCATCGACTTCGAGATCGAGGACGTCGTCCCGTTCGGCGTCGAGACCGGCGAGCCGGTCCGGTTCAACGGCATGTTCCACCCGATCGGCCCGGACCTGACCATGGCCGAGGCGAAGCACTCCCGGATCAACGCGTTCGGGATCGCCTACGAGGGCCGCACCGGGCTGTCGAAGTCCGAGTTCTCCTGGGCAGCCTGAGCGCCGCACCGATGAGCTCGCCGGGCCGGGCACCGGCCGACACCGGCCTCACCCCGGCCTACGCCGCCGCCCGGGCCCGGCTCGGCCTGGTCGCCGCCCTCGTCGCCGTCGCCGCCGTCGGCTGGGCGTGGACCGCGCGCACGATGCGCGGCATGGACGCCGGACCGTGGACGGACCTCGGGGGCCTCGCCTGGTTCCTCGGCGCGTGGGTGGTGATGATGGCAGCGATGATGCTGCCCTCGGTGGCCCCCACCATCGCCCTCTACGCCAAGGTCACCCGCGCCTCCTCGCCCCTGTCGCCGTGGCTGTTCGCCGGCGGCTACCTGGTCACCTGGGCCGGCGCCGGCCTCGCGGCGTACGCCGTCGGGAGCGCTGCCTCCGCCCTGCTCGGCGACCGCCTGGCCTGGGACCGGGCCGGCCACGGCCTGGCCGCCGCGACCCTGGTCGCCGCCGCGGCGTACGAGCTCACCCCGTTGAAGCGCGTGTGCCTCACGAGGTGCCGCAGCCCTCTCGGCTCCTTCCTCGGCTCGTGGCGCGGCGGCCGCGGGGGTGCGCTGCGGATGGGCATGACCAACGGCGCCTGGTGCGTCGGCTGCTGCTGGGCGCTGATGGCCGCGCTGTTCGCGCTCGGGGTGATGAGCGTGTCGTGGATGGCGCTGGTCGCCGCGATCATCGCCGCCGAGAAGACCCTCCCCTGGCGCCACCTCCCGCTCGCCACGGCCGTGCTGCTGCTGGTCCTCGGCGCGACGATGCTGCTCGCGCCCGGCGTCCTGCCCGGGCCGACCGTCCCGGATGCCCCGGCCATGCCGATGGGCTGAGGCCGCCGGCCGGTCAGCTCGCGCGGTTCCAGCCGGTCGCTGGCGGGTGCCAGTCGACCCGGGACGCGGCGCCCACCGCCGCGACCTGCGAGCGCACCTCCAGCTTCGCCAGGATCGACTTGACCTGCGTGCGCACCGTCGTCTCGGACACGACGCACGTGCGGGCGATGTCACGCACCTGCGCCCCCTCCATCAGGGCCGCCAGGACCTCCGTCTCCCGCGGGGTGAGGCGGGCCAGCCGCGCACGCACCGCCCGGACCTCCTCCCGCTCGCGGCACGCTGCCTCGACGAGCTCCGCGCGCTCGGCGGCCGGCATGGCGGGCAGCCCGTCCCGGATCCGGCCGACGGCAGCCAGCACGTCGTCGAGGCATCCGGTCATCGGGAGGACGGCCTTCGCCCCCTGCCGCAGGCACTCGCCCCGGTCGCCGGGGGTGCGGCGATCGGTGAGGACGACGACCGACACCCCGGCCCCGGCCAACGGGGCGACGAGGCGGATGCCGTCCCCGATCCGACCGAGGTCCGGGTCGAGCAGGACCACGCGGGGCACCGAGCGCAGCACGCACGCCAGCACGGAGGCGAGCGTGGCGCCGGACTCCGCGAGGTTGAGGCGCTTGACCAGGTAGCCCTCCTGCGCCAGGGTCGCGGCGACGGACTCGGCGAAGAGCACGTGGTCCTCGACGATCGTCAACCGGGTCGGCCGCGCGCCCGGCGTCATGTGTTGTCCCAGTCGTCCACCGCAGGTGCTCCAGACCGACGCTCCTACCGGTGGCCTACTGCCAGACCCACCATGGAGCGAGTATGCGCGCCTCGCCG